>JALFVL010000030.1 GCA_022787165.1 Clostridiales bacterium
TGCTGCCGGAAAAGTGGAACGGCCTCAAGGATCAGGACATGCGCTACCGCCAGCGCTATGTGGACACCATCGTCAACCCCGAGGTCAAGGAAACCTTCATCAAGCGCAGCCAGATCATCAAGGCTTTGCGCGAGTTCCTCGATTCCAAGGGCTTCCTCGAGGTGGATACGCCGGTGCTCCAGACCATCGAAATCGGCGCGAATTCCCGCTCCTTTGTCACGCACCACAACGCGCTGGATATCCCGATGTATCTGCGCATTGAGACGGAGCTTTACCTCAAGCGCTTGATTGTGGGCGGCTTTGAGAAGGTATACGAGGTGGGCCGCATCTTCCGCAACGAGGGCATGGACACCCGGCACAACCCCGAATTCACGACCATCGAGCTGTATCAGGCATTCGCGGACTACAAGGACATCATGAACCTCGTCGAGGAGATGTATGTCTATGTGACGCAGAAGGTCTGCGGCACGCTCAAGATCAATTATCAGGGCAAGGAAATCGATATGACCGCGCCGTGGACGCGCATGACGATGGCCGAGGCCGTCAAGAAGTATAGCGGCATCGACTACTACGCGTGGGAAAGCGACGAGCAGGCGCGCGCGGAGTGCGAGGCGCGCGGCGTGCATGTGGAGAAGAATGCTGTTAAGGGCGAGTGCCTGGAGGCGTGCTTCGATGAATTTGTGGAGCCGAACCTGGTGCAGCCCACGTTCATCATGGATTATCCGGTGGCGATCTCCCCGCTGGCCAAGCGCAAGAAGGACGAGCCGGACATGACCGAGCGCTTCGAGTTCTTCATCAACTGCATGGAGGCGGGCAACGCCTTCTCCGAGCTGAACGACCCGATCGATCAGCGCGGCCGGTTCGAGCGCCAGGCGGCTGCCAAGCGCGCACAGGGCGGCCACGCGGACATCGACGAGGATTTCGTCGCCGCGCTGGAGTACGGCATGCCTCCGACGGGCGGCCTGGGCTTCGGTGTGGATCGCCTCGTGATGCTGCTGACCGACAGCGCGAGCATTCGCGACGTGCTGCTCTTCCCGACGATGAAGCCGATTGACCAATAAACGGCGCGCCGCGCCAGGCGGACGCATGGAATAGCAAAGCCCGGGCAGTCTCTGCGGAGATTGCCCGGCTTTTGGCATTTGGGCCCTGGGTCAGGGTGCAGCGGGTTGACGCAGGGAACTGTTGATGCTACAATGAAACCATGACAGGACGGGCGGAAGGAATCCTTGTTCCCGGGGATCAAGACGCCGTCCAAAGAAAATCGAGGGCCATTCAGGCGCGCTTTCGGAGCGGAGGCTTTCCGGACGGAGCGTCGCGTGGCTCCGGAGGTTGCGGAGGCACATTCATGGCAAACCATCGCGTGACGGTCAAGCAGCTCAAAAACCATTTTGCGTACAGCTGGTGGAAGTATCTGCTGCTGTTGCTGCTTGGCTGCTTTGGCGTCGATCTCCTCTTTTCCATGACGGCATACAGGACGCCTGAGGAGAGGAAGATCGAGCTTTACCTCTGCTGCAGCTATGCGGATTCCGCCGCTGTGGAGGCGGATTTCTGGCCGGAGCTTCAGGCGCGCTGTCCGGACCAGGAGGAGCTGACCGTCCTGAACATCAACCTCGCCTCTGGGGACATGTATGCCCAGATGCAGTTCTCGACCTATGTGGCGGCGCAGCAGGGAGACGTCTGCCTGCTTCCGCGCAGCGAGTTCAAGAAGCTGACGCAGGAAGGAGCTGACGACGCTTTCCTCGAGCTGACGCCCTATATCCAGAGCGGTGTGATTGATGCGAGAGATATCGATCTTTCCGCCGGCCGCGCCATGAGCGGAGCGGGCGAGGAGGGCCTTTACGGCATTCCGGCTGATACGCTCTACGGCCTGTTTGACTACAGCTGTGATCCGGAAAACAGCGTGCTGTGCATCATGGCCTACAGCGGCAACAACGACACTGCGGCCGCGACGATCGATCTGCTGCTTGAAAAGCTCTGCACGGAAAAGCCCGAGGGCTACGACGAGATGCGCGCGGCACAGAAGGCGGCCGAGCAGGCGACGACGACGCAGATTTTCAAATAACTGGCTTTTGCCGCCAGCTTTTTCGGGCGGGTTTGCCAGTCGTCTGACGGGACGGCGCGGAGGTGCCGCCCCTTTTTCAGCAACAGCGTGGAGGGAGAGAACATGCCGGAGACCATCAGAAAGCGCGACGGCCGGGTTGCCGCGTATGACGAGAGCAAGATTGCCGCCGCGATCCTGCGCGCCTTTGCCGCCGTGGGCAGCGCGAAGGGCGAAAACGAGGCGAAGCGGCTGGCCGCGATCGTGACGAGGGGCATCAGCCGCGACGAGAGCATCGACATGCCGACGGTAGAGGGTGTGCAGGACAGGGTGGAGCAGGTGCTCATCGAGGAGGGCTACGCCCGCACGGCGAAGGCCTACATCCTCTACCGTGCCGAGCGCAGCCGCGCCCGGGAGGCGCAGACCCGTCTCATGCACATTTTGCAGGACATTACCTTCAAGGACGCGGCGGATTCGGATGTCAAGCGCGAGAACGCGAACATCGACGGCGACACGGCGATGGGCACGATGCTCAAATATGGCTCGGAGAGCGCCAAGCAGTTCTACGACATGTATGTCCTGAGGCCGGAGCATGCGCGCGCCCATCGCGAGGGCGACATCCACATCCATGACCTCGACTTTCTGACGCTGACAACCACCTGCACGCAGATCGATCTGACGGAGCTGTTCCGCGGCGGCTTCTCGACGGGGCACGGCGTGCTCAGCGAGCCGCAGGACATCGGCAGCTATTCCGCATTGGCCTGCATCGCGATTCAGTCCAACCAGAACGATCAGCACGGCGGGCAGGCGATTGCGAGCTTTGACTACGACATGGCGCCGGGCGTCGCCAAGACCTTTGTCAAGGAATACCGCCGCGCGCTGGGCGCGGGCCTTGAGCTCGTGCTCGGCCACAGCGCAGGCGACGAGGAGGCGAAGGCCCTTATCCGCCAGATCCGCGCGCAGGAGGGCGCGGTACCGACGCTGCGGATGAACGAGGCGTTTGACAGCGCCATTCGCAGCCGTCTGCTCGAGATGGCGGGTGAGGCGGACTGCGAACGAATTCTGCGCTATGCGAAGGAGCGCGGCTACCGCGAGACGGAGCGGCGCACGAACCAGGCCATGCAGGCCTTTATCCACAACCTCAACACGATGCATTCCCGCGCGGGCGCGCAGACGCCGTTCTCCTCGATCAACTACGGCATGGATACTTCGCCGGAGGGGCGTATGGTTGTGCGCAGCCTGCTGCTGGAAACGGAAAAGGGGCTGGGCCGCGGCGAGACGCCGATCTTCCCGATCCAGATTTTCCGGGTCAAGGAGGGCGTGAGCTATAACCCCGGCGACCCGAATTACGACCTCTTCCGCTTGGCCATGCGGGTGAGTGCGAAGCGGCTCTTCCCGAATTTCTCGTTCGTCGACGCGCCGTTCAACCTGCAATACTACAAGCCCGGCCATCGCGAGACGGAGATCGCCTACATGGGCTGCCGCACGCGCGTCATCGGCAACGTCTACGACCCGACGCGCGAGGTCTGCAACCGCCGGGGCAACCTCTCCTTCACCTCGATCAACCTGCCGCGCATCGCGATTGAGGCGCGCGGCGATCTGGATGCGTTCTACGCGATGCTCGACGAGCGGATGAAGCTGGTGATCGGGCAGCTTGACGAGCGCTTTGAGATTCAGGCGCGCAAGAAGGTGCGCAACTATCCCTTCCTGATGGGCGAGGGCGTATGGCTGGACAGCGAAAAGCTCGCCTGGGACGACGAGGTGCGCGAGGTGCTGCGACACGGCACGCTTTCCGTCGGCTTCATCGGCCTGGCGGAGACACTCGTTGCGCTCACCGGCGAGCACCACGGGCAGAGCGAGGCTGCGCAGAAGCTGGGCCTTGAGATCATCGGCCGGATGCGCGCGCAGCTCGACGCACTCTCGCAGGAGAGAAGGATGAATTACACGCTGCTGGCGACCCCGGCAGAGGGGCTCTCCGGCCGGTTTGTCAAGCTCGACCGCGAGCGCTACGGCGTGATTCCTGGCGTGACGGACAGGGAATACTACACCAACAGCTTCCACGTCCCGGTCTATTTCCCGATCAGTGCGTTTGAAAAGATTCGCATTGAGGGCCCGTATCACGCGCTGACCAACGCAGGCCACATCTCCTACATCGAAATGGACGGCGACCCGACGAAGAACCTGGAGGCCTTTGAGGCCGTCGTGCGCGCGATGCACGACGCGGGCATTGGCTACGGCTCGATCAACCATCCGGTCGACCGCGACCCCGTCTGCGGCTACAACGGCATCATTGGGGACTGCTGCCCGCAGTGCGGCCGGCAGGAGGAAGAGGTGCATTTTGAGCGCATCCGCCGCATCACGGGCTATCTCGTCGGGACGATGGAGCGCTGGGGCGACGGCAAGCGCGCCGAGGAGCGCGACCGCGTGAAGCACGGGGTGTGACGATGGAGGTTCGGCTGGCCGGCATCGTGCCGGAATCGATCGTGGACGGGCCGGGCTACCGGCTGGCCGTCTTCGCGCAGGGCTGTCCGCACGGCTGCCCCGAATGCCACAATCCGCAGACGCACGACCCGCAGGGCGGCGCGCTGCGCGACACCAGCGAGGTCATCGCGATGCTGGGCGTCAATCCGCTGGTGCGCGGCGTGACGCTCACGGGCGGCGAGCCGATGATGCAGCCGGAGCCGATGGCGGAGATCGCCCGGGCAGCCCGGCAGCGGGGCATGAGCGTCTGGTGCTACACGGGCTTTACGCTCGAGGCCCTGCAGGCCGAGGGACGGGCGGACAGGATGCGCCTGCTGGAGCAGGTCGACGTGCTTGTGGACGGGCCGTATCTGGCGCGGGAGCGCTCGCTGTAGCTGCTCTACCGCGGCAGCAGGAACCAGCGGCTGATCGACATGCCGCGGACGCTGGCGGAGGGAACGCTCCGCCTGTACGAGCCCGAGGCGTGGTGACGCGGCGGGCGGATGAGGAAAGGACGGATTGCGGATGAGAAGACTGTGCGGGGTTCTGGCGGCGCTGTGTCTGCTGCTGGCGGGCGCGATGGCGGCGGTGGCGGAGGAACCGCCGGGAAGCGAGCCGGGGAGCTGGCTCAAGAGCAAGCTCGAAGAGCGCGAGGGCGGACGCGGCGCTCATCAGGAGCGCCATGTGGCGTTGCTTTCCATCGACGGCGAGCTTTCCGCGTATGACGTATATTACGATCACCAGGGTACCCTGGACGCCATCGACGCGCTGATCGACGACCGGGAAAACGTCGGGCTGATTCTGCTGCTCAATACGCCCGGCGGCGGGCTCTACGAGGCGGACGAGCTGCTGCACGAGCTGAAGACCTACAAGGAGCTGACCGGCAGGCCTGTGGCGGCATACATGGAGCAGGAATGCTGCTCGGCGGGCGTCTATGTCGCGATGGGCGCGGATGCCATTCTGGCCTCGCGCATGACGCTGACGGGCAATGTCGGCGTGTACATGGAATCTTCGAGCGAGGCGGGGTTCCTTGACAAGCTGGGCATCGAGCGGATCTACGTCGCCTCCGGGGAAAACAAGGTGGACGGCTATCCCGAGCTGACGCAGGAGCAGCGAGCGATTCTGCAGGCGCTCGTCGACGAGAGCTTTGAATTCTTCCTGCAGGAGATCGAGGCCTCCCGCGGCATGACGCGCGAGCAGATGGAGCCCTTCATGGACGGAAGGCTCCTGAGCGCGGTTCAGGCCAGAGAGCTGGGCCTGATCGACGGGGTCTGCTACTACGACGAGGCGATCGACACATTTTATGAGACCTTCGGCTGGGGCGACGCGACACTTCAGGATATCACGCCGGTCTGGGAGGACGATTTTAGCGGCTATGATGATGCCGATTGGCTGGACTGGCTCAAGAATCTGGAGGAGCAGGCGGGCAACGGCGATGCCCCGCGCAATGCGCGCGGCGCCGGAGGCTTGAGGGGGCGCTGAGCCTGCGCAAAGACGCCGAATTCAGGCGTCTTTTTTTGTATGCTTTTTAAGCGGAAAACGATGCAAAAAACCTCGGCTACTATTTGAAAAAACCTGTGAAATTTGGTATACTATTATAGTAAGAAAATGTTCAGCGGAAGGCGGCGGAGACGGCGCTTTCCGACCGGGCGCCGGAGGAAATATGATCCTTCATCTGGGCGACGACGTGGCCGTGCATACGGCCGATATCGTCGCAATCATCGATTTGACGCAGGCGAGCAACGCCGTGACCGGTGCGATGCTCGCCGAAATTCGCCGCCAGAACCGCGTGCTTGCCCGTCAGGGCATTACAGCCAAGAGCGCTGTGATCTGCGCAGGGGCAAGGAAGGCTGGCGGAGCGACGGAAAACCCGCGCGTCTACCTTTCGCCGATCTCCACGACGACGCTCGCGCAGCGCGCGCATGAGGGCGCGTTCGACGGGCATGCCTTTCCGGCAGATGGCGGGGAGACGGAGGAGACGCCGCAGGGGCTTTATCGCGAGGATCAGGGACAAGAATGCTGAGGAAAGATATGGACAACAACGAATTGAATGTCAATGCCGACGTGTCTGCGCAGGAGCAGGCCGGTGCTTATGACGAGAATCAGATTCAGGTGCTTGAGGGCCTGGAGGCTGTGCGCAAGCGTCCGGGCATGTATATCGGCTCGACGGATGAGCGCGGCTTGCATCACCTCGTCTATGAGATTGTGGACAACGCGGTTGATGAGGCGCTGGCGGGCTTCTGTACGCAGATCGACATCACGCTGGAAAAGGACGGGTCCTGCACAGTGCGGGACAACGGCCGCGGCTTCCCGGTCGGCATCCATCACAAGATCGGCCGTCCGGCGGTCGAGGTCTGCCTGACGATCCTGCATGCGGGCGGCAAGTTCGGCGGCGGGGGCTACAAGGTCTCCGGTGGCCTGCACGGCGTCGGCGCGTCGGTCGTCAACGCGCTCTCCCGGCATCTCAAGGTGCTCGTCTATCAGGATGGAAAGATCTATCAGCAGGAGTATGCCCGCGGCAAGGTGCTTTACGACCTCAAGGTCGTCGGCGAGACGGAGCGTACCGGCACGACCATCCAGTTTTGGCCGGATGTCAAGGGCATGAGCGTGAACGACGAGGGCGCCGACGAGGGCATCTTTGAGACGGGCGCGTTCAATTTCGATACGCTCAAGACCCGCTTCCGCGAGATGGCCTTCCTCAACCGCGGCATCCGCATCGTCTTCCGCGACGAGCGCGGAGAGGAGCCGGTCGAGCGCGTCTTCCACTACGAGGGCGGCATCAGCGAGTTTGTCAAATACATCAACAAGAACAAAGAGGTGCTCTTCCCGGAGCCTATCTACATCAACGGCATGGTCGGCACGACGAGCGTCGAGGTCGCCATGCAGTACAACGATACCTACACCGAGAACATCTTCACCTTCGTCAACAACATCCACACGCCGGACGGCGGCACGCACATGGCCGGCTTTTCGATGGCCATCACGCGCGTGATCAACGATTACGGCCGCAGGCATGGCATCCTCAAGGCGAACGATGCCAACCTGACCGGCGACGACATCCGCGAGGGTATGGCGGCCATCGTCTCCGTCAAGCTCGAGGACCCGCAGTTCGAGAGCCAGACGAAGAGCAAGCTGGGCAACAGCGAGGTGCGCACGATCGTCAACTCGCTCGTGGGCAAGCAGCTGGCCGATTATCTGGAGGAAAACCCGGCGACCGCCAAGCTGATTCTGGATCGCTGCCTGGCGGCCTCCCGCGCGAGAGAGGCGGCGCGCAAGGCGCGCGACCTCACCCGCAGAAAGACCGTGCTGGAGAGCGCAAGCCTGCCGGGCAAGCTGGCGGACTGCTCCGAGAGAGACCCGAGCAAATGCGAAATCTTCCTCGTCGAGGGCGACAGCGCAGGCGGCAGCGCCAAGATGGGCCGCGACCGCCATTTCCAGGCGATTCTTCCGCTGCGCGGCAAGATCCTCAACGTCGAAAAGACGCGCCTTGACCGCGTGCTCGCCAACGAGGAGATCAAGGCGATGATCACGGCGTTTGGCTGCGGCGTGGGCGAGGACTTTGACATCAGCAAGCTGCGCTATGACCGCATCGTCTGCATGACCGATGCCGACGTCGACGGCAGCCACATCCGCATCCTGATGCTGACGTTCTTCTACCGCTACATGCGCCCGCTGATCGAGCAGGGCCACGTCTACGCCGCGCAGCCGCCGCTGTACAAGGTCACCTATCAGAAGACCGAGCGCTACTGCTACTCCGACGCGGAGCTTGACAAGGTCATGACCGAAATCGGCCGCGAGAAGAAGCCGGATGTGCAGCGCTACAAGGGCCTGGGCGAGATGAGCGCCGAGCAGCTGTGGAACACGACGATGGATCCCAAGCAGCGCACGATGCTGCGCGTGTCTGTCGAGGACGCCATTGCCGCGGACGAGATCATGAGCCTGCTGATGGGCGAGAAGGTCGAGCCGCGCCGCGAATTCATCGAGCAGAACAGCAAGCTCGTGCTCGATCTGGACATTTAAGGAAGGAGGGAACGACCCTTGGATTTTAAGGATAATCTTCCGGGCAATACGACCGATCTGGACAGAATTCATCCGATCGATCTGGAGCACGAGATGAAGAAGTCGTTCATCTCCTATGCGATGGCGGTCATCATCACGCGCGCTCTGCCGGACGTGCGCGACGGCCTCAAGCCTGTCCATCGCCGCATCCTCTACGCCATGCATGAGCTGGGCGTCACGCCGGACAAGCCGTACCGCAAGTGCGCGCGCATCGTCGGCGACGTTCTGGGCAAATACCATCCGCACGGCGATTCCTCCGTGTATGGCGCGCTGGTGCGCCTGGCGCAGGATTTCGCGACGCGCTACCCGCTCGTCGAGGGCCAGGGCAACTTCGGCTCCGTCGACGGCGACGGCGCGGCAGCCATGCGTTATACCGAGGCCCGCATGAGCAAGATCAACATGGAAATGCTCGCGGACATCGACAAGGAGACGGTCGACTTTTCGCCCAACTTCGACGAGACGCTGATGCAGCCGAACGTGCTGCCCAGCCGTTTCCCGAATTTGCTGGTCAATGGTTCCTCCGGCATTGCCGTCGGCATGGCGACCAACATCCCGCCGCACAACCTCGGCGAGGTCATCGACGGCGTCGTCAAGCTGATTGACAAGCCGGACGCGACCAACCAGGAGCTGATGGAATGCATCAAGGGCCCGGACTTCCCGACCGGCGGCATCATCCTGGGCAGAAAGGGCATTTACGACACCTACACCACCGGCCGCGGCCGCATCATCGTGCGCGCGAAGACCGACATTGAGCCGATGGGCAACAACCGCCAGCGCATCATCGTGACGGAGATCCCGTACATGGTGAACAAATCCGTGCTGGTGGCGAAGATCGCGGAGCTCGTGCATGAAAAGCGCCTGGAGGGCATCAGCGATATCCGCGACGAGAGCGACCGCGAGGGAATGCGCATCGTCATCGAGCTCAAGAAGGATGTCAACGCCGCCGTCGTGCTCAACTATCTCTACAAGCATACGCAGATGCAGGACGCCTTCGGCGCGATCATGCTCGCGCTGGTGGACGGCGAGCCGAAGGTGCTCTCGCTCCATCAGATGCTCTTCCATTACCTCGAGCACCAGAAGGACGTCATCACCCGGCGCACGCGCTACGACCTGGACAAGGCCGAGGCCCGCGCCCATATCCTCGAGGGCTTGCTGATCGCGCTGGATAACATCGACGAGATCGTCAGGATCATCCGCGGCAGCGCGAATACCACCGAGGCGAAGACGCAGCTCATGGAGCGCTTCGGCCTCTCCGACAAGCAGGCGCAGGCGATTCTCGACATGCGCCTGGCCCGCCTGACCGGCCTGGAGCGCGAGCGCCTGCAGGAGGAATACGCCGAGCTGGAGAAGACCATCGCGTATCTGCGCGCCGTGCTGGCGGATGAAAAGATGGTGCTGGGAATCGTGCGCGAGGAGATTCTCGCGATCAAGGAAAAATACGCGGATCCGCGCCGCACCGAGATCGGCGTCATGGATGGCGAAATCGACCCGGAGGACCTCATTCAGGAGGACAGCGTGGTCGTGACGCTGTCACATTTCGGCTATGTCAAGCGCACGCCGCGGGCGACCTACCGCAGCCAGAACCGCGGCGGCAAGGGCATCATCGGCATGACGACGCGCGAGGAGGACTACGCGGAGAAGCTGATCGTCTCCTCCACGCACGACGACCTCATGTTCTTCACGAACAGGGGCCGCGTCTACAGCCTCAAGGGCTACGAAATCCCCGAGGGCGGACGCATGGCGCGCGGCACGGCGATCGTCAACCTGCTGCAGCTCGACGGCGGCGAGAAGGTCACGGCGATGATCAAGCTGCCGCGTGAGCGCGAGGGGCGCTTCCTGGTCATGGCGACGCGCTGCGGCACGATCAAGAAGACCGCGCTGGATGAATTTGCCAACCTGCGCAAGGCCGGCCTGATCGCCATTGTGCTGCGCGAGGAGGACGAGCTCATCGGCGTGGAGCTGACGGATTCCGCCAGCGAGATCATGCTCGCCACGCGCATGGGCCAGGCGATCCGTTTCAGCGAGGACGATGTCCGCGCGATGGGCCGTAACTCGATGGGCGTGCGCTCGATGGATCTGGCGGAGGGCGACGAGGTCATCTCCGTGGCGAAGGTCAAGGAGGGCACGCAGGTGCTGGCCATCACGCAGAAGGGCTACGGCAAGCGCACGGAGATTTCCGAGTTCCGCTGCCAGTCCCGCGGCGGCAAGGGCATCCTTGCGATGCGCCTGACGGAGAAGACCGGCCTGATGGCGGCGCAGCTGCTCGTTCGCGAGGACGAGGATCTGATGCTCATCACGGACGATGGGACGATTATCCGCATGCCGGTTGGCGACATCTCCGTCATCGGCCGCGTCTCGCAGGGCGTTCGTGTCATGCGCGTGGAGGGCGACAGCCGGATCGTCGGCGTGACCGTCACGGAGCGCGAGGCTGAGGAGCCGGAGGAGGAGACGGAGGACGGCGAGAAGCCGGACAATGTCCCCACGGAGAGCGACGATCTCTCCATGGACCTGGGCGGCGAGGACGAAGCGCCTGAAGACGAAGACGAATAAACCGCATTTCCCAAAAACAAGGGGCCTTGAGGCTGCTGCTGCAGGGCCCCTTTGCTTGCGCATTGCGCGCCAATACGGATGGATGGACAGGAGAAGGACACAATGAAAAAGAACAAGACGCTGCTCGTGTTTCTGGCCGTCGTGGGCGTCAGCGTATCCGGCCCGATGGTCAAATGGTCGCTGGCCTGCGGCGCGTCGCCGGTGATGGTCGCCTTTGGCAGGATGCTCCTTTCTGCGCTGCTGCTGCTCTTTCCCGCGATCCGCAGCGGTGAGCTGATGGCCGTGCTGCGCGCGCCCAGGCGCCAGCTTGGCCTCGCCTGCGCGGCGGCGCTGCTGCTGGCGCTGCATTACACGACCTGGATGACCTCAATGAGCTTTTCCTCGACCTTTGTCGCAACGGCGCTCGTGTGTACGCAGCCGCTGTTTGTCGCCGCGCTCTCGGGCATTCTTCTGCATGAGCCGATCAAGCGCGAGGCCATTCCGGGCGCGATCGTCGCGATCATCGGCGCGGCGGCCATCGGTCTGCTCTCGATGGGCGGCGAGCAGGGCAGCCTGTTGGGCGACGCGCTGGCGCTCATCGGCGCCATCTTCATCGCGGGCCATTGGCTCTGCGGACGCGCGGCGCGCAAGAATCTCCCGGCAATTGGCTATATGACCTTTGTCTATTGCGTGACGGCGCTCTGCCTGCTGATCATTTCGCCGTTTACGGGCGGCTTTCAGGTCACGCTGCCGTCGCTGGGCGGCATCGTCGTGCTCGCCGTCGTCTGCACGCTGGGCGGCCACGCGCTGATGACCTATCTGCTTGGCTTCGTGAGCGCGGACGTCGTCTCCTTTGCGCTGCTGGGAGAGCCCATCGGCGCGGCTGTCTGGGCGCTGCTGCTCTTTGGCGAGCAGGTGACGCTGCCGCTGCTCATCGGCGGCATGACCGTTATCGCCGGTCTGGTGATGTATACCTGGGGAGAGATGCAGGCGGCCAAAAAGGAAGCGGCCGCAAAGCAGGGCTGATATTGATTTCAGATAGAATCGTCTATAAGCGCGAAGCGAACATGGGGTCAAGGGGCGAAGTCCCTTGGCAGGTTTGGGCGGCAGCCCAACGTTTTCCCGGAAGATCAAGAAAAAGCAGTTTCAGAGCAGGATGCGCAGCATCCTACGATTGAAACGGGGCCGATCCTGCAAAGCAAGAGTTAGGACATAAAGAAGTTTGAACCGCAAACAGATCAGGAGAACAGCAGAAAAGCCGGACAGCGCATGAAGGAAACCGCGGTTCCTCTTGCGTTTCCCGGCTTTTTTTGATATGATAAGGGCGATTGAAAAACGGCCCCGCCGGTGCGGCGGAGGGAAAGAGGAAAGTGTATGAGCGATACAAAGGTGTACGATCTGCGCGAGATTGCGGCAGACAGTCAGTCGTTTGAGGGCAAAACGGTGACGCTTCAGGGCTGGGTGCGCAACCATCGCAAGCAGAAGAGCATCGGCTTTATCGAGTTTTTTGACGGCACGGTGCTCGCGCCGATGCAGATCGTCTACGACGAGAAGGTCGAGAACTTCGCCGGCGTGCAGGCCATCCGAAACGGCGCGGCCATCAGCGCGACGGGCAAGCTCGTCGCCGGGCGCGGCGGCGCGCTCGAAATGCAGGCCGCTTCGCTCACCCTGGAGGGCGACTGCACGGAGGATTATCCGCTTCAGCCCAAGCGGCATACGCTCGAATTCCTGCGCGATATCGCCTACCTGCGCCCGCGTACGAGGCTCTTTCAGGCTGTGTTCCGCGTCCGCTCCATCGCGGCGCAGGCGATCCACAACTACTTCCAGAGCCGTGGCTACGTCTATGTGCATACCCCGCTGATCACCGCGAACGACGCGGAGGGCGCGGGCAACACCTTCACCGTCACGACCAGCGAGATGGGCAAGCCCTATACGCCTGGCGAGGACTTCTTCGGCAAGGCGACCGCGCTCGCCGTCACGGGCCAGCTCGAGGCGGAGACCTATGCGCTCGCCTACAAGCGCGTCTATACCTTCGGCCCGACCTTCCGCGCGGAGAACTCCAACACGAAGACGCATGCGGCCGAGTTCTGGATGATCGAGCCGGAGATCTGCTTCTGTGACCTCAATGGCCTGATGGACATCGAGGAGGACTTCCTCAAGTCCATCGTCCGCGAGGTGCTCGACAAGGCGATGCCCGAGCTGACGTTCCTGCAGGGCTACGCCAAGTCGAACCTGATCGAAAAGCTCGAGGCGCTGACAACCTCGCATGTCGCGCGCGTCACCCACGCAGAGGCCATCGACATCCTGCAGAAGGCGCCCAAGCAGTTTGAGCACGAGGCCGTGCAGGGCGAGGACATCTTCAAGGAGCACGAGAAGTACCTCACGGAGGAATACTTCAAATCCCCGGTCTTCGTCTACGACTGGCCCAAGGACATCAAGGCCTTCTACATGTACCAGAACCCCGACGGAAAGACCGTCGCGGCGGTCGACCTGCTCGTGCCGGGCTCCGGCGAGCTGATGGGCGGCAGCCAGCGCGAGACGCGGCTCGAGCTGCTGACCGCGCGCATGGACGAGCTGCACATCTCCACGCAGCAGATGGACTGGTACGTCAACCTGCGCCGCTACGGCGGATGCACGCATTCCGGCTTCGGCATGGGATTTGAGCGCCTGGTCATGTATCTGACGGATATCGAGAATATCCGCGACGTGATCCCGTATCCGCGCACGCCGGGCAACTGCGACTTCTGACTGGCGGGACAGAGGCTCGCGGATATGGATGAAAGATTTTCAAGGACTGCCCTCATCTTCGGCGATGAGGGCATGTCCCGTTTGGCGCAAAGCCGCGTCGCCGTGTTTGGCGTGGGCGGGGTAGGCGGCCATTGCGCGCTGGCGCTGGCGCGCTCGGGCATTGGGGCCATCGACGTGTTCGACGACGACGTCGTCAGCCTGAGCAACATCAACCGGCAGGCGGTGGCGATGACCTCGACGTTGGGACGGCCCAAGGTCGAGGTCATCCGGGAGCAGATGCTCGATATCCATCCCGGGATGAGCGTGACCTGCCATCGGATGTTCTATACGCCAGAAAGTGCTGACGGCGTCGATCTCTCCGCCTTTGACTATGTCGTCGACGCGATCGACACGGTCAGGGCCAAAACGGAGCTGATCGTCCGCGCGCGTGCGGCGGGCGTGCCCATCATCAGCGCGATGGGCGCGGGCAACAAGCTCGATCCGACGCGCTTTGAGGTCGCGGACATCTACGACACCAGCGTCTGCCCGCTTTGCCGCGTAATGCGCGCGCAGCTGAGAAAGCGGGGCATCGAGCACCACCGGGTCGTATATTCAAGGGAAGAGGCGCGCAGCTGCGTCGCCGATTTCTCAAACGGGCGACACGCGCCCGGAAGCGTGAGCTTCGTTCCGCCGGTCATGGGGATGATCCTGGCGGGCGAGGTGGTCAAGGCGTTGGCCAATGGAGGGGAAAGATGACACAGGCGCAGACTCAGCGAGCGAGCCGGGAGGAGATTTCGCTCACCTTTAAGCGGTTTATCCTCGAGGAGAGCAGCGAATTCGCGTCCGAGCCGATGGCGGATCTCTACCGCGTTAACCTGCTTGGGCAGATGCTCGACAGGCACGATGTGCTGCTCGGGCAGGGGCTGAGCGAGGAGGGCGCGATTGCCCGCGTGCTCGGGGAATTCCGCGATATTCCCGCGAGAATGCGAGAGGAGGGCTTCGAGGAAGCCGGAAAGACGGCCTCATCCCGTTGGCCGCAGATGACGGAGGACGAGGTGGCGCAGTATGTGCGTGAGAGCAGCACGGCGCTGCATCGCCACTCGCTGGGCACGGCACTGTGCTCGGCGTGCTGCTTCCCGATGATGATCGGCGCGGCGTTTACCGAGCTGTGGAACACGGACGTGGGCGCGTTCCTCGGGATGGCGGGCATGTTCGGCATGATTGGCCTGGGCGTGTACCTGCTCACGGCCACCCGCAAGCCCAAGGGGAAGGACAAGGTGAAGAAGGGACATTTTTCGCTCAGCGCGCGTGTGCGCAAGAAGCTCCGTGAGCTGCGTGACGCGATTGACGAGAAGGCCTCCCGCCGCCGCGGCAAGGGCATTGCCATGCTGGTGACCTGTGTGCTGCCGATCTTTGTCGGCGCAATGCTGGATGAAATGTGGGCAGCCGACTTCTGGGCGATACTTGGCCTGGCGGGCATGTTCGGCATGATCGGCGCGGGCGTGTATGAGCTCGTCATGGCTGCGGGCGAGAAGAAGAGCATCCGCGAGCTGCTGCGCGAGCCGGAGGAATGAGGCCGGGCGCCAGGCCCGACAAGGCATGCGCAGCATACAGAAAGCTGCGCCGCAGGAAGCGATATCCCTGCGGCGCAGCCCTTTTCATATAAAGAGAGGATCATTTACGCATCGTTTTGCGGAAGTTGTAGCGGGTCTTCCAGTAATGGCTCTCGCGGCGGATGGTACCCACGATGTCGCCGCCGAGGAAGAGGAAAACATTGGCCAGGCAGAGCAGGATGGTCACGCGCGTGGATGCATTGCCGACGATGAACTGCCAGGTATAAAGCGCGGCATCGAGCACGGCAAGAACCTTCATCTTGACCGGCAGGATCATGAAGAGCAGCACCTCGACATCGGGATACAGCGCCGCGTAGGCGAAGAAGAGCGAGAGGTTGAGGTAGGTGTTGCCCGCGTAGCCCGTGATCAGGCAGGCGATGACGGCGGCGGCCATGCCGATGAGGTAGTAGAGATTGAACTTCACCTTGCCCCAGCGCGCCTCCAGGCCCGCGCCGATCATATAATAGAAGTAGAGGGCGAAGATGATGAAAAGCGGCGAGCTGTTCGGTGGCGCAAAGACAAAGGTCACGATGCGCCAGATCTGCCCGTGCAGCAGCGCGCTGCGGGAGAGCGTGATGGCCGAATACAGCCGATAGCCCACCGTCGGCCAGATGAGCATGAGCAGATAGACGGCAGCCTGCCCAAAGACGATGTACTTCATCAGATCGCTGATGGCAAAGCGCCGGAGTTTGCGCTCGAGATTGTAGTTGATGTTGTTCCGATTCACAGGGGATGACCTCCTTTTCATCTAGTATACCATAAGCGGGCGAAAAGGAAAACCAAAAGGAACAGAAAATCGGATTGACCGAAGGAAATACGCGGTGTGTGACGCGCAAGCCGGAGGAGGGGCAGGATCATGGATTTTGTGAGATTTCCACTTGACAAATCCTGACGCTGTGGTATAATATATTTTGCTTGACGGAACGTCAGTCTGTCGGGGTGTAGCGCAGCTTGGTAGCGTGCTTGAATGGGGTTCAAGAGGCCGCGAGTTCGAATCTCGCCACTCCGACCAGAAAAGAGAAGCTCGTTTTTCCAGAAATGACTGGAGAAACGGGCTTTTCTATGCTTTCAAGCCGTTTTCGTTGTTTTCTTGTGCGCTTCCCCGAAGACAGGCACGGAAAAGGAGGAGGGCATTGCCAGCCGGGGAAAAAATCTGGTATACTGAAACCATACAGCCGTGGGTGCGCACTCTGGCATGAAGCGGCGAAAGAGGCGGAGGGAAAAAGCTGTGAACTCGATTTCTAGAGATGGTTTCAACTGCGAACCTGATCGGGCGGCTGCGCAGGCGGAGCGGCAGATACCCACCTGGTTTCTCTGCGGCGATTCGACGATGTGCGATTATGAACCGGAGCTTGCGCCCAGAACGGGCTGGGGTCAGGCGCTGAGCATGATGGTCAGCCATGTCCGTGTGCGCAACTGCGCGGTATCCGGGCGCTCGAGCAAGTCCTTCATCGACGAGGGACGTCTGGAGGCGATCCGGCCCTGCCTGCGGCCGGGAGACCTGCTGCTGATCCAGTTCGGCCACAACGACGAAAAGCCGGACGCGGAGCGCGCGACAACGCCGCAGGACACTTACCCGGCGTACCTGAGCCAGTATATCGATGCGGCGCTGGAGGCCGGCGCGGAGCCTGTGCTGCTCACGCCCATCGCCAGACGCCGGTTTGATGAAAGCGGCAGGCTCGTTTCGACCCATGGGGCCTATCCGGAGGCGATGCGCGCGCTGGCGGCGCGCAGGGGCGTGCGTCTGCTGGATATGGAGCGCGCGACGGAAGCGCTGCTGCGCGAGCTGGGAGATGAGGGCTCCAAGGCGCTGTTCAACTGGCAGGCGCCCGGCCATCCCAACTATCCGCAGGGCATTCAGGATGACACGCACCTGTGCCTGACGGGAGCGATGCGGCTGGCACAGCTTGCCCTCGAGCTGATGGAGGAGAGCGAGGCGGAGCGCGGATGAACAGGAAGAAGGCGGCGGAAGGGCAGGAAACCTCCTACTTCCACAGCAGAATCTTCATCCGGCTGTTCTTGTCCTATGCGCTGATCATTGCCGTCTTTCTCGCGCTGTATGTCGGCATGTATCTGACCGCCTGCTCGACGTATTACCGCAGCGCGGCAGAGAGGGAGACGCAGCAGAAGGCCGCTTCCTGGGCGACGGTGATGGACAGGCAGCTGCTGGCGGCGCAGAGCGTCTGTGCGGCGGTCAACACGTCGGAAAACACGCGCAGCATCCTGAGCACGGTCTACGTTGAGGGGCATACCATCGACGCCATGCAGATGTACAGGATGCTCAACGAGCTCAAGCGCATCAAGGGCGCGAGCGCGAACATGAACGTCTATAACCTGATGCTGGCGTTTACGGGAGACGACAGGGTCTATACGGGTGGCTCTGTGCTCGCGGTGGAGGGCGAGAGCCAGCCGCTGACAGAGAGCCCCTATATCGGGCTGACCACGGTCAGCCGTCTGCTGGGCGTGCGAAACACGTCGGCGATGGTCATGAACAAGGAATTCCTGATCTACGCGGACGACTACACGGCCTTCAACAGCAACGGCGCGGCGAAGGGAACGGTGCTCGTGCTCTTTGAGCAGAGCGGGCTCAAAACGATGACCCTGTCCGCGCTGCCGGGAATGGCCGGCGCGCGGGTGACGTGCGGGGAAGACGTGCTGCTCGAGCTGGGCGGGGAGACGGAGCATGCGTTTGCTGTGGAGAGCATGGTGGCCGACGAACTTGTCTACACCGTGTATGCGGACGCAAAGCTGTTCGCCATGCCCCTGACGGTGTCCATGCTGCTGCCGGTGGGAATGCTGGGCCTGTTGGGGCTTTTGTTCCTGGGCGCGACCTATCTGTTTTCCAAGCGGTATTACCGGCCGATTGACAACATCGGGCGGATGGTCGAGAGCAGCCGGGAGCACGACACGACCGGGCAGGACGAGATTGACGGCATTCTGGAGGGCGTGCGCAGCCTGATCGGCGAGCGCAACGGCTACCGGGAGCGCATGATCACCATCACGCCCTATGCCAAGCAGGGCATGATTCAATCGCTGCTCAGCGGCGACATCGAGCATCAGCAGCTGGAGGTCATCACCGACGAGCGGTTTGTCGGCCTGCGCAAGGCGTTTTTCATGCTCGCCGTGGTCAACGTGGCGGCAGGGGAGATGAGCGTGCAGCAGTACAGGGATGCGCAGGAGCTGATCGCGCATGCCTGCCGCGAGCTATCCTCGGAGGAGCATACCGTCGTTTGCTGCGCAAAAAACGCGCAGAACCTGTTCGTGATCATCAACAGCGACGACGGCGAGGGCATGGAGGCACTCTTTTATCGGATGTATCAGACCTGCGTGGAGGCGCTGGATGACCCGCGCTATGCGGTGACCCTTGGCGTGAGCCGGCTGGAGAGCGACATTCAGGCCCTGCGTGATGCCTGCGCGGACGCGGAGCAGGCGCTGGAACAGATGATGACCGGCGGACGCAGCAGCGTCTATTTCCATGAAGACGCGCAGGACAAGGCGCAGCGGCGCTATTTCTTCCCCAGAGACGCGCACAAGCGCATCGTCCGCGGGCTTAAAGAGGGCAATCTGCCCGATCTGGAGGCGATGCTCGAGGAGATTTACCGCTGCAACGCCCGGGAGGTAGAGCTGCCGCTCTCCGAGCTGCGGCTGATGGTCGAGGAGCTGCATGTGACCATCCGCAACGCGCTGCGCGATGTCTTCGACCTGAGCACGACGCACATCCAGATTGAGCGCATCCGTGAGGCGGCGACGCTGGAGGAAATCTTCGCATATTACCGCACGGTGCTGGCCACGGCGATCAGCAGGCGGGAGGCGCTTCCGGATGCGGGCGAGGAGCGCGCGCTGGAGAAGGCGCTCTGTGCGTACATTGAGACGAGCTTCTGCGACCCGGAGCTTTCGCTCAATGCGGTGGCGGAGCGCTTCGGCGTTTCCACCAAGATGGTGGGCCTGATCTGCAAGGAGGTCTACGGGAAGACCTTTCTGCAATGTGTTCGCGATTTGCAGATTCAGCACGCGGTTTCGTTGCTGCAAACGACGGAGGATACGCTGGAGGAAATTGCGCTTCAATGCGGCTTTACCAATTTGCTGACGTTCAGGCGCAACTTCAAGGCGGTGATGGGCATGAACCCCAGCGACTACAGAAAATAAACCAGAACAGGGGAAAACGGATTTCGGGCAGAAAATGATGCTGAAAAGCGCGCTTTGATGCATCAAAAAAGGAGACGGAAACAGGCGGGCGCAAATTGATGCTTGCCATTTCCAACTCCTTTTTTGTATAATTTCACCATCAAACAATTCTGTTTTTGACCAGAATGATGGTTAAGCCGAGGAGGCTTAAGCTAAGATAGACAAGAAGGGACGTGAAAATTTGAAGGCTGAAAAGCGAGGGCAGCCCGTGGCGCTGCCGGGAGAGCGCAAGACGCTGCGGCAGCTGGCCATGCGGGACAGATATCTGCTGTTGATGTTCCTGCCGGTGTTTATCTACTATATCATTTTCTGTTATCTGCCGATGGCGGGCCTGACGATGGCGTTTCAGGATTTCAAGATGGGTAGCGGCTTCCTGGGTGTGTTTACCGGCGAATGGGTCGGGCTGAAATGGTTCAAGCAGTTCTTCAGCTCGGTGTTCGCCAAGCGCCTGATCCGCAACACCTTCCTGCTCAACTTTTATTCGCTGATCTTTGGCTTCCCGATTCCGATTCTCTTCGCCATCTGCATCACGCAGATGCGTCAGAAGCGCCTGGCAAAGGCGGCCCAGGTCATCACCTACCTGCCGTATTTCATCTCGACAGTGGTTGTGGTGGGCATGATGACGAACTTCCTTTCCCCGTCCTCGGGCATCGTGAACCAGATCATCAAGGCGCTGGGCGGCAAGCCGGTCAACTTCATGGGCAACCCGAGCTGGTTCAGACGGCTGTACGTCATCTCCGGCTCCTGGCAGAGCTTTGGCTTCAACTCGATCATTTTCGTCGCGGCGATCATGGGCATCGACCCGACGCTGTATGAGTCCATGCGGGTGGACGGCGCCAACCGCTGGCAGCAGATCATCCACCTGATCCTGCCGATGATCTCCGACACGATTATCCTGCTGCTGATCATGACGCTGGGCAACCTGCTCAATGTCGGCTTTGAGAAGGTCTATCTGATGTACAGTCCGGCGGTCTACGAGACGGGCGACGTCATCTCGACCTACGTTTACCGGCAGGGCATCGAGAACAAGAACTTCTCCTATGCCTCCGCTGTCGGTCTGTTCTACTCCCTGGTTGGCTTTGTGTTCGTCGTGGCGTCCAACACCCTTTCGCGCAGGGTGACGGGCTCCTCGCTGTGGTAAAGGAGGGAAACGCATGAGAAAGCCGGATTCCTTCCGCTCCCAGAGCGCAAGCGACAAGCTGCTGGATATCGTCGTCTGGATTGTGACGGCCTTTGCTGTCGTCGTGACAGCCTATCCGTTCCTGTATGTCGTGTCGGTCGCCTTCTCCGACGGCGCGGCGGTGGCCCGCGGCGAGGTCTATCTCTTCCCGGTCGGGTTCTCGCTGGATACCTTCAAGATGGTCATGAACTACGACCAGCTCTGGGTCGCCTACGGCAACAGCATCCTCTACACGATTGTCGGAACGGTCTGCAACGTGATCTTCACCTGTCTGGCGGCGTATCCGCTCTCGCGCAGGCACTTCTTCCTTCGCAGAAAGCTCAACTTCTTTGTCGCCTTCACGATGTATTTTTCCGGCGGTCTGATTCCGACCTACATGGTCGTGACGGGCCTGGGGCTGTACAACAACCGTCTTGCGATGATCCTGCCCGTGCTGCTGAGCACGTACAACATGATGATCTGCCGCTCGGCGATGGAGGCCGTGCCGGAGGATCTGTTCGAATGCGCGTCGCTGGAGGGCGCCAACGATTTCTATATGCTCACGCACATCGCGGTGCCTCTGATCAAGCCGACGCTCGCGGTGCTCACGCTCTACTACGCTGTGGCCCGCTATAACGATTTCTTCAACGCCATGCTCTACCTGGGCAAGAGCGAGCTGCAGCCGCTGCAGATGTTCCTGAGGCGCATCCTGATCCTGTCCTCTGCGGAAATTTTGCAGCAGGCGGGTACGGCGGGCGCGGCGGCGGCGGCGCAGAACACGCTCAAGATCCGCTATGTGTGCATTGTGCTGGCGGCGGTGCCGATCTTCTGCATCACGCCGTTTGTGCAGAAGTATCTGGTCTCCGGCACGATGCTCGGCGCGGTCAAGGGATGACCGCAACAAAAAGTTGGCTCTATGCGCCCGGATGGCGCTAAAAAGCAAGACAGAAAGGAGAACCCCAAGATGAAAACCCGTATCTTCGCTCTGGCCCTGGCCCTGATGCTGGCGCTGTGCTGCATGGCTTGCGCCGAAGGCACGCTCCCGCTGACCGAGGAGGAGGGCGCCAGCGTCAGCATGCTGGCCATGAACTCCTGGTATTCCACCGTCGATCTCTCCGACGCGCTGCTGCTCAACGAGCTGCAAAGCCGCGCGAACGTCAAGATCGAATGGAACCTGATCGATCCGACCATCTACGCCGATACCGTCAGCCCGATGCTGGCCTCCGGTCAGGATCTGCCGGACATCATCCAGCTGCCGGATACCGACAACAACATGACCTACCTCTCTACCGGCATGTTCGTCAAGCTCGACGAGTACATGGACATCATGCCCAACTATGCGGCGTTCCTGGAGAAGAACCCGGACATCAAGGCCATGCTGACCGCGGTGGACGGCCACATCTACTATGTGCCGCAGACCGTCGTCACCTCGACCTATCAGCCGGTCATGATGTACAACATGCCCTGGATTGAGAAGCTGGGCATTGAGCCGCCGACGACGCTCGACGCGTTTGTCGACATGCTGCGCATGTTCCGCGATCAGGACATGAACGGCAACGGCGATCCGAATGACGAGATTCCGATGTCTGTCATGTCGGCGTATCTGCCCTACATGTTCGGCCCGGCGTTCGGCCTTGATCTGGTTTCCGGCTTCTATGCGGACGATGAGGGCGTCGTGCACTATGCGGCCTACGAGTCCGAGAACTATCGCAACTATCTGACCTTCCTGAACGGCCTGTACAACGAGGGGCTGCTGGAGGTCGAATTCACCTCCCTCAACCGCGACCAGATCACCGAGCGCTGCGCGAACGATCTGACCGGCGTCACCTACGACTTCTCCTGGCAGATGTCCACCCTCTACTCCGCGCAGTATCCGGAGTATGATGGAACGAAGGGCATCATCGTCGGCGCCGCGCCGCTCTCCGGCGACTATCCGGGCGCTTACATCGGCCGCAACCCGGTCTCCGGCGTCTTCGGCGTCAACTCGAAGTCCGGCAAGATCGAGCTGGCTGTCAAGATGCTTGACTACGTCATGTCCGAAGAGGCGCAGGATCTCTACGTCTGGGGCATGGAGGGCCTGACCTACGAGGTGAAGGACGGCAACCGCGTCTACCTGCCGCGCTGCACCGAGGATACCATCTGGTATCAGGGCCTGGGCATCAACGCGCCGAACATGCCGTCCCAGCAGTCTGCCGAGGCGACCGCCGTCCTGCTGGCTCCGTGGCATGTGCAGGCCATCGCGGATATGGAAGCGCCGTATGCCCGCGCGCCGTTCCCGAATGTCTACTCCACCGAGGACGAGGTTTCCACGATCTCGATGTACCTGACCGACCTGACCACCTATGTGGACGAGCGCGCCGTCGCGTTCATCTGCGGCTATGCCTCCATCGAGGATGAGTTCGATTCCTACATCGAAACCCTCAAGGGCATGCAGGTGGAAGAGCTGATCAAGGTCAAGCAGGCGCAGTATGACCGCTATGCGGCTGCGCTCAAGTAAAGCCTGAGCCATGTTGCGGGCTGCCACTCCTTCGGGACGGCAGCCCTCTTGGCGCTTAAAGGAGGTTCCCGGCATGACGAGAGAACGGGCGATTCTGAATTTCCTCGCGGAAATGGAGGGAAAGGGCCTGCACGGCATTCTGCTGACGCTGCGCGGGCAGACGCTGGCGGAGGGATATTATGCGCCCTTTCGCGCGGAGGCGATGCACAGGCTCTACTCGGTGAGCAAATCCGTCGTCTCGCTGGCAGTAGGCATGCTCGCGGACGCGGGGCGCCTGTCGCTTGACGATCCCATCGTCCGCTATTTTCCGGAATGGGTGGACGAAAGCACATCGCCGCTGCTGCGGGAGGTCACCCTCCGCCACATGCTGACGATGTCCACCTGCTATGACCGGGCGATGTATTCGCCGCTTCGGGATGAGGACTGGACAAAGCCCTTCTTTTACGGCATTCCTACCCATCCTGCGGGTACGTTGTTCCACTATGACACGTCAGCGTCGCAGGTGATGTGCGCGCTGGTGGAGCGACTGACGGGGGAGGACATCCTGTCGTTCATGCAGCGCAGGCTCTTTGACCGAATCGGCATGGATGGGCCGAAGCGCTGGCTTCGTGACCGCGCGGGGACCAGTCAGGGCGGAACGGGACTGCTCATGACGCTGCGGGACTTCTCCCGGCTGGCGAATTTCTGCATGTCCGATGGGCAGGGCATCGTCAGCGAGGCCTATCTGCGCGCGGCGACGAGCCGGCAGATTCCCACCGACGAGCGAAGTGCGCCGGAGGAGAAATATGGCTACGGCTATCAGTTCTGGCAGATGCGCGAGGGCTTTTCCATGTATGGGTTGGGCGGGCAGATGGCGCTCTGCCTGCCCAAGGCGCAGCTTGCGCTCTGCACGACGGGGGACATGATGCTCTCTCAGACGGGCGTGCAGCCAATCTACGATGCGTTTTTCCGCCATCTGGCCGGAATCGAAGCGCTTCCGTCGGACAGGGCGGACGCCGGGCAACTTCAGGCGGCATTGGGCGCGCTGCGCCTTGCGCCGCTTTCGGGAAGCGCCGGGCAGCACAAGCGTGTGCGGATTCAGATGAAGGAAAGTCAACTGCCGATGTCGGCGATGACCGTTGGCGAGGAGGAGGTCATCTTCTGTATCGACGGGCAGGACTGGGTGCTGCCCTGCGTGCCGGGAGCATGGCGCGAGGGGATATTCCCGGGCTCTGCACAGGCCTGCATCAGCAGCGGCGGCTGGGAGAGCGAAAGGCGCTACCGGATGCACAGCGAGCTCTGCGGGGACTTCGTCTGCCCGATGGAGCTCTGCCTGACAATCAACGGCTCGAGGGCGGCGCTTCGCGTGAACGGCGCGCTGGGTGAATGTGTGCCCGGCTGGGACGGTCTGGCCTGGGGCGAGGTGACGGCGGAGGATTGATGGCGCTGCATGCGGCAGGCTGAAAGGGGGAGGGAGGGTTTATACGGAGGGATTAAAGCGGGAAAAGAAGGCTGTCAGGTCACAGGGGCGGAGCTTCTGAGGACAGGGCTGCACATGCCATGGGGGATCGAGCGGCCCTGAGCCGGCCTATCTGCATGGTGTGGAAAGGTTTTTCGGAAAGCGCGTCATGGCCTGACGCGCTTTTTTTATGGAAACCCATCTTTCAGAGGGCCTGCAACCGGCATCATGCCGACTTTTTTTGAGGGCCGGATGAGCGGCCGTGTGCGCCTGGAGGACGGAAGGACGCTGACCGAAAGGAAAAAAGAATCGTAAATGAGCATATTCCATCATATAATTCAATGGATGAGGGTTGAAAAAAGGAAAGAAGTGTTGTATAATGCTGTTGATGGACAAAACGTATGTTCTTAAATGAATTCACAAAAAAACGTAAACTTGACAATTCTTGCCTGCAAAAAAGTAAAAAACTCGATCATGAATAAACATGGGCGCGTGTTGCCTCAAAGCAGAGAAAACCATACACATCGGGGTGGAACTGCCTTGTGGAGAATGAACTGTGGCGTCGGAGCGGAACCATCCTTATTGGAAGGAACGCGGGGGCGCGGACGCGTCAGGAAACAAAGACATCGGGAGAGGCGCGTGTGCCGGGCCGCATCCCGAGCGTCGAAGTGATCCATACAGAAGGGAATTCTCATGAACCGTAAAAAACAACAGACGGAGGGACTGAGCCGTCACAAGCTCAAGCTGATGCTTTGTGATTTGCTCGTGCTGCTGGCCGTCGATCTTGTGATGCTGGCTGTCTATCCCAGCGAGGATGAGCATCTGGCCTGGGGCGCCGTGCTCGCGCAGACACTTCTTGGCGCGGCCTCAATCTTTGGCTGGCGGACAGCCGGCGGTGTCTACAGGCAGATTTGGCGCTATGGCGGAACGCTGGCCTATATGCAGATGATCCTCCTGGATATCTTTGCCGGGATGACCTACTACGCGGGTCAGACCCTGTTGCTGCCCTCCTACGAGAAAATCTCATTTGTTCGTGCGATGTGCATTGCGGCGCTGAATCTGCTCGGCTGCATGACAACGCGCTTTGTCTACCAGTATCTGTATGAATATGACGGGAACAGGGCGGTATCTCTGCTCAGAAGGCTGACTGCCGGCGTCACGGGCATCACGGACAGCCCAAACAGGCAGCGCGAAGAGCTTCCCGGCATGACCCCGAAGATCAACATCGCGGTGGTTGGCGCGGGACGTGTGGGCGTCATGCTCGCGGAGGAGCTGACCAACAACCCGCGCTCGGCGTATCAGCCCTGCTGCTTTATCGACATCGACCGGGAGAAAATCGGGAGAAGTATCAACGGAATCTGCGTGCTTTCCGAGGCGGAGGCGACGCGGGAACGCCTGATGCGCTTTCCCGTGCAGGAGATTGTGTTTGCGTTGCCCCAGATGAAGGCGGAGCGCAAAAAGGCGCTCTATGACCACTACATGCAGATGGGCTGCAAGATCAAGGTTTACGACTATCCGCTGACGCAGACGGTCGAGAACGGAAAGCGGAGTCTGCGTGAGTTTGACATCGAGGAGCTGCTCTTCCGCCAGCCGATGGAGTTCACCGACGAGCGGACAAAGGCGTATTATCGGGGAAAGACCGTGCTGATCTCCGGCGGAGGCGGCTCGATCGGCAGCGAGCTCTGCCGCCAGATTGCCAAGATGCACCCGGAAAGGCTCGTCATTCTGGACGTTTATGAAAACGGAGCGTATGACATACAGCAGGAGCTGAAAATCGCCTATGGCGTGACGCTGAATGTCGAGGTGGAGATTGCCTCCGTCTGTGACAGGGATGCGCTGGAGCAGGTGTTTGCCCGCTACCGGCCGCAGATCGTCCTGCATGCGGCGGCGCACAAGCATGTGCCGCTGATGGAGCACAACTGCTGCGAGGCGGTCAAGAACAACGTATTCGGCACGCTGAACATGGTGAGCGTCTCTGAAGCCTTTGGCGTGGAGAAATTCACGATGATCTCCACCGACAAGGCGGTCAACCCGACCAACGTCATGGGCGCGACCAAGCGCATGTGCGAGATGATCGTCCAGAGCCGGGCGGACGGGCAGACGAATTTCAGCGCGACGCGCTTTGGCAACGTGCTGGGCAGCAACGGCTCCGTGATCCCGCTGTTCAAGCGGCAGATCATGAACGGCGGCCCGGTCACGCTGACCGACAGACGCATTATCCGCTATTTTATGACGATCCCCGAGGCGAGCCAGCTCGTGCTGCAGTCCGGCGCGATGGCCCGAAGCGGCGAGCTTTATGTGCTCGATATGGGCAAGCCGGTCAGAATTCTCGAGCTGGCGGAGAACATGATCCGTCTCTCCGGCTACGAGCCCTACAAGGACATCAACATCATCGAGACCGGCCTGCGTCCGGGGGAGAAGCTCTACGAGGAGCTGCTCATCCGCACGGAAGAGCTGGACAGAACGGAAAACCGCCTGATCTTCGTGGAGCGGGACAAGCCGCTCAGCCGCGAGGAGATTGATGGGAAGCTGCGGATCCTGCGGGAAGCGATCGGGACAGAGGACGACGAGGCGGTGCGCGCCGCGCTCAAGCGCGTCGTGCCGGATTATCATGACCCGGAGGAGGTCAACCGCTCGGCGGTCGAAGCTCGGGAAATGCGCATGGCAGGAGAGGGCGAAGCCTGTGCAGGCTGAGCGCGGAAATGAGAGGAAGCGATACAATGGATACAGGCGACATGGCAGTGGATATGGAACGCACGCTCCTGATTCTGGGGGCCGGAAGCCTTGGTCAGGTGGTCGCGGAGATGGCGCAGATGAGCGGCAGATACACGAAGATCGCTTTTTTGGACGACCGGCCGACGCCCGAAAAGGAGCGGCAGTATGCCATAGTCGGCAGAACCGACGAAATCGCGGCGTTCCGGGGGGAGTATGCGTATGCCATTCCGGCGATTGGCTGCAATGAAGCGCGGCTGAGCCTGATGAAGAGGCTCAAGACGCTGGGATTTGCCGTGCCCTGCATGGTCCATCCGTCAGCGTTCGTCAGCCCGCTGGCCGAGATCGGCGACGGCTCTATCGTCCGCGCCAAGGCGGCGATCGCGAGGCAGACGTGTGTGGGCGAGGCATGCCTGATCAATCTGGGTGCGCTGATCGACCACGGCTGTGTCATCGGGGAGGGGTCGCATATCCCGATGGGCTGTGTCGTGCGCAACGAGGTTCAGCTTCCGCCGATGAGCTCTTTCAGACCCAATGAGGTCGTTCAATAAGGGGGGAAAAAGCGTGTATCAGCGATATGTCAAGCGGCTGCTCGACCTGGTGATATCTCTGATCGGGCTGATTGTGCTCTGCCCGGTGCTGGCCATTCTGGCGATCTGGATCAGGCTTGACTCTCCCGGCCCGGTGCTGTTCAAGCAAAAGCGTGTGGGAAAGGGAAAGACCTATTTCAATATCTACAAGTTCAGGACGATGCGCATCGACGCGCCGCACGACGTGCCGACCCATCTGCTGGATTCGCCGGATGCCTTTATCACCAGGAGCGGGCGCTTCCTGCGCAGGACGAGCCTGGATGAGCTCCCGCAGATCTTCAACATTCTGAAGGGAGAGATGAGCATCGTCGGCCCGAGGCCGGCCCTGTGGAATCAGGACGATCTGATCGCGGAGCGGGACAAATACGGCGCAAACGACATCGTGCCGGGGCTTACGGGCTGGGCGCAGGTCAACGGCCGCGACGAGCTTGAGATCGAGGAAAAGGCCATGCGTGACGGCGAGTATGCAAGGCATGTGACGTTTGCGATGGACGTGACCTGTTTCATGATGACGATTGGCAATGTGCTCAGGCACAAGGGCGTCGTTGAGGGCGGCACCGGAAGGCTGGCGCCGCATGTTGAGGCCCGTCAGCAGGAGATTGACGAGGAGAAGGAGAAGGCTCTTAGAGCCTGACCGGCCTGTAAGGGCAGTGCCTGCCTGGATAACTAGTGTGAAGGATGTTGCAGGGATGATGGACAAGCAAAGGCCGAAGCGTGTGCTTCTGGTGGCCAACGTGGTCAAGGAGCATGTGCTCAAATTTCATATTCCAAGCATCCGCCGCATGCGTGAGCAGGGCTGGACGGTCGACGTGGCGGCGTCCGGGGACGAGGAGGTTCCCTTTTGCAGCCGCCAGATTCATGGCCTGTGGAAGCGCTCGCCGTTTACGCCGGATACGCTGAGAGGGATTCGCCAGCTGCGCCGGGTCATCGATGAGGGCGATTACGACATCATCTATTGCCATACGCCTGTGGGCGCCCTGGTGGCCCGGCTGGCAGCGCGAAAAGCGCGCCAGCGGGGAACGAAGGTCGTCTATTTTGCGCATGGCTTCCATTTTTTTACGGGCGCGCCGCTGATCAACTGGCTGCTGTTTTATCCGATTGAAAAGCTGCTGGCCCATGAGACGGATCTGCTCATCACGCTCAATGACGAGGACTTTGCGCGAGCCAGGCGTGTCTTTCCCAAGACGCTGCCGGTCGTGCAGGTGCCGGGCGTCGGCGTCGATTTTTCGCGTTTGGATGTCGCCGACCGGGAGCAGGCGCGCCGCGCGAAGCGGACGCAATGGCAGATCGCGCAGGATACGCTGGTGCTGATCTATGTCGCGGAGCTGATCCGCAACAAGAATCAGGAGATGCTCCTTGAAATGCTTCTTGAGGTCCGCAAGAAGCGGCCGGACGCGGTGCTCGTTCTGGTTGGTCCGGATCACGCAAACGGACGATATCAGCGCCTCGCCCGGCGCATGGGACTGGGCGACGCCGTGCGCTTTACGGGCTGGAGCAGCGACATCGGCGAGTGCCTCTGCGCGGCCGATATTTGCGTCGCCTCGAGCAAACGGGAAGGACTTGCGCTTAACATTGTCGAAGCTATGTATTGCGGACTGCCGGTCGTCGCGACGGACAACCGGGGCCATGTGCCGATCATCCGGGACGGGGAGAACGGTTTCCTCGTTCACGTCGGGGAGAGCGGCAAAATGGCGCAGCGCGTGCTGGAGATTGCGGAGAATCCGCAGTTGAGGGGACGACTGTCCCACGCGGATGTCAGCCGCTACAGCGCGGACGCGGTCTCCCGGCAGATCGTGGAGATTCTCACCAACGTGTAAAGGACGGACATATTTATGGTTTATTTGATGCCGCTCGTCTGGGTGATCTTTGCAGGGGTGCTGGCAAATTCCGGCGGCATGATGCATCGCGAACGGGTGTTGGGCAGGGAGGAAAGGCGCGCGACCTGGGTTTACGCCATGATCGTGATGCTGCCCCTCATCTTTCTGGCGGGCATGCGCTCAAGTTATTTTGTTGATACCTATGCATATGTCAAGGGCTACCTGGCGCTGCCTGACCTGTTCAGCGAGAAGATGGCGTACATCAGGAGCCTGACGAAGGACGCGGGCTTTTATACCTTTGAGGTGCTGGTCAGCATGATTGCACCCGGACGGGCGCGCGTGTTCCTGATGCTGGTGGCGATCATTCAGGGCTTCTGCATCATGAAGACCTACCGGAGGTATTCCGAGGATTACTGGTTCGCCGTCTTCGTCTTTGTGGCGACGACGGACATCTATTCCTGGATGTACAACGGTATTCGTCAGTTCATGGCGGTCGCGCTGATCTTCGGGGCATCCGGGTGGATTTTTAGAAAGAAGTATATTCGGGCCATATTGGCCATCTGTTTTGCCTCCTTGTTCCACAAGTCGGCGCTGATGATGATCCCGGTGATCTTCTTCGTTCAGGGCAAGCCCTGGAACTGGAAGATGCTGCTGATTCTGGCAGGAACGCTGATCATCATGAGCGCATCCGGCACATTCACCCGGTTTCTGGACAGCGCGCTGGTGGACACGCAGTACAGCAACGTTGTCAGCGACTGGACGAGCTGGGGCGATGACGGCACGAATCCGCTGCGCGTGCTGGTCTATTCCGTGCCGACGATCATCTCGCTCTTTTGCCGCAAGAAGATTCAGCAGTCCGGGGATCGGGTGATCCAGGTGGCCTGCAACATGGGCATCGTGTCGACGGCGCTGTACCTGGTCAGCATGGTGACCTCCGGCATCTTCATGGGCCGCCTGCCGATCTACTGCTCGCTGTATGCCAACGGTATTCTGCTGCCGTGGGAGTTCAAGCATGCCTGCGGGAAGACGGTGAGGACGGCGGCGATTCTTTGCTATGTGCTGTTCTTCTTTGTGCAGATGCGGTATGGGTGGGGATTGATCTGACATGGGGATTGAACGGTTGTCAAAAAATGATTGAGGAGAGGCCATGAATGGGAGAGAAAATCCTTTGGTTTCAATCGTTGTTCCTGTGTACAGGACGGAGAAGTATTTGGATCAGTGCGTCAAAAGCCTTCTGAATCAGACGTATACCAATCTGGAGATTATCCTGGTGGATGACGGAAGCCCTGATGGATGCCCTGTCCTTTGTGACACGCTGGCCACTCAGGATGCCCGTATTCGTGTGCTTCACAAACGAAATGAAGGCGCTGCGTTTGCGAGAAAATCCGGTCTGGATGCTGCTTCGGGCCAATATGTGCTCTTTATAGACGGGGATGATTGGCTGGATTCTGATGCAGTTTCCACTTGCGTGGGAGTTGCTCAAAAAGATAACGCAGATTGTGTAATGTTTGGATATGTACGAGAGTATACAGGGAAAAGCATACCGAATTCTCTTTTTTCGGAAGACTTTTCTTACGATAGGGCAGTGTCTGAGGAAAAAATCCATAGGCGTATTGTGGGATTGATGGGAGAGGAACTGAGGGAACCACAGAAAATTGACAATCTTTCATCATTTTGGCAACGGTTGTATCGTACAGAAGTCGCACGTTGTGGCCGTTTCATAAGTGATCGGGAGATTGGAACCTCAGAAGACACCATCTTCAATCTCTACGCTCTTGATGGCTGCCGGATCAGTTATATCAACCGCTGCTTTTACCATTACCGCAAGACCAACGCCCAGTCGATTACGACTGCCTATAAAGCGGACCTTGCTGAGAAGTGGGATGTGATGTACAGCGAGATTCAGGCATACATAGATGGCTCCGGAAAAGCCGAAGCCTACCATACGCCATTCCTGAATCGGGTCGCCTGCGGTATGATCGGGCTGGGTCTCAATGAAATCAGCAGCGGCAGGAGTATTTGGCAGCAGTCACGCCGCGTGAAAGCAATTCTCAGCAAGCCGCTTTATGAGAAAGCTTTTTCCCAGCTTGACACCTCTTACTGCGGCTTGAAGTGGAAAGTGTTTTTCCTGCTCTGCAAAAGAAAGGCAGCGCTTCCGTTGGTGTTGCTGCTGAAAATCATGAATTATCTGCGTTCCCGGATAGCCGGTTAGGAGGTGGCATCTTGGCTAAAGTTTCAATTATCATGGGCATCTATAATTGTGCTCCCACGCTGCCGGAGGCCATAGACTCTATTCTGGCGCAGACCTTTCCTGACTGGCAGCTTGTGCTGTGCGACGACGGCTCTACGGATGACACCTACGCCGTTGCAAAGGGCTATCTGGACAGGTATCCTGAGAAAATCATCCTGCTGCAAAATGAAACCAATATGGGCCTGAACCACACGCTGAACCGCTGCCTGAAAGCGGCAACCGGGGAGTATGTGGCCCGGATGGATGGCGATGATATTTCTTTGCCCACCCGCTTGGAAAAAGAAGTGGCATTTCTGGATGCCCACCCCGAATACGCCATTGTCAGCGCACCGATGATCTTCTTTGACGAGAACGGCGACTGGGGCAGGTGCTATTTGATTGAAAAGCCCACCAAACGTGATTTCATCAAGCATAGTCCTGTGCATTGTCATGCGCCGTGCATGATTCGCCGCGAGGCCTATCTGGCGGTTGGCGGCTATACCGAGGATAAACGGATGCTGCGCTTTGAGGACGTGAACCTGTGGTACAAGCTCTATGCCAAGGGGTATGTTGGGTACAACTTGGATGAGCCACTGTACAAGATGCGCGACGATCAGGCCGCCACCCGCCGCCGGGGCCTCAAATCCCGGATGAACGGCGTGTATGTAACCTATGTTGGTTTTAAGCTGTTTCATCTTCCTTGGTACATGTACGGCTATGTGGCGATTGATTTTTTGACTCATTTCATCAAGGGCATCATGCCGGAGTGGCTGTATCTGAAGTTCCATAAAAAAGCAGAAAGAAAATGGTGATTTAGGAGAAGCTAGTACTATGGAATTAGTCAGTGTTATCGTTCCGGTATATAATGTTGAGAAGTATCTGCCAGAATGTCTTGACAGCATCCTAGCAAGTACTTATAGCAACTTGGAGATCATCCTTGTTGATGATGGGTCACCCGACAATTCTCCTCGGATTTGTGATGAATATACCCTTAAAGATTCCAGAATCAAGGTAATCCATCAGGAAAATCAAGGTTTGGTGGCTGCGCGTAATATCGGGCTGGCCAGCGCCACCGGAACATACATCGGTTTTGTTGATTCTGATGATGTTGTATCTCCCGTTCTTTTTGAATCGCTAGTTGCCGCAATTGAAGCGGAAAATGCTGATATCGCGGCTTGCGAATATACCCAGCAACAGGACCGGCTTGAAAAACAATCATATGGCAAACAGCGTAAATATACTAGTTTTGATGACTTCGAAAAGCAGTTGGCTGTCCTGACCTGCGCCCCGAATATTAGGGAGATTACATGGACAAAATGCTATGTCTGGAATAAATTATATAGAAAAGAAAGAATAAAAAGATCATTTGAAAAGTCGTGCCTTGTGGGTGAAGATCTCCGATTTAATTGGGATTTCATACATAAAAGTGCGTGTAAGATGGTGATTGTTCCTGCGTGTTTGTACTACTACAGGCAAAATGAGCAGAGTATTATGTCTCTCTACTATAAGAAAAAAGGTCGCATTGAGCATGCAATAGCGAACGTAAATTGTTGGGCTTTCATCGCCAATAACAGTCACATTACGGATATTGATTTAAAAAAGCACATTGACTCCCGGGCTGCATATTTGGCACACAGCACACTGTGGCGCATTTACAGGCATGGCGCGGAACGCGATTATCAGGGATTCGTATCAGAAGCGAGGAACTATATAAAGGAACATTTTAAGGATCTGATTACGCAAAAAGAAACCTATAACGCAAAAATTTTTGCAGCTATATGGCTTTGCCGCAATTTGTTTCCCGCGTGGAAGATTGTGGCCAAAGCAAGCGCTTTGTTTGGCTGAGCAACGAAAACCGTCCGTATGGCGGAAACCGAGGTTGATTTGAAGGTGATTGCATGGACAGTATCGACATTGTGATTCCATGGGTCGATGGCGGCGACTTGGAATGGAGGAAAAACAAAAAGATATATTCCGGCGAAGAAGATTATGGTGACAACGAAGAACGCTTTCGAGACTGGGATCTGCTGAAATACTGGTTTCGTGGCGTTGAAAAATTCGCTCCATGGGTTAATCGAATTCATTTCATTACTTGTGGTCACTTGCCAGTCTGGCTGAATGTAAACCACCCCAAATTACACGTCGTTAATCACAGGGATTATATACCTGCCGAATATCTTCCTACGTTCAGCTCGCATCCCATAGAATTAAATATGCACCGCATTGAAGGATTAAGTGAAAAATTCATCTACTTTAACGATGACTTCTATATTATTGACAAAGTTTCTCCTGACGATTTTTTCCTTGAGAATACTCCGAGAGGTACGGCTGGCTTCTCAATCCCCTGCCAAGTCAGTCCGGAATTTGGAAGCACATTGCTCAGAGATTATGAGGTTATAAACCGAAACTTCAAAAGTCGAGAAGTTATCCGTCGGCACTTTTCAAAATTTTTGAATTTCCGATATGGTCTTAAACGAAATATACAAACATTACTACTGCTGCCTTATTGCACACAATTTTTCCCAGGATTCTATAACAGCCACGGCCCTAATGCGTTCTTGAAATCAACGTTCCACGAAGTTTGGGATAAAGAGGAAGACTTGCTGAGAGTTAGTTGTTCAAATAAATTCCGAACGCCCTGTGATCTTAATCAGTATGTCTTTTTGTGGTGGCAGTGGTGCAAAGGAATGGTGGCACCTCAAGATATCCGAAAAATGTTTACATATTTAACAGTCCTAACTCCAGATGAGGTAATTGTCAATACAATTTGTACTCAGTCGACACCGCTTATTGCCATCAATGATACATGGTGTGAAGACTTTGAAAAGAAGAAAGCCACTTTACACAGCGCCTTTGATGCTATTTTAGGCGAGAAAAGTAGCTTTGAACTTTAACAGGTAGTATGATGTTAAGAATTAACTTTCTAATCCATGATTTGGGCCATGGCGGCGCCGAAAAGGTGCTTGTGAATCTGGTCAACAACATGGATCGGTCAAAATTTGATATTTCTGTGACAGCGCTCTTCGGGGGCGGCGTCAATGAGCAGTTTTTAAAGCCAGACATTCATTTCCACGCGGTTTTCCCTAAGACAATTCCCGGCAATAGCCGGCTGATGAAGCTGCTGACGCCGCAGCAGCTCCACAGGCTTTGCGTAAAGGAGCGCTATGACATCGAGGTCTCCTACCTGGAGGGGCCTTCTGCCCGCGTGATCAGCGGCTGTCCGGATCCGTCGACGAAGCTCGTCTCCTGGATTCATATTGAGCAGCACGAAAAAAAGCTCGCGGCCCGGGCATTCAGAAGCTATCGGGAGGCGCTTGCATGCTACCGGCGGTTCGACCGGACGATCTGTGTTTCCGAGACGGTCAGACAGGATTTCTGCAGCCTGTTTCCGCTGGAGCGTCCGGTAGAGGTGCTCTACAACACCAACGAGACGGATCAGATTCTTCGCTTGAAGGACGAACCGGTCGAAGAGGGGACGTTCCGTGACGACGAGATCAGGCTGGTCGGCGTAGGTAAGGTGATCCCCAACAAGGGCTTTGACCGGCTGGCCAGAATCCACAAAAGGCTGCGGGAAGAGGGTTACCCCGTCCACACCTATATTCTGGGCATCGGGCCGCAGCGGGAGGAGATTCAGCGCTACGTGGAGGAAAACGGGCTTGCGGACAGCTTCACGTTCTTGGGCTATCAGACTAACCCGTACAAGTATGTGGCCCGATGCGACCTGTTTGTCTGCGCCAGCCACTCGGAGGGCTTCTCCACGGCGGCGACGGAGGCGCTGATCGTCGGCACGCCGGTCTGCACGGTTGAGGTCTCCGGGATGAAGGAGATGCTTGGAGAGAATGACGAGTGGGGCGTTGTGACGGAGAATAACGAGGAAGCGCTATATCAGAGTATCCGGAAGCTGCTGGATAACCCGGCACAGTTGACGCTTTACAGAGAGAAAGCTGCTCTGCGCGGCAGGGCTTTCAGTACGGGGGAAACGGTCCGGGCGGTGGAGCAGATGCTGCTGAAGCTATGAACCTCAAGGAAGCTTTTGCTGCAGAGATGATAGTAATCGGGGCTTACGAGATTCTACAGGATAACGACATATTTGACGAAGCAAACCGGTGCGTGCACTTTTCGGTCAATGATTCTTCTCGGAGGATAATACAGTGCTCACTCTTGCAATCCCTGTCTACAATATGGAGCAATACCTTCCCCGGTGTATGGAAACCATGCTGGCGCAGACCTGCCGGGATTTTGAAATCCTGCTGATTGACGACGGCTCTACGGATGGCAGTGGCCAAATGTGCGATGCCTATGCAGCGAACCAGCCTGATTTCATTCGGGTAGTCCATAAGGCGAATGGCGGTCTGTCCTCCGCCAGAAATGCAGGGATCGATGCGGCAAAGGGTGCATACATCATCTTTCCCGACCCGGACGACTGGGTTGAACCTGACTATGTGGAAAAGCTGCTGGAGTACCGGGAGCTGTATGATGCGGATCTGGTCTGTACCGGATATTATGTGGATACGGAAAGCGGCTGTGTTCCGGCAAAGCGGGATCATCCCCCTGTGACGCTGACGTCGATAGAGGCGCAAAAAGCCCTGCTTCTGCCGCCGCAGATCAGCGGCTTTGCCTGGAATAAGCTGTACCGGCTGGATCTCATCAGAGAGAATGGCCTGCGTTTTTTGAATGATGTCGGCATTACAGAGGATTTGGACTTTGCATATCGATATCTGGCATTCTGCGGGGCAGCTTGCTTTGCTCCCTCTGCACGGACTTACCATTATTTCCAGCGGGAGGGCGCGGCCACCAGAAGCAGTTTTTCCATGCGCATGCTGGATAGCCTGCATACCTATGAAAAGATCATTGATGATTGCAGGCAAACCATGCCAGATCTTGCTCAGGCGGCTAAAGATGAAATTTGCACGACAGCGGTCAATCTCATCTGGAAGTATGAAAACGCCAAGATGGAGGATGCGTTGACGAAGAAAATCCTGCTGGGCTATATACGGGGCAACCTGCCTGCCTACCTTCGGGGAAGCCGATATGGCTTCGGACGAAAGGTGCAAGCCGTACTGGCGGGCATCTGTCCCGGCCTGTATGCTTGCCTGAAAAATGCAGTGCAACGTAACTGAGAAAGGAACATGAGGCAATGCTGGCTGCGGTTGTTGTCACGTACAATCGAAAAGAGCTGCTGGGGAACAACATTCGGATGCTGCTGAAACAGACGCTTGCATTTGACAGGGTTTTTATTGTGGACAACTGCTCCACCGATGGTACATATGACTACCTGGTTCAGCAGGGCTGGATGAATTGCGAACCGTTTGTCTACATAAAAACTGCATCGAATATCGGTGGCGCCGGAGGTTTTTATACCGGGACAAAAGCAGCTTATGAGGCAGGCGCAGACTGGATCGTTCTGATGGACGATGACGGTGCTGCTGCGGATGAGCATACCTTTGAGATTCTTTTCGATGCATCGCAAAAGCTGTATGTCAGAAACAGAAAACTGTTTGTCAATGCCCTGGTTCAGCAGGGGGAGCTTCTCTCATTTAAAATCGCTCATATGTATTCTGTGGCGGAAGCGCTTGCGGCGGCCAAAGATGGCATTCTGGAAGGAGCAGCCAATCCGTTTAACGGAACGCTTGTATCCAGAGAATTGGTGGACGCTATCGGATATCCAAACCCAGACTTCTTTATTAAAGGCGATGAAGTGGACTATAAACAGCGTGCATTTGACGCTGGAGCATATGTGGCCACGGTGGTAGATTCCAGATATACTCATCCCAGACCGGACACGCACGAGAGGACAGTCCTCGGAAAGAGAGTGCCTTTCTTTGTGGAGGCTCCGTGGAAGGAATACTATGCTGCCCGGAACTTTACATACATGTACAAGCAGAAAGGCCAATACAAGGCCATTGCATTTGAGCTGATTTTTGTGAAGCTGCTGGCAATCGCGAGCATGAAATGCAGGAAGTGGGCCACCGTCAACATGCTCTTCAGGGGCGTCTGCGATGGCTGGAAGGGCAGGATGGGAGCAACTGTGAAGCCGTAAACGGGAGGTGGAAGGTATGGGACAGATGATTTCTGTGATTGTTCCGGTCTATAATTGCAAGGAATACCTGGCCAAATGTATAGAAAGCATCCTGAACCAGACCTATCCGCAGATTCAGCTTGTGCTTGTAGACGATGGATCCAGCGATGGAAGCGGTGAAATCTGCGACCTGTATGCCGAACAGGATGCGCGCCTTCTGGTTCGACATCAGAAAAACGGCGGCGTATCGAGGGCACGAAACGCAGGCTTGGAGGCAGCAGCAGGGGAATGGATTTTGTTTGTTGATGCTGACGATTATGTGGAGCCAACCTATTGTCAAAGCTTGCTGGATGCTGTTAAGCAGTGTGATGCGGATATCGTCGTTGCGCGGCCCTTTTCCCAAGCTCAGCCAGAGCTGCTGCATTATGAGGCGACGCAGATTGAGCAGCTGAAACAAGCCTGCCTTGCCTATGATGAAGCGAAGTTTGACTATAATATCGACGCACCTTGGGGAAAGCTGTTCCGTCGAAGTCTGATTGAAAAACACAATATCAGATTTCCGGAGTCCCTTTCTCGTTCAGAAGATGCGCATTTTTGCGCAACCGTTTATGAGCATGCAGCAAGCATCGGTTGCCTGAACCGGTTTGGCTATGTTCATGTTGAACGGGAGGGTTCCCTATGCCACCGGTTTGCACCGAATGCGCCAGAAATGCTGGAAAGAATCCTGGATGAAAATAGAAGATGGGTGCAGAAGTACCATCCGGGGGAAGCAGACTACGAAAAAGCGCTTTGGTACAGAGCCCTTCCGGGTATTGATGAGTGTGAAAAGACCTGTTTTCTGCATGAAGCCAATCTCGATTCCCGATGGATCCGGATGAAAAAATATGACAGCTTTATCAGAAATGGATTGGTTGGCTATGCCATTCGGCAATTGAGGAGCGAGGATATTCTGAAACCGCAATACAGAATTCGCCTGCAAATATATAAACTGCATCTTGGCTGGCTGTTTTTATGGATGAAAATGCTGAGATGAGAAAGCTGGGATTGTATGACGAGTATCAAGCAAAAAATCGTCGACTCCGATGCGTTCCAAGTAATCACCGCAAGGTATCATCAGTATAATAGACGAAGGCAGCTCAAGCGGCAATACGGAGATGTCATCGAGAAATATCGCCGTGACCAATCGCTTTATCAATCTGCGTCGCAATCTGGATCTCAGCCTTCAAATAAGATTTGGCTCTGTTGGTGGCAGGGAGAAACGCTAATGAGTCCGCTGGTTAAGGAGTGCTATGACAGAATACGGCGTTTTAATCCGGATAAGCAGGTCATCCTGATTACAGTGGATAATATGGAACAGTATGTTTCATTTCCTTCGTATATTCTAGAGAAATTCCGAAAAGGAATTATCTCAAAAACGCACATGTCTGATCTTCTGCGCGCGGAACTGCTTGCTCGGTATGGCGGGGTTTGGATGGATGCAACAATCTATACCTTTGGGCCTATTCCAGAGCGCTTTTATGAAAAGACGCTGTATACAGGGCGATGTGCATTCAACAAAAAGGATTACAACGTTTCCCGCAATCGGTGGACCTCCTATTTTTGGGTCTCTCCTTGGCCAGGCCATATATTCTTTCGGTTTCTCAGCGATTTCTGGCGCGCGTATTGGAAAGAACAGGAAACGCTGATCGAATACTTTTTGATCGATTATGTAATCGACTTTGGATATCACACGATCCCATTGGTCAAGAGGGAACTAGACGCCGTCGACATAAACGGCTGCGGTGTTGATTATTGGGTACTTCTGCGAAAGCTTCGGGATGATTATTCTCCTGAGTTGATCGAGCGTATCCGTCAGGAAAACTGGATGCAGAAACTATCGTATAAAGGCGAAGAATTCAATCAAAAGAAGGCTCCTCATCCGGAAAGAAGCGTTTATAAAGCATTATTCCTGGATGTTATACAGAAAACGCCATCGAGGGAGTCGGTGAACCAGAATGCATGAAGGCATTTCCATATCCGTAATCGTGCCAGTCTATAATACTGAAAAGTATCTGGATGCATGTGTTGCCAGCATTGTCAGTCAGACGCATTCTGTACTTCAGATCATCCTGGTGGATGACGGCTCTTGTGACAGCAGCGGCAAGATTTGTGATGCCTGGGCGAATAAAGACAGCAGAATTCAGGTCATTCATCAGGAAAATGCCGGTGTCAGTGCTGCCAGAAATGCGGGACTGCAGGCAGCATCTGGCGAATTGATCTCCTTTGTGGATTCGGATGATGTGCTTCCCTTGGATGCTTACGAGCAGATGCTCAATAGCATGAAAGAAAAAGACCTGACTATGGGCAGAATGTCGCTCATGGAAGAAGACGGCACTGTGATTGCGCAAGAACAGCCGTTTCCCTCTGGCCAGTTTTCTATTGACGACTTTATCAAGGAGCTTTTCCAGGAAAGACGGTACTGCTATCTTGGTTTCCTCTGGGACAAATTGCTGAAAAGAACCATTATCCAAAACCAGGATATCAGGTTTGATCCAAGGATCAGGCTGAATGAAGACCGGCTGTTCTTACTGGAATACTTGCTTCATTGCAGCAGCATTTCCTTTTGTGATGCGGTGGTGTATTTCTACCGGCAGCGCACGGCAGGCGTGATTACATCGACGCGGAGAAACCAGACAGTGACTGACAGCGAGATGACGGTTATCGATTCCTTTCGCAAAATGGCTGTCATCGCAAAAACATATTCTGAGGAGTTATACTATATTGTTGCGCGCAAGTCCTTTGAGAGCGCACTGGACTTATGCAGCCGGGTAGCCCGGGAGGATGTAAGAAAAATCAGACAGATCCGGCAATTTAAAAGGGAGAATACACGGATTTGTTTGAATGACCCCAATATAGGAATCTGCGAGAAGATCAAAATTGTGGGGCATTGTATTCTTGAACGCTGATACCCCAGGAGAGGAAGCATATGGACGCACTGATTTCTGTCATCGTGCCGGTATACAAGGTAGAAAAATACTTGAATCGCTGCGTGGAAAGCATTGCGGCACAGAGCTACCGGAATCTTGAAATCATTCTTGTCGATGACGGCTCGCCGGATCAATGCGGGGACATGTGCGATTCGTGGGCAAGGAAAGATGCGCGGATCCGGGTCATACATAAAAAGAACGGCGGCCTTTCAGATGCCAGAAATGCTGGAATCAGCGCGGCAAGTGGTGAATACATCGTCTTTGTGGACAGCGATGATTACATTGCGCAGGAGATGATCGAACGGCTTTATGGGGCCGTGCGATCCAATCAGACAAAGCTCGCCCTTTGCAATGTTCTCTGTGTCGATGAGGACGGATTGCCGACGGGGGAATCGGATGGTTCGCCGATTCGGGACGAATGCCTGACCGCAGAGCAGATTTTACCGCGCTTTTATCAGGCGGGAGGACCACTCTATATTGTGGCATGGAACAAGCTGTATCACCGCAGCCTTTTGAGCAAAGAGACCTTTCCTGTTGGGAAATGGCATGAGGACGAGTTTATCGCCGCACAACTGTTCTGGAAGGCGGGACGTGTTGCTTGCATTGACTATATGGGTTATCATTATGTAATGCGGCGCGCCGGAAGCATTATGAGCGCACAAGAGGATGTGCGGCATCTGGATGCGCTGGAGGCACTGTTGATTCGTTATCGGTTTTATCAGGAAATCGGGCAGAACGAATTGCTCCACGAGACCAGGGCGCGTGTATTGAAGGCTTTGGAAGATTATTACAGCGGCGATTCCGGAGGAGACTCGGGCTATGACGCCAGAATGGAGCAAATTCGACAGGGCTACAACAGCCTGACTGGGCTTCCGATGAAAGAATGGCTTAAGTGGAAGGTCTTTCAGGTCAGCCCCCGATTGGAGCGAAAGCTGTTGCGCTTGTTCAAGCCGAAGATGGTATAGCATTTCTTTGAATAATACCCGTGAAAGTCGAGGAAAATGAATGAAAAGTAATGAAGCTGTATCATATCATACCCATATTGCATCGAAGCACCGCTGGTTCGACCTGAACCTGAAGGAGGTCTGGAGATACCGCGATCTGATCGTCCTGTTCACCCGGCGCTCCTTTGTGCTCACCTACAAGCAAACGGTGCTGGGGCCGGTGTGGATTTTCCTCAATCCGCTCATCAGCAGCATCATTTATGCGTTTGTTTTCGGCGGTATCGCGGGCATTGAGACAGACGGCGTGCCGCAGCTGCTGTTCTATCTGTGCTCCAACGCCATCTGGATCTTCTTCTCCTCCTGCGTGACGAAGAATGCGCAGACCTTCACGGCCAACGCGGGCGTGTTCGGCAAGGTCTATTTCCCGCGCCTGACCACGCCGATTTCCAACGTGCTGGCCTCCATCATCCAGTTCGGCGTGCAGATGATCCTCGTGCTGCTCTTTCTGGCTTACTACCTGGCGAAGGGCGCGGTCTCGCCCAACTGGTGGGCCTGGCTGCTCATTCCCGTGGCACTGGTGCATCTGGGCGTGATGGGCCTGGGATTTGGCATCATCATCTCGAGCCTGACGACCAAGTACCGCGATCTGGCAATCCTGGTCAACTTCGGCGTGCAGCTGTGGATGTACGCAACGCCGATCGTCTACCCGCTCTCTCAACTGGGCGACGGCCTGATGAAGACGATCCTGCTGATCAATCCCGTCACCGCGCCGGTGGAGCTGATTCGCTATGCCGTGCTCGGACGGGGAACGATTGTGCCGGCATACCTCGCGCTCTCGTGGGCGATCACGGCGCTGGTGGCGGTCTTCGGCGTGATGCTCTTTAACCATGTGGAAAAGACGTTCATGGATACGGTCTGAGGAGGCGGATGGACATGCAGAATGCAAACAGGGAAGTGGCCATTCGGCTCTCCGGCGTCAAGAAGATGTACAAGCTCGGCCAGATCGGCGGCGGCACGCTGCAGGGCGATCTGCAGAGCTGGTGGGCGCGCGTGCGCGGCAAGGAGGACCCGAACACCAAGATCGGCACGGACCAGCGGCTCGTCGGCCAGACGTTCATGGCGCTCAACGGCATCGATCTGACGGTGTACAAGGGTGAGGCGCTGGGCATCATCGGCGGCAACGGCGCAGGCAAGAGCACGATGCTCAAGCTGCTTTCCCGCGTGACCGCGCCGACCGAGGGCGAGATCGACATCTATGGACGAATCGCGTCCATGCTGGAGGTCGGCACGGGCTTCAACGGCGAGATGACAGGCCGCGAGAACGTCTACCTCAACGGCGCGATCCTGGGCATGACGAAGGCCGAGATCGACGCGAAGATGGAGCAGATCATCGAGTTTTCCGAGGTGCGCGAGTTCATCGACACGCCGGTCAAGCGCTATTCCTCCGGCATGTACGTCAAGCTGGCCTTCTCCGTCGCCGCCCATCTGGACAGCGAGATCATGATCATGGACGAGGTGCTCGCCGTGGGCGACATGGCGTTCCAGAAGAAATGCCTGGACAAGATGCGCGACGCCGCCAAGCAGGAGGGCAGGACGGTTCTCTACGTCTCCCACAACATGAATACCATCCGCCAGCTCTGCGACCGGTGCGTCGTGCTCGATAAGGGGAAGATTATTTTCAGTGGTGAAGTAGAAGCTGCAATTGCTACATATATGAATAACAAAAGTAATGATTGTGTCAGCCTTGATTATCAGCAATACCCAAAGCCTGCATGGCTTATGAGCGAAAAAGTGAAGTTGAAGAAAGTGGAGTATTTGGGAAAGGACACAAACTGCTTCAGAGCAAATGAGGTCATGACACTGCGTATGCAGTGGCTGAATCTTTCGGATGTAACGGATGTATGCCTTCGAATAGAAATTGTCTCCATGGAAGGAAGTGCTTTGGGCACCTACACTGTCTATCAATTATATTCGGGACAGAAAGATGATATTACGGACGCTATTTTTGAATTGGACATCTCGGCATTCATGGACTCTATGTATAAGATGCGATATACATTCTTCTATAAGAATAGTACAGGTGGTAATCAGGACATTGGTCATGCAGAAGGGCTGTGTTTCGAAAAGAACACTGATGATGCAGGCGTGAAACTACAATGGAACGTAAACAACTGGGGACACATCCATTTGCCGACTCCAAAAGTTATGTCTGTACAAGAGCGTTGAAATAAGGTGTTAGGAGGGAATATGCCAACAATCAGTGTCATTGTCCCCGTGTACAAAGTCGAGCTATATCTCCGCCGGTGCATAGACAGCATTCTGGGGCAAACCTTTACTGATTTTGAACTGATCCTGGTGGACGACGGCAGCCCGGACAACTGCGGAGCGATCTGCGATGAGTATGCGCAGAAGGATTTGCGGGTGCATGTCATTCATCAGGAGAATAGGGGAGTGTCTGCTGCCCGGAACGCGGGTATCGACTGGGCGTTTGCGCACAGCGACAGCGAGTGGATCAGCTTTGTGGACAGTGACGATTGGGTGCATCCGAAAATGCTGGAATGCTTGATGAATGCGACGATGGAGCATAATGTCATGCTAAGTGTTTGTGGATATGTAGAAACTGATGGAGAGGTACCAGAAATACAGGCAGCACAGTTAGATGCACAGACGTGGTTTCCGGAAAACTTTTTTATTCTAAAAAATGGAAATGCAATCATTCCTTGGGGGAAACTATATAAAAAACGACTATTTGAAAAGCAGCGTTTTCCCGAAGGTAGAATTCATGAAGATGAATTTGCCACCTATAAAGTGTTATTTGCGTGCAGGAGCATTGCGGCAATTTCTGCACCGCTGTACTATTATTTCAAAAATTCTGATAGCATTACAAAATCGGGTTGGACGCCCAAACGGTTTGATAAACTAGATGCTTTAGACGAACAGGCTGACTTCTTTAGGATGAATGGCTTTAAACATGCCTATGATATGATTGCTCATTGGCATATTGCAATCTTAATACGCGAACGCGAAAATGTGCGGAATTCTGCACTTGGGATAACTGAGAAAATACATTTGAATTGGCAATTATATAAGAATCTTAAAAGTACCTTACAGAAAAGGCACGATCATTCGCTTTATATACATGCTCTGAGTGTATTTTTGAAAACAACGTATGTTTATCATATTTGTTGCGCTGTTATAACAAGGGCAAAGAAGCTTAGAAAAATGATTCCATAGAGTATCTTTGATTACATCAATTATAATGTAGTATTTGTTTCCTGAAAATTCATTTAGGATCATAGATAAACACTTTTTGATTATGGAGGTTATTGTTTTGCCGCAAATCAGTGTAATGCTATTGGGTATTCAAGTCAAAAGTGAATTGCTATTTCTCCCAATAACGGTGAAGAATTGTGGGTAATTGGAGTTTTTTATGCGTAATTCAAAATTTAAAAAACTATTAGTTGGAATATATGAAAAACTGTTTGACCTAAGAAGGACTTTGTATCGAGATACCCGTTATGCGGTCTTTGTACATAAAGATAGACTTCGTATTATGTCTGCGGCTGAAACAGTCAGATTCATAGAAAAACACAAATGCTCTATTGCTCGGTTTGGTGATGGTGAATTCGACTTGATTAGAGGTTGTCGCAATTTAAAATTCCAAAGGTCTTCTCCTGAATTGGCTGAAGCCTTGATTGAAGTACTAGATAGTAAAGATTCAAATCTATTGCTATGTATTCCGGGTGTATTCAATTCGATTCGTGGATCGAACTGGCATGCAGCAATGTTTTGGAGCCGATGGGCAATTGATGAAGAAAAACATCACCCCACCATAGACCTAATCCGAGAGCATCACAAAACAAAATACTTGTTTGGCGACGCTCAGATAACGCGCCCCTATATTGACTGGACTTCGTCCAAACGCGCTAAAAAAATCTTTCCTATGCTCAAACAACTCTGGAATGGAAAGGATATATTGATTGTAGAAGGAGAAAAGACCAGGTTAGGGGTAGGAAATGATTTATTCTCAAACGCAAACTCTGTTAAGCGGATTTTAGGCCCGGCAACAGACGCATTCTTCTATTATAAGGATATTATGCGTGCGGTTTTGGATCGTCACAGCAATGAATTGGTCATTCTGGCATTGGGACCCACTGCGACCATTTTGGCATCAAAGCTTTCAGCAAACGGCATTCAGGCATTGGATTTGGGTCATATTGATGTTGAGTATGAATGGTTCTTATCCGGGGCCAAGCAGAAGCAGTTAATCCCTGGTAAATTCCTCAATGAAGTTGTTGGTGGCGAGAATCCTTGCGATTGCTTGGATGAACGGTACTTGGAACAGATTATCGCTCGGATAGGGTGTTAATATCTTATTGTGCAATGATGAATATATTGATTTCAGTTGACTCAAATTACTTGGACAAAGCCCAGACGATGCTGTTCTCATTGCGTATGAGAACAAAAGAAGATGTTGTAGTATATCTCTTGGACTATAGGTTGAGCACAGAGGAAAAGAACCGACTCAGTCAGTATCTCGAAGAAAAGTGTCAAATGCAGCTTGCTGTCATTGACGTAAGGGAAACTGGTTTAGATAGTCTTCCAGTAGGTCGATATAGCATAGAAATGTATTTTAGAATACTGGCCCAGTTTCTACTTCCAGATTCTCTTGACCGAGTTTTATGGCTGGATGCAGATATCGTTCTTCTCAAAAGCATCTCGGAGTTCTACTATCAGAGTTTTGACGGCAACAAATATATTGTTTGTGCAGAATCTCAAGGTGAAGAGCGCTGGCTTAAAGATCAGAAAAGGATTCTCAATCTTCCCGAAGAGTACATTTACTTCAACTCAGGTGTAATGCTCATGAACCTTGAGTTGCTGCGTAAAAGTACGAATATGCATGACATTGTAGAGCAGTGCTTTTTTTTGCAAGATAAACTTCGTTGCCCAGATCAGGACATATTGAACTGTTTATACCAAGGACAGGTAAAGTACGCTGAACCAAAGAAATACAACTATCAATTAACAACAACGACCCGCATTCCACATTCTGACCTTCATAGTATTGTGGTTTTACATTATTCCGGATATCGAAAACCGTGGAATTATTGGCAAATTACAAATGCATCCAAGTATTATTGGAAGATTCGGTGTCAACAAGGCGAGGCAACATCTGCACTTAAAGCGTATATTTTAAAATGTTGGGAAATAGTTGTGAATTATTGGCGCGAATTAAAGAATAGCTGTTTGAATAGATAATTGATTTCCATGAATACAACGTTCGTTTGGAGGGCGGTTCTTATTCCTCAAACTATTGACATTGTTCGCTAAATAATTCATCGGAGGTCTCCGCATCATGAAAAACAAGCACCTGCGCAACTTATTTGTATGTAATTCTGTCTACCAGATCCTGGTGGCCATGTGGATCCAATATGCTTGCTGCGGCGATACACCTGCCGATATGATTGTTTCTGATCATATGAACGGAGGAGAAGCGCTATGTAAGCGGCTCCAAAAGTCCTCGATGTTTGAAAACGTCTATTATGTTAAAAATGTCGGCTTCGCAAAATTTCAGAAACGAATTCATCGTTTGGAACGCATTGAAGCCAGCTTGATGCCAAACAGGTTCCTCAAGCGCTTTGTTCACTTGGAGCATAGGTATTCTTCCATTTATCTTGCCAATGTTGATTATTTTTCACAGCTTTTGTTTGATGCAGCAGCCCATAAGAATCCGAAGGTCAAACTGTACATCTACGAGGACGGCCTTTTTACTTACAGCCGCTTGTATGAGAAGGATTATGCCGGCACCTATATTCCTGTGACACAGCCATTGAAGAAATTCCTTCATCGGCACATTTACCGCAAGCGAACAATTTATGGCCATGTGGCAGGCATGCTGCTGTTCAATCCGGATAATCTGAACTGGACGCCCCCATTCCCTGTGCAGGCCCTTCTGAAAATTGATCGTACAGACGAACAGTTTCGGACACTATGCAACCTTGTGTTTGATTACAGTCAGTCTGTGGATCAGTACGACCGAAAGTATATCTTTATGGAGGAGTCTTTTTACGCAGAGGGAGCTGCCCTGAATGACCTGGAAGTGATTCAGCAGCTTGCACAACGGGTTGGAAAAGATAACATCATGGTTAAAATTCATCCGCGTAACCCGGAAAACCGTTTTGCCTCTTTAGGATTCAAGACGAACAAGAATACGAGCATTCCATGGGAAGTGATTCTCATGAATCTGGGAGATATTTCTGACAAGAAACTGATCACGGTCAGTTCATCGAGTGTGCTCAATCCGATCCTGATTTTCGGATTACCGGTAAAGGCCTACTCGATCTACCACTGTGTAGACCATGAGCATTGCAATTCCCGTCTTCTTTCCGGAGAAATGTGGGAAATCGCACAGAAGATGTTCCATAAATACAGCGATATGGTCACGATTTGTGATTCTATCGATGATATACCATAATTATAAGGGAGTGAAAATGATATGAAGATTGTAGCAGTTGTTCCAATGAAACTGAATAATCGTCGTCTTCCACAGAAAAACACAAAGGCATTTACCAACGGAAAACCTTTGTGCTATTATATCTTGAACACTTTATTGAAGGTAGCGGAAATCGATGAGGTTTACACATATTGCAGCAATCCAGATATCCAAGGGTTTATTCCGGAAGGAGTTCGCTACCTGAAGCGAAGCGAATCTCTTGATCAAGATACTACCAAAATGAACGAGGTGCTGCAATGCTTTGCAAAGGATGTTCCGGCAGATATTTATGTCATGACGCATACGACTTCCCCCTTTATCCGGGCTGAAAGCATCGAGAAGGGGCTCCTTGCTGTGAATTCGGGAGAATATGACTCGGCCTTTGCCGCCAAAAAACTCCAGGATTTTCTATGGAAGGATGGAGCACCCTATAATTATGCCCTGGATCAGATTCCACGCACGCAGGATCTGCCTGTTCTTTATGAGGAAACCAGCGGCTTCTATATTTATCGCAATGAAATTATGACAAAGAAGAACCGGCGGATCGGTGATCGTCCGTTTATCGTTGAAGTGGGCGAAATTGAAAGCACGGATATTGATGAGGCAGAAGATTTTGCAATCGCAGATGCGATCTATAACCACTATTTTCAGTGCAAAATCTAAAGGCTGAATGGGATGATCGTGAATGGACAAATGAGGTACAACAATTCGTATCTGCTTCTATCCAACAAGTGTGCTGTCATGGGATCATTGGAGCATGGAATCTGATCAATGAGAAACTGTTTTAAAAAGAGAGCTTCATTGGCGCTGCTGCTTACATTCCTTGCCCTGCTCGTCTGGGGCTTTCTCGGCTCGAAATACGCCCTGGAGGTGACCAACTACGTCCTCTCCTCGCCGAAGCTCACCGCGCCTATCCGCGTGGTTCAGCTGACGGACCTGCACAACAGTGAGTTCGGGGAAAACAACGAGCGGCTGGTGCGCATGGTCGCCAGGCAGCAGCCGGATCTGATCCTGATGACCGGTGATATGCTCAACGGCAGGGAGGACAAAACGGAGATCGCGGTGAACCTTGTCCAAAGGCTGACGGAGGTTGCGCCGGTGTATTTCTCCTATGGCAACCATGAGGTGACGCACGAGCAGATGTTCGGCCGGGATTTGACGGCGCTCTTTGAGGAGGCCGGAGCGACGGTGCTCGACAGGACATATGAGGACGTGACGGTGAACGGACAGATGATCCGTTTGGGCGGCATCTATGGCTACTGTCTGCCGGAGAAGTACCTGCGCACGGGCGAGGCCAAAAGGTGGGAATGCGAGTTCCTGAAGGCGTTTCAGGATACGGAAAGCTATACGCTGCTGCTGGCACATCTGCCGACATGCTGGATTCTCAACGACAATCTGGATATCTGGCAAATTGACTGCGTGTTCTCCGGACATGAACACGGCGGTCAGATTCGCTTGCCGCTGATCGGCGGCCTGTATGCGCCGGATCGGGGCTTTTTCCCGGGGCGCTCGTCCGGAATCTATGCCTCTCAGGATGGCGAGAGGGTCATGGTGCTCTCGCGTGGGTTGGGCAGTGGAGTCGGCGTGCCCAGATTCAATAATGTACCGGAGATCGTCGTGGTGGATATTCTGCCGCAGAGAGCGATGGAGGAAGAATGAACGGGATCAAGCAGCTGTTTCTTGAGGCGCTGAACGCGAGAGTGCGCGGCGGGCATTCCTCAGGCAGGGCTGGAGATCGCGGTAGATGAGGGCTCGAGGCGATCCGACCTGCTGGACAGCGGCGTGTTTGGCGATGCCCGCATGAGCCGCAAGCATTCAAGCCCCATGACGCTTCATGCTGTCGCGGCGAACAGGCGCGGCAGGAAGGCCGGGGGGGGGAAAAAAAACGTGCTGCGCACGCTCTTTCCCGGCTGAAAGGCGCTGGAGGGGCGCTATCCTTTCCTGCGGACAAAGCCGTGGCTGCTTCCGCTTGCCTGGACGCAACGCATCGTGCGCTACGCCGGAGAGCGCAGCGGCGCCGGGGCGGCTAACAATGCTTCGGAGAGCCTGCGCATCGTTTTGCCGTTTCTTGGCGGCGTCTGGGGAGGAGATCAGCGGTATTTCCCCGAATATGTATAGGGTATGTATGAAAAGGACAAGCTGAACCTCTTGATCACCTCCGGATTGGGGAGCAATGCGCAGAAGGTGCCGCGATTCAACAACCCTCCGGAGATCGTCGTTCTCGATCTTCTGCCAGAAGACAGATAGGAGTACTATGGATCGTATCAATCAGCTCTTTTTAGAGGCGCTTGGTGCGTCGGTCAAAGACGAAACCGTGGGCTGGGAGGCGGGTGTCTCGGCGCAGGAATGGGAGACCCTTTGGCAGCTGGCGCAGACGCATAACGTTCTCCCGATGGTTTTTGAAGCCACATATGCCGCTCCTGCGGCGCGAAGCGCCGATCCTCAGATGATCGCCCAGTACCGGCGGCGCACGGTGCAGAGCGTCATGCTGCAAACGATGAAGACGAGCGAGTTCCTTGCTTTGCTTCAGCATTTGGAGGCCGCAGGGATGACGCCGTCTGTCGTCAAGGGAATCGTTTGTAGGAGCCTCTATCCGAAGCCGGATTACAGGATGTCGGGCGATGAGGACGTACTGATCCCGGAGGAGCAGTTTGAGCGCTGCCATCAGGCGATGTGCGCCTTTGGCATGCAGCCGGTGAAGCCGGACGTTGATTTGAAAGCTGAGTATGAGATTGCATATGGGAAGCCCGGAAGCGCGCTGTATATCGAGCTGCATAAAAAGCTCTTTCCGCCGGAGTCGGACGCTTACGGCGAGCTGAATGGATTCTTCGAGGGCGCGCATGAGCGGACGACCCATGTGGAGATCGACGGGGCTTCCGTGCGGACGCTGGACGTGACCGATCATTTCCTCTATCTGATTTTTCATTCGTTCAAGCATTTTCTGCACAGCGGATTTGGCATTCGGCAGGTCTGCGACATCGTACTGTTTGCCAACCGGTATGGCCAGGAGATCGACTGGGGCTATGTCCTGAACAGCTGCAGAGCGGCGCATGCGGAGCTCTTCGCCGCCGCATTGCTCAAAATCGGGGAACGCTACCTGACCTTTGATCCGGACAAGGCCGGTTATCCGGGGGAATGGCGCGCTCTGGATGTGGACGAGGAGGACATGCTGAACGATCTTCTGGATGCCGGCGTATTCGGGGATGCCAGCATGAGCCGCAAGCACAGCAGCATGATCACGCTGGACGCGGTTTCCGCGCAGAAAAAGGGAAAGAAGGGGAGAGGCAGCCTGCTGAAAACGATCCTTCCGCCAGTGAAAGACATGATTCCCCGCTATCCGGTTCTCAAGAAAAAGCCCTGGCTGCTTCCGGTCACCTGGGCGGACCGGCTGATTCGGTACGGCCGGGAGGCGGCCAGAAGCGAGAACAACGATGCTGCGCAAAGCATCCGTATCGGCAGCGAGCGGGTGCAGCTCCTCAAAAAATACGGCGTTATCCGATGAACACCGATCAGAAAAGAGACCGGCGTCAGCCGCATCCTGGTGAGGGATGCAACTGACGCCGGTTTTGAGCGAAATATAAACGCATGTACACGAAGCATCAGTTTTCAAAGGCTTCCTCATACACCGCGTCGAGCGAATACATGTCGCCCGGCCGCGCTTCGCGCGCGATCCAGCGGCCGTCCGTGAAATCGGGGAAGGGGACGGGCGATGAGCCCATCGCGATGGACTGCTCACTCAGGCAGGTGACGGCCATCCAGCTTGCGGCGTCGTAAACGTCGATCGGGAAGGCGACCTGCTTCTGGATGGACTCGATGAAGGCGCGCAGGACGAGATAATCCATGCCGCCATGACCGCCGCGCAGGCCGAATTCGCGATAGGCGCGCCAGAGCGGATGCTCGTATTCCTCCATGTACTTTTTATCCGGTTCCCACTCGTGCATCCAGTTCTTCGGGTCGACGGGGGTGCGGCCCTCGATGTAGATGCCGTGGTTGTCCTCCTGCCAGACGCCCTTGAGACCCTGTACATAGCCGCCGCGGGAATAGGGGCGGGGGAGGGTACAGTCATGCGTGAGGACGATGGTTTCCCCGTTGGCGCATTTGAGCATTGTCGTCACGACGTCGCCCTCGCAGAATTTCGCGCGGACGAGTGGGGAATCGGGCCTGTGCTCCGCAAGCCACGCGTGCTCGCCGATGCTCTTGGAGGCCATGGAGACGAGCGAGAGGATACGGTTGCCGCGGTTCAGATTGAGATAGGCGGCGATCGGGCCGAGCTCATGGGTGGGATAGAGCTCGCCGTTTCGATGCAGGAAGTTGTTTTGACGGTAGTGGAGCGTCAGATCGCCCTCGCCGACCTCGTCGCGCAGGTCATGCTGATAGCCTCCGCGGCAATGCACCAGCTCGCCAAAGACGCCCTGGCGGATCATGTTGAGCAGCGCCATCTCCGTGTCGTTGTAGCAGCAGTTTTCAAGCAGCATCAGCGGAACGCCGGTCTCCTCGCTCGTGCGCACGAGCTGCCAGCACTCATCGAGCGAGGACGCGCCGCCGACCTCCGTGCCGACGATTTTGCCGTGCTTCATGGCATCCACGGCGATGAGCGCATGCGTCGTCCAGCTCGTCATGATGACGACCGCCTCGACATCCTCACGGGCGTTGACCTCGCGATAATCCGTGGTGCCGAAGGGAACGACGCCGCGCGCCTTGCGCACATGCTCCTGCGCCGTCTTAACGCGATCCTCGTGGATGTCGCAGACGGCCGCGATTTCCACATCGGGCATCGTCAGCAGCAGGTCGAGCTGCGGGATGCCGCGAAAGCCGAAGCCGATGACGCCCAGGCGGACGCAACGGCCGGCAGTGCCCAGTTTCATTTGGAAGAGCCTCCTTCGTAAGATCGATATGCCGTATCATCATAGCGCAAAATAGAAGCGGTTTCAAGGGATTCCGGGTGAAAAAGAAAAGAAGAGCCACTCTCCCGAGGGAAGGCGGCGCAGATTGTCGGCAAAAGGGTTTTTCTCCCCGAAGAGGAGAAAAGCAATCAATCATTCCTTGAAGAAAAAGAGCCATTGAAGGAAGAGAGCCGATGTCAATAAAAAGAGCCACCCTCCCGAGGAAAGGCGGCGCAGATCGTCGGCAAAAGGGTTTTTCTCCCCGAAGGGGAGAAAAGCAATCAATCATTCCTTGAAGAAAAAGAGCCATTGAAGGAAGAGAGCCGATGTCAATAAAAAAGAGCCGCCCTCCCGAAGGAAGGCGGCTCCATGGATCGATGCGTGTTGTTGGGGCCAGAGATTACCAGCCGTACTCCTGCGCATACTCCTCAACGACCTCGGTCGCCGGATCATAGTAGACGGCAGCGCGGGCCTTCATATCGGCGAACATGTCGGCTACAGGCGCGGTGCCGGAGATGATCTGCCAATACTCGGAGGTGAAGTTGAAGGCGGTGGTGTCGGTGACGGTCGTATCCTCGATCAGCATCGGGCCGATTTCCGGATAGACGACCTTCTTGTTGCGGATCTCGCAGGACTTGGTGTTGAGTGCCTTGGTCTCATCGTTGTACTCGTCAAAGTACTCGACGTCCGGATACGCCTGAAGCTCGAAGCCCCAACTCGTCCAGTGCGTCGCGGCGATGCACGGATACTTGCTGGTCAGCAGGGAGGCATTGCCATTCTCGTCGCGGATGAGGGAGATGGTGCCATCCTCATTGCGGACCCAATCTTCATTCTCAAAGCCCATGCGCAGCAGCTGGCCTTCCTCAGAGAGCAGATACTCATAGAACGCGAGGAAGCGGTCCATCTTCTCCTCGGTGATTTCCGGGGAGAACATGATGGCGACCATGCAGGAGATGTAGGCTTCCATGCAGGCCTCGTCGCCCTTGTTGGTGCCGAGGGTCGGAATCAGGTCGATGCGGTCAAACGGGTTGCAGTCCGGGTTCGCGGCGCCGTAGTATTCGACGGCGACGGCGTTGATCCAGTCCGCGTCAGCGTTGCGGACGCACACGCCGAAGGCGTTGGAGGAGAACTTCTGCAGGCCGGTCTTCCAGGTCGTCGCGGCGAAGTCCGGATCGATGGAGCCGTCCTCGTACATCTTGCGCAGCCACTCGAGCACCTCGATGTTGCTGTCGTCCAGCGCGCCGAAGAACCAGTTGCCCTCCGCATCGCGGTTCCAGTAGCGGTTGGAGACGCCGGTGGAGGCGAAGAAGTAGCGCAGCGTGCCCAGACCATCGCCGGTCAGGCCATAGGTGTCATTGATGCCGTTGCCATCCGGATCGTTGTAGGTGAACGCGTGGCAGACCTCATAGAGCTCCTCCCACGTGGTGGGCATCTCCATGCCGACCGCCGCGAGCCAGTCCTTGCGGATGAAGAGGCCCTTGCGCTCCGCGACGTAGATGGAGGGATCAGCGGAGTCCGGCTTCGGCAGGAAGTAGTAGCCGCCGTACATGTTCTTGACGAGCTGCGCCACGGCATCGTTCTCCAGGCGCGCCTTGATCAGCGGATACTTCTCGATCAGATCCTCCGGAATCTCGGCGACAAGCTCCTCGGGGATGAACTGCGTGATCTCCTGCGGGTAATAGAGGATATCCGCGGTGAAGACCTCAGGCAGCACACCGTCGACAGCGGCCAGCTGGGTGACAGCGAAATCGTTGTTGTAGTAGTTTGTTTCGCTCTGGATGAGGCTGATGCCGAACTGATCCTCGATGAACGCGGCCATCTTGTCGGTAGAGGCGTCCCAGGTGAAGGGTTCGTCATCGCTGTCGGCGGTGATGGCGAGGATCTCGCCGTCATAGGCCAGCGCAGTGGCTGCCAGCGCCAGCATCATCAGCGCCATCAGCAGAGAAAGCAGTTTTTTCATTAGGATATCCTCCTTTTTTTCTATATGCAGGCCTTGCGGCCCGTATATCTGGTGGTTTAGCCCTTGACGGCGCCGATGGTGACGCCCTTTTCAAAGTACTTCTGGATGAAGGGATAGATGATGACCATAGGCAGCGCGGTCGCGACGGCGCAGGCCATCTTGAGGCCGGTCTCGTTGAGGTAGATGCGCTTGCCGGTCGCGTCGCGCAGGCCCTCGAGGTTTTGCATCTCGGCGGGCTTGGCCTCCTGCAGGACGTAGTTGCGCACGATCAGCTGCAATGGATAGAGCTTCTCATCACGGATGTAGAGCTGCGCGGAGAACCAGCTGTTCCACAGGCCGACCGCCACAAACATGGCGATGGTCGCCAGCGTCGGGATCGAGAGCGGGTAGATGATTCGGAAGAGGATCGTGAATTCGTTTGCGCCGTCGATCTTCGCGGATTCCTCCAGCGAGGCGGGCAGCTGCTTGAAGAACGAGCGCACGATGATGAAGTTGAAGACGCTGACCGTGCCGGGCAGAATGAGCGCCAGCAGGTTGTTGGACAGATGGAGCGTCTTGGTGATGTTGTAGTAGTTGGGAATCAGGCCGCCGGAGAAGAACATCGTGATCAGCAGATAGATCATGAAGAACTTGTGACCGCGCAGCGTGGGCTTGGAGAGGCCATAGGCCAGCATCGAGGTCACCAGCGTCGAGAGAAATGTGCCGCTGACGGTGATGAGCAGCGTGACGGCGTAGGCGCGCGGGATGGTCGGCGTGCCGAACATGTAGGAGTAGGCCTCCAGCGTCGGCTCCTTCGGGAAGATGATGAAGGGCTCACGCATGTACTCGGCGTTGCTCGTCAGCGAGATCGCGAAGATGTTGAAGAACGGGAAGATGATCGCGATTGCGATGAGGATGAACAGCGCGACGTTCAAAAAATCGAACAGGCGCTCGCCGACGGTCAGCCGGATTTTATTCTTGCCGTATTTGGGCAGAGGGGCGCGTTCGTTCATGAATGATTACCTCCTTTTCTCTTTCGCCTGTCGATTAGAAGAAGCCTTCGCCGGACATCTTCTTGACGACAAAGTTGCTGGCGAACAGGAGGATGCAGTTGACGATCTGCTGGAACAGGCCGATGGCCGTCGACAGGTCGTATTCGCCCTTGGAAACGCCCATGTCATAGACGTAGGTATCGATAACCTGGGCGACGGTCGTCTTGGTGGCCTCCGTGCGCAGGTTCATGATCTGGTCGAAGTTCGCGCCCATGACCGAGCCAACGTTGAGGATCAGCATGGTCGTGACGGAGAAGGCGATGGCCGGCAGCGTGATGTGGATGCACTGCTGGAAGCGGTTGGCGCCGTCCAGATACGCGGCCTCATACATCTCCTGGTCGACGCCGGCGATGGCGGCCATGTAGATGATCGTGCCCCAGCCGGCCTCCTTCCAGATGCTCGTGCCATAGAGCATGCCATAGAACATGTTCGGGTCGGAGAGCATGTTGATGGAGGAAAGGCCCAGGGACATCAGCAGCTTGTTGACCAGGCCGCTGGTGATGGAGAAGAGCGAGAAGAGCAGCGAATACATGATGACCCAGCTGACGAAGTGCGGCAGATAGATGATCGTCTGCACGAGCTTGCGGTAGCGGGTGCTCTTGAGCTCGTTGAGCAGCAGCGCGAGGATGATCGGGATCGGGAAGGTGATCAGCAGCTGCGTGATGCCGATGAAGAGCGTGTTGCCGATGATGCTGCCCGCGATCGCGCGGCCGAAGAAGCGGTTGAAGTGCTCCAGACCGCACCAGGAGGAGAACATGATGCCGCTCTTGATCTTGTAATCCTTGAAGGCGAGGATGATGCCGTACATCGGCATATAGCTGAAGATGAACACCACCAGAATGCCGGGCAGAATCAGCAGATAGAGGTATTTGTCCCGGTTGAGGTCGCGCAGCAGCGGAGCGGCGGTCGGCCGGAAGACAGGCATGGTAAAGTAGGCGACGAGGCTGCAAAGCAGGAGCAGCGCTCCGGCTGCGCAGGTGACGGCAGGGCCGAGGCCATGGGTCATGAAGTTCCAGTTCTTGTTGCCGATAATGCCGGTGATGGCGACGTACCAGACTGCGCCGCCGATGATCATCAGCAGGGAGAGCGCAAGCAGACCCTTAAAGACGGTCAGCGCTTTCTTGGCCTGCGCGGGAGCGGGGTTTGTGCCCGGGGAAGACAGTGACGCCTGCATGGAACCAACTCCTCTGTTGGGCTCCCCGAACCGGCGGAGAGAAATCGGCCGCGCGCCGGGGCAACCTTTGTATTGAGCCGACACTTCTTCCATGTTGAATGAAGCTCAACTCCTGATGAATATAATTATATGTGGTTTCGTCGAATCCGTCAATTAAAAATAAGATGATATGACCAATTTGATCAAAAAAATAAAGAGGATGCGAAATGCGTTCGAAAAAAAGGAGAGATATGCAGGTTTATGCACGATAATGCAGAACGCCGCTCAGACAGAAAAGGCGGAAAGGGAGCAGGAAAAATCAGGGTGAAATGGGAGGGCAGGCGTGAGCGGAAAGGGAAAGGTGGGACGCATTGACAGCGCCGGGTGGCGCCGATATAATAGGGGAAGAAATCCCGGCGAAGCCGGAGAACAGGAGAAAAGGAAGGAACTTACGAATGGAAAAGCAGGATCAGGTCACGCTTTTGAGCGTGCAGGATGCGGCCTTTGTGAAAGCCTTCGGGAAGACCTGGACGTTTGATTCTGTGTTTGCGCCGCGCATTGTGCTGCGCGACGGAACGGAAATTCGCTTTGACAGCGCCGCTTCCATCAAGCGGACTGCCTATCGCTCGGGACTGGGCGAGGGGGAGCGCGTGCGCTATGCGGGCTTTGACGGGCGCGGGGCGCTCTCTTTTGAGACACAGATGCTCGTGAACGACACGACGGGCTTTGTGGATTGCACGTTTGTGCCGCTTGACATGGCGGGGCTGGAGATCAAGGAGGTTCTCTGGCCGGCGCCGCTGGTGGCCCAGGGCGAGGGCGCCTATGCCGTGCTCAACACGATGCAGGGCCAGCTTTTGCCTGCCGACTGGCCGCAGGCCGTGGGCGAGAAGATGCCCTTTGATGGACAGATGGGCTCGGAGAGCGCCTACATGCCCTGGTGGGGCGAGATCACCCCGGAGGGCGGCTATCTCTGCTACGCCCGGCACTTCTGGGACGATGCCTATACGATCGACCATCCGGCCGGCGGCCCGACGCGTGTCTATGTGCGCCATCTGCCGTCGCTGGGCCAGATGCGCTATGCGCGCACGATGACTTATTGCTTCGTGCCGGCAGGCAGCGACTATGTGACGCTCTGCCGCCTGTACAGGAGGATGATCGACGAGGAGGGCCGCGTGCACACGCTGCGCGAGAAGGCCGCGGCGAACCCGAACGTCAGCAAGCTCGTGGGCTGCTGCGTGATGCATGTGGACGGCAAGACGCACCGCGTGCCGGAATGCGCGTTCTACGACGCCGAGCATCCGGAGACGAACGACCATGTGACGCCGTTTGCCAAGTGGGAAAAACGCGTTCGCAGGCTCAAGGGCATGGGCGTTAACCAGCTGTACCTGCATCTGGACGGCTGGGGACAGCCCGGCTACGACAACCAGCATCCCGATTATCTGCCGCCCTGCCGGGAGGCCGGCGGCTGGCCGGGGCTCAAGTCCCTCTCGGATACCATGCAGGAGCTGGGCTACATGTTCGGCATCCACGATCAATACCGCGACTACTACCTCGATGCGCCGACCTACGACCCGGACAATGCGGCCCTGAGCGCGGACGGCAGCCTCTTTGAAATGGCGCGCTGGGCGGGCGGACGGCAGAACTACCTCTGCGCGTCTCTGGCGCAGGACTACGTCCGCCGCAACTTTGAACAGCTCTTCGCCCACGGCATCCATTTGGAGGGCACCTATCTCGACGTGTTCACCTGCAACGAGCTGGACGAATGCGCCAACCCGCGCCACCCGATGACCCGCCGCGAGTGCATCGACGCGCGCTGCAAGTGCCTGAGCTATCTGACGGCGCACGGCGTCTGCCCCTCCTCCGAGGAGGTCAACGACTGGGCGATGGGCACGCTGGTCTTCTGCCATTGGGCGCCATATTTCGGCAACACGGCGATTCCGGCGCCGCTCTTTAACCTCGTGTACCACGACTGCGTCATCATCCCCTGGATGATGGGGGAGGGAGAATGGGGCATTCCCGAGGGGACGACCGGCTTCCTCAACGCGCTGCTGTGCGGCGGCATGGGCTACATGAGCGACAGCGCCGAGGGCGAGGCGCTCGAGGAGAATATCCGCCAGTGGAAGACGATCTCCGAGCTGCAGCACCATGTCGCGATGGAGAAGATGGTCAGCCATGAATTCCTCTCGGAAGACAGAAGGATTCAGCGCACGATCTTCGGCGACGGCACCGTTGTCACCGTCAACTTCGGCGAGAACACCTATGACATCCGCTATCCGGAGGGCTGAGCATGAGCACACTGACGATTACGGCCTATTCCATGCCTGCGGCTTCGCTAGGCGAGGCGAATCCGCTGCCCGACCTGGGCGGCGTGGGCGACGCGCACGCGCAGATCGTCATCGACGAGGAGACGGTTACCCCCGAGGAAGCGAAATACATGGGCTGGGGCCGTGTGCATACCATCCTGCCCTACACGATACAGGATGGCTACAACCGCACCCGCCGCAGCCGCGCGTTCAAGGCGGCCGTGCTGGAAAACGAGCACCTGCGCGCGACCTTCCTGCCGGAGCTCGGCGGACGCCTCTGGTCGCTCTTTGACAAGGATGCGGGGCGCGAGCTGCTGCATGTCAACCCGGTGTTCCAGCCCTGCAACCTTGCGCTGCGCAACGCCTGGATTTCCGGCGGCGTCGAGTGGAATTGCGGCATCATCGGTCACACGCCCTTTACCGTGGACGACATGGCCTGCGAGCGCCTGAGCTTTGCAGACGGCACGCCCGTGCTGCGCATGTTCCAGTATGAGCGCGTGCGCCATCTGTTCTATCGCGTGGAGGCCTTCCTGCCCGACGGCGCGAAGGAGCTCTATGTCCGCGTTCGCATCGACAACGCGACGAAGGAGGATACTGCCGTCTACTGGTGGAGCAACATGGCGGTCAACGAGCGAGAGGACGTGCGCGTCGTCGTGCCTGCCGAGCGGGCCTATCGCTACGGCTACGGCGGCAAGCTTTCCAAGGTGCCTGTGCCCTACATGCGCGCGGAGGCAGACAAGCTCAAGGGCTCGGCGGCGAAGCTCGCCCGCGAAAACGGCGGCTATCTCGACTGGGATATCACCAAGACGATGACGCTCCCGCAGTCGATGGATTTCTTCTTCGACGTGCCGCAGGCAGCGCGCCCGTTTATCGCCGCGCCCGGCAAGGATGGCTATGGCATGTGCCAGACCTCGACGGGCGAGCTGCGCGGGCGCAAGCTCTTCGTCTGGGGAATGGGCGCAGGCGGACGGCACTGGCAGGAGTTCCTCTCTAAAAAGGGCAGCGCGTATATCGAGCTGCAGTCCGGCCTGGCGCATACGCAGCTGGAGCATCTGCCCATGGCCGGCGGCGCGAGCATCAGCTGGCTCGAATCCTACGGCGCCGTTCAGGCCGATCCCGCCAGGGTGCATGGGCAGGACTGGCATGAGGCCGTACAGGCGGTCGCCTCCGCGCTCGACGCGGAGAGGCCCGCGCAGGCGCTGGAGGACTGGCATGCGCGCGCCAAACAGGAGCTCGACGGAAGAACGGGCGAGGTTCTCCATCAGGGCATGGGCTTTGCGCGCTGCGAAGCCGCGCTGCTGGGCGACGCGTTTGACACGCAGGGGCTGAACATGGAGGCCATGCGCCTGACGGATGAGGAGCAGCCCTGGATGACGCTCGCACAGACGGGCGAGTTGCCCTGCCCGGACCCGCTTGACAATGTACTCAGCTACCAGATCAGCCTGGCATGGCGCAGAAAGCTCTACGAGAGCGTCTGCGAGGGGAAAAGCGACCACTGGTTTGCCCACTACCAGCTTGGCGTCATGGCCGACGCGCAGGGGGACAGCGCCAGCGCGCGCGGGAGCTACGAGCGCTCGCTTGCGCTTGAGCGCAACCCATGGGCGCTGCGCTGCCTGGCGCTGCTCGACCGCCGCGAGGGGAACGCGGAGAGGGCCGCAGACAGGCTTTGCGAGGCGGCGCGGATGAAGCCCATCCGGCCGCTGGCTGTCGAGGCGCTCACCGCGCTGCTGGATACGAAGCAGTATGCGCGGATGCTTTCGCTGCTTGAGGTCATCCCGGAGGCTGTGCGCAAGCTTGGCCGCGTGAAGACGCTGGAGATCGCGGCGCTGATGCGCACGGACAGGCTCGACGAGGCGCAGGCGTTGCTGGAGAGCCGGATCGTGCTGACCGACGTGCGCGAGGGCGACGTGCTGCTGACCGACCTCTGGTTTGAGCTGATGGCGCGCCGGGAGCGCGGCAGCGCCGACGAGGAGAGCCTGGCCTGGGCGAGGGAAAACCTGAAACCGCCCAGAGCGCTCGACTTCCGGATGAGCTGACGCGCCCAGACGCCTATTTAATAGGAAGAAAAATCTTTTCCTTGACATCGCCCGGGCGCAGGACATATAATAAATCAGAAGCTGAGAAGGGAAGAGTATTTCCGAAACCTGCCGGCAGAGAGGGCGCGTCATCGGCTGCAAGCGCGCTTGGGAAAGGGCGGAAAGAAGTGCATCCGGGAGCTCCGCGGCTGAGCGAAAGTCAGGCCGCGGCATGGACGCCGTGTTAAGGCGAAGAGGTGAAGCGCGAAGCTGCGCTTAATCAGAGTGGAACCGCGGCCCTGCCGTCTCTGAAGAGGAGACGGCAGGGCTTTTGTTTTATCCGGTCGGGTCGGAAAAGGGGGAAAAAGCGCGGTGTTTGAGCATTTGCGAGAGGATATTGCTTCCGTTCTGGAGCGCGACCCGGCGGCGCGGTCCAAGTGGGAGGTGCTGCTGTGCTATCCCACAGTCAAAGCGCTGGCATATCACAGATTGGCGCACAGGCTGTTTCTGGCGGGGCATACGACCCTCGCGCGGATCATCTCGCAGCACAGCCGGCATGCAACCGGAATCGAGATCCATCCCGGCGCGAGCATCGGCAAGGGGCTGTTTATCGACCATGGGACGGGCGTTGTCATCGGCGAAACGACGGTCATCGGCGACAACGTCACGCTGTACCAGGGGGTGACGCTGGGCGGCACGGGCAAGGACGTGGGCAAGCGCCACCCGACCATCGGCAGCAACGTGACCATCGGCGCAGGCGCCAAGGTGCTCGGCCCGTTCAGCGTCGGCGACGGCAGCAAGATCGGCGCGGGCGCCGTCGTGCTCAAGGAGGTACCGCCGAACTGCACGGTCGTCGGCAACCCGGGCCGGATCGTTCGCCGGGAGGGCGTTGCGCCGGGCATCGATCTTGACCATGTCCATCTGCCGGACCCGGTCAAGGCGCATATCGAAGCGCTGGAGCGGCGTGTCGCCCAGATGGAAGAGCAAATCCACACCCTGTTGGGAACACAGAATATCGAGGAGGACGTTGAACATGCAGATTTATAACACACAGAGCCGCAGGAAAGAAGAGTTTGTGCCGATCACCCCGGGAAAGGTCACGATCTATGCCTGCGGGCCGACGGTCTACAACTATATTCACATCGGCAACGCGCGCCCGGCAATCGTCTTCGACACGCTTCGCCGCTATCTGGAGCACAAGGGCTATGACGTCACCTTCGTGCAGAATTTCACCGATATCGACGACAAGATGATCCGCCGCGCGAACGAGGAGGGCATCACCGTCAAGGAGCTCGGCGAGCGCTTCATCAAGGAATACTACACGGACGCGGACGCGCTGGGCATCGAGCGCGCAACCGTCAACCCCAAGGCGACGGAGCATATCCCCGAGATTATCCGCCTGATTCAAAAGCTGGAGGCCAAGGGACTCGCCTACGCCTGCGACAACGGCGACGTCTACTACAACACGCAGGCCTTCGCCTCCTATGGCAAGCTCTGCGGGCAGAACCTTGATGATCTGGAGGCCGGCGCGCGCATCGACACCGACCCCAACAAGCGCCATCCGATGGATTTCGCGCTCTGGAAGGCGCAGAAGCCGGGCGAGCCGGCGTGGGATTCACCCTGGGGCAAGGGCCGCCCGGGCTGGCATATCGAGTGCTCCGCGATGAGCATGAAGTACCTCGGCGAGACGATCGACATCCATTGCGGCGGCAAGGATCTCGTCTTCCCGCATCACGAAAACGAGATCGCCCAGAGCGAGGGTGCGACGGGCAAGCCGTTTGTCCACTACTGGATGCACAACGGCTTCATCAATGTGGACAACCAGAAGATGAGCAAGTCGGCGGGCAACTTCTTCACCGTCCGCGACATTTCGAAGGAATTTGACCTGGAGGCCGTGCGCATGTTCATGCTCGGCGCGCAGTACCGCAGCCCGATCAACTTCTCCCGCGAGATGATCGAGCAGGCGAAGGCCTCCCTCGAGCGGCTTTACACCGCGCGCGACCACTACGCCTTCCTGCTATCCAATGCGAAGGACGGCGAAATGGGCGAGCGCGAGAAGGAGCTGCTGGAGAAGGTCCAGGCGGCGCGAGACGGCTTTGACGCCGCGATGGACGACGACCTCAACACCGCTGACGCCATCGGCAACATGTTCGAGCTTGTGCGCGCGGGCAACGCGCTGCTTGACGAAAAGAGCCCGAAGCAGGCCGTGCAGGCGGTTGTCGATGCGCTCGCCGAGATGGCGAAGGTCTGCGGCATCCTGACCCGCAAGACGGACGAGAACGGGGACGAGCAGGTCGAGGCGCTGCTCAAGGCGCGTGCCGAGGCCCGCGCGGCGAAGAACTGGGCAGAGAGCGACCGGCTGCGCGACGAGATCACGAAGCTGGGCTATGTGCTCAAGGACACCAAGCAGGGCCAGCAGATCAGCAAGGCCATCTGAGAAGAATCCAAAGGCTGCTTTCATTAAGGGGTCAAGGGGCGAAGCCTCTTGGCAGGTTCGGGCGGCAGCCCGACGTCCCTGGATCCTTTGCAGAAAAAGCAGTTTCAGAGCAGACTGCGCAGCAGCCTACGATTGAAACGGGTGGGATTTACAAAGCAGAGTATTTGATGTAAACAGCATGATTCCCGCCCGCCTGCTGCAAAACGGGGGAGAGGACGGAACCCGAAGAACAAACGGACCAGCAGTCTCCGGAGATGCGCCGGAAGGAAAAGCAAATATCCGAAAGAGGAAGGCTTGTCGAATGCAGACGAGCTTTCCTCTTTTTTCGCGTCCGCGAACGACAGGGCATTTCCGTCAAACGCGCTATAATGACGCCGTGAAGAGGCAAACGCAGGGTTGACCGAAAGGAGGACGCTTGAACGCGGCAGGGCTGCTTGTTGAGCTGCTGGCAGACGCGATGGGCATCGCGCTGGCGCTGCGGCTCGCGGGACGGCATGTTCGTCCGGCGCGGATCGTGGCGGGCGCGGCCGCCGGCACGCTTGCGGCTGCTCTGACCCGGGGACTTTCGCGGGGACAGGCCGCGCTGCTCTGGCTCCCCACGGCGGCAGCGATGATGGCGCTGGGCGGGGGACGGGAGATGCTCATGAGACCGCTGCGCAGCGCGATGCTGTTGTGTGGCGCGATGGGGCTGCTGGGCGGCACCCTTCAGGCGCTGCTGGGTGCGACAGGCTCGCTGCCGGTGGCGTGTGCGCTCGCTGCCTGCGCCGTGCCGGTAATGGCTGCCTGCTTGCGGCGCGCCAGGCGAACAGGCGGCAACACGGGAACGCTGCTTCTTCGATTTTCCTACCTGGACAAGCGCTTCAGCCTGCGCGGAATCGCCGACAGCGGCAACACGCTTCGCGATTATCTGACACACAGACCGATCGTCGTTTTTTCGATGGAGGATGGCAGGAAGATGGGGCTCTCGGGACGCGGGCGGCTGCTGAGCGCCGACACGGCTGGCGGCAGGCAGATGATGCTCTGCTTCACGCCGCAGACGCTCGAGCTGAGCATCGGCGGGACATGGAGGCGCGTCAGCGCAGCCGTCGCCCTGTCCCCGGGACTCAGGCGAGGGTCGCCCGCGCTGATTCCGCAGGCACTGATTGATGAATGCTCAATATGACAGAGGGGGAGAGAAAGATGGAAAAACGGAAAACGGTGCGCATGAGCGGAAGAAGCGGCATGAACAGACCGCAGCTGACCCTCATCAGGCCACAGGGAGAGGTCGCCTACATCGGCGGCAGCGACTCCCTGCCCGCCCCGCTGACCAGAGAGGAGGAGCAGGCGCTTTTCAGCCGCATGGATGAGGAGCCGTCCAGCGTGCGCCGCACGCTCATCGAGCATAACCTGCGGCTGGTTGTCTACATTGCCCGGAAATTTGAGAATACCGGCGTGGGCATTGAGGATCTGATCTCGATTGGCACCATCGGGCTGATCAAGGCCGTCAACACGTTTGACCCCGGCAAGAAGATCAAGCTGGCGACCTATGCCTCCCGCTGCATTGAGAACGAAATTCTCATGTTCCTGCGCAGGACGAGCCGCCAGAAGCTTGAGGTCTCGCTTGACGAGCCGCTCAACACCGACTGGGACGGCAACGAGCTGCTGCTCTCCGACATCCTGGGCACCGAGGGCGACCTCGTCTACCGATCCATCGAGGAGACCGTCGAGCGGCAGATGCTCTCGGCGGCGCTCTCTCACCTTTCCATGCGCGAGAAGGAAATCATGCGCCTGCGCTTCGGCCTGGGCGGCGGCACCGAGAAGACGCAAAAGGAGGTTGCCGACATCATGGGTATCAGCCAAAGCTACATCTCTCGGCTCGAGAAGCGCATTCTTTTGCGGCTGCAAAAGGACATGGAGCAGATGGGCTGAGCGGCAGCGACGCGGGGCATGAGCGAGGCCCGGCAAACGGCCGGCCATTTCCCGCGTGACGGCGGTTTCACATCAAAGGGTCACAGGAGAGAAGGACTGCGCTGTTTGAACGGGCGCGTGGATCGTCAAAAGGAAGAGCTATCAGCCAGGATACCGCGGTCGGGACAGATGTTCCGGCCGCGTTTTTGACGCCTGGAGGCTTTTGGAGAGCCAGATTGTCCGCGGAAAGAAAAAAGTTAAATGATTTCTTTAGCTCTCCCGAAAGGCGGGCTTTTCTTGATTTTGGAAATCCTGTTGCAGGGCAACGGTATCGGGCCGGTTTGTCAATCTTTCGCCGGGCAACAGCCTCGCGCGAATGGCAGCGGAATTTGCAGGCCTTTGCCGGGTGTGCCGGTTTGCCTGCGGAAAGGCGGCGAGGGGAAGGCAAAACGTGTGTCCATTTTCGATACGCTAGCCCAATTGCCTTGACATGATAGCAAAATGATATTATAATGCTTGATGCGAGGAGGCGAGAGGATGGAAACCATGCTCGAAATACAGAACCTGACGAAGGTCTATCCCGGTGGGAAGCGCGCTGTCGACGGGCTGAGCCTCGTGGTCAGGGCGGGGGAGATCTACGGCTTTATCGGCCATAACGGCGCGGGAAAATCGACGACGATCCGCGCCGTCTGCGGCGTGATGGATTTTGACGGCGGGAGCATTCGCGTGGCGGGGCATGACGTGCGCGCGCAGGCGCTCGAGGCCAAGCGGCGCATGGCGTATCTGCCGGATAATCCGGAGCCCTATCCCTTCATGACCGGCGCGCAGTTCATCTCGCTGACGGCGGATCTCTATGGCGTCGGCGCGCGGGAACGGGCGGCGCGCGCGCAGCGCTACGCGGCGCTCTTTGGGATGGAGCAGAGCTTGGGCGAGCTCGCCGGCGCGTATTCCCACGGCATGAAGCAGAAGCTCATGCTCATCGCCGCGCTCGTGCATCAGCCGTCGCTGCTCGTGCTCGACGAGCCGTTCGTCGGCCTCGACCCGGAGGCTTCCTTCCATTTGAAGGAGGTCATGCGGGCGCTCTGCGCGCAGGGCAGCGCGATCTTCTTTTCGACCCATGTGCTCGAGGTTGCGGAGAAGCTGTGCAGCCGGGTCGGCATCCTCCGCGCGGGACGGCTGATTGCGGAGGGGACGCCTGAGGAGATCGGCCAAGGCCGGTCGTTGGAGGATGTCTTCATGGAGGAGACAAGGGAGGGCTGAGGATGACGACGCGCATTCGGGAGACGGCGCTGCTGCTGCGCATCCAGCTCTGCCGGCTGGGCGGCGTCAACAGCCTGCTGCATGGCCATGACCCGCAGCAGAGACGGCGCGCGCTGGGAACGCTGGCGCTTTGTCTGATGCTCGTGCTCATGGCATCGGGCTATTCGCTCATGCTGGCGCTGATGCTGGCGGACGTAGGTGCGGCGGGCATGATTCCGCAGGTTTTCACGCTGGCGCTGTCGATGCTGGCGTTTGTGACTGTGATGTTCAAGGGGCCGGAGATGCTCTTTGGCGGCAGCGATGTGCCATCCCTGCGGGCGATGCCCGTCGCGGCGGGAAGCATCGTCGCCAGCCGCATGCTTGCGCTGCTGGCGGCGGAGCTGGTCTTTTCGGTGCTCATCGGCGTCCCGGCGGCCGTAGTTTATGGGCTGGGCGAGGGCTTTTCGGGCGGCCTGCGGCTCGCGCTCGCGCTTTGCCTGGCCCCTGCGCTGCCGATGGCGGCGGCGCTTGCGCTGGGCACGCTGTTGGCGCATCTGACGCTGCGCATGCGGCACAGGGCGCTGCTCACGGCGTTGCTCAACGTCGCGCTCTTCGTCGCGATCATGGCACTGTGCGGCGCGCTTGCTGCGGCGGGGCTGCGGGGCAGGCTGACGCGGAGCGTGATGCTCGCGATGATGGGCCGGTTTGACCGCCTGCTCACGGGGCTGTATCCGCCGGCGGACTGGGCAGCGCAGGCCGCGGCAGGAAGCGGGGGTGCGCTGGTGCTGTTGACGGCCGTGTCCTTCGGCGCGCTGGCACTGATGACTCTGGCGGCGGTGAGGGGCTTTACGCGCCTGGCCGACGCGCTGAGCATGGCGGCGCCAGCGGCACGCGCAAGCGCGCGGCCCGGCAGGCTGAAGAGCCCGCTGTGGGCCCTGTATGGCAAGGAGGTTCGCCGCTTCACGTCGAGCACGATCTACATGATGAACGCCTCGGCAGGACTGCTCCTTTTCGCCATGGCAACCGTCGCCGTTTGCGCCATGGATCTGCGGCAGGTTCTCACGCTGCTCGATGCAGTTCCCGCAGTGCGGGGCAGGCTGCCGGGTCTAATGACGCTGGCGGCGATGCTGCTCTCGGGCATGACGAACACGACCTCCTGCTCGATCTCGATGGAGGGCCGCCAAATGGAGACGCTGCGCGCCCTGCCCGTGCGCAGGCGGGATTGGCTGGGCGCAAAGCTGATGCTGCAAATGACGCTGTCCGTGCCGGTGTTCTCGCTCTGCGGGGCGGTGTTGGCCCTGCGTCTGGGGCTGAGCGCCGCGCAGGGTGCGCTGCTCATCCTTGCGCCGATCGCGCATTCCCTGGCAATGGGTGTTGTTGGCCTGGCGCTCAACCTGCGCTTTCCGCGGCTTGACTGGCAGCGCGAGGTGGAGGCAGTCAAAAACGGCCTTTCCGTCCTGCTGACGGTCCTGACCGGCATGCTCGTGCCGCTGGGCATCGGCGCGGCGTGGCTGCTGCTGTGAAGCGCCTTGATTGAAACGGGTACGGGTTTGTAAAGCGGCTCCGGCTCTGTAAAGAAGGGCCGGGGATGCAAAGGGTCTGGTTTTGTAAAGCGGACTCCCGGATGTTAAGCGGTGTAAAACCGGAATGGCTTCGGCTGTTCCGGTTTTCCTTTTCTTTCCCCTTTTTTTACATACAAGGCCCCGCAGATTTAACGCGGGGATTTTACAATAAGCCCGTCCCTGAGGGACAGAAACACAAAACGAACCTGCGAAACGAATAAAGGAGAGAAACATCATGAACAGGATCAGCAAGATCGTCATCTCCACTGCGCTCGCGCTCGCGTGCATTGCTGGCACCGCCTGCGCCGAGTTTGACGCCGACAAGAGCATCACCGTCATCTCCCGCGAGGAGGGCTCCGGCACCCGCGGCGCGTTCGTCGAGCTGACTGGCGTCGAGCAGAAAATCGACGACAAGAAGGTTGACATGACGACCGAGGATGCGCAGATCACCAACAACACGTCTGCGATGCTGATGACCGTCGCTGGCGACGCGCAGGCGATCGGCTACGTCTCCCTTGGCTCCCTGAATGACACCGTCAAGGCCGTGAAGGTCGCGGGCGTCGAGGCGACCGCCGAGAATGTCGCCAACGGTACCTACGCCATCGCCCGTCCGTTCAACATCGCCTATAAGGCAGATACGCAGAGCGATCTTTCCAAGGACTTCATCGCCTTCATCATGAGCGCCGAGGGACAGGAGATCGTCAACGCGAACGGCTATGTCGGTTCTGCCGACGCGGCGGCCTATGAAAGCAACGGCGCGACCGGCAAGCTGGTCGTCGGTGGCTCCTCCTCCGTCTCCCCGATCATGGAGAAGCTGATCGAGGCCTACACCGCGATCAACACCGGGGCTGACATCGAGCTTCAGACCACCGACTCCACCACCGGCATGACCTCCGCCATCGAGGGCACCTACGAGATCGGCATGGCTTCCCGCGAGCTCAAGGAGGCCGAGGCTGCGGAGCTTGAGAGCATTGCCATCGCCATGGACGGCATCGCGGTGATCGTCAACCTCGAGAATCCGACCGAGGAGCTGAGCGTCGAGCAGATCGGCAGCATCTTCCTGGGCGAAACCACCAAGTGGAACGAAATCTGATGAATCGCGGCGGACGCCGCACAGCTCTAGGCCAGGCGGCCAGCACCTCCCTCGCAAGAGGGAGGCGCTTCTCTTAAAAAAGGAGAACAACCATGGAGCAAAACTATCAAAAGAAGGCGCGCCGGGAAAAGACAATGGAGATCGTTTTCCTGGCGGCGGCATGCGTGTCGATCCTCTGCGTGCTGCTGATCTGCCTGTTCCTGCTGGCCAATGGTCTGCCTGCCATGGTGGAAATCGGCCCGCTCAAATTCCTCTCCGGAAAGACCTGGAAACCGGGCGCGGATATCTACGGCATCTTCCCGATGATCCTTGGCAGCATCTTCGTGACGGCGGGCGCGCTGATCCTGGGCGTCCCGATCGCGCTGCTGACGGCCATTCAACTGTCCTTCTTCTGCCCGGAGAGGCTCTACCGCGTCATCAAGCCGGCCGTTGAGCTGCTGGCGGGCATCCCCTCGGTCGTTTACGGCTTCTTTGGCATTGTCGTGCTCGTGCCGTTTGTGCGCGCGCTCGGCGAGCCCTGGGACGGCAGCGGCAATTCGATGCTGACGGCTTCCATCCTGTTGGCCATCATGATTTTGCCGACCATCGTCGGCGTCGTGGAGCCGGCGCTGCGGGCCGTGCCGCGCAGCTACTACGAGGGCGCGCTTGCCCTGGGCGCGACGCATGAGCGCAGCGTCTATACGGCGGTTGTGCCCGCCGCCTCCAGTGGCATTCTCGCGGGCATCGTGCTGGGCATCGGCCGCGCGATGGGCGAGACGATGGCCGTCATCATGGTCGCGGGCAATCAGGCGCGCATGCCCAAGGGCATTTTGCAGGGCATCCGCACGCTGACCGGCAACATCGTCATCGAGATGGGCTATGCCGCCGGGCTGCATCGTGAGGCGCTCATCGCCACAGGCGTCGTGCTCTTTGTGTTCATCCTGCTGATCAATCTCTCGTTCTCCGCCCTCAAGAGGAGGAAAAAGGCATGACAAACGATTCTCTGAAGCGGGGAAAGCAGCAAACGGGTGCGCCGGAAAAGGGCATCAATACGGTTTCCTTCGCGGACAGGATGCGCACTTACCGGCATCATCCCGGCTCCTTTCTGCTGTTTCTTGTGACCAACGCGGCGGCGTGCGTCACGGTGCTGGTGCTGGGGTTTCTGCTGGTGTATATCCTTGGCAACGGCATCCCGAACCTGCGCCCCGAGATGTTCTCCCTGACCTATACCTCGGATAACCAGTCGATGCTGCCCGCAATCATCAACACCTGCACGATGACGCTGCTCTCGCTGCTCGTCGCCGTGCCCGTGGGGATCGGCTCGGCCATTTATCTGGTCGAATACGCGAAAAAAGGCAGCCGGGTTGTGGGCCTCGTGCGCGTGACGACGGAGACGCTCTCGGGTATTCCCTCAATCGTCTACGGCCTCTTCGGCATGCTCTTCTTTTCCAACACGCTGCATTTTGGCTACTCGATGCTCTCCGGCGCGCTGACGCTGGCGATCATGATCCTCCCTCTGATCATGCGCACAACAGAGGAGGCGCTGCTCTCCGTGCCGGATATGTATCGCGAGGGCAGCTTTGGCCTGGGCGCGGGCAGGCTGCGCACGGTGATGTGCATCGTGCTGCCCACGGCCGTGCCCGGCATCCTCTCGGGCATCATCCTCGCCATTGGACGTATCGTCGGCGAGACGGCCGCGCTCATGTATACCTCCGGCACCGTCGCCAGGATTGCGGGCCTCTTTGACTCCGGCAGCACCCTCGCGCTGCACATGTACAAGCAGGCCTCCGAGGGCCTCTACACCGAGCAGGCCTACGCGACCAGCGTCGTGTTGCTGGTCCTCGCGCTGATCATCAACTTCGCCTCCAGTCAGGTTGCCAAGAAGATTACGAAAGGCAGGTAACCCAGAACCATGGCCAACAAATTCACTGTCCGGGACATGAACCTTTTTTACGGCGGCTTTCATGCGCTCAAAGACATCAACCTCGATATGCCCGCCAACGAGATCACGGCCTTTATCGGCCCCTCGGGTTGCGGCAAGTCGACCTTCCTCAAGAGCCTCAACCGGATGAACGACCTGGTCGAGGGCTGCCGCATCACCGGCGATCTTCGCCTGGACGGCGAGGACATCTATGGAAACATGGATGTCAGCGAGCTGCGCCGCCGTGTGGGCATGGTCTTCCAGAAGCCGAATCCGTTCCCGATGAGCGTCTATGACAACATCGCCTATGGTCCGCGCACGCATGGTATCACGGCGAAGGCGGAGCTTGACGAGATTGTTGAGAAGAGCCTGCGCGACGCCGCCATCTGGGATGAGGTCAAGGACAGGCTCAGGAAGAGCGCGCTCGGCCTCTCCGGCGGACAGCAGCAGCGCCTGTGCATCGCGCGCGCGCTGGCGGTCAAGCCGGAGGTCATCCTGATGGACGAGCCGACGAGCGCACTTGACCCGATCTCCACCAGCAAGATCGAGGATCTCGTGCTGGATATCAAGAAGGACTACACGATCATCATGGTCACGCACAACATGCAGCAGGCGACGCGCGTCTCGGACAAGACCGTTTTCTTCCTGCTGGGCGAGATCATCGAGAGCGGCGATACGGAGCAGATCTTCTCCGATCCGAAGGACAAGCGGACGGAGGACTATATCACGGGCCGGTTCGGCTGATGGCCGCCGGATTTGCGGGCAAGGAGAGGAATTTTCATGACGCGCAAGCAGTATGATATGCAGCTCAAGCAGCTGAATGACGAGCTCATCCGCATGGGCGAGATGATTGAAAAGGCGATCAGCGATGCGGTGACGGCGCTGGTCAGCCGCGACGACAGCAAGGCGAGAGAGATCATCGCCTTTGACGAGGAAATCGACCAGCAGGAGCGGCTGGTGGAGACGATGTGCTTCAAGCTCCTGCTTTCTCAGCAGCCCGTGGCGCGCGATCTGCGGATGGTCTCTTCCGCGCTCAAGATGATCACGGATATGGAGCGCATCGGCGACCACGCGGCGGACATTTCCGAGATCGAGCTGATGCTCGAGAGCCTGCCGCGCATGAGCAATGACCACCTGCGCGAGATGGCGACACAGACGAGCGTCATGCTCATCCGCAGCCTGGAGGCCTTTGTGGAGAAGGATCAGGAAAAGGCGCAGTGGGTGATCGACCATGACGACGTGGTGGACGATCTCTTTGACGCAGTGAAGAGCGAACTCATCGCCGCGATTCACAAGGATCCCGAAAAGGGCGAGCTGGCGACCGATCTGCTGATGGCGGCGAAATATTTTGAGCGCATCGGCGACCACGCGACGAACATCGCAGAATGGGCGATCTTCGCGATGACCGGCAAGCACGTCAGCGACTAAGGCGGGCGCTGCGGAGGCGGAGCGGAAGGATGGAGGAAACGATCATCGCGCCGATTTAACCTGAATTTAACGAATTGCTCTTGACGGCTTTACACAGGCTTGCTAATATGGCGACGGGTGCGCCGCGGCGCATCAAGGAAATGTTAAAAGGATGAAAAGAGTATGGATTTATTCGGAGTCCTGAACATGATCTGCGGACTGGCGCTCTTCCTCTATGGCATGCATGTCATGGGAGAGGGCCTCTCACGCATGTCTGGCGGCAAGCTGGAGAGCATTCTGGAGAGGCTGACGCAGAGCCGGATTCGGGCCGTGCTGCTGGGCGCGGCAGTCACGGCGGTGATCCAGTCTTCCTCGGCGACGACGGTCATGGTCGTCGGCTTTGTCAATTCGGGCATCATGCGCCTGTCTCAGGCGGCGGGCATCATCATGGGCGCCAACATCGGCACGACAATCACGAGCTGGATTCTCTCGCTGACGGGCATTGAGAGCAGCAACATCGTGCTGCGGTTGCTCAAGCCGAGCTCGTTTACGCCCGTGCTGGCGATTGTGGGCGTCGCCTTCCTGATGTTCACCAAGTCGGAGAAGAAGCATAACATCGGCACCATCCTCATCGGCTTCACCGTGCTCATGTGCGGCATGCAGATGATGAGCGACGCGGTCAAGCCGCTGGCAGACGTTCCGGAATTCACGAGCATCCTGCTCAAGTTCACCAATCCCGTGCTGGGCATGCTGGCGGGCCTGCTGCTCACGGCAGTCATCCAGTCCTCTTCAGCGTCGGTCGGCATTTTGCAGGCGCTGTGCGTGACGGGCGCCGTGACCTATGGCGCTGCGCTGCCCATCATCATGGGCCAGAACATCGGCACCTGTGTCACGGCGATTCTCTCCGGCATCGGTGCGAGCAAAAATGCCCGGCGCGCGGCGCTGATCCATCTCTATTTCAATATCATCGGCACCGTGCTGTTCATGGCGGTGTTCTACGCGATCAACGCGGTCTTCCCGTTCGCCTTTCTGGTGCAGCCGGCGAACGCGGCGGGCATCGCCGTGATCCACACGGTCTTCAACGTCCTGGCGACGATGGTGCTGCTGCCCTTCTCTCGCGGGCTGGAGCGCCTGGCGACGCTCACCATCCGCGACGATGAGCAGGCCGAGCGCATCGACGACTTCCAGCTGCTGGATGAGCGCTTCCTCGCGACGCCGGCGTTCGCTGTGGATCAGTGCCGCGTGGTGGCCGCGCGCATGGCCGAACTGACGCAGGAGGCGATCTTCGAGGCGATTGACCTGATCGATGGCGGCGAGTTCAGCGAGGAGAAGGCTGAGCGCATTGAAGCGCTGGAAACGAAGATCGACCGGTATGAGGACAATCTGGGCACCTATATGGTGAAGCTCTCCCGCGCGCAGCTCTCCCGGGAGGACGGCCACACCGTCTCCGTTCTGCTGCATTCGATCAGCGACTTTGAGCGCATCTCCGACCACGCAGTCAACCTGCTCGACTCCGCGCGGGAGATGAACGACAAGAAGCTCTCCTTCTCGCCCATGGCGGCCAGGGAGCTGCATGTCTTCGCGCAGGCCGTGCGCGACATCGTGAAGCGCTCGACGGACTGCTTCCTGCGCAGCGACGCGGAGCTGGCCAAGACCGTGGAGCCGCTGGAGGCCTGCATCGATCAGCTCAACGTGACGATCAAATCCCGCCACATCGAGCGGCTGACGAACGGCCAATGCACCATTCAGCTGGGCTTCGTGCTCACCGACATTTCGACCAACTTTGAGCGTGTCTCCGACCATTGCTCCAACATCGC
>JALFVL010000019.1 GCA_022787165.1 Clostridiales bacterium
CCCCGAACGCCCGTGCGCTGATGGTTTCTCAGGGCACCGCCGACGTGCTTGGCCCGATGCTCGTTGAGATGGGCGTTGAGTCCCTGAAGGAGCGCGGCGTGGACGTGACCGGCGAAGTGAAGTATGTGTGGCACTTCTCCAACCCGTCCGTTGCTGACCAGAACTCCTGGTATGTCGCCGGCGACGAGTACATCAAGGCGAACTATCCGTCTTGGGTGGCCGTGCATGATCCGTACTACTCCAACCAGGATCCGGCGCAGTCCGTGTCCGTTGGCGAGTCCATCTTCGAGGCCTATCCGGACGTCGACCTGATCATCTGCAACGACTCCACCGCGCTGCCGGGCCAGTGCGGCGCTGCCCAGAACAAGGGCCTGACCGCTAAGGACGTCACCATCACCGGCTTCTGCCCGCCCTCCGGCATGACCACCTACCTGGAGAACGGCATCTGCACCCGTTGGGGCCTGTGGGATTGCGGCATCCAGGGCGCTCTGGGCTGCTACCTGGCCGCCTATGTCTCTGCCGGCAACACCGTGAAGGTCGGCGATAAGGTTGACGTGCCTGGCATCGGCACCGTCGAAATCCTCGCCAACGGCGATCTCGTCGAGGGCCAGGAGACTGCTGCGGAGAACAACGGCGTCGTGCTGCTGCCCGAGCGCGTTGTCTTCACCGCCGAGAACGTGGCGAACTATCCGTTCTGATCCTCGCAAATGCCTTGCAGGAGGAGCCCCTTGCGGGCCCCTCCTCTTCTGGTGAAGGCTGCGGCATGACGCGGCGTTTGCCTCCGCTTCCGCTCCGGCCGGAAGAACCGTTTGCCAGCGCCGGAAATGCGCCGGATTCAAGCCGGCTTCAAGAAAGGAAGATGAATTCATATGGCGGATAAAGATGGACTCAAGGTCGCAAAGGACTATCATACCGACGTGCCGTTTGCCAACCAGGGCAGCTTTCACGTCAAGGGCGCGAACAACCTCGACTGGGGCATGAAGCGCCACCTCTCCAACATCTTTGACCCCAAGAGCGGCAACACGGTCATGTTTGCCTTTGACCACGGCTACTTCATGGGCTCTACCGCGGGACTGGAGCGCCTGGATCTCGTGATTCCGAAGCTCGCCGAGCAGATCGACGTGTTCATGGGCACGCGCGGCGCGCTGCGCACCTGCGTTCCGCCGACGTATCGCAAGGGCGTCGCCCTGCGCGTGACGAGCGGCTCCTCCATGCTCAACGACGATCTGAGCCATGAGGTCGTCGCGGTGGATATCGAGGATGCCATCCGCATGAACGCGGACTGCATCGCCGTGCAGACCTTCATCGGCGCGGACGGCCAGCTCTCCTCGATCGACAACCTCTCCCGCTGCATCAACGCGGGCATGCGCTACAGCATTCCGACGCTGGGCGTCGTCGCCGTGGGCAAGCAGATGGAGCGCACGGACCGCTTCTTCAAGCTCGCCACCCGTATCGTCGCGGAGATGGGCGTGCAGCTCGTGAAGACCTACTACTGCGACAACTTCGAGGAGGTCGTCGCGGCCTGCCCGGTGCCGATCGTCGTCGCGGGCGGCAAGAAGCTGCCGGAGGATGAGGCGCTGACGCTGGCGTACCGCTCCATTCAGGGCGGCGCGCGCGGACTGGATATGGGCCGCAACATCTTCCAGAGCGAGCATCCGGTCGAGATGGCGAAGGCGATCCGCATGATCGTCCACCACGGCGCGACCGACAAGGAAGCCTTCGAATTCTACACCGACGCGATTCACGCGTAAGGGCAGACGAGGGCGGAAGACCACGGTTTGAGCCGGCATGGAATCTGTGCCGTTCAGACATACAAAAGAAGAGATCAATGAGGAAAAGGGGGACGATGAAGCAGCGGCTTTGTCGTCCCTTTCCTGTGAAAGGCTAGCGGCGCAAACAATCGGCCTCGAGAGCGAAGCCGGGAGAAAAGCTGTGCCGTTCGGAAATGGAAGCGGCCGCTGGCCGCAGAAGGGGGAACGGAGAATATGCTGGTTTCCATTGTCGCGATGGTCCTGCCCGTGCTCGCCATGATCGCGCTGGGGCGCCTGTGTGCCTCCAGCGGCATCCTCAACGACGAGCGTCACGCGGGCCTGAAGGCGCTGATCGGCGATATCCTGCTGCCGGTCGTGCTGTTTCGCGCGTTCTTTACGGCGGAATACGGCGGCAAGTTGATGCTGGTGTTCGCGCTCGTGTTTATCGGCTGCCTGATCGCGCTGCTGGCGGGCTATGCGCTGCGCCGCTTCGTGCAACCCTATGGCCGGTTCATGCCGCTGCTGATGACCTCGTTTGAGGGCGGCATGCTCGGCTATGCGCTCTACGCGCTGCTCGTGGGCGCGGACAAAACCGCGACCTATGCGATGGTCGATATCGGCCAGACGATGTTCGCCTACACGGTATTCCTTGCGGCGCTCAAGGCAGCGGGCGGCGAGCGCATGACGCCGAAGGTCATGCTGCGCAACATGCTGACCAACAGGGCCTGCGCCGGCATGCTGCTGGGCGTCCTGCTGGGCGCGATGGGTGTCTATCGGGCGATTGCGCCGACTGGCGCGGGGGAGATCCTCATGTCGCTGATCGACTTCATCACGGCGCCGACCTCCGCGCTGATCCTGCTGGTGGTCGGCTATCAGCTCAGAATCAGCAGGCCCATGCTGCGCCCCGTCGGCAAGACGCTCGCGCTGCGCCTGGGCGTGATGGCCTGCGTGATGGCGCTCGTCTCCGGCGTGCTCTTCACGATGATTCCATATGAGAAGCCGCTGATGCTCGCACTGATGCTCCAGTACACGCTGCCCGCGCCGTTCATCATTCCGCTTTTCGCGGACATGGGGGATGACGGCGAGTATGTCTCCACGACGCTGAGCCTGGGCACGGTGCTGGCCGTGCTGCTGTTCTTTGGCGTCGCGGCGTTCAGCGTGATGGCGTAGCGTGGCCACGTGGGCGAAGCGGCGCACGATCTCCGGTATCCCAAAAGGCAGCGGGGCCCTTCGCTCCGCTGCCTTTTTCAGGATCACTGCTCCATTTGCCTGCCGACGATGCTCGCCGTTGTCTCGGCGACCTTGAGCTCCGTATCGCCCATCTTTGCCGCAGGCTCCCGCGACAGGAGCACGACCGCGCCGATGGATTCCCCGTCCGCGATGATCGGACAGATGACCTGCGCGGTATACGCCTGCGCGTCGTCCTCGCTGGTGACCGGCACGAGCCGCGTCCCGCTGCCCCGGTTCGCCGTGACGACCTGCCGGCTCTGAATGGCCAGCTCCAGATCCCGGCTGATGGGCTTCTCCCAGAGCTCCTTGCGGGAGACGCCGCTGGCCGAGACGATCATGTCCTTGTCCGTGATGCAGGCGATATGGCCCAGCGAGCGGAAGAGGGATTCCGTATAATCCTTGGCAAAATTCGAGATTTCTCCGATCGGGGAGTATTTCTTGAGGATGACCTCGCCATCCTTATCGGTGTAAATTTCAAGCGGGTCGCCTTCGCGTATGCGAAGCGTCCGCCGTATTTCCTTGGGAATCACCACACGCCCCAATTCGTCGATGCGTCGCACAATTCCGGTTGCTCGCACGAATGCTGCCTCCTTCTCGTCAATCTTTCCTTCGGCCTTCCTAGTATGGAATCGGGAGGGCAGATTATGCGCGCGGGGGCGCTGGTAAGGATTGGGCGCAGCCTCTGCGACGCTTCGCAGCCGAACGTTTTGGACGCATGCCGTCCTAACATTTGTCGATCGTCTTTGATTCATGAAGATTTTTCACTTCCAGAGTGAAAAATGTTGACAAAGAGTGCAAAAAGAGTACAATGTTGATCATGCATCGACGCCGCCCCGAGGCGGCGATCCAGCAAACGGAGGAAAAAGAAAATGAAGAAACTCACTGTGATGCTCGTGCTGATGCTGGCGCTGTGCGTGTCCGCTTCTGCGATGGCGGAGACTGTTCTGCAGCTGGGTACCACCGTCAACGAGCAGGATTCCTTCCAGGTCGCGGCAGAGAAGTTCGCCGAGCTGGTTGCGGAGCGCACCAACGGCGAATACAAGATCGAGATCTACCCCAACGGCACGCTGGGCGGCGAGAGCGAAATGCTCGATTCCATGTCCATGGGCATGCTTGACATGGGCATCATCACCAGCGGCCCGTTCGTCAACTTCTCCGAGGATATGGGCGTGCTCGACATGCCGTTCCTCTTCGCCAGCAACGAGGAGGCCTACAAGGTGCTCGACGGCGAGATCGGCAAGGAGCTCCTCGCCACGCTCGAGGACGCGGGCCTCAAGGGCCTGGCCTACGCCGAGCGCGGTTTCCGCAACGTGACCAACTCCGTGCGTCCGGTGACCAACGCCGCCGATCTGGCTGGCCTCAAGCTGCGCGTCATGGAGAATGAGGTCTACACCGCCACCTTCAAGGCGCTGAACGTCAATGCCGTGCCGATGGCCTGGTCTGAGGCGCTGACCGCCATGCAGCAGGGCACCATCGAGGGCGAGGAAAACCCGATCAACGTCATCTACTCCTACGGCCTGTGGGACTACGGCCAGAAGTACGTCACGCTGGATCGCCACAGCTACGCGACCGCGATCATCACCATGAGCCTTGACAAGTTCAATGAGCTGGACGAGGCAACGCAGGAGATCTTCGTGCAGGCCGCGCAGGAGGCCGCCGAGTATGAGCGCGCCTGGGTCGCCGATCAGGAGGCTGGCCAGCTCGAGACGATCAAGAGCAACGGCGTCGAGGTCGTCGAGGAGCCGGATGTCGATTCCTTCCGCGAGGCTGTTCAGCCGGTGTACGAGGCCTATCCGCAGTATGCCGACTACATCGCCCGCATCAACGCTGCGCTGGCTGAGTAATCAGACATCACAAACGGCGCTCCCGTTGCGGAGCGCCGCTCTTTACGTTTCACGGAGGAAAATACATGGTGCTCAAAAAAATCCTGACGCCAGTCAGCAACGCGCTGGACAAGCTGTGCAGTGTGCTCATCGTGATCATGCTGGGCCTGATGGTGCTCATCACGGGCGCGCAGATCGTCTGCCGCACCTGGTTCACGGCGCTGACCTGGTCTGACGAGGTCACGCGCTATCTGCTGATCTGGTCGACCTTCCTTGGCGCGTCTGTCGTCTATCGCCATAGCGGTCACATCTCCGTGACCATCGTGCAGGACGCGGTGCCGCCTCGGCTTTCGAAGGTTTTGCGCGTCGCCGTGCACGTCATCTGCTTTGTGCTCTTCGCTGTGCTGCTGTATTTCAGCTGTACCTACTGCATGAAGCTCAACAAGACCGCCACGACCCTGCCCATCAAGATGAAGTATATTTACCTCTGCGTGCCTGTCAGCATGGTCATCCTGATGGTGCATTCGCTGCTGATGGCGGTTGAAGAGGCGACGAAGGAGGTCAAGGCGTAATGGCAATCATTCTTTTCGGCATGTTCATCGCGCTGCTGGTCATCGGCGTCCCCGTCGGCTTTTCCATCTGCTCCGCAGCGGCCGTCACCATGTTTTCCGGCTATGGCAGCGCGAAGATGATGATCGTCGTGCAGCGCATGTTCGCCAGCTGCGATTCCTTCTCCCTGATCGCCGTGCCCTTCTTCATCTTCGCCGGCGACCTGCTTGCGGGCGGCAAGATCTCCAAGGTGCTCGTCGAGTTCTGCGAAAGCCTGCTGGGCATGATCAAGGGCGGCTTGTCGGTCGTCTCCGTGCTCGCGGGCATGTTCTTCGCCGCGATTTCCGGCTCCGGAGCGGCGACCACCGCCGCCGTCGGCGCGACGCTCGTCCCGGAGCTCAAGAAGCGCGGCTACCGCGAGGATTCTGCTGCCGCGCTTGTCGCAGCTGCCGGCACGATCGGCGTCGTCATTCCGCCCTCCGTGCCGATGGTGCTTTATGCGGTCATCGCGGAGGAGAGCGTCAACCGCCTGTTCAAGGCCGGCTTCCTGCCGGGTGCGCTGATGGGCGCCATTCTCATCGCCATTTCCCTTTTCCAGGCGTACAGGCACAATTATCCCAAGGGCGCTGCCTTGTCACTGCGCAATGTCGCGAAGACCTTTGTCAAGGCGATTCCCGGCATCCTGATGCCCTGCATCATCCTGGGCGGCATCTTCTCCGGCTACTTCACGCCGTCTGAGGCCGCCGCGGTCGCGGTCATCTACGCGCTGATCGTCTCCGCGTTTGTCTATCGCGACCTGACGCCCAAAAAGCTGTATCAGACGATGCTCGGCTCGGCCAAGACCAGCGCCGTCATCATGATCATCATCGCCTGCTCCGGCCCGTTCGGTTGGGCGCTGGCCAACTGGAAGATTCCGGAGACGATCTCCGCCGCCGTGCTGAGCGTCTCCACGAACAAGTATATCATCCTCTTCCTGATCTCGCTGATCATCCTTGTTGCGGGCGTCTTTATGGAGACCTCCTCCGCGATCATCCTGCTCACGCCGGTCTTCCTGCCGCTGATTCGCGCGCTGGGGATTTCCACGCTGCACTTTGGCGTCCTTTTCGTCGTGGGCATCGCCATCGGCATGATCACGCCGCCGGTCGCCATCAACCTGTTCGTCGCCTCCGGCATCACGAATCTGCCGCTGACGCGGATTTCCAAGGCGGTCATTCCGTATCTGCTCGGACTGATCGTCGTGTTCCTCTTCATCGTCTACGGGCCGCTGTTTATCCCGGGCTTCATTGCCTGACGGCGCTCTTGTCTGAGACGGCCCACGCTGAATGCGCCCCCGGAGGGCGGCGGGATGTGACATCCTGCCGCCCTCTTTCGCTGGTGTGCCCGGCGGCGCCTAGTTCAAACGCCAGCGCCTTCTCTTTTTCGCACAGAATGGGCGTATTTCTTTACAAATTTCGAAGAATCCCTTAACATTGCGTCAAACCGTGCTATAATGGTAGCGTTGTCTGCCCGTGCCGCGCGTCCGATATTTCCATGCTTGCCGGAGGCAGACGGCAACAGATCGCCAAAGGAGAAACCCATGTTCAAGACCTCCGCCCATCGCACCATGGATATGACCCAGGGCCCGCTGTTTTCCAAGGTACTGCTCTTTGCGCTGCCAATCATGCTCTCCGGCGTGCTTCAGCTGCTCTTCAACGCAGCGGATACCATCGTCGTCGGCCGGTTTGCGGGCAACGAGGCGCTCGCTGCCGTCGGCTCTGTCGGCTCGCTCAACAACCTGATCATCAGCCTGTTTATCGGGCTTTCCGTCGGCGTGAACGTGCTCGTCGCCCGCTTTACAGGCGCGCGCGAGAATGACAACGTCCGTGAGACGGTCCATACCGCCGTGCTGCTTTCGGTGATCGGCGGATTGGGCCTCTCCGTTGTCGGCATCACGGCCGCGCGCCCGCTGCTCACGTTCATGGGCTCGCCGGATGACGTCATCGACCTGGCCGTGCTGTATGTGCGCATTCTCTTTGCCGGGATTCCGGTACAGATGCTTTACAACTTCTGCGCCGCCGTGCTCCGCGCCGTCGGAGACACAAAGCGCCCGCTCTACTTCCTGACCATTGCGGGCGTCGTCAACATCGTGCTCAACCTGTTCTTTGTCATCGCGCTGCACATGAGTGTCGCGGGCGTCGCGCTGGCGACGATCCTCTCCCAGGTCATCTCTGCGGTGCTGGTCGTTCGCTCGCTGATGCTGATGGATGGGCCGACGAAGCTGATCCCCCGCTGCCTGCACATCAATGGCGCGATGCTCCTGCAGATCGTTCGTATCGGCCTGCCGGCGGGCATTCAGAGCTCGGTCTTCTCCCTCTCCAATGTCGTGATTCAGTCCTCGGTCAACAGCTTTGGTTCCATCGTCATCGCCGGCAACGCGGCCGGCATGAACATCGGCAACTTCGTCTATCAGGCGATGAACACCTTCCAGCAGGCGATTACCTGCTTTGCGGGACAAAACATGGGCGCGCGCAAACCGATGCGCGTGCTTCGCTCGCTCAAGGTCTGCCTGTGCTGGGCATTTCTCTTCGGCGTCGTGCTCGGCCTGCTCTCCTGCGTCTTTGGCAGGCAGCTGCTGAGCCTGTACACCAGCGACCCGAGCGTCATCGAGGCCGGGATGATTCGCGTGCTGTATGTATGCGGGCCGTATTTCCTCTGCGGCATCATGGATGTCATGACCGGCGTGCTGCGCGGCATTGGCTTTTCGCTGCTGCCGATGGTCGTTTCGCTGCTGGGCGCCTGCGCGTTCCGCATTCTCTGGGTTGTGACGCTGTTTCGCGCCCGGCCGGGTATGGGGTGCCTGCTGCTGTCCTATCCGGTCTCCTGGGGATTGACCTTTGTCGTGCTCGCGGGCTTCTTCCTCGTCCTCTGGAGGCGCGTGCTGACGCAGTTTACGCCACAGGAGCGCGCTGCGGACTGACACACGCAAGCTTTCTCAAAAAAAAGATCGCCGCTTCTCTCCCAAAGCCGGAGGGAAGCGGCGATTTGCGTTATCCGTTCAAAATATCTTCGAGCGCGTCGACCTCGCGCATGAAGACGCCCATCTGCGCGTCGGAGGGCATGCGCCAGTCGCCGCGCGGCGAGAGGCTGACCGAGCCGACCTTCGGCCCGTCGGGCATCGCGGAGCGCTTGAACTGCTGCGTGAAGAAGCGGCGGACAAAGGTTCTGAGCGCGCAGAGAATTTGCGCGTCGTCATATTGCCCGGCAAACGCCTGCCGCGCGAGCGGGAAAAGGCGCGTGGGCGAGGCGCCGCTGTCCATCATGTGATAGAGGAAGAAATCGTGCAGCGCGTAGGCGCCGAGCGTATCCTCCGTGCGCTGGTCGATCTCGCCCTCGCGCGAGGGGATCAGCTCGGGGGAGATCGGCGTGTCGAGGATGTCCTCGACGACAGGCAGAATGTCGCCGCCCAGCTTCGTGCCGACCCAGCGGACGAGATGGCGGATCAGCGTCTTGGGGACGGAGGCGCTCATGTTGTACATGCTCATCTGGTCGCCGTTGTAGGTACACCAGCCCAGCGCCAGCTAGGAGAGATCGCCCGTGCCCAGCGCCAGCGCGCCGGTCTTGTTGGCGTAGTCCATGACGATCTGCGTGCGCTCGCGCGCCTGGCAGTTTTCGTAGCAGACGTCATGGACCTCCGGGTCCTGGCCGATGTCGGAGAAGTGCTGCGTGACGGCGGGGCCGATCGGGATGGTCAGCGCCGTGCAGCCGATGAGCTCCATCAGGCGCTCGGCGTTGCCCTTCGTGCGGCTGCCCGTACCAAAGCCGGGCATCGTGATGCCGACGAGGCCGCGCTTGTCCCAGCCGGCGCGCTCGAAGGCGTAGGCTGCGGCCAGCAGCGTGAGCGTCGAATCGAGGCCGCCGGAGACGCCGACGACGGCCTTCTTTGTGTGGACGCATTCCATGCGCGTGAGCAGCGCCTGCGTCTGGATGAGCAGGATTTCCTCCGTGCGCGCATCGAGCTCTGCGCCGGAGGGGACAAACGGCGTCGGCGAGAGGAAGCGGAGCAGACGCGCATCGCCCTTGGGATACTCCGGCGCGGCGCAGGCGAAGCGGCACGCGGCGTTCTCCGGCGCCCGGGCAGCGTCAAAGAATGTCCGGCTCTGGCGGCGCTTGAAGCGCAGACGCTCGAGATCCACATCCGCGAGGGCATAGGAGGCCTCGCGGGCAAAGCGGGCGTTCTCGGCGAGCAGGCGGCCGTTTTCGTAGATGCCCGCGTAGCCGGAAAAGACCATGTCCGTCGTGGACTCGCCGTAGCCCGCGCCCGCATAGACATAGCCGCACAGGCAGCGGGCACTCTGCTGGCTGATGAGCTGTGTGCGGTAGGCGTGCTTGGTGACGAGCTCATTGCCGGCGGAGGGGTTGGCGATGATCAGCGCGCCGCGCTGGCAAAGGGCGGCGGAGGGCGGCTGGGGCACCCAGAGGTCCTCGCAGATTTCGACGCCGAGCGTAAAGGCGCCGCAGTCGATGACCGGCTGTCGCAGAACGGGCACAAGCTCCCCGCCGGGGAGGCCCGGTATGCGCACGGTGTCCCCGGCCGTATGCCCGGGAGAGAACCAGCGGGGTTCATAGTATTCTCCTGCGCCGGGCAGATGCTCCTTGGGCACGACGCAGACCTTTCCGCCGCAGACGACGGCGGCGCAGTTGTAGAGCCGGCCGCCGATTTGCAGCGGCAGGCCGACGACAAAGGCGGCCTTGACGGGCAGGGAGGCGAGCCAGGCGAGCGCCTGCGCGGCGGCATCGAGCAGCGCGGGCTGCAAAAAGAGATCCGCGCAGGTGTAGCCTGTCAGGCAGAGCTCGGGGAAGACGCACAGCTGCGCGCCCTGCGCGTCGGCGGTTTCAAGCAGCGCGGCGATTTCTTCGGCGTTCTTCTGCGGGTCGGCCAGATGAACGCGCGGCACGGCGGACATGACGCGAACCATCCCGGATACAGCGGGCATGGGCATTCTCCTCTCAAAAGATGATCAGACGCCAAACTGGCAGGATGCCAGCTGCATCTGTGACGCAATCCCTGCAAATCCCATTGCTTTGTGGCCGAGGCCAGAGCCTTGCAGAGGGATTGACTGAGTAATACTTTACCACATTTCGGCGCAAAATACAAACCACAGGACGCGCCGTCGGCGCGGATCAAAGGGGGCACAGCAAAATGAGAACGATGTGGACGGATCTGGCGATGGAGGGCGGCGGCGCGCCCCCGGGCGAGCGGCTTCAAAGCGGCATCGAGCGCACGACCGTGCGGATTGAGACACAGGAGCAGGCGAAGGAGATGGGAAGGCCCATCGGCACGTATGTGACGCTCGAATGCCCGCAGCGCATGAGCGTCGAGCTGGGCGCGCGGCGGGCGCTGAGCGAAGCGCTTGCCGAGACGATCGGCGGCATGCTCCCCGCCGGCGCGCGCACGATGCTGGTGACGGGGCTGGGCAACCGGAGCGTGACGCCGGACGCGCTTGGGCCGCGGACGGTGGAGCGCGTGCTGGTGACGCGGCACATGGCCCCCTGTCTGCCCGAGGACGTGCAGCAGCGGATGGCGAGCGTATGCGCCGCCTCACCGGGCGTGCTGGGCGTGACGGGCGTGGAGACGGCAGAGGTGCTGCGCGGCATGGTCGAGCACATCCATCCGGACGCGGTGATCGCGGTCGACGCGCTGGCGGCGCGCAGCTCGCGGCGCATCGGCTCGACCATTCAGGTGACGGATACGGGTATCACGCCGGGCTCGGGCGTGGGCAACCACCAGCGCGCGCTGACCCAGGCGACGCTGGGCGTGCCGGTGATCGCCGTGGGCGTGCCGATGGTCGTTTCGGCGTGGGCGCTGGCCAGCGACGCGCTGCTGGCCATGAACGGGGACGGAGAGATCGACGGGGAGACGCTCTCCGACTGCGTGGAGCGCGTCGTGACGGCGGAGCTGGGGGAGATGATCGTCACGCCAAGGGAGGTCGACGCGCTGGTCGAGCGCATGTCGGGTATTGTCGCGGAGGGGATCAACCAGGCGCTGCATCCAAAGCTCACGCGCCAGGAGGTCGCCCAGCTGATGGCAGAATAGAGGAGGGGTTTGATGAAGAAGATCGCGGTGATCTGCGCGCTGGGGCTGCTGCTGCTTGGCCCGCGCGGCGTGCTTGCGGGTGAGGAGCCGATGGAGGAGGGCGTGCCCATCACGCTGACGAGCCCAAGCGCCATTTTGACGGAGGCCTCGACAGGGCGCGTCATCTTTGAAAAGAACGCGGACGAGCGCAGGCCCGTCGCCAGCGTGACCAAGGTGATGACGATTCTGCTGACGCTGGAGGCGCTTGACGAGGGCAGCGTGACGCAGAAGGACAGCGTGCTCGTCTCGGCGCATGCGGCGGGCATGGGCGGCAGTCAGGCGTTTCTGGACGCGAACAAGAGCTATCCGCTCGGCGAGCTGCTCGCGAGCGTGATCATCGCCAGCGCCAACGATTCGGCGGTCGCGCTGGCCGAATACCTCTGCGGCGCGGAGGAGGCGTTCGTGCGCCGGATGAACGAGCGCGCCGCGCAGCTGGGGCTTGCCAACACGCACTACGTCAATTGCACGGGCCTCCCGGCGACGGATCATTACACGACGGCGCGCGACATCGCCCGCCTGAGCGCGCAGCTGGACGCGCACCCGTGCTACTATCAATACTCGACCGTCTGGATGAAGGACTTTCAGCACAGCGGCGGGCGGATCACCCAGCTGACGAACACAAACCGGCTGATTCGCTTCTATCCCGGCTGCGACGGCTATAAGACGGGCTCGACGAACGAGGCGCGCTACTGCATCAGCGCGACGGCAAAGAAGAACGGCATGCGCCTGATTGCGGTCGTGCTGGGCAGCGACGCGAGCCAGACGCGCTTTGACGAGGCGCGCTCGATGCTCGAATACGGCTTTGCGAGCGTGCAGCTCTTCACGCCCATCTCCGAGGGGGACAGCCTCGATATGGCCGTGCCCGTGCGCCTGGGCGGGCGGGACAGCGTGAGCGCCGTCAGCGGCGGAACAGGCACGCTGCTGCTGCGGCGGGGCGAGCAGAGCGGCATCAGCCTGGAGGCGGCGCTGCTGGAGCGCGTGACGGCGCCCGTGCACAGGGGAGACGCGCTCGGCGAGATCCGCGTCCGGCGGGGCGACGAAATCCTGATGACGATCCCGGTGGTCGCGGGCGAGGACGTCGCGCTGCCGGGTATGCTCAGCTCGCTGCTGCGCATCCGCGACAGATTCATGCTCTCCGCGGGTCGCTGAGACGGCGGACAGGCGGCATGGAGGCGCTGCTGCTTCAAGAGGAGGCATCGGCGCGCCATGCCGCCGTTTTTTGCTTTGGAGCGCGCCGGAGGGCGGCAAGGCGGGCGAAGGATGGCGAGAAAATGACAGACTGCGCGCGAAAAACGCAAAAAACCGGCAGGGTTTGCCAGCAGAATGCCGAATAACGTATTCAGCCGCGTTTTACGGAAATTGAACGACCGAAAAAAACAAGGAGGGCGTTTCCCATGGCGAACCGTATCGTGCTCAACCCGATTTCCTACCATGGCCGCGGAGCCATCGGCTCCATCGTGACCGAGGTGCAGGCGCGCGGTCTCAAGAAGGCATTTGTCTGCTCCGACCCCGATCTGGTCAAGTTTGGCGTGACGGCCAAGGTCACCGGCGTGCTCGATCAGGCGGGCCTTGCCTACGAGATTTATAGCGAGATCAAGCCGAACCCGACGATTGAGAACGTGCAGACCGGCGTGGCCGCCTATAAGAAGAGCGGCGCGGACTACATCATCGCCATCGGCGGCGGCTCCTCGATGGACACCGCCAAGGCCGTCGGCATCATCATCAACAACCCCGAGTTCGCCGATGTCCGCTCTCTGGAGGGCGTTGCGCCGACGAAGAACAAGACCGTGTTCACCATCGCCGTGCCGACGACCGCCGGCACCGCCGCGGAGGTCACGATCAACTACGTCATCACCGACGTCGAGCGCAAGCGCAAGTTCGTCTGCGTCGACGTGCATGACATCCCCGAGGTCGCCGTCATCGATCCCGACATGATGGCCACGATGCCCAAGGGCCTCACCGCCGCGACCGGCATGGACGCGCTCACGCACGCCATCGAGGGCTTCACGACCAAGGGCGCCTGGGAGATGACCGACATGTTCCACCTCAAGGCCATCGAGATCATCGCCAAGCACCTGCGCGGCGCGGTTGCGGGCACCGACGAGGGCCGCGACGGCATGGCGCTGGGCCAGTACATCGCGGGCATGGGCTTCTCCAACGTCGGCCTGGGCATCGTCCATTCCATGGCGCACTGCCTCGGCGCCGTCTATGACACGCCGCACGGCGTCGCCAACGCGATCCTGCTGCCGACGATCATGGAATACAACGCGCCGGTGACGGGCGACAAGTACAAGTACATCGCCGCGGCGATGGGCGTGGAGGGCGTCGAGCAGATGACGCAGGAGGAATACCGCAAGGCCGCCTGCGACGCCGTGCGCAAGCTCGGTCAGGACGTGGGCATTCCTGCGGACCTCAAGGCGATCGTCAATCCCGACGATCTCGACTTCCTCGCACAGAGCGCGTATGCCGACGCCTGCCGTCCCGGCAACCCGCGCGACACGAGCGTCGAGGAGATCAAGCAGCTCTATCTCAAGCTGATGTAACCGGCGAAAAAAGGAGGGGACAGGCATGGATCACGCCCAAAGGGCACGCGAGCTCTTCCTTGAGGGCTGCAACTGCGCGCAGTCTGTCGTTGGCGCGTTCGCGCCGGAGATGGGGCTGACGCAGGAGGCCGCCATGCGGCTTGCCTCCTCCTTTGGCGGCGGCATGGGCGGCATGCGCGAGACCTGCGGCGCCGTGACTGGCATGTTTCTGGTCGCCGGCGCGCTCCTTGGCTACGACAATCCGAAGGACGACGCGGCCAAGAAGGCGCATTATGCGCGCGTGCGCGCGCTGGCCGAGGCGTTTCGGGCGCAGGAGGGCACGCTCGTGTGCCGCGAGCTGCTCGCCGGCCTGCCGGGCAAGCTGCAGGCCGATCCGCAGCCGCGCACGGAGGCCTACTACAAGACGCGCCCCTGCGTGCGCTTTGTCGAGGCGGCCGCGCATCTGCTGGATCAGGCGCTTGAAAACAGGACGGACGCAACGCCATAATTGAAGCGGCGGAATCAAACGCAATCGCCGCTCCCTCTGTCGGCACACGCAAAGCGCGCAGACGCATGGCGGAGGGAACGGCGATTTTGTTATGGAAATGAATTTGCAAGGCTTCGGCCTCGGGCACAGAACTGGAGACTTGCAGCATTTCGTCGGAGATGCAACCGGCATATGGAACAGCGGATGGGGAGAAGCCGCTGAGAGCGGGAAAGAGGGAAAACGGAGGATATCATGCAGAAATTCAAGACTGTGTTTGGCGCGCAGGATATGACGGTGGGCAGGCCGATCGTCAATCTCGCGGCGTTTTCGATCCCACTGCTGATCGGAAACCTCGCCCAGCAGATGTACAATACGGTGGACTCGATCATCGTCGGGCGCTTTGTCGGGGACAGCGCGCTGGCGGCGGTCGGCACGAGCGGCCCGGTGCTCAACCTGCTCCTGCTGCTGTTCATGGGCATCTCGACGGGCGCGGGCATTCTCGTTTCGCAGTTCTTCGGCGCCAGGCGTGAGCGGGAGCTCTCCCGGACGGTGGGCACCTGTATTACGCTGACGCTGCTGGCGAGCCTGATCATCATGGCGCTGGGGCCGGTGATCATCCGCCCGCTGATGACGCTTTTGCAGACGCCGCCGGATGTCTATGAGATGGCGGTGGACTACCTGTCCATCATCGTCATCGGTATCGCGGGCGCGGCATATTACAACATCCTGTCAGGCGTGCTGCGCGGTCTGGGCGATTCGTTTTCGCCGCTGGTCTTTCTGATCGTCGCCTGCCTGCTCAACATCGCGCTTGACATTCTGTTCGTCGCCAGGTTTGATATGGCGGCGGCGGGCGTCGCGCTGGCGACCGTCATCGCGCAGGGCGTCTCGGCGATGCTGTGCTTCTGGCGGCTGACGCACATGAAGAATACGCTCCGCCTGAGCCTGCGCGACCTGATGCCCGACCGGGGCATGACCTCGCGGATCATCCGCCTGGGCCTGCCCTCCGGCATGACGCAGGCGATTTTCTCGATGGCGGCGATTGTCGTGCAGCGGCTGACGAACACCTTCGGCACGAGCGTCATGGCCTGCTCCATCGTCGTGATGCGCGTGGACGGCTTCGCGATGATGCCCAATTTCACGTTCGGCATGGCGATGACGACCTTCGTCGGGCAGAATGTCGGCGCGGGCCGGATGGACAGGGTACACGAGGGTGTGCGCGACGGCCTGCGCGCGGGGCTGATGATCGCCGCCGCGCTTGTGGCGGGCATTCTGCTCTTCGGTGAGGGGCTGATGCGCCTGTTCACGGAGACGGACGAGGTTGTCCGCCTCGGCGTACACATGATGCGCATTCTCGCGGTGGGCTATATCGCGATGGCCGTCACGCAGAGCCTCTCGGGCGTCATGCGCGGCGCGGGCGACACGATGACGCCGATGTGGGTCTCGCTGATCACGACGATCGTCATCCGCATGCCGCTGGCCTATGGCATCGCGTACTTTACGCGCTCGTCGGCGCAGCCCCATGGCACGCCCGACAGCCTCTTCATTTCGCTGCTGATCGCCTGGATCATGGGCGCCGTGCTGACGTCCATCTTCTACCGGCGCGGCAAGTGGCGGGGAAAGAGCGTCGTGGGCACAGGAAAAGAGGAATAAGAAAAGGAGCGTTCAGGCTGACTGGCGGGGGCTCCGGGATGGCCCGGAATGCCCGCAAGCGGCCTGAACGCTTTTTGTGCAATCATGCTGTTCCCGGATCAAAACAAGGCTTCCCTCAACGTGCAGTCAGGATACAGCTCACTTGAGCGAGAACGGCCTGGCCACATATTCGTAGACGGGGATCTCCTCAAAGCCCTCAATCTGCCCGCAGTCGCAGCCAATATAGTCCGCATTGGCAAAGCCGGAGAGGACGGCGCGCCCGTCCTCATAGACGCGCAGGTTGGCGTAGTAGGCGCCCTTGTAGGAGACGACGTCGATCAGCTCAAGCTCGCTCTCGGGGCCGATTTTGCCGACTGTGCCGCCGGGATAATAGGGCACGGTGCTGCTGCCCTTGTTGGGCGTATCCCAGAGCGTCACGCGGATGCCGTAGCAATGGACGTGGCCATAATCGATGCAGCTCTCGTCCGGGCAGGCTGACGGAACGACACCGTCCCAGCCGTCTGTCCGGGCATAGATGTGCGTGACAAGATGGCTTGCGGCGGCCTCGCTGCCCAGCGAGAGCACGGCGGGCGCCTTGTCGGCCTGCGCAGACGCGGCAAGGAGCAGGAGAAGGGCGAACAGGACGGTCAGACGGGCTTTCATGCGCAGGATGCCTCCATTTCAGCGGATTCGCCGGGATGCCGGTTTTGAGGGCATTATAGCATGAACGCACAGGGCAGGCAAGCCTGTCGCGTCAGAGGGGGGAAACAGACGGCGGAGAAACAAAAATGTGACACTCTGTTTACAATTTGTGGAATTGCCGAATGAGAACGGATATTATGATTGACGAATCAAACAGCCGGTGGACAAACGGCACAGGGGAACGGCGTGTGAAATACTTTGTATGAAATATACAGATATATCGACGATTAATATGAACAGATTTGACCAAAAAACGAAAGATAAACAGAAATATTGCGCGGGCAGTTGACTTTTGCCAAACATGTGATATCATAAGAATGAAATCAGAATTCACAATTTATTCATATTTGCATAGTAAATGATGACGTTCAGGGAGGAATAATCATCCATGACGAAGAGAGTTTATGAAAAGCCGGTCTATATCGCCCAGACCTATGTCACGGCGTCGAGCATCGCTGCCGGGTGTGAAGCCAAGCCGGGAAGCATCGAAGGGAAGACAAAAGAGATGCAGCTCTGGTGGGGATTGAATATTTGCGCTGGTAATAAAAATGATGGACACTGCATTGGAGGACAGAATGGAGGTAAAGGTGCTGTCGGCGATTATTGGGGGACGGTTTATGCAGGCGGAACAGGTGATCCTTCTACCAGTCAGGCATTTCTGTTCGATTCTACGAATACGGTTTGCGACTTTATCTGGAGTGGCGGCGATGACATCGGCGCGTGGACGGATGGAAAGAGCAGCGACACCCTGCAGGCAAACGCAGCCCAGCGCCAGAGCGGCTGGATGAAGACGATTTTTACGGAAGGATTTATGCAGTTCTTCTACGGCAATAGCTGCAGTCATCTGCCGGGATATCAGGGCGCCAAACTGATGTATTCCTGAACTGTAATAGGGAGGGATGCGCATGTATCGCATTGCCCGGTTTACCTTTGACATGAAGCATCTCGCGGGGAGCCAGTCGCCGGGGCGGCTGGTTCCCTTTTTCGCGACGGACGGCGCGCCGGAGGCCACATATTGCTTCGCATACCGGGAGGCGCTCTCCCTGCCGCCGCAGGCGGAATTCGTTTATCGCGGCAACCTGTACACCGTCCTTCGCGACGGGGAGGATTGGCTGTTCGTGCATACGGCCGACGATGTGCCCTACGCGATCACGCGGGAGCGCAGCTGCGGGCAGTACGACGTGATGCTGCTGAAGGACAGCCTGGAGACGGAGCTGCATCCCTATGTGGTTCCGTATCTGCTGATGCTCGAGCGGCCGCTGCTGCGGCGGGACTGCCTCGTGCTGCATTCCTCCTGCGTCGCGACGGAGCGGGGGAGCATCCTCTTTACGGCGCCCAGCGGCGGCGGAAAGACGACGCAATCCGAATTCTGGCGCGATTCCTGCGGCGCGCATATCGTCAACGGGGACAAGAACGCGCTGGGCAGGAAGCCGGGCGGAGGCTTTGTCACCTACGGCCTGCCGTTTTCCGGCTCCTCGCCGGACTGTCTGAATGAGAACCACCCGCTGCGCGCCGTCGTGCTGCTGGGCAAGGGGCCGAGGGACGAGCTTGTCCGCCTGAACGGGCGGGGGTTTGCGCAGCTGTTTTCCCAGATCGTCCAGCATCCCTGGGACGCGGATTACATGGAGCGCGCGCTCAGCCTGGCGCAGGCGCTCTGCGAGGAGGTTCCCATCTACTTTTACAGCTGCACCAAACGGCCGCAGGCCGCACTGACCCTGCGGGACGCGCTTGAGCGCGAGGAGGAACGGCATGGCGCTGACCAATGACATCGAGAAGCTGCTCGAGGAGGACGCGCGCAGGCGGCGCTATCCGCTCGCCGTGAAGCTCGAGCTGCTGCCCGTGTGCAACCTGAACTGCAAGATGTGCTATATCCGCACGGATATGGCGCAGGTGCGCGCATCGGGCGGGCTCATCCCGGCGGACAAATGGATTGCGCTGGCGCAGGAGCTGCGCGCGGCGGATACGCTCTTTCTGCTGCTGACGGGCGGCGAGGTGTTCCTCTATCCCGAGTTCAGGCGGCTGTATACGGCGCTCTGCGGGATGGGCTTTGGCATCAACATCAACACGAACGCGACGCTGATTGACGAGGAGGCCCTCGCCTGGCTGCGCGAGATGCCGCCCCGGCTCATGAGCATCTCGCTCTATGGCGCCAGCGATGAGACGTATGAGGCGCTCTGCGGTCAGAAGGGCATGTTCACGCGCGTCAGCCGCGCGATTGACGGACTGCTGGAAAGCGGCATCCGCGTCGAGCTCAAGACGATGCTCAACCCGATCAACGAGCATGAGGCGCAGGCGATGGCCGATTTCGCGCGGGCGCGGGGCGTCTATTACGAGGCGGCGGCCTATGCCTTCCCCCCGGCGCGAAAGGCGGAGCGCGCGCAGGCCTTCCGCTTTACGCCGGCGCAGGCCGCCCGCTGCACGATTGACATCAACCGGCGCAGCGCGACGCCGGAGCAGTTTGACCGGGACAACGCCGAATACCTTGAAAAATACGAGCGGACGAAGGGCGAAGCGCCCGGGGAGGTCTGGGGCTTTACCTGCGCGGCGGCGAATTCCGCCTGCTGGATCACCTGGAAGGGGGAGATGACGCCCTGCGGATTGATCCCGACGCCCTGCACGCATCCCTTTGAGCAGGGGTTTTTAGCCAGCTGGGAGGCGCTCAAGGCGGCTTGCGACAGGATTCGCATGTCGCCCGCGTGCGCGGCCTGCGACAAGCGGCAGATCTGCACGGCCTGCCCGGCGGCCAACCTGGCGGAGACGGGGCGCTACGACTGCGCCTCGCCGTTCCACTGTGAGATGACGGCGCTCATGCTGGAGCAGATACGGCAGCTCGCTGCGAAACGGACGATCGTGGAAGGAGAGCAGAATCCATCATGAAGAAAAAGGAAACGTTCATCGCGCGCTGCGTCGGCGGGCAGCATGTGCTCATGCCCGTGGGCAAAACGGCCACCAAATTCAGCGGCCTGGTCATGACCAACGACGTGGGCGCGTTCATCTGGGATCACCTCGAGGAGGCGAAGGACGAGCAGGCGCTCGCGGCGCTGATCGCGGAGGAATTCGAGGTCAGCGAGCAGGAGGCGCTTACCGACACGCAGGGGCTGATTGCGAGCATGCGCAATGCGGGCTGGATCGAGTGATCAATCCTCTGGCGGACAGAGGCGGTCAAAGAGCGCGCCCGTGAGCTCCGAAACGGCGTCAAGCGGGATGCTGCGCCCGGAGGAGACGCCGTTTTCGGCGTAGAAGATCAGCGCGCGAGCGACAGGATCGATCCGCCGGACGCAGCCGGTGACCGTCTCGTAGCGGCCGCCCGCCTTTCTTTCGTCCGGCACAAAGAAGCGGACGGAGACGACGGGCCGGGGCGTGTCGCCCAGATGCGAGCGCAGCAGGCAGAGCCGCGCGTCCAGCGCCTCCTGCTCGCCCTCGGAGAGCTCGACGTGCCGTCCGGTCAGGCGCGCGGCCTCCCTGACCTGATCGTCGTAGCCGGTGAGCGCGGCGAAGGGGGAAAACTGCGCGGCGCGCGCAAGCGCGTCCATACGCGGATGGCGACGCGACTGCGGATGGGGCAGATCGAGCAGATCGTCATAGCGATGCGGATCGCGGGAGGACGGAAGTTCAAACGTCATCCAAGCAGCCTCCTCATGCCTTGTGCCCGCCGACCTGACCGTTGCGCTGAATCGTTGTGGCGCCGTCCTGGAGGCTTGTCCCCTTCAGAACGGCGTTTTTTCCGAATTTCCTGTGCATGCTCAGCACGGCCTTTTGCAGGCTTTTTTCTTTTTTCAGGGCTTCCTCCTGCGCGGCGCGCTGCCTGTCAAGCGCCTCTCCGCTCTCAAAGAGCGTCAGCTGCTCAAAGACGGGCCGGGCGAGCAGATCGCTTTCCGCGATCAGGTGGTTGGCCGCGATGGTGACCCGGCGCACGAGCAGGGAGGGATCGAGAATTCGGTCGCAGAGCGAGAGCACGGCAGAGACGATCTGCCGGCCCGAGCTTGTGGGATGCCCGAGCGGAACGCTGCCGTGCGCATGCCTGGGCACGGCGCGGCCGTAGGCATCCTGAACGACAGGCCCGTGGTATGCGGCCCGGCGCGAGGGGGAGAGGCTCTCGCGGTCGTAGCCGAGGGTCAGCACGAGCTGATCGGTGAGCAGCCCCTTGTCGACCAGATCCAGCGCGAGCAGCTCCGCCATCTCGCGCACGATGATGCGCGCCCTGTCCGCGTCGTAGGGGCAGGAGAGCACCTGGCCTGTGGACAGGCTGCTGCTCTGGGGGCGATAGGCCTTGATGAGCTCGACGGTCGTCGGCTCCCAGCCCCAGGCGTGGTCGATGAGCAGCTCCGCGTTGATGCCGAAGAGCTTGTAGAGCAGCTCCTCGTTGTAATAGTCCGAGGGCTTGCCGACGGAGCAGCGGGCGATATCGCCCATCGTGTGCAGCCCGGCAGCCTGGAGCTTTTGCGCGTAGCCGCGGCCCACGCGCCAGAAATCCGTCAGCGGCTCGTGTGTCCAGAGCTGGCGGCGATAGGCCCGCTCGTCGAGCTCCGCGATGCGCACGCCGTCGGCATCGGCGGGGACGCGCTTGGCGACGATATCCATCGCGACTTTGGCCAGGTAGAGGTTGGTGCCGATGCCGGCCGTTGCGGTGATGCCCGTGGTGTAGAGCACCTCGCGCACGATCGTCATGGTCAGCTCCCGGGCGCTCATGCGGTAGAGGGCGAGATAGCGCGTCAGATCGAGAAAGACCTCGTCGATGCTGTAGACGACGATATCCTCCGCGGAGATGTACTTGAGGTAGATGTTGTAGATCCTCGTGCTGGTATCCATATAGAGCCGCATCCGGGGCGGGGCCGTGATGTAGGAGAGCTCGAGCGAGGGATCCTCCTCAAGCGCCCGCGCGTCAAAGGAGGCGGAGGAAAAGCCGTAGCGGCCCTGCGCGTCCCTCACGGCCCTGCGTTGGCGGATGGCCTGCTGAAGCCGCTGCCGGTTGACCTCGCGCACGCGCTCCACGACCTCGAAGAGCCGCGCGCGGCCGGGAATGCCATGCGCCTTGAGCGAGGGGGAGACGGCGAGGCAGATGGTCTTCTCCGTCCGGGAGGCGTCGGCGACGACCAGATTCGTGCTCAACGGATCGAGATGGCGCTCGACGCATTCCACGGAGGCGTAGAAGCTCTTGAGATCGATGGCGGCATAGATGCGCTCCTGGGGCATAAAACCACTTCCTTCCCTGCGGCTTACGCCTGAACGGGCCGCTCGACAAACCAGCGCCCGACGCGGCTGGGAAAGAGCCTGTCCGAGCGCTCGAAGAACAGATGCTTCTCGACGCCGTTGACCACGACCGTGTAGCAGTCGCCGCCGCGTCCGGCCTCCATGCTGGCGGCGGGGCGGAAATCCCTGATCTGCTCGATGACGAAGGTTCTGCCGTCCGCCCAGGTGATGGCGCGGGGCTGCATGTAGCCCGTAGCGTCGAAATCCGAGGTCACCTTGACGTAGATCCGTTCCGTCTTCGCTTTGGCGCTCTGCATGCGCGTTTCACCTCCGGGAAGCGTTTGGGCGGCGCGGGCGGCTCAGCTCAGCACCCTGCCGATGATGCGGAATTCGAGATCCGGGCGAACCTGCACGTCGGCGCAGGCCGGATTGATCGAGGCGAGCGTGATCTTGGGATAGACGAAGCCCTCGCTGTCCGTGTAGGCCTCGCGCTCGTCCTCGTCGGGCATGCCGGGCTGGTAGCGCTTGAGGTAGGCGTTCCCGTCGTAGACAAAGACGCCGACCTCGCCGCTTGCTAGCTCCGCGCATTGCTCGACCCAGACGATTTGCCCGCTGACGTAGTTGGGCTCCATGCTCACGCCGCGGACGCGCACGCCGAAGTCCGTCCCCTCCGGGATGCTCGAGGCGGGGAAGGAGAGCGTTTCGTAGGCGCCGGAATCGAGGAAGCAGCCGGGGCCGGCGGCGGCGGGCTCATCGTAGACGCGCACCTCGGTCAGCCTGGCGCGGGGGAGATCCTCCTGCTGCGCGTCGGGGGCGTAGCGGCCGGAGGCGATCAGATCGTCCATGTAGTCCCGCAGCTTCTTCATGCCCTGCGCGCTCAGCGGGGCGGGCGCGGCGGCGAAATAGGAAAAGGCATCCTCCGCGTGCCCGAGGATGGCGCACAGCGCCAGAAACTGATGGGCGTTGGGCACGGCCTGCCCATGCTCCCACTTGCTCAGGGCGGCGATGCCGACCTCCGAGCCGCAGGCAGCCAGGGCACGAACGACGTCCATCTGGGTCATCCGGCGGGCCTGACGGGCCTCGCGCAGCCGCCTGCCCAGCGTATTGCGTTCGCGCTGGGCGGAAATATCATAGGGAGGCGCGGCGATGCGGATATCCCGCGGGAAAGCCTTGCACATGAAAACCCCTCCTGAGATGCTCTTTACGGGTATTATACGATGCCATGCAGCCGGGGGTCAAGGAAAATTCAAATATTCAGATAGATTTTTGATAGAAAATATCTGGGAATTCAAATTCTGTCCAGCGGTGTATACCGAAAAGGCGATGGGACAAAAAAACGTCTCTGCGCGGAACGCGCAGAGACGAAAGGGCGTGACGGCATGCGCAGGGAGGCGATCAGTATCCGAAGGCCAACGCGCCGCCGTCGACGGCGAAATCCTGCCCGGTGATGTAGGTCGCGCCGGAGCCGCAGAGGAATTTGGCCATCGCGCCCAGGTCGCGCGTGTCGCCGTAGGCATGCAGCGGCATGCGGCCGAGGATCTTGGCCTCGCGCGCGGCGTCGACCACCTGCTCGTTCATCTTGCTGCGGAACCAGCCGGGGGCGATGCTGTTGACGCAGATATTGTCCTGCGCCCATTCCACGGCGAGCGCGCGCGTCATCGAGAGAACGGCGCCCTTGCTGGCGCAATAAGGGACGACCTCGCTGAAGCCCAGATGGGCGCTCATGCTGGTGATGTTGATGATCCGGCCGCGAACCGGGCTCAGCTTGAGATAGGGATAGCAGATGACGCTCATGGAGAAGAGATTGCGCACGTTGATCTCCATGATGCGGTCGAACTGCTCCATCGGGAAATTCTCGGCGCGGCACTTGTAGCTGACGCCGGCGTTGTTGACCAGGAAGTCGATGCAGCCGCCGTGCTGTGCGGCGATCTGCGCGGCAACCTGCTTCATCGCCGCCTCATCGCCGATGTCGCCCTTGATATGGATGACGCCGGGTGCGCTTTCGCCCACGCCCTCCTTGGGCTTGCCGGTGCGGCTGATGACGTAGACCGCGGCGCCGGCCTCTGCCAGCACGTTGGCGATCTGGAAGCCGATGCCGCTGCTGCCGCCGGTCACGATGCCGGCGAGATGTTCGAGCTCTTTCATGAAGAAACCTCCCTTGATGATGAGAATCTTTGACAATTTCGGATTGTATGATATAATGCAGCCAAACCGGCATGATGCCGGCTGCAAGCTTTCCGAAGTGTTGTAAATCCCGTTGCTTTGTGCCCGAGGCCGGAGCTTTGCAGAAGGATTGACAGAGTAAATGGATTTGACAGGAGCAAACGAATGAAGCGAGCAACCATCCGGGATGTCGCGGAGGCGGCGGGCGTCTCCATCAGCACCGTGCATCAGGCGCTCAACGGAAAGAGCGGCGTGAGTCAGGCGACCCGGGAAAGAATCTGCCGTCTGGCGGAGGAGATGGGCTATCAGCCCAATGCGCTGGCCTCCGGCCTCAAGCGCAAGCCGCGGGTCATCGCGGTCATGCTGCCCAGTGAGGGCGGCAGCAACCGGTTCTACTATCCGCCGATTTGGCGCGGCGTGCGCGAGTATCTGGAGAGCGTTGCCGACCTCAACGTGGAGGCGATCGAGCTGCCGTATACGGCGCATGATCCCGCGCTTTCCGAGGAGATCGTCATGCTGCGCGAGCTGATGATGGAGCGCAGGATTGACGGGCTGCTGACGGCGGGGCACATGGACGCGCTGAGCGCGGAGGAATGGGACGCGATGTACAGGGATGGCATTGCCGTCGTCCAGACAGGCTCGGACAACGCGCTCAGCCACAGCATCTGCTGCGTTCAGCCGGATTACGACGTGATCGGCAGGACGATGGCGGAGCTGATCTTCAGTCGCATCCCGCCGTTTGGCAGCGTCGTGCTCTGCGCGGGCAACCCCAAATGGCTCGCCCATTCGCTCGTCGTGCGCGGATTTGACGCCTACATCGAGGAAAACGGCATTCCCAACCTCGTCTACCGCAACCACTTCTGGGACACCAGCGAGACGGCCTACCAGGCAATTCTGGAGCAGATCAGGCGGCCGGACGTCGCGGCCTGCTGCAGCGTGCTCTCCCAGGGCAGCGTGTTGATGGGGCGCGCGCTGGAGGAGAGCGGCAAGGCGGGAAGGCTGCTGGCCGTGGGCAGCGACCTGTCGGACGAGAGCATCGACAGGCTGCGCCGGGGCGTGCTCAGCAACATCCTGCAGAAAAACCCGTATGCGCAGGGGTACCTGGGCGCGAAGGCCCTCGTGGAATACCTGGTACAGGGCAGACGGCCGGAGCAGCGCGACATGCGCGTGGGCAGCGAGGTGGTCTTCCGCAGCAACCTGGTGATGTACGACAAGGGCAACTACCGCTCGCTGCTGATTTAAAAGAAGAAACAGACCGCCGCCGTGGGGAAAAGCCCGCATGGCGGCGGTCTTTCGCATTCCTGATCTTATGGAAAATGTTGGGCTGCTGCCCAAGCCCGCCTGAGGGACAGACCCCTCAGACGCCCCTCTTCACTTCACGCAGATGAAAGCCATTCGGGAAGAGACCTGCAGGAAGCGGCGGTTATTCAAGCTCCAGCACGCGATGGCTGCGGCAGCTCTTCTCGATGAGCTCCCAGTCGAGCTCCGCGCCGACGCCGGGGCCCTGCGGCACGTGGATGATGCCGTGCTCGTCGATGGGCAGCAGCCCCTTCATCGGGAGCGTGTAATTCTCCTCGGGGACGAAATACTCAAAGAACTCGCAGTTCTTGATGGCGCAGCTGACGTGCAGGTTGACCAGATCCATGTAGTTCATGGTCGTGGTGTGGATCTCGCAGTTGAGGCCGAAGGCCTCGGCAAGGTGCGCGATCTTGAGCGTGCCCGTGATGCCGTCCTTCCAGCTGACATCCGCGCGGACGATGTCGGCGGCGCGCTGGGCGATGACCTGCGCGACGCCCCAATGACAGCCGCGGGTGGTCTCCGTGCCGGCGATGGGGATGTCGAGCGTGCGGCACAGCTCGGTGTACTTGTAGAGCTCGAAGTCGCGGAAGGGCTCCTCAAACCAGCGGTAGCCAAGGCGCTCGAGCTGACGGCCGACGCGGACGGCCTCGTCGAGCGTGTAGTCGCCGACGGGATCGCTCATGAGCAGGTAGTCCGGGCCGACGGCGTCGCGCACGGCCTGATGCACCTGCATGTCGAATTCAACCGGTCCGCCCGGATGCGCCTTGTAGCCCGGGATGCCCTTCGACTGATAATAGATGGCCTCGTCCACGTATTCCTTGACGGTGCCGTGGAAATTGCCGCTGGCGTAGACGGGCAGGCTGTCGCGGCAGGCGCCGATGTATTTGTACAGCGGCAGGCCGGCCTCCTTGGCGCAGATATCCCACAGCGCGACATCGACCGGGCCGGGGAGGAAGACGGGGAAAAACGCCTCGTGGCGGTCGATCACCCAGAGCTCCTGGAAGATCGCCTCGCGGTCGTGCGGGTCGCGCCCCAGAACGACGGGGCCGACGCTTTCCTGCAAATACGCCTCGCTCACGGCGCCGCTGCGCGCGGCCATGCAGGTGGCGATGCCCTCGATGCCGGTGTCGGTGGTCAGCTTGATGACCAGCACATCCCAGCCCATCTTCGCGCCGCCCTGACGCTTTTCGTCGAAGAGACAGCGGCCGCGCTCAACCCACCAGGTTTCGAACTTTGTAATGATCATGGGAAACCCTCCTTGATTGTCGTGAATCGCAAACTGCGAAACAGGATGCGAAACGTTTTTTCTTCAAGCTCTGACTCTATTATAATGGATTTGGAGCAAGCTGTAAAGGAGGAACCCAAAACGATTCGCTCAAATTCCTCTCTTCTCCAGGGCTTTGAAATCTTAACGAACAAAATACATTAAAATTTGATGTGAAGTATTGACAGAGAGATAAAAATGTGATAAATTGAATTCACCTTAAGCAGGCGAAACGTTTTGTCTGTGCCGCGAGGGCTGAGCTGCCCGAACGGAAAAGCGAAGGAAAAACAAAAAACAAGGAGGAGACCCACTATGAAAAAGATCCTTGCCATCATGATGGCGCTGCTCGTGCTGGCCGCCGTGCCGGCTCTGGCGGAGACCAGGCTGACCTGGAACGAGGTCAACGGCGAAGACTACGGCGCGACCGTCGGCGCGCATGCGTTCGCGGACAAGCTTGCCGAGCTCTCCGGCGGCGAGATGAGCATTGAGCTCTACACCAACGGCACCCTCGGCTCCGAGGCGGAGTCCATGGTCGGCATCCAGATGGGCACGCTGGATATCTTCCGCGGCAACGCGTCCTCCCTGCCCAACTACGGCGCCGAGCTGATCGGCACCACCGGCCTGCCCTACGTCTTCACCGGCATGGAGCAGTTCGAGGCGGTCGCCGAGAGCCCGCTGGGCGATGAGCTCCTCGCCTCCGTCGAGGCGGCCGACTGCGGCTACGTCGCGCTGGGCTGGCTCGTCGAGGGCCCGCGCAGCATGTTCATCACCGAGGCAACCTACAAGAAGCTCGGCTCGCCGGAGTCCATCACCCTGGAGATGATGAAGGGCCTGAAGATCCGCGTGCCGGAGACCGACCTCATGCTTGCGACCATGGCGGCGCTGGGCGCCTCCGCGACTCCGATCGCGTATTCTGAGCTGTACACCTCCCTGCAGTCCGGCGTCGTCGACGGCGCCGAGAACGGCGTGACCTCCTACAAGTCCAACTCCTTCAACGAGGTCGCTCCGTACTTCATCACCGACGCGCATACCTTCGGCTGCGGCGTCATCCTCATGTGCGCCGACAAGTGGAACTCCCTGACCGAGGAGCAGCAGGGCTGGATGAAGGAGGCCGCGCTGGCCGCCCGCACCGCCTGCTATGAGTACAACCTCGCCCAGGAGCAGGCCTGCTTCGATTCCTTCGCTGAGGCCGGCATCACCCGCCTTGAGGTTGCCGACATCGAGAATTGGCAGGCTGCCTGCCAGCCGCTCTACGGCCAGCAGAGCGAAGAGGCCCAGGCGATCATCGCCAGGATCCAGAACGGCGACTATTGATCGGCCCGGCAGCAAGCAAAAGCCAAATGATGGTGCATCGGAACTGAGCGCCTGGGGGCTTTCCGGCTGACAGGCCGGAAAGCCCCCCTTTTTTATTCAGGCAAAAACCGGCTTTCCGCTTCCCACGACCCGCGCGGCGCCTGCCTGCCGGCAGGCGCGCCAAGGAAGGAAAAAACAGGATATGGAAACACTCAACAAAATCTGGCAGGCGATTGACAAGGCTGTCTTCACCGCCGTCAAATACGCCTGTGTCCTGCTGCTGGCCGTTCTGGTCTGCGTCGTCTTCTACATCTTCTTCGGCAGGTATGTGCTGAACAACTCCCCGATGTGGGGCGAGCCGCTTTCGCTGTTCTGCCTCGTCTGGATGAGCATCCTCGGCTCCGCGCTGTGCATCCGCGACGAGCAGCATCTGCGCGTGACGATGTTTGATACGAAGATGGGCAAAAAATCCATCCTCGCCACGGACATCCTCGCCAGCGTGTGCATGTTCGTCTTCGCCATCTTCCTGATCGTCTATGGCTGGCAGTTGACCCAGAAGGGCCTGCGCAACAACATGGCCGGCATCAACATCCCCTATGCCTATATGTATGTCGCCATGCCGGTCTCCGGCGTGCTCTACATCATGGCGCTGATTGAAATGTGGAGAAGGAGGCTGGTGAAAGCATGACTACCGCTGCGATTGCGACCCTCATTCTGGTCGGCCTGTTCCTCGGCCTCGTTCTTTTGCGGGTGCCTGTCGTTTACTCCATCGGCATCGCCTGCCTGGTCGACTTCTTCTACTTGGGCATCAACCCGATGCAGATGGCGCTCAAGTTCATCTCCAACCTGAATTCCTACACGCTGCTCGCGGTGCCCTTCTTCATCCTGATGGGTGAGCTGATGTCCCGCGGCGGCATTTCGGACAGGCTGATCGTCCTCTCCCGTGAGCTGGTCGGCTGGATCCGCGGCGGCCTGGCGATGGTCAACATCGTCGCCTCCGTCTTCTTCGGCGGCATCTCCGGCTCCTCCTCGGCGGACTGCGCCTCCATCGGCCCGATCCTGATCCCGATGATGGAGCAGGAGGGCTATGACCGCGACTTTTCCACCTGCGTGACGATGGCCTCCTCCGTGCAGGGCATTCTGATCCCGCCGAGCCAGAACATGGTCATCTACACGCTGGCGGCGGCCGGCGTGGCGAGCGTCTCCATCGGCCAGCTCTTTATGGCCGGCTACCTGCCGGGCCTGCTGCTGGCGGCGGCGCTGATGGTCTATTCCTATTACGTCTCCAAGAAGAAGAACTATCCCGTCAGCAACAGCTTTAACCTCCGCAGCGCGGTCAAGGCGCTGGGCAGCGCGATCTGGGGCCTGCTGGCCATCCTGATCGTCGTGGTTGGCGTCGTCGCCGGTGTCTTCACGACGACCGAGTCCGCGGCCTGCGCCGTCGTCTGGTCGCTCGTCGTCGGATTGTTCATCTACCGCGGCTTCAAGGTGAAGGATATTCCGGAGATTTTCCACAACGTCGTCATGATGCTGGGGCGCATCCTGATTCTGCTGGGCGTCTCGGGCGCGTTCTCCTACCTGCTGACCTACCTGCGCATCCCGGATCAGGTCGCCGCGGCGATCTTCAGCCTCACGACCAACAAGTACCTCATTCTGATCTGCATCAACATTCTGCTGCTCGTTCTGGGCTGCCTGGTGGAGATGGCCTGCTTGATTCTGATGATCACGCCGGTCATTCTGCCCATCTGGCTCAGCCTTGGCCTCAGCCCGATCCACCTGGGCGTCGTCATGATCCTCAACCTGGGCATCGGCCTGATCACGCCGCCGGTCGGCTCCACGCTGTTCATCGGCTCGGCCGTGTCGGGCATCCCGATTGAGAAGCTGAGCAAGGCGATGATCCCGTTCTACCTGGTCATGATCATCACGCTGCTGATCCTGACCTTCTTCCCGCAGACCTTTATGTGGCTGCCGAACCTGATTTATGGTGTGTAAATGATGAAAAGAGAGACAGAGCTTTCCTGCGGGGGCCGGCTGGAGATGGCCGGCCTTCCGCCGCATCCCAGGGGCGTCGTCATCGTCTGCCCCGGCGGCGGCTATGAATGGCTGTCCCCACGCGAGGCGGAGCCCGTCGCGCGGGCGTTTGCCCGCATCGGTTGGGCAGGGCTGATCCTGCGCTACACCTGCTTTGAAGGGGCTCCTCTGGGCAAGCTGCCGCTCAGGCAGCTGGGCGAGGCGCTGCGCCTGACCCGCGAGGCCTTCCCCGGCCTGCCTGCGGCGGTCTGCGGCTTTTCCGCGGGCGGCCATCTGGCGGCGAGCCTGGGCGTGCATTGGCGGGAGGAGGGGCTTCCCGCGCCCGATGCGCTGATTTTGGGCTACCCCGTCATCACGGCGGGGGAATACGCGCATCGCGGGAGCATTCGCGCGCTGGCGGGCGACGGCGATTCCTCCTATTATTCCCTGGAGAAGTACGTCGATGCGCATACGCCCAGAACCTTTCTCTGGCAGACGGCGTCGGATGAGGCTGTACCGGTTCAAAACAGCCTGCTCTTTGCCGGGGCGCTTGCCGCGGCGAAGGTCCCCTTTGAATATCATGTCTATCCCGCTGGCGAGCATGGGCTCTCTCTGGCGACGGCAGAGGTGGCCGAGCCTGAAAAGGGCCGCATGCCGGACGCGCATGTCGCCGGCTGGTTTGACCAGTGCGCCCAATGGCTGAAACAATTCATCGAGGAGTGACCGTTTATGGCAATGTGGAAAGACGAAAACGAGATGTTTGCGCTCATCAAGGAGAAGCTCTATACGCCGGTCGTCGGCGACATTCTCGACCAGATGGGCTACAACCACCAGTTCCTGCCTGCGCCAATCCGTCCGCTGGTGAGCCAGGTGCCCTATCACGACTACATCCCCGAGGGCGAGACGCAGAACAACCGCCTCAAGGTGGCCGGCTATGCGATGACGGTGCTGGAAAACGACGTCTTCCAGCAGCCGAAAAAGCCCTTCGGCTACATGACGGAGGCGCTTGACGACCTGAAGCCCAACGAGATCTACGTCGCCACCGGCGCACACAACAGCGCGCTCTGGGGCGAGCTGCTGACGGCCTCCGCCAAGGCGCGCGGCGCGGTCGGCGCGATTCTGGACGGCTATGTCCGCGACACGCCGAAGGTGCTCGAGCAGAATTTCCCGGTCTTCTGCAACGGCACCTGGGCGCAGGATTCCTCCATCCGCACCTATGTCTTCGACTGGCGCTGCCCGATTGAGATCGGCCAGGTGACCATTCACGACGGCGACCTGATCTTCGGCGACATCGACGGCGTGCTGGTCATCCCCAAGGAAATCTGCGAGGAGGTCATCGAGCGCGCACTTCAAAAGGCCGCGACGGAGAAGACCATGCGCAAGGCCGTCGAGGGCGGCATGCTCGTGACGGAGGCCTTCGCCAAATTCGGCGTCCTGTAAGGAGGGACGTTGTCATGCAGACTGCGTTTCAGATCGATCTGACGGACAACGTCGCGACGGCGCTCTGCCCGCTTGCGCCGGGGGAGACCCGGCTGCTTGGCGACGCGGCGCAAAGCGCGATTGTGGCCGTCACCGATGTGCCCGTCGGGCACAAGATCGCGCTGCGGGACATCGCGCAGGGCGAGATGATCGTCAAATACGGCGTGGTCATCGGCCGCGCGACGCAGGATATCCCTGCGGGCAGCTGGGTGCATCTGCACGTGATGCACAGCAACTACGACGAGCGCTCCAGCCATCTGGATGTCAACACCGGCGCGCCGAAGGATACGCGCTACGAATGAGGGAGGACGCCATGCAGGAACTCAGTAAAATCACCTGGCAGGGCTATGCCCGCAAGAATGGCAAAAAGGGCATCCGCAACCGCGTGCTCGTCATCTACACGGTCAAATGCGCGGAATTTGTCGCGCAGCAGATCGTCAGGGAGAGCGGCAGCGGCGACGTTGAGCTGCTGGGCTTTGACGGCTGCACGGACAACCAGTACGCCGTCAACCTGCTCATCAGCTTCATCCGCCATCCGAATGTCGGCGCCGTGCTGGCCGTCGGCCTGGGCTGCGAATACGTCCAGCCGGAATGGCTCAGCCGGATCGCGCAGGAGGAGGGCAAGGTCACGGACTGGCTCTTCATCCAAAACGAGGGCGGTACGAGGGCGGCCGTGCGCAGGGGCCTTTCCTTTGTGGAGGAGGCGCTTTGCGCGCTGCGCGAGACGCCGCGCGTCCCGATGGGCTTTTCCGACCTGATCATTGGTGCGGAATGCGGCGGCAGCGACTACACCAGCGGCCTGGCCGGCAACGTCGTCGTCGGCCGGTTCTACGACAGGCTGGTGGACGAGGGCGGCACGGCGATCTTCGAGGAGATCGTCGAGGCGATCGGTCTGGACGGCCTGCTGCTCTCCCGCGCCGCCAATGAGCAGGCGCGCCGCGAGATTCGCTATACCTACGACAAGGCGCTTGACTACTGTCGAAGCGTCCGCCAGTATTCCGTCAGCCCCGGCAACTTCGCCGGCGGCCTGTCCACCATTGAGGAGAAGAGCATGGGCGCCGTCATCAAGAGCGGCTCCCGGCCGATTCAGGGCGTCATCAAGGTCTCTTCGCCCGCGCCGCATCCCGGCCTCTGGCTGCTGGATTCGACGCCCGACCCCTACTGGATGCAGTTCGGCATCACCAACCCCAACGACAACGAGGGCCTGATGGACCTCATCAGCTGCGGCGCGCATATCGTCTTCCTGGTCACGGGGCGCGGCAATGTCGTGGGCAGCGCGGTCAGCCCCTGCATCAAGATCACGGGCAACGAGGCGACCTTCGCGCGCATGGAGGAGGACATGGACTTTGACGCCAGCCCCGTCCTGCGCGGGGAATGCAGCCAGAGCGAGCTCGCGCTGCGGCTGGCCGGGATGGTTGCCGACACGGCTGCCGGACGGATGACCAAGAGCGAGGCGTTGGGGCACCACGAGTTCTTCGTGCCCTACAAGTATCAGGAGAAGCAGGTTTCCTTCAAGAAAGCCTGCGAGGAATAATACGAATTCAAAATTCTGAATTGCTTTTATGTGCGCGAAGCGAAGGAGGGAGTTTGAGGGATGAAATCCCTCAAGCAGGTTTGGGCGGCAGCCCAACGGTTCCCAATCAATTCAAAAAAGTAGTTTCAGAGCAGGCCGCAAGGCGGTCTGCGATTGAAACGGGCTTGATTTGCAATGTAAGAATTCAGAAACAAACTGGTATAAGCAACAAAGGGGGAATCTTCCATGGCTGCCTTTACCGAGGAGCAGATGAAGAGTTTCGATATCAAAAACTGGTATGACCTTTCCGGGCAGACGGCGGTCGTCACGGGCGGCGCCTCCGGCCTCGGGCTGGCGATTGTCAGATGCCTGGTCAGCGCGGGCGCGAAGGTGGTCGTTCTGGCCTCCCGCAGCCCGGAGGCGGCGGCGCAGGCACTTGGTGAATTTGGCGATCGCGTCGTCTACTATCAGTTCAACATCACGGACACCGACCACACGCAGGAGATGGCCGACCGGATTCTCGCCGAGCAGGGCCCGGTCAGCATCCTTGTCAACAACGCGGGCAACCACTGCAAGAAGTACATCTGGGACATGAGCGTGGAGGATTACAAGAGCGTTCTGGATGTCCATCTGGTCGGCGCGTTTGCGCTCACCAAGGCGCTCGTGCCGCAGATGAAGGAGATGGGCCATGGCCGCATCATCTTCCAGGCGAGCATGACCAGCTACATCGGTCAACCGATGGTCGCGGGCTACGCGACGGCGAAGGCCGGCTATCTGGGCCTGATCCACACGCTGACCGCCGAGCTTGCCGAATTTGGCATCACGGTCAACGCCATCGCGCCCGGCTGGATCGACACGCCGATGTTCCACAAGGCTGTGGACAACGATCCGCCGCGCAAGGCGAAGATCATGGGCCGCATTCCGGCCAAGTCCGTCGGCGACGCGATGGACATCGGCATGGTCACGGCATTCCTGTGCAGCGACGCGGCGCGCTACATCAGCGGTACCTGCATCCCGGTCGACGGCGGCGCCCTGATCGGCTTCTGATCGGAGGAGGAGCGGATGAACAACAAATTCAGCGAGGAGCTGTTTCTGACCAACGAGACCGGCCGCATGCTCTACCACAGGTACGCCGAGCCGCTGCCGATCATCGACTACCACTGCCACTTGCAGCCTGCCGAGATTGTGGAGAACCGCGAGTTTGAGGATTTGGGCGAGATGTGGCTGCGCGGCGACCACTACAAGTGGCGCTGCATGCGCACGTTCGGCATTGATGAGAAATACATCACCGGCGACGCGAGCTACTACGAGAAGTACATGGCGTTTGCAAAGATCCTGCCGCAGCTGGCCGGCAACCCGATCTACATCTGGTGCGCGCTGGAGCTCAAGCGGTACTTTGATATCGACGAGCCGCTGACCGCGAAGAACGCGCAGGCAATCTACGACAGGACAAAGGCCCTGATCCGGGAGAAGCACATGACGCGCCGCTGGTGCATGGAGCACAGCAATGTCCGGCTCGTCTCCACGACGGAGGACCCGATCGACGACTTGCACGACCACATCGCGCTGCAAAAGGAAGCGATGAGCACGCGCGTCATCACGGCCTTTAGGCCGGACAAGGCGATGTTCTGCGCGCTGCCGACCTTTGCTGAGTATCTGCAAAAGCTCTCCGCCGCGGCGCAGATGCCCGTGGACAGCTTTGCCTCCATGCTTTCCGCGCTGGAAAGCCGCCTTCAGTACTTTCAGAAGGTCACCGGCACGACCGTTTCCGACGACGGCATTCCGTTCTTCACCTGGGCGGACTACACGATGCCGGAGATCGAGGGCATTTTTGCCAAGGCGAGGAGCGGCGGCAAGCTGACGGCGAAGGAAATCGACCAGTATCAGAGCGCGTTCCTCTTTGAGATGGGGCGCATGTACAACCGCAACGGCTACGTCATGCAGCTGCATATCGGCACCTACCTGGACGCCAACAGGAGCAAGGTCAAGGCTATCGGCCAGTCGACCGGCTTTGACTGCATTGACGATCAGGCGTCGGTGACGAGCGTGGGCGAGCTGCTCAACCGGCTGACGGAGATCGGCGAGCTGCCCAAGACGCTGCTCTATCCGCTGGACGGCACGAAGATCGAGGCCTGGGCTGTGCTCGCCGCGGGCTTCTGCGACAGCGGCGTGCGCGCCAAGGTGCAGCTGGCCGCGCCGTGGTGGTTCAACGATCAGGTCTACGGCATCCAGCGCCAGTTTGAGGCCTGCGCGAATCTCTATCCGGTCAGCCTGTCGGTGGGCATGCTGACGGACAGCCGCAGCTTCATCTCCTATCCGCGTCACGAGCTCTACCGCCGCATGCTGTGCAACTACCTGGGCGCGCTGGTGGAGCGCGGGGAATACTTCTCCGGCGAGGAGGAGCTCAAAGAGACCATCGAGAACGTCTGCTTCAACAACGTCAATGAATTCTTCGGCTTCGGCGTCGAGCGCTGAGCGGGGAAGGGAGCAAAATGATCAAGGCCCGCCGCCGGGAGAAACCCGGCGGCGGGTCTTTGCGGCATGAAAACTCCGCCCGAAGCGGGGGAAAATTCGGGAAATAAAAAATCCCAAAAACCATCGTTTTCGGGATTTCTGGTGCACCTTCAGGGGCTCGAACCCTGGGCACCCTGATTAAGAGTCAGGTGCTCTACCAACTGAGCTAAAGGTGCAAATTCAGTTTTCAGAGGGCGGCGCGAGGCGCTTTCCTCTCAACGGATGACAGTATATCACGATGGGGGTGAAAATGCAAGCCTTTTTTTAAAAAATAAAAAGTTATATGATAGAGACGGGCATATACAGAAAAGGCCCTGCGCGGCGGAATCCGCGCAGGGCGCAGAGCAGGTGGAATCCTAGAGAATCTTGATGTTCATGGCTCATTCCTGGCCGGAGCGGAGCGCGCCGGCGAGGTCGGTCTGCTCCCACGGCATGGCTTTCGCGTTGGCGCCGAAGTGGCCGTAGCAGGAGACGGAGGAATAGATCGGCGCGCGCAGGCCGAAGCGGCGGATGATCGCGTTGGGCCGCAGGTCAACATGCCTGCGCAGCAGCTCGGCGATTTCGCTGTCCGGCAGACGGCCTGTGCCGAAGGTGTCTGCCAGGACGGAGACCGGCTCCGCGACGCCGATGGCATAGCTCAGCTGGATCTCGCAGCGGTCGGCCAGGCCGGCGGCGACGACGTTCTTGGCGAGGTAGCGGGCCATGTAGGCGGCGCTCCGGTCGACCTTGCTGGGATCCTTGCCGGAGAAGGCGCCGCCGCCGTGGCGGGCGTAGCCGCCGTAGGTGTCCACGATCAGCTTGCGGCCGGTCAGGCCGCTGTCGCCGGCGGGCCCGCCGATCAGGAAGCGTCCGGTCGGGTTGACAAAGATGCGCGTGTGCTCATCGAGCAGCCCCTCGGGAATCGCGTGGCCGATGACCTCGTCGATGACCTGCGTGCGCAGCTCGCTCTCCGTGATGGCCTCCGTGTGCTGCGTGGAGACGACGACGGCGTCCACGCGCACGGGCTTGCCGTCGTCATACTGCACGGTCACCTGCGCCTTTCCGTCGGGCAGCAGCTCGGGGAGAATGCAGTTTTCGCGGACATAGGCCAGGCGGCGGGTCAGCGCATGCGCCAGCTCGATGGGCAGGGGCATGAGGCTCTCGGTCTCGCGGCAGGCGTAGCCAAACATCATGCCCTGGTCGCCCGCGCCCTCGTCCTTTTCGTCGGCGCGGCTGACGCCCATGTCGATGTCGGGGGACTGCTCATGCAGGTCGACGGTGACGCGGCAGGTGTCCGCGTCAAAGCCGCGGCCCGGCTCTGTGTAGCCGATGCGGCGGATGGTTTCGCGGGCGATGGCCTCATAGTCGACCCGGGCGCGGGTGGTGATCTCGCCGAAGATATGCACGGCGTCGGGGATGGCCGTGACCTCGCAGGCGACGTGGGCGGCGGGATCCTTGGCGAGGATGGCGTCGAGAATCGCGTCGGCGATCTGGTCGCAGACCTTGTCGGGATGGCCCTTGGTGACGCTTTCGGAGGTAAAGAAGGTCGTCATGGCTCAGGCCTCCTTGCTGCAGGCCTCGGCGCAGGAGGCGCAGTTGTGGCTGCAGCTCCAGAGGCGCTCCGCCGTCGGCTTCCAGTTCTGCGCGTATTCGTCGCACTTGCTGCACAGGTGATCGGCGCTCTCCGGCGACTGCGGGTCGGTCGAGTGCGCGCCGGTCTTTTCGACGATCTCGCGCAGCTGCTCCGGGTTCTCGAGCATCGGGCAGGGGCGCAGCATGTTGTCGTTGAAGGGCTGGCCGTCGTGATAGGCCATGAAGATCGGGGAGCGCAGCGCGTCGAGCAGGCTGACCTCGCGGATGTTCGCGTTGGAGTAGTGGATGAACACGCAGGGGTCGACATCGCCGTTGGCGTTGATGTGCAGATAGCGCCGGCCGCCGGCGATGCAGCCGCCGACATACTCGCCGTCGTTCTGGAAGTCCATCGCGAAGATCGGCTTGGTCGAGCGGATCTCGCGGATGCGGTGGTACATGTACTCGCGCTGCTCGGGGTTGGGCAGCAGCTGCGGCGCGGCGTCGTTGCCGACGGGCATATAATGGAAATACCAGATGAAGCGCGCGCCCAGGCCGCAGATGTAGTCGATGAATTCCTCCGAGGCGATGGAATCGATGTTGGCGCTGGTGTAGCAGGCGGAGATGCCGAAGGGCAGGTGCTTGTCGTGCAGGATCTGCATGGCGCGCGTGGCTTTCTGGTAGACGCCGTTGCCGCGCCGGCCGTCGGTGGCCTCCTCGAAGCCCTCCAGGCTGATGGCCGGGATGAAGTTCTTGACGCGGAGCATCTCGTCGGCAAATTCCTCGTCGATGAGCGTGCCATTGGTGAAGGAGAGGAACTGGCAGTCGCTGTGCTTGTTGCACAGGGCGATCAGGTCCCGCTTGCGCACGAGCGGCTCACCGCCGGTGTAGATGTACATGTACACGCCCAGCGCCTTGCCCTGCGTGATGATGGAGTCGATCTCGTCAAACGTCAGGTTGAGCCTGTTGCCGTATTCCGCGGCCCAGCAGCCGGTGCAGTGCAGGTTGCAGGCTGAGGTCGGGTCAAGCAGGATGGCCCAGGGGATGTTGCAGCCGTACTTTTTGCGGTTCTCCTCCTGAATCGGCCAGCCGATGATGTTGGCGTTGAGGAAGAAATTCTGGAAGGTCGCCTTGAGCACGCCGTTGTCGGTCTCCTTGAGGATATCCATGACGAGCCTGTGCATGTTGTTGTCCGGGTCGTTGATGACCTTGCGCACGGCGGCGCGCTGGGACTCAAAGCTGTTGGGGCCGCTGCCGGCGAGCTTGTCCACCCAGGCCATCAGCTTGGGCGCGTTCTCCTCGGGGTTCTTTTCCAGGTAGGAAAAGGCGGTGTTCAGCGTCAGCTTCTTGACGGAATTGGAAATGCCCATGAAATATGCTCCTTTTGAAAATGAAGAATGGGGTCATGCTTCCGGCCCGGAGCGCCCGCGCTCCAAGGCCTGTCCGCATCGGATAAGGCGATTATAAAAAGGGGCGGGCAAAAAGAAAATGCCCAGATCGCGGTCAATGTCCGAATTGGAAACGACTGACCGCAATCTGGGCAAAACTGACACAAATGGGTGGATTTGAGCAGACAAGGCGTTATGGCGCCGTGCGCGTGTAGCGGCGGACAAGATCCTCCAGGCTGCCGGAGAAGAAGCGCTCGATCAGGCTGAGCATCTTCTCAATGTCGCCCGTCATCCCCTCCCCGATCCAGTGCAGAATCATGCCGCACAGGCCGTAGGAGAAGATGTTGATGAGAAAATCCCTGTCCTCCTCGGGGATGCGCTCCGAGCCAGGCTGGCTGGCGAGCAGGCTGGTGATGATCGGATTGAGCCATCGGATGAGCGCGGCTTCCAGCGTGCTGCGCTGGATGGAATGGTACGTGTTGAGCACGACCATCCGCTCCTTCTGGCTGTAGATGAGGAGCTTGCGCAGGCAGTCGACCCAGTTGTCGCGGGTGATCTCCGTGTCAAGCAGGCGGCGGGTATCCTCGATCAGCGTGTAATTGAGCAGATCATAGATGTCCTGAAAGTGATAATAGAAGGTCTTGCGGCTCACCTCAGCGTCATCCGTGATATCCTGAATGGTGATGTTGTCGAGCGTCTTTTGTGACAGCAGCTTTTTGAGCGATGCGGAAAGCATCCGTTTTGTCATGTTGGACATGGCACGCCCTCCTTTGCGTAGCTTCAGTTTAGACGCTTTTGTGCCGTCCGTCAAGCGCGCAAAGGGATGGGTCATTTCAAAAAAGTACTTACAGGCCGTTTTTTCTGGCGCGAAAAAACGCGTACAATGCCGGTGAAGGCGACAGTGTGGATGCATGCAGTCCTTCGGATAAACACAGGAAAAAGGGATACCCGCACAGAAGGAATGGTGAAAATGGACAAAAGAGAGTACAGGATCCTGACTACGCCGCGGGAGATTGCGCAGTCGCTGCTGATGGAGCTCTATACGCCGACAACGGCGGTCGTTCAGCTGGACAGAGGCGGCGCGATGACCGGTATCCGCCTGTTTGATACGCTGTTCGGCGGAAGGACGATCCGCCCGACGGCGGATTGCGCGCAGGCCTGGATGATCTGCGGCCATCCGGATGGCTGCCTCGAGCTGAGCGAGGAGGAGAGGCGCAACCTTGAAAGGCTGCGCACGAGCCTGAATGTGCATCACATCCGCGTCTTTCTGGCCGGGGAGGATATCGGCATCATCGAGCTGACGGATGAGATGTGACGGCGGACAGGGCCTACGGCTTTGGAAAAAGCGGGAAATCTGGGCGGAAACGGTGCGCAGGGTGCTTCTTTATGGTATAATGCCTGCGGAAAGAAACGGAAGGAAACGGAGGACCGGGCATGACCAAAGAGGAAATCGAAGCGCTGCGCGCGCAGATGGCGCAGATCGAGGAGGAGTCCCGGCGCAAGCTGTATGCGCAGATGGACAGGCTCTCCTCGGATGAGCGGATGACGGAGGGGGAGCGCGAGGCGCTCTACGCGCAGATTGGCGAGCAGCTCACCTACATGCGTCAGACGCGCGACATGCTCAGCCAGAAGCTCAAGCTCACCTCCGCAGCCGTGGACGAGGTCGAGACGCGCCTTAAGGAGGAGCAGCGCAGTGAGAAGCGCAGGAGCCGGAAGCTCCATCTGCTGCCCGTCGCGCCGACCAACGCGGAGATCGACTATCAGGAGCGGAAAACACGCCATTTCGCGCAGGGCATTTCCTTTTATAAGCTCTTCTGGGTGTTCTTCATCGGCTGCTTTCTGGGCGTCGTGCTCGAGACGCTGTACTGCTACTTGCAGCGGGGCCACTTCGAAAGCCGCGTGGGCCTGATCTATGGCCCGTTCAACCTCGTCTACGGCATCGGCGCGCTGGCGCTGTCCATGGCGCTGTACCGTTTCCGCAACCGGGGGCGCATCTTCTCGTTTGCGGGCGGCTTCGTCGTCGGCTCCGTGATCGAATACGGCTGCTCCTTTTTTCAGGAGCTGGTTTTCGGCACGACGTCGTGGGATTACAGCAACATGCCCTACAACATCAACGGGCGCATCTGCCTGCTGTATTCGATCTTCTGGGGCATTCTGGGCATCTTCTGGATCAAGGACATCTATCCGCGCATGGCGAAGTGGATTCTGAAGATTCCCAACCGGCTGGGCAAGGCGCTGACCTGGGTGCTGCTGGCGTTCATGGTGTTTAATTCCGTGATGACCATGCTGACCTCGCTGCGCTGGACGGAGCGGCAGAAGGGCATTCCGGCGGGCAGCGCGATGGAGGCGTATTTTGACGAGCATTACCCCGACGAGCGGATGCAGCGAATTTTTGCCAACGCCGAATTCAGCGAGGAGATCACCGGGACGGAGACACCAGCAGCAAAAGAATAAAACAGAGCAGGATGCCGCGGGAAGGGCTGTTTCCCACGGCATCCTTTTGATGATCTTCCGGCTTACGCCTTGCCGCTCATGGAGCGCTCGGCCTGCTCGATGAGGCGCTTGGTCATGTAGCCGCCGATGTAGCCGGCCTGACGGGACGGCAGGTCGCCGTTGTAGCCCTGCTTGAGATTGATGCCCAGCTCGCTGGCAATCTCATACTTCATCTGGTTGAGCGCGCCCTTGGCCTCCGGCACGACGGTACGGCCGCTGCGGGAGGAGTTCTGCTGCTGAGCACCCTGCTGCTGCTGCGCGCCGAAGCCGGCGCCCTGATTCTGATTCTGGTTCTGATACATCTTGGATGATCCCCTTTCTTCTCAACAATCCCCTTGCCGGGGCAGGATGACTTAGAGGTTCTGGCCAGCCATCTGATGTTCAGCCTGCTCGATGAGGCGCTTGACCATATAGCCGCCGATATAGCCCGCCTCGCGGGAGGTCAGGTCGCCGTTGTAGCCCTGCTTGAGGTTGACGCCCAGCTCACGGGCAATTTCGACCTTCATGTTGTCAAGCGCGCCCTTCGCCTCGGGAATGTTGATCCGGTTACTGCTGTTTGCGTTGCTTGCCATGCTTTTTCACCTCCAATCGGTTCGATGCTATTGTGACACTGCGGCGCTCGCGCTATTCTGACAATAATCGTCTGCTTTTCCAGCCGGGGTGAGCAACGGCGTTTTGTTTGGTCTGAAGGATGAGGGGAAGAGGGGCGAGGATGATCCGACGGGGAGGATATTTATGCTCGCGCCGCAGCTGCGGCAGGCTTTCTGTCGATTCCAAAGAGGTGGAAAATGACGACGAACAAAATGCGCAGACGACAGTCTTTCCTGAAAAATCGCGAAAAATACAAAAATGGCCCCGAATGATCGGGGCTGGAGGAAGGGCCGTGGCAATTCTTATGGCAACCCTTTGGAAAGGAAAAAGCGTTAAAAGGCGTGGAATGGGGACGAAAAACGGGGAGAACCGCTTCAAAAGATCAGAAAAACCAGGGGAAAAAGAAAAAGCCCAGCATTTGCTGGACTTCTTCCTGGCGGAGAGTTAGGGATTTGAACCCTAGGTGGGGTATCAGCCCACACACGATTTCCAGTCGTGCGCCTTAGACCACTCAGCCAACTCTCCGTGGCTGCTGCTCAATCAGCAGAACCTATTATAGCGCTGACGGCAGGTTTTGTCAAGAAATTTTTCTTTTTTCTTTTTCGTAAGTTTTCGCGGTGGGCAGGGAGCGCGGGAACGCGGTTGTGAAGCGCCCGGATGCGGGCGATGGATGCCCGCATGCGGCATCTGCGATAAAAAGAGCAAAAAGCCGCAGGAAAAAACCAAAAAAACCTTGACAAAACGGGTCAGCTGAGGGTAGAATAACCAATGCGTATGTTTGTCCTGTTAGCCCCGGGAGGAAGTGCGCGCTTTTTGCGGAGCGTCTGACCAGCGCGAAGCGTTTGATTGTTTCATCACCACGAGGAGGAATTCACGTGAAAACGTTTATGGCGAATGCCCAGACCGTCGAGCGCAAGTGGTATGTTGTTGACGCTGACGGCATGACGCTTGGCCGTCTGGCCAGCCAGGTTGCTGCGATTCTGCGCGGCAAGAATAAGCCCACCTACACCCCGCACTGCGATACCGGCGATCATGTGATCGTGATCAATGCAGCGAAGGTCGTCCTGACCGGCAAGAAGCTCGATCAGAAGTCCTACTATCATCATTCCGGCTATCCGGGCGGACTCAAGGAGACCAAGTATCGCAAGCTCATGGCCGAGAAGCCCGAGTTTGCCGTGAAGCATGCGGTGCAGGGCATGATGCCCAAGGGCCCGCTGGGCCGTCAGATGGCGCGCAAACTGCGCGTGTACGCCGGCCCGGAGCATGAGCATGAGGCGCAGAAGCCCGAAGTGCTCGAGCTTGTGAAGTGATTGCAGGAAGGAGTGTTTGAAACATGGCACAGGTTCAGTATCAGGCGGTCGGCCGCCGCAAGAAGGCCATTGCCCGTGTTCGCCTCATTCCGGGCGAGGGCAAGATCGTGATCAACGGTCGCGAAATTGACAACTACTTCGGTCTGGAGACCCTCAAGATGACCGTCCGTCAGCCGCTGGTTCTGACGGCGCTCGAGGGCCGCTACGACGTTCTGGTGAATGTGTATGGCGGCGGTCTGGCTGGTCAGGCCGGCGCGATCCGCCACGGCGTTTCCCGCGCGCTGGTCAAGGCTGATCCGGAGCTCCGCCCCGCGATCAAGAAGGCCGGCTTCCTCACGCGCGATCCGCGTATGAAGGAGCGCAAGAAGTACGGCCTCAAGGCTGCCCGCCGTGCGCCGCAGTTCTCCAAGCGCTAATCCGCTGAACGAATCGAGGAGGCGAAAACCGTATGGCGATTCTCAACGGCGTGATCACCGTGTTGCTGGTGGTTACTGCGCTGATTCTCATCGTTACCGTGCTGCTGCAGCCGGGTGAGTCCAACGGCTTGGGCGCGATTGCCGGCGGCGCCGAAACGTTCTTTGGCAAGAACAAGGCCAAGACGATGGAAGGCAAGCTCGCGCTTGCGACGAAGATCTCCGCAGGGGTGTTCATCATCTGTGCGCTCCTCATTGCGGTGATCGGTTAACAAAGGCGAAAAGAGGCTGAAGCAAAATGCTTTGGCTTCTTTTTTCGATTTACAGAGAACGAACGCTTCTCCATGCGCGGCGTGGAAGATTCCATGGCATGAGCCGGAGGCAGAGACGGCAAACTGGGCATGATAGAGGAGGGGAGATGAGCTGATGAAGAACAGAAGGATGACGAAGGAACGGCGCATCGCGCGCAAGGGACCCACGTCCAGGCGCGAGCAGCGCGGAGAAAAGGTTGAGCTGATCGTGCGCGGCATGGCGCGCGGGCAAATCCGCATGGAGATGCAGGATGGCACGACGCTCCTGTGCGCGCGGGACAATGCGCGCGGCGCGCTTTTTGGCGACCGCGTGGAGGGCGAGCGGATTGGACTCGACCACGTGATTGTGCGCCGCATCCTCGAGCATGCGCATGGGCAGGTGGTCGGCGTGCTGCGCAGGCGCCCGGGCGGCGCGCTGATCGAGCCGCTGGAACGCCATCTGCCCTCCGAAATCGCCGTGGAGGAAGGTGACGTATCCGCGAAGGATGGCGACATCGTCAGCACACAGATCGTCCGCTGGGAGGATGAGGGCGGCCTTCTGGCGCGCGTGACGGGCGTGATCGGGAGCTTTGAAAGGGCGACGAGCGCGCTGGATGCGCTGATTGTCAGCAGCCATCTCCGCTCGGCCTTTGATGCGGATGTGCTGGCGGCAGCGGATGCGCTTCGCCCGGCCGATCTGGCGGACGATCCGCAGCGGGCAGACCTGCGCGGACTGCTTTCCTTTACGATCGACGGACGGGATGCCAAGGACTTTGACGACGCGGTGAGCCTGGAGGTGCTGGAAGGCGGCTGCGTCCGCCTGGGCGTCCACATTGCGGACGTGGGGCATTATGTGCGCGAGGGCACCGCGCTTGATCGCGAGGCGCTTGCGCGCGGGACGAGCATTTATCTGCCGGGCCGTGTGCTGCCGATGCTGCCCGAGCAGCTCTCCAATGGCGTCTGCTCCCTGCGGCCGGACGAGGATAAATTCACGATGACGGCGCTGCTGACGATCGACGAAAGCGGTGAAACCGTTGATACGCGGCTGCTGCGCACGATCACGCGCTCCAACGCGCGGCTTGTCTATGATGACGTCAATGCGTTTTTTGACGGCGACGGCGCGCAGAAGGAGAATCTTGCAGGCAAGCATCCCGATTTGCCGCAGACACTGCTTCACATGAAGAGGCTCGCGGGCGTCCTGCGTGCGCGCAGGATTGCGCAGGGCTGCATCGACTTTGATACCGAGGAGCCGCAGTTTGTGCTCGACGCGCAGGGAGAGCCTGTGGAAATACTCAAACGTGAGCGCGGCGAGGCGGAGAAGATGATCGAGGACTTCATGCTTGCGGCAAACGAGGCCGTGGCCCGCTTTGCCAGAATGCACGGGGTTCCGCTGCTCTACCGCGTGCATGAGAAGCCCGATCCGGACAAGCTGGCTGTTTTCAAGGACTTTCTCGATGGGCTGGGCGTAAACAGCCGCCGCCTGACGGGAGACGCGAAGCCGGGCGACATCCGCGCCATACTCGAGCAGACGCACGAGAGGCCGGAGTATGCCGTCATCTCGACGCTGGCACTGCGCAGCATGCAGAAGGCGCGATATGACGAGCATCCGCTGGGGCATTACGGACTGGCGATGCCCGATTACTGCCACTTCACCTCGCCGATCCGACGCTATCCCGATCTTGTCGTGAGCCGCGCGCTGACGGCCGTGCTGACCGGAAAGCGGGTCAAGCTGACGGGCGAGCGGCTGAGCGATGCGGCGATCCGCAGCAGCGAGTGCGAGCGCGCCGCGATTGAGGCGGAGCGCGCCGCGGACAGGATCATGATGGCGAGGCTGATGGCGGGCCATGTCGGCGAGGTGTTTTCGGGCACGGTCAGCGGCGTGAGCGAGAGCGGCTTCTATGTGTCGCTTTCAAACGGCGCGGAGGGCTTTGTCCCCGTGCGCACGCTGGAGGACTGGTTTGCCTTTGATGAGCGGCGGATGCGCCTGCGCGGCGAACGGACGGGCGCCGTGATCTCACTGGGGCAGGCGGTGACGGTGCGCGTTTCAAGCGTCGAGCTCGCGTCGAGCTTTATCGATCTCGAGCTGACCGGGCCGCTGAAGCCCGGCGCCCAAAAAGAAAAATCGGAAAAGAAGCGGGAACGCGAGCGGATGCGCGCCTTCGGCCGCTGAGATACGGAGAGACAGAGGGGAAGAGCATGAAGGCAACGGTAATCGGCTGCGGCCGTTGGGGATCGTTTATCGCGTGGTATCTTGACCACATTGGCCACGAGGTGACGCTCTACGGCCGGGAGGGCTCTGAGAGGATGCAGGCGTTTTTGCAGACGCGGAGCAACGGGCTGGTGACGCTGAAGCCGCGTGTGCGCCTGACCTGCGATCTTCGTGAGGCGCTTGAGTCGGAGCTGATCTGCATCTCCGTTGGGTCGCAGGGGTTGGCGGCGCTGATGGCGCAGATTGCCGCTTGCGGCGTCTCGGGAAAGACGTTTGTACTGTGCATGAAGGGCATCGAGGTCGGCACCAACCGGAGGCTCTCCCAAATTGCCGCAGAGGCGGTGGGAGAGGGCAATGACATTGCCGTCTGGCTCGGGCCGGGTCATGTGCAGGAATTCCTGGCGGGCGTGCCGAACTGTATGGTGATCGACTCGGAGAGCGAGGCGGTCAAGGAGCGGCTCATCGCGCAGCTCTCCGGCGGGCTGATCCGGTTCTACTACGGCACAGACCTGACCGGCAACGAGATCGGCGCGGCGGCCAAGAACGTCGTCGGCATCGCGGCGGGCATGCTCGACGGCATGGGCGTCTCCTCGCTCAAAGGCGCGCTCATGAGCCGCGGTACGCGGGAAATCGCGCGGCTGATCGCGGCGATGGGCGGCAGGGAGATCTCTGCCTATGGGCTTTGCCACCTGGGCGATTACGAGGCGACGGTCTTTTCAAAATACAGCCACAACCGGCGTTTTGGCGAGCTGTTTGTGCGGGGAGAGACCTATGACGAGCTCGCGGAGGGGTATTATACGGTGAAGGCGCTTTGTGCGATGGCACAGGAGCGGAACGTGGATCTGCCGATCTGTCAGGCCGTTCATGCCGTGCTCTACGAGGGCGCCGAGCCGGGCGAGGCGATGAGCACCCTCTTCACGCGAAGCCTCAAGCGCGAGTTCTGAGCACAGATGTACAGGAACACGAATGAAATGCGCAAAACTCAGGTGGAGACACAATTTTTGCTTGCGTCCCGGCTGGGCAAATGATATACTAATATCTAACCGATTTTTTTGACAACCCATGAATAGGAGCGGTACGTATGGCTTATAAATCCAGGGTGTCCGACGCCGTGGTGCGTCGACTCCCGATGTATTACCGGCATCTCAGAGAGCTGGAAAAGGCGGGGGTCGTCCGCATTTCTTCCCAGGAGCTGGGCGAGCGGATGAACCTGACGGCCTCGCAGATCCGTCAGGATATCAACTGCTTCGGCGGCTTTGGCCAGCAGGGCTACGGATATCATGTTTCCAACCTCAAGGAACGTATCGGTGCTATTCTGGGCCTGAACCACGATTACCACGTCATCATCGTCGGCGCGGGCAATATCGGCCGGGCCGTGGCCAATTATCCCGGGTTTGCGAAGGAGGGCTTCCACATCCAGGCAATGTTCGATGTCTCCCCGGCGCTGGTGGGCATCGATGTGCACGGCATCCTCGTTCAGCCGATGGAGAAGCTGGGCAGCTGGATGAACGCGCATCAGGTGGATATCGCGGTGCTGGCCGTGCCCTCCGCCTTTGCGCAGGAGACGGCGAATCTGCTCGTGGAGGGCGGTGTGCGCGCGATCTGGAATTTCGCGCCGGTCGACCTCAGCCTGCCGGAGGGCATCGCGGTCAACAACGTCCATCTCTCTGACAGCCTGCACATTCTCTCCTACCGCATGAACGAAAAGGAGCTTTTTGAGACGCTGGACGCGAACCGCAACCCATAAAAGGAGATCGCTATGGCTTTTGATCGCCGCAACGGCAGGCGCGCAAAAGAGGAAAGGAGCCTGTTCCCGGTCTGGACGCTGATCGTCATCGCGCTGTGCGTCGGGCTGTGGGTATACGGCGCAAAACTGTATCAGGATCAGATGGCGGCATATCGGGCGTATGCCGCCATCAGTCAAGCCGCGGCGCAGACGACGTTCTTCCCCGGCATCTCGGTGGATGGCATCGATCTGGGCGGCATGACCCGCGAGGAGGCGCATGCGCTCTTCAAGGACAGGCAGGCGCAGACCTCGGAGGCATTTTCCCTGATCGTCGCCTCGGGTGAGCGCCGCTGGCGCATCACCTCGCAGGAGGTGCCGGTGACCTTCAACGCGGACGCCGTGCTGGAGCAGGCCTACGCCATCGGCCGCAGCGGGACGCTGTTTGAACGCTACCGGGAGATTGAAAGGGCGCGCACGCAGGGCATTTCGCTCACCACGGGCTACGTCTATGACCGCTCCGCTGTCCGCGAGCTCGTCGAGATCATCGGAGACAGCCTCGATGTGGCGGCGACGGATGCGAAGCTGAGCGCCTTTGACGTGAGCAACCGGACGTTTACCTTTGAAGCGGAGTCGGCGGGCTACCAGATTGATCGCGACAGGCTGGAGGCGGACATCCTCGCCGCGCTGGACGCGCACGCGTATGACAGCGTCATCGTGCCGCAGGGTGAGCGCGTCGAGCCGCAGGTGACGCTTGCGCAGCTCCAGGGCCTCTTCGGCCGGATTTCGTCCTTCACGACGACGACGACCCGGGACAACGACAGAAACACGAACATCGCGCTTTCGGCCAGCGCGCTCAACGGACGCGTCGTACAGCCGGGGGAGACGCTCTCCTTCAACAGCTGCACGGGCCAGCGCACGGGTGAAAAGGGCTACCGCGAGGCGGGCGCCATCGCCGGCGGCGTGCTCGTGGACGACACGGGCGGCGGCGTCTGCCAGACGAGCTCCACGCTCTTCAACGCTGTCGTGCGGGCGGATTTGCAGATTGTGGAGCGCTATGCGCACAGCTGGCCCTCCTCCTATGTCAACAAGGGAGAGGATGCGACCGTCAACTGGCCGTCGCTCGACTTTGTCTTCAAGAACAACGGCGACTTCCCGGTGTTCGTCGTCGCCTGGTATGAGGCTCAGAAGGTGACGGTCGAGATCTATGGCCACATGCTTGAAAACGGCATGACCATCGACCTTGAATCGACGGTCACGCAGACGATCAAGCCCTCCGACGAGGTGCTTTACACGCTCGACGAATCGCTGCCGGCGGGCACACGCAAGGCGGGCCGCTCCAAGCGGACGGGCTATGTCGTGGATACCTACAAGGTCTACAAGGACAGCGAGGGCAACGAGATCCGCCGGGAGAAGCTGTGGACGACGACCTACCGCGCCCAGCAGGACGAGATCCTGTATCATTGACGGGATGAGGAAGAGACGATGAAGAAAGGCGACGCGAGGAGGGAGGAGCTGCTCGCCACGGCGGAGCGGCTGTTCTGCACCAGGGGATACGAAAAGACCTCGGTTCAGGATATTCTGGACGAGATGGGCTTTTCCAAGGGCGGCTTCTATCATCACTTCGACAGCAAGCTCGCCGTGCTGGAGGCCATCTGCCAAAAGCGCGCGCAGGAGAGCTGTGCGCAGGCCAGGGAGGCTGTGGCCGGCCTGACCTCGGCTGTCGACCGGCTCAACGCGCTGTTTCACAGTGCGCCGCTGTGGAGCGGCGGACAGCCGGGCTTTGTCTCGCTGCTCATCCGCGTGGCCTATCGCGAGGACGGCGCGCTGATGCGCGAGAAAATGAAGCAGAGCCAGCTTGAGGGGCTTCAGGGCGTGCTGGAGGAGATTTTGCAGGAGGGCGCGCGCACGAACGCGTTCTTCGTGACGGATGTGCCCACATCCGCGGCGCTGCTGCTGCGGCTCTACGCCCAGTTTGCGGACGAGGTTGCCTTTCTGCTCGCGCAGGAGGACAGCGAGGAGCGGCTGACAGACGGCCTTTTGCGCAGGCTGAGCGTCTATCGTGCGGCGATTGAGCGATTTCTGCTCGCGCCCTTTGGTTCCATTGTGCTCTTTGAGGGCAAGGAGCTCCAGCTGCTGGCGCGCGACATCCTGCGCGGACGCATCCGCGAGCGGGCAGACGCCATGCTGGCTGGAAGGGATTCCTTCGGCGTCTGAGCGGGTTCTCACAGCGCGGCAAAAACCCTGCGCTCGTTGACAAAAAACGCCTTGCGGAGTATAATTTAACAACATGGCGAATTGCAAAAAGCACACAGGCTTCACGCAATTCCCGTTTCGCCCTTCGCCGGGAGGCGGAGGCGCATGACAAAAAAGGAGAGACGCTTATGGCAGACGGCAAGCATCTGGTTGTGACACGCGAAGGCCTTCAGAAGATGAAGGAGGAGCTGGAATACAAAGAGACGACAGAAAAAATGCGCATCGCGGAGCAGCTCAAGGTCGCGATTTCCTACGGCGACCTGAGTGAGAACGCGGAATACGACGCGGCGAAGAACGATCAGGCGACGCTCGAGCAGCGCATCAACGAGCTCAAGCAGATGATCGAGAACGCGGTGGTCGTCGACGAGACCAAGATCGATACCGACACCGTCGGCTTCGGAACCCGCGTCACCATCGTCGATGTGGACGACGAGGATGAGGAGGAAGAAGTCTATACGATCGTGGGCACCTCCGAGTCTGACCCGGTCAACGGCCGCCTGTCGAACGAATCGCCGGTTGGCGCCGCGCTCATCGGCGCGCACGTTGGCGACACCGTCGTGGCGCAGACGCCGGGCGGAAACCGCCGCCTGCGCATTGTGAATATCGCGCTGTGAGACAGGCCTGTCGGGGCAGAGCATTTCAGTTGAGTGAAGAGAGAAAGAGGAAACACCGTGGCAGAAGAGTTGACCATCACCGCGCCGGAGCTCAGCGAGCAGGAGCAGATTCGCCGCGCCAAGCTGGAGCGCTACCAGCAGGAAGGGCGCGATCCCTATACCATCACCCGCTATGACCGCACGCATACCTCCAAAGAGATTCTCGCCGGCTTTGAGGCGCTGGAGGGGCAGGAGGTTTCCATCGCGGGCCGCATGATGAGCCGCAGGATCATGGGCAAGGCATCCTTCGTGCATCTGCTCGACGGCGAGGGCCAGATTCAGGCCTACGTGCGCCGCGAGGATGTCGGCGAGGATGTCTATGCCGACTTCAAGACGATGGATATCGGCGACATCCTCGGCATCCGGGGCACCGTCTTCCGCACGAAGACCGGCGAAATCTCCGTGCATGCGACGTCGCTGACGCTGCTGACCAAGTCGCTGCGCGTGCTGCCGGAGAAGTGGAACGGCCTCAGAGATCAGGATATCCGTTACCGCCAGCGCTACGTTGACACCATTGTCAATCCGCAGGTCAAGGAGACGTTCATCAAGCGCAGCCAGATTCTCAAGGCCCTGCGCGAATTCCTGGACAGCAAGGGCTTCCTGGAGGTCGACACGCCCGTGCTGCAGACGATTGAGATCGGCGCGAACTCCCGCTCCTTTGTCACGCACCACAATGCGCTGGATATCCCGATGTATCTGCGCATCGAGACGGAGCTCTACCTCAAGCGACTGATCGTCGGCGGCTTTGAGAAGGTCTACGAGGTGGGCCGCATCTTCCGCAACGAGGGCATGGACACCCGGCACAATCCGGAATTCACGACCATCGAGCTGTATCAGGCCTATGCCGATTACAACGATATCATGAACCTGGTCGAGGAACTCTACGTCTATGTGACGCAGAAGGTCTGCGGCACGCTCAAGATCCAGTATCAGGGCAACGAGATCGACATGACCGCGCCTTGGACGCGCATGACGATGGCCGAGGCCGTCAAGAAGTATTCCGGCATCGATTACTATGCCTGGGAGAGCGACGAGCAGGCCCGCGCGGAGTGCGAGGCGCGAGGCGTGCACGTTGAGAAGAACGCTGTCAAGGGCGAGTGCCTGGAGGCATGCTTTGACGAGTTCGTCGAGGCGAACCTCATCCAGCCGACGTTCATCACCGATTATCCGGTGTCGATCTCTCCGCTGGCCAAGCGCCGCAAGGATGATCCGGAGATCACGGAGCGCTTTGAGCTCTTTGCCAACGGCTTTGAGCTGTGCAACGCGTTCTCCGAGCTCAACGATCCGATTGATCAGCGTGGCCGCTTTGAGCGCCAGGCTCTGGCCAAGCGTGCCAAGGGCGAGCATGCGGACATCGATGAGGATTTTGTCGCCGCGCTTGAATACGGCATGCCTCCGACGGGCGGCCTCGGCTTCGGCGTGGATCGTCTGGTGATGCTGCTGACCGACAGCGCCAGCATCCGCGACGTGCTGCTGTTCCCGACGATGAAGCCGCTGGGATAATTCCATGATTTACAAAGCCTGATTTTTCCTGGTATTGCAGGAAAGGTCGGGCTTTTGTTTTTTTGCCGTGATGTACGCCATACGCGCAAGGGCGGTTTGCCACTTGAATCCCACCCGGTTTTCCTGTATAATGGCAGTATATAATCAGAGAAACTGGAGAATAGTGAAGATGTACAAAAGAATGCTTTGCGCGCTGTTTGCGCTCCTTCTGTTTTGGATGGCATGTGCTGCCCTCGCCGAGGAAAGGCGCGTATTCATGGCAGGGGAGACGGCGCCCTTCGGCGACGATGAAAGGCTGCTGACGCTGTATGTCTGCCCGCTGATGGGCGCGGACAGTATGCTGCTCACCTTTGAGGAACACAGTATGCTGGTGGATATGGCGAAGGAAAGCCAGGCGGAGGATGTGCTCGCCATGCTGGAGCGCGCAGGGCTTGACGCGGTGGAATACGCGTTTAACACGCATCCGCACAACGATCATGTGGGCTCCATTCCGGTCATTGCCGGAAGGATCGGAATCGGAACGTTTATGACGGCCTTCCCGCACGACTATACCGGCTCGGCGATTGCCCAGCGCAAGGCAATCCGCGCGCTGGAGGCGGCCGGTGTGCCGATTCGCGATGTGGATGACGGGGACACCATCGACTTTGGCGATGTGGAGATCACCGTCTGGCGCCAGACGGCCTTCCCCGGAGACAATGCCACCTCTGCGATGCTCTTTATCCGCTACGGCGAGTGTACGCTGCTGCTGACCGCCGATGTCGAGGGAAAGGGGCTTGCGAACATCGCAGAGCTCCATGACGTCAAGGCGGATATCGCCAAGGCGCCGCATCACGGGCTGACGAAGATGGATGCGTCCTTCTTTGAGGAGCTGGCGCCGGAGTACATGTTTATCCCGCACGGCAGCGTCAATACCCAGGCGTTCCAGAAGCAGGCGGATGAGAAAAACGTGGCCTATCAGTTCTGCACATGGGGGCCGATCACGATGGCAACCAATGGAGAAAAGTGGATCGTCGAGCAGCAGATTTTTGAGGACAAGCTGGATTATGCTCAGCGCTATTTTGACAAGCGCTGAGGCTGTGCCGCCGCATGGCCCTGTGTCGGAGAGCGCCGACGCAGGGCCGCCTGCTTTTTCACC
>JALFVL010000040.1 GCA_022787165.1 Clostridiales bacterium
CGTTTTCCATATTTTCCATATCATTCATGGCTAAAACCCCCGCTTTCGTCGTACGATACAAATGAACTCTGTATCTGAGAATAGAATATCACAAAAAAACCGGACGCGCAACCCTTTGCCCGATTTTTTGCCGGGCAAATCGCTCGGGGAGGCGCCGCGTTTTTGCATGAAGCCCAGGAGGTGATCGTCGATATTCCCCTACGCCACGCTTGCGCTCTACGGCGCCTGCTCAGCCAGAAAGCAGGCGCAGGCGCTGCTGGAAAACTGCCCGGAGGTCAGGCGTCTGGATGCCTGCGCAGACGCCTCCGAGGTTCGTCTCCTCCTCAGCGAGCCGCTTTCCGAGAACGAACTGCTCCCACTTCTGGCTTCAAGCGGTATCAGCGGTTTCCGGATTCTTTAGGCTCAGACGCCCTCCAGAAACGGCTTGCCGTCTTCCTTGTAGCAGAGCGTGCCAAAATCATCAAAGCAGAGCGTGATGGGCGTCATGTGGATATACCTGAGAATCTCGTCCATCCGGATGCTGTCGCGGAAGCTGACGAACGAGAAGCTGACGCCCGCCCGCTTGGCGCGCCCTGTGCGGCCGATGCGATGGACATAGAACTCCTGCTTGTCCGGAAGATCGTAGTTGAAGACCGCTTCAACATCGTCCACATCGATGCCGCGCGCCGCGACGTCCGTTGCCACAAGAATCTCGAATTCGCCCTTCCTGAAGCCGGACATGACCTTGTCGCGCTGGGACTGGCGCACGTCGCCGTGGAGGCATTCGGCGCTGTACCCTGCCTTCTTGAGCCGCTCACAGAGTCTGGCGGTCATGTCCTTCGTATTGCAGAAGATCATGATGCGCTTATATTGATCGGTGTCAAGCAGGTAGAGCAGATGGTCGTATTTCTGCTTCTGATCGGATTCGATGATGTACTGGGTAATCTTGGGCTTGTCCTCCGCTTCAGCCTGCACGACGATCTCAATCGGGTCATGCTGGTACTTCCAGGAGACGGTCAGCACGTCCTGGTTGGTCGTTGCGCTGAACATGACGAGCTGGCGGTTGGGATCGGCGCTCTCGATGATCTTCTCCACGTCCTGGATAAAGCCCATCTTGAGCATCTCGTCCGCCTCATCGAGCACCATCGTGTGTACGGCATTCAGGCGGATATTGCCGCGCTCCATGTGGTCGAGCAGACGTCCCGGCGTGGCGACCAGCACCTGCGGCTTGCGCTCCAATGCGCGCATCTGCTTGACAAAGGGCTGTCCGCCGTAGATGACGGCGATTTTGAGACCCTTGATAAAATGTGCCAGATGGGTCAGCTCGTCAGCGATCTGCTGGGCGAGCTCGCGCGTCGGCGCCAACACAACCTCCTGCACACAAGGATCGTCCAGGTTGACATATTCGAGCATTGGAATGCCGAAGCCCAAGGTCTTGCCCGTGCCGGTCGGCGCAATGGCGATGACATCATGTCCGTCCATCATCAGCGGGATGCATTTTTCCTGAATGCTGGTCAGGGTCTTAAAGCCCATCCAGTCAAAGGCACGGACAACCTCGCTGCTGATGCCTATGGCTTCAAGCGGATGGCTGTCCGGTATTGCTTCTTTTTTCTCGAGTTCGCTCAAGGTGAATTCCTCACATTTCTGTACGTTTGCTGTATGTGCTCTTGTTTGCCGACTCTTCTATTGTATCTCACTCGCCGCCTCCTTGCAAGGGAAAAAGCTGTTTTTCCTATATTCACATCCGTTTTATTCGCGTTTTTTCTCTTTTGTGCGCAAAAAGGCCGGACCGACCGGCATTGATGGATTTTCGAGCAGCATGGTGCGGACGACCCGTTCGCTGAGAAGGATTTCCTTTTTCTCAATTTCCAGAAGAAATGCGCAGGCGCGAGACTTTGCCATCGATGGGAGGAGGGCGAACAGAGGCGTATCGCTTCCGACACGATATATCCTCACGGGAACGGCCTGCACCGATGCGCGAGAACGCTCATGCACAACAGCGTAGAGGTTTTCCGTCAGCAGCGCATCGCGGCTTCTGACGGCACTGAGCGCCAGATACCCGCCCACGATCATCAAGGAAAGATTCAGCATCCCCCACCGCAGCGCGCCGAGGATCGCCATACCGCACAGAGAGAGGCCAAGAACAACGCCAGATGTGCTAAGCACAAGCGACAGCACAGACACATCCAGAAAATAGTAGCCTGCGCAGAACAGAAGCCTTCCCCCGTCCAGCGGAAGCGCCGGCATCAGGTTGATCAGCAGCATGGCGGCGTTTGCCGTCATCAGCGACCGGATCACACCTGAAACCGCACTGTCTGGCGAGACACGCGTGCAGAGCGCTGTCAGAAAGAGGATGGCGCCCTCGTTGGCAAGCGGCCCCGCTGCCGCCACGAGCATGCCTCTTGGACCCTTGGACGGTCCTTGTCCGGGTTCATAGGTCATCACACCGCCAAACGGCGCCAGTTCGAGGCAGCCGATGTGTTCCCCCATCGCGCGCGCCGCGGCAAGATGGGCAAGCTCATGAACCATCAGCGCCGCGAGAGCGCAGAGCGTTCCCGAGAGGCTCGACAGCAGTACCATGCTCAACAGGTAGGCGGCGAAGGCCGGGCGAATTCTTACCTTCATGCGCCGTGCTCAGCGTTCCTGCGCGAAGACGGGCTGAATGGACAGGCCGTCTCTGCGAAGCTCGAACGCGGCGCAGCCGTTGGCCTCCCCAAGCTTCTGACCCGCGTTCACGAGGCTTCCTTCCCCGACTTCGATCTGTCGAAGTCCGCTGTAGACCGATTCATAGCCGTCTGTATGCAAAACACGGACAGTGTATTCATCCTGCCGGCTGCATACGATGGTCATGACCTCACCGTCCCTGCAGGCAACGACATCGCCGGAGCAGGCAAATTCCATCCACGGCTCCTCCTCGCTCCACAGATGCTCCGCGCTTTCCTGAACAGGCCGGACAACCGCTTCGGCCGACGAATCGCCGGTCAAAAAGACCATCGCGCTCTCAGGCAGAACGTTGCTGACAAACTGTAGCCGGCCCAGCGTGTCATCATATTCAAAGCCCGCCGTCAGATGGCTCATGACCCTCTGCGCAGCATTTCTGGCTGGCGTGACTGCGGCAAGGACGCCGCAGAGGCAGCAGCACGCCGCCGTAAGGATTCCGGCCCGCTTCAATCCACGATTCGTAAAATGCGCTTTTTTCCTTCGCGCAGGTGGCTTCCATTCGCGTTTCTCCTGCGCGCGCATCTTACCGATGATCCGAACGGTTTCATCCTGCCGGCTTTCATTCATGAAAACGCCCTCCCTTTCCTGCTTCTGCAAGATGCTATGCGCAGGAAGAGAGGGCGAGAACCGTTTATCCGTTCTTATGCTCCGAGAGATCGATCGAGCTCTTGTAGGCTGTCACGTTGAGCACCAGGCCGATTCCGGCCATGTTCACGACGAGGTTTGTGCCTCCGTAGCTGATGAACGGCAGCGGTATGCCCGTGATCGGCATGACGCCGATGCACATGCCGATGTTCTCATAGACGTGGAACAACAGCATGGCCATCACGCCAACGATGATCAGCTGACCGAACTTGTCCTTCGTGTGATAAGCCAGCAGCAGCATGCGGAAAATGACGAAGGCGTAGAGCGCCAGCAGCACCAGCGCACCGACATATCCCAGCGTTTCGCCAACGACGGAGAAGATGAAATCCGTGTGGTTTTCCGGCACGTAGTTGAGGTGGGTCAGCGTGCCCTCTGCCAGCGCGCCTTTGCCGTACAGGCCGCCGGAGCCGATCGTGACCTTCGAATTGACGATCTGATAACTGCTGCCGGTCGGGTCGGATTCGGGGTTCATGAAGGCGACCAGACGCAGCCAGCGGAAGTTGTTCGTCGACGCGAGATAGAAGACGACCGGCGTCATGGCCGCAATCGCAATTCCGCCGAGCAGGAACATCCAGCGCAGCTCGAAGCCGGAGATGAACAGCAGCGCCACAAAGATGACGCAGAAGACCATCAGCGTGCCAATATCCGGCTGGAGGAGGATTAACAGAGCAGGAATGCCGAAGTGGATGCAGATATAGACAAAATACCGGAAGTTGGGAATCGGCTTGTCCGGATATCTTGTGAGCGCCTTGGAGAGCGTGATGATCAGCGCCAGCTTGGCCAGCTCGGAGGGCTGGAAGGTTCGATCCAGAAACTGATACCATCCGTTAACGCCGTTGATCTGTGATGTGCCCAGAACGAGCGCGAGCAGCAGCACGTCGACCACATAGATGATTGGCCAAAGTCTGCCAATAATGTCATATTTGATCGTCATCACGAGGCTGACCGCCACCATGCTGACGACCACCCAGAGCAGCTGCAATCGACCGTTGCTTGCGTCCATGACCAGCTCCTGAAGCGAGCGATCTGTGCCCAGCGTCGGATCGAAATTGGCGATGGTGATGGCCAGAACGCCATAGAGCGCGAGCATATAGCTTGCAATCAGCAGCTGCCAGTCAAAATGCGGCTTGGACAGCCTGCTGTTATCGGATACGCGCATGAATTCCTCCTGTCCGCTTTTCTGTGATCAAGAAACGCTGTTTGCCGCCGCAGGCGGAGCCTGCAATGGGCTTGCGCGTTGGCGCCTCTGGCCGTCAGGATTCGAGCAGGGAGAGGAACGCCTGGCTCAGCGCCGTCCAGGCGGGACCGTCGCATTCGATGGCAGGCCGTCCCCTTATGGCGCTGAGCGGAATGGTTCCATCCTCGGGAATCTCGCCCAGAACCGGGCAGTCCAGCGTCATCTGCACCGTCTGGGCGTCATACTGCTGACCCGCGTGAAGCAGCGTGGGCTGCGTCCTGTTGAGGAGCAGCAAACTCTGCGCGGCCGAGGGCAAAGCACCGCTCAGCAGCCTCTCCGTTGAGCGGATCGATGCATCATCCGGGCGCAGAACGATGATGCGGATATCCTCATCCGTAAGCATGCGTTCCTCGAGCGCCGCCTGCCCGGTTGGCAGATCGATCACAAGAATGTCGCAAAGCGAATGCAGCGCCAGAATCGTCCCGGAGAGCTCCGCTGCGGTGACCTCGTCATGCAGCGAGGCGCAAGCGAAGCGCAACTGCGGATAGCGTACCGCCGGATAGAGCGCAGCCTCCATCGCGGCATCTCCTGCTGCGACATCCGCCATATCGAGCGTCAGCGCGCCGGAGAGACCGAGTATCAGATCCGCAGAACGGGCAGGCCCGGAGGCATCCAGCAGAAGGGTTCTTTTCCCTGCCTTGGATGCACAGACGGCGAGCGAGAGCGCAATCGTGGTTTTCCCCACGCCTCCACTGCCGGAGCAGACCGCAAAAACTCTTCCCATCGCGTTTTCCTCAATACGCCAGCGAATTCGACGGCGCCATAAAGTCGTCTTGATTGAGCAGCCGGTTATCCATGTAATAGTCGATGATCTCTCTGACCGTAATCGAACAGTACGCACCGCTGTAACCATGCGGAATATACACGCAGACAGCGATTTCAGGATTCTCAAACGGCGCAAAGGCGATCATCCACGCGTTGTTCTCAAGGTCGATCTGCGTCTTTTCGGCCGTACCGGTTTTAGCACCCATGTTCTCGCGGATATTGTCGTACTTCGAATCGCTGAAGAAGCGGGTAGCTGTACCTTCGGCCTCAACGACGCCCTTCATGCCTTCCCGGATGAACGCGAGGTATTCCTCGACGTTGTCCCCTTCCAGCTGGGAGGCGAGAATTGGCGAGCTCTGGCTGAGCACCTCGCCGTCCGGCGAGATGATGGAATCGACGATGCGCAGGTCATAGACCTTTCCGCCGTTTGCGATGGCCGCGATGTAGCGCGCGAGCGCGACGGGCGTGACCGTCGTGATGGACTGGCCGACCGCGCACATGATCGCCTCGCTGCCGCCCCATTTGATCTCGTTGAGCATGATGAAGGTGTCGCCCGTGATGGCCTGCAAATAGACCATTTCGCGCGGCATATCGAGCTCCTCCATGAGGATGTTGCGGATCTGCGCAAGCCAGTCGCTCTGGTTGTAGTCAACCGCCATGTCCATCAGGCGTTTGACGCATTTATCGAGCTTGTCGTCGTCAAACGTCATGCCGTAGGTTGCGCTGACGCTCACGAGGTTTTTGCGGATGTTGTTAAAGACGATGGAGGGCCTCCAGGTCGCCTGCTCGGCAGCGCTGATGGCCTTGTTCTTGTCATACAGCGTCGTCTGGCTGCCGACATAGCCTTGAAGCTCACCCGGCAGGTCGATGCCGGTCTTGGTCGTCAGACCGTAGAGCGCGGCAGTCTTGTAGAGCTGATCGTCCGTTTTTTCATACAGACGGGAGCCCACCTCGTAGAAAAAGTAGTTACAGGAATGCGTCAGCGCATCCTTGACCGTCTGATCCGCGTGACGGCTCAGAAAGTTCTGGTTGACCCAGCAGCGCGGCGGGTTCGTGCTGTCGTATTTCGTGTATTTGCCCATGTCGCTTATCTGCTCGGTCATCGTCAGCTGACCGGACATGAGGCCAGCGGTCGCCGTCACGCCCTTGAAAATCGAGCCCGGCGTATCGCGCGAGCCGATGGCGTAATTGACCAGCGGATTGCGCGAATCCAACAAGACGTTGGCCGCAGCCTCTCCGCCGACGATGAACGCATTGGGATCATAGGGCGGATAGCTCGCCAGCGCGAGCACGCGGCCCTCCATGTCGATGACGACGGCAGCGCCCTTCTCAGCCAGCTCGATCGGGCTGGAATCGAAGTCGCGCGTCGTTCCCTGCAGAACACTCTTGTTCGTATCCAGCCAGGTGTCGTTCTTCAGGAGCTTTTCCTGCTCGTCGCGGATGGTATTGATGTTGGTCTCCAGTGCGGTTTCCGCGATGCGCTGGAGGTTCGAGTCGATTGTCAGCTTGACGTTGTTGCCGTCCGTCGCCTCCGTCGTGGAGAGCGTCCGGCTGACCGCGCCATACCGGTCGATCTCCACGACGCGCTTACCGACCCGCTGCGTCGTGCATGGGCTGAGCCAGTCCTCCATCGTCTTTTCGACGCCATCCAGGCCGATCAGGTCAGAGAGCGAATAGCCCTTGTCCTTGTAGGAGGCATAATAGGTATCGTAGTTTTGAATCTTGCCAATATAGCCCACGACGTGGCAGGCCAGCGTTCCGTTGGGGTATACGCGCTGCGTGCTGACCGAGACGGTGATGCCCTCCAGCGTCAGCGCCTTGGCCTCGATCTCAATGACTGTCTCCCAACTGACATTGGAGGCGATGGTGATCGGAGAAGAGAGAAACGCGTTGTTCTGCATGGTCTCCCAGACGCCAAGCACCTTGATCTTCTGCTCCGTTGTCAGGGTCTCAGGCACCTTGTAGCGCTGGCAGAGCTTGTCAAAGAGCTCCTGCTGCGGATAGGTCGTTGTGCTCGCCATGTAGAAGTTGCTGCGCCACATGGACTCGCGCGCCGCCTGCTGTGAGGCTGTATAGTCGTTGGTATTCCAGGTGAAGACCCACAGGCCCGTCATCTCGTCCTGCTTGAGCGAGAAGGAGGTATTGAGGGTTCCTCCGTTGCGCTCAATGATTTCGATAGCGTCGATGATTGCCTTGGTATACAGAGACAGAGAGCTGACCGTATTCCCGTTCTCGTCCTTCTGGTCGGACGTAAAGTTCGGATCACGATAGAACTGGATGTTGTAGATCTGCTTGTCATAGGCCATGGTCATTGAGTTGGCATCCATAATCGTGCCGCGCGAGCCCTGACTGGTGATCGTTTTTGTCTTCTTGCTTTCCGCTGCGTTGAGATTCTCTTCGTAGCCTATGACCTGCAAATTGAAAAGCTGCACGATCAGCACGCCAAAGAGGAACGCGATGAGCGCCGCAAGAGTCCGATAGCGTCCCGTATACTTCTTGTTCACGAAACCAAAAACCTCCGAAGTAGCTTAGCGATGGGTTTCTGTAGCAGCGTCTTCCCCGTCCTCATTAAAGTCCTGCCGTGCATTTCGCGCTCTTCCCGGGTGCCAGGTCATGACTTTTCGCGCGAGCAGAATCATGGGCAGGAGCATGACGGCGCTGTATCCGGCGCACAGCAGCATCCTCAGCAGCGTGACGATACCGATCTGAGAACCGATCAGGAAGAGATAACCAATGTACAGAATCTCGCGCACGCAGGTCAGAAAAAAGCATGTAACCAGCATGACGAGAACGCTTTTGTGCTTCAGCCTGCGCAGCTTTTGCTGCAAGAAGCCGCGAATCAGCGGCGCTGCCCAGCCGATAAAGGTGTAGCCGACGAGGTTGAGCGCCAGGACATAGCCTACGCTCGCGTCGTAAAGCATTGCCATCACGGAACCGAGACAAAACCCCGTATAAGGACCGCCATACGACGTGACGGCGACGAGCAGCGCAATCATCAGATCCGGCGCCACCCCTGCAATGCGCAGATACCCGATGAGCGTCGTCTGCATGATGCAGCCTAGCATGGAAAGCAGCAGAAGCCGCAGCGCTTTAGACATGGGCCATCACCTCGCGCATCAGAAATCCTCCGGGAAGACGTCTTCTTCCGTGGGCAGCAGATCGGGATTGAGGGTAGGCTCGGGCGTGATCTCGGGCGTCGGCGTCGCCTCAATTAGATACTGCGCCATATCGCCCATGGCCTCTTCATCCACCATGAAATCCACGATTTCGGGACTCGGGGTCGGCGTCGCTCTGCCGGGCGCGTCGGGGAGCGGGACGGGCGTCGAGGCATTCAGCTTGTCCTCTTCGATAACCGCCTGAGGTCTGGCCGTCGCAACCGGAGCGATGATGACTTCGGTATTGTTGTAGTTGTCGGGCATTTCCTCAACCTCGGCGTAGTAGCGCAGCACGAGCACGTTTTCAATATGCTCAAAGTCCGCTGCCGGCTCAACGACGATATAATGCTTGCTGTCCTCGATGGCACGCGTGCTCTCGCGCACATAGCCAATCAGCAATCCCTTGGGAAAGGATACGCCCACGCCGGAGGTGATAACGCGGTCGCCCGGACGCGGCACGCTGTCCGCAGAGAGATAATACATTCTGCACAGCGGCTCTCCCGTGCTGCCCAGCGTTCCCTTGACGGCGCCCTGGTCGCGGCTGCTTTCAATCAGCGCCGCCAGGCTGGCCTGATCGTCAATGATCGTGATGACCTTGGCTGTCGTGTCAAAGACCTCATAAACATAGCCGATGAGGCCCTCCGAGGTGATCACCGCCATTTGGGTGTCCACGCCGTCCTTGCGGCCCTTGTTGATGGTAAAGGTGGAAAAGTAATTGCCGGACTCGCTTGCGATCACGCGGGCCAGCAGGGGCTCCATCTCCGCGCGGGACTCATATTCGCCCAGCAGGGCACGCAGCTGCGCATTCTCCTCCTCCAGCTCCTCATAGAGGATGCTGCGCAGGATCAGCTCGTCGTTCTGCGCCTTGAGCTGGTTGTATTCATATTCGATGTTTCTTCTGAGCTTGACGCGATACAGATAATTGGAAACGGCCTGCGTCGCACCGGAAACCACGCCTTGCAGCGGGGTGATGATTCTTGCCAGAATCCCTTCGGGAGAAAACTGGGATCCGGTGGACTGGCTGTATGCCGTCAGAATCATCATCACGAGCAGCAGTAAAATGATGCCGCGCTGCAGAATGGTAAAGAGCAAGGGATGTTTTTTCCTCATCGCTGTCTGTCTACTCCATTTCAGCCGTCTGCTCTGCCGGTATTGCCGAGCATATCAAAATGATCTGCCATGTAGCCCGCGCCGAGCGTGGTGCATTCGCCCGCATCGCGTGCCACCGAGACGGGTACACCGAATTCAGAGGCAATCATGCTGTCCAGGCTGGGCAGCGCCGCTGATCCGCCCGTCAGGAAGATACCGTTTTGCAGAATATCCGCTGCCAGCTCCGGCGGAATGCGACCGAGAACCCATTTGATCGCGAACAGGATCTCCTTGATCGGCTCGCGGATGGCCTCGCTCACTCGTGCCATGTTCACATCGACCGTCAGCGGCATGCCTGTCGCGATGTCCCGGCCACGCACGACGGCCATGTGCTCCATCTGCCTGTCCGCGCGGACATCGGGCAGATCAAGCTTGAGCTGCTCGGCGACGCGCTCCGTGACGAGAATGCCATGCTGCTTTTTGAGGAAGCCGGCGATTGCCTCGTCAATCCTGTTGCCGGCAATGCGGATGGAGTGGGAAAGCACAATGCCGCCCATCGAAACGACAGCGACCTCAGTCGTCCCGCCTCCGATGTCGACAATGAAGTTGCCCTGAGGCTCGTAGACGGGCAGACCCGTGCCCAGAGCGGCAGCAAATGCCTGCTCGACGATGTAAATCTGCCGCGCACCGATCTTTTCCATCGCATTGATGACTGCGCGACGCTCCACCTTGCTGACCTCGCTGGGCATCGTCACCACAACGCGCGGCCGGACGAGATGCCGCGTACCGATCGCCTTGCTGACAAAGTAATGGATCATGGTCTGCGCCAGCTCATAGTCGACAATGACGCCATCCCGCAGGGGATGGACAATACGGATATTGCCCGCCGACCGGCCAATCAGCTCATCCGCGCTGTCCCCCACGGCGATGACATTGCGGGGACCCTCGCCGCGCGTGATGATGACGGAGGATTCGTTGACGACGATGCCCTTGTCCTTGACATAGACGCGCGTGTTATTGGTGCCCAGATCCACTGCGATATCCGGGGAGACGAATTGAAACAATCCCATCGTTGCAAAAACTCCTTCAGCACCTTATCGGATGACAGACGCAATCCTGGCGAGCATATCGCGCAGCTGAGCCATCGGAAGACCGACCACGTTTGAATACGAGCCCTCTATCCTGTCTACAAACATGCCGCCCATGTCCTGAATGCCGTAGGCTCCCGCTTTGTCAAGCGGGCTCTTTGTAGCGACATAAGCTTCAATTTCTTCCGGGGTCATCTCCACAAAGTGCACGCGTGTGCGCACAGCCTGCGTCAGGCATTCCCCCGTCGCCGTGTTGATGAGCGTCATGCCGGTAAAGACGTCGTGCCATTTTCCCGAGAGCTCGCCAAGCATCCGCCTGGCGTTTTCCGGCGTTCCCGGCTTGCCCAGAATGTGGCCGTTTTCCTCGCAAACAGTCGTGTCCGCCGCCAGAACCAGAGCCGCTTCATGACGCGCTGCGACAGCCGTGGCCTTTCGCCGGGAGAGCTCGCAAACCATCTCCTCCGGCTTACCCAAGAAGGTCTCGTCAACATCGGGGGTATCCACAGTATATGCAAGCCCCATCAGGGACAGGAGCTCTCTTCTTCTGGGCGACCCGGAGGCCAGAACCAGCGGAAGCGTAACGGACGGCATTGGCAAAACCCTCCCGTGATCATTCAAAGTCATTCCATTATATCATATCCCGCCTGAGATTGCATCCATATTTACGGGATTTGGTTAAACCGCCCAATCGGGCCAACGTATCCCCGGAGGCAGACAAAATCCGCAGCGGAAGTCTGTTCCGCCGCGGATCAAGGCGTTGGAAATCGTGAACCACCTGTACCGGCACGCTGCGTCAGTCAACGAATTCAATGCCCTTTTCGGACATGGATTTGACGCGAGCGAGCGAGCAGACATCAAGCCCCGCGCGCACAAGCCGGTCGTGCCCCGGCTGGAAGGCCTTTTCGATGACAATGCCGACACCGGTGACCTCGCAGCCAGCCTGCTGCGCCAGATTGAGCACGCCGAACGCAGCCTCGCCGCTGGCGAGGAAATCATCGATCAGGAGAAGCTTTTCGCCGGCGGGCAGGAACTCGCGCTTGGCGGTCAGCTCATACTCCGTGCCCTTGGTGAAGGAGCGGACGGTCGTCTGCAGCAGATCCCCCTTGAGGATTTTCGACGTCTGCTTCTTCATGATCACCAACGGAAGGCCCATCGCCAGCGCCGTGAAGGATGCGGGCGCGATACCGGAGCTTTCAATCGTCACGACACGGTCAATGCTCTGGCCGGAAAAATGCGCCGCAAAAGCATCGCCGACCGCCTTCATCAAAGAGACGTCCACCTGATGATTCAGGAAGGAATCGACCAGCAGCACATCCTGATTGATTGCCTTTCCCTTGGAGAGAATCGCTTCTTTCAACATTTGCATCGGATTCAAACCCTTCCTCATGAAAAAATGTATAGAGCATTTTACATCATCTTTGGAAATTCTTCAACCCTTTTCAGGGGAAATTGGCTGTGCGTCTGGCGGAAATGCCCTCGGCAGGTATCGGGCGGGCAGGGCGGCGGATAGAGCGGCAGCGGCGGACAGGCAGGCTTGGGCGGGCAGCAAAAAGCCCCGCCGGTCAGCTCGCAGCGGCTGAACACCGTCTCAAGCACGACGCTCAGACAGACAAAAAAGCCGCATGGCGGACAGAACGAAGCATCCCTGACGCAGATATCCACGCTGCGCCTGACCTGAAGCCCTGCACAGCCGCAGGGACGGCGAATCCCACTCTGCACCTTGAAGATACCCGTTCCCTCGGCGCGGCAGCCGCGGCTGTCCTGAACGGTCAGACAGACGCAGATGTCAAGCATCTCCCCGCAGCTTTCCTCGCAGGGCCGGATATTCGTTGCCTCCATGGCGCAAAGCGTCAGCGGCGGACAGAGACACGCGGGAAGATGGCAAGCCTCGAGCATGCCGCGAAAGCCACGCTCCTCGCGCTTGCGGGAGACGACGCGCTCGATAATATATTCGCATCCTTCCATGATGAAAACGCCTCCTTTTATCTTGAAACGGAGTCGTTTCATCCTATGCGTGGGCGGCAAGTACTGTCCGCATTTGCTCCTGACAGGCATGAACAGCGTCAGTCGCCGTCTTTCTCTGCGTCCCTCAGATCCTGCTGCATCCTGACGAGCAGCGCTTCCCGCATCGCGTCTACCGACGGATAGTTGGTATAGTCAAACCATTGTGTCCGTGAATCGTGGCGAAACCACGTCCACTGGCGCTTGGCATAGCGGCGCGAGCCCTGCTTGATGAGCTCCACAGCTCGCTCCATCGCGATTTCCCCACGCAGGGCGCTGACGATCTCCTTGTAGCCGATGGCCTGCATCGCGCCTCCTTCCGGGCGCGGCTCAATGCCCCGCGCAAGCAGCGCCCTGACCTCCTGCACAAGGCCGTCGCGCATCATTGTGTCGACGCGCGCGTTGATTTTCGCGTACATCGCCTCTCGCGGCAGAGAAAGGCCGTAAACCAGCACATGATATGGCCCCTCCTGCCGCGTTTCATCTTTCTGCTCGCTTTTGGCCCTGCCGGAGGTCTCATAGATTTCAAGCGCCCGGATCACACGCCGGACATCGTTGGGATGCAGCTTTTCCGCCGTCTCTCGATCGACTTGGGCAAGCATGTCATGCAGCCTGGCTTCCCCGCCCTCGCTCTGCGCAATCGCGCGGAGCCTGTCGCGCAGGCCGCTGTCCGCGCCGTTGTCGCCCAGCGTCATGTCGTAGCTGAGCGCCTGCAAATACAGCCCCGTTCCGCCGACCAGCAGCACGCGCCGGCCGCGAGAGAGAATCTCCGCGATCTCGCGCATGGCCCGCTCGCGATACGCGGAGACTGTGAACAGCTCGTCCGGCTCCACGATGTCGATCATGTGATGAGGCACTGCGGCCTGCTGCTGCGCGGAGGGCTTCGCCGTTCCGATGTCCATGCCCCTGTAAATCTGCATAGAATCCATCGAGACGATCTCCGCGTTCAAAGCCGGGGCAAGCCGAATGGCCGTCTCGGTCTTTCCGGAGCCTGTCGGGCCAACCAGGGCCAGAAGGATCGGTTTCATACAGCCTCCTGTCAGTCGTTGATGCGCCGAAAGCGCTTTTCAATCTCGCTTCGGGTCAGCGTGACGACCAGCGGCCGCCCGTGCGGGCAGGTTGGCGGCGCGCCGGTGGCGAGCATATCCGCCAACAGCGGCCGGATTTCCTCCATCGACAGCCGGTCGCCGCCCTTGACGGCCTTCTTGCAGGCCATCTGCAAAATAGCGTCCCGTCGCTTCTGCTGTGTCGTCAGCACGCGAAGCTCGCCCAGTCTGTCCACCATCTCGAGAAAAGCGGCGCGGCTCTGCGGCACGCCCAGGACGTTGGGCACCGCGCGCAGCGTATACGCATTGTCGCCAAACGGCTCGATGTCAAAGCCTGCAGCATGGATCTCTTCGGCAAAGGTTTCAATCTTCGCACTGTCCTGCGGCGTGACCTGGATCACCTGCGGCGTCAGCAGAATCTGCGAGCCGCCGCCCTGGTCGATCTCCCGCATCAGCTTCTCGTAGAGAATCCGCTCGTGCGCTGCATGCTGATCAATCAGCAGAAGCTGCCTGTCGTTCTGAAGGAGAATGTAGGTGTCAAAAGCGACGCCGACCATCCGGTATCCGCAAAGCGGGTCATTCTCCGGCTTTGCCTCAAGTCCGGTCATCTGCTCCTGAACCGGCTCTTTCTGCACAGGCAGAGCGGGCGCGGCCTCCTCTGCCCTCGCGGGCGCTTCGGGATTGGCCTTCGGGACAGGCACGTTCTCCTCTCTTTGCGGGAGGGAAGCCTCGGGTGCCGAGGACGCAGGCCGCTCAAACTTGCTAAAGGCGATCGGCTCCTGCGCCGCCATGCCGGGAACGGCCGCTTCCCGCAGCGCCGCCCCGCCAAAATACTGCGTCACAAACGAGGAAAACGCTGCCTGCTGCGCGGCAGAGGGGCGGCCGGTTTCGCCGCTTTCCCTTTCGGGGGGCTCGGTCTTCGGCTGCGATTCCCGCTGCTCTTTGGCAAGCGGTGTTACAGCCCTGTCGTCGTTTTGCGCGCGCGCGGCGGCAAGCCCCGCCTCGCTCTGCGTGTCGATGACGCGCACGACACTGGGCGTCAGCCGCTGCGGCTCCACCTGCGCGCTCAGCGTGATTTTCGGCGCGCTCTCCAGCGGCGAGGTAGAAAAGCTGTCCCGTATCGCGCCAGAAACCGCGCCAAAGATAAGCCGCTCGTCGCTGAAACGCACCTCGAGCTTGTTGGGATGGACGTTGACGTCGACCATCGAGACCGGAAGATGGACGTTCAGAACGCAGGTCGGATAATGCCCGACAGTCACGCGCTCGCGGCAGCCCTCCTCAAGCGCCTGCGTCAGCAACGAGCTGCGAATCGTGCGGCCATTGACGATAAACGTCTGGCGCGCGCGGTTGGAACGCGCCTGCAGCCCTACGCCCACCAGACCGTCGATGGAGACCGACCCTTCGGAGTGAACCGGGAGCATGGCTGTCGCCTCCTCCCGTCCATACAGGCAGAAGACCGCGCTGCGCAGATCGCCGTTGCCCGTGCTGGCGTAGATCTGCTTGCCGTTGTGCGTCAGACGGAAGGAGATATCCGGATGCGCGAGGATCATCTTCGCCATCACGTCAGCGACCTTCGCCGCCTCCGTGACGGGCTTCTTGAGGAATTTGAGGCGCACGGGCGTATTATAAAACAGCTCTCGCGCGACGATGGTCGTCCCCTGCGGGCTGGCCGCCTCCGAAATCGACCTGATAACGCCGCCCTCGTTGACGGCGCGGCTGCCGACCTCCTCCTGCGCGAAGCGCGTCGTGAGCACGAGCTTTGACACCGCGGCAATCGAGGCCAGCGCCTCGCCGCGGAAGCCGAGCGTGCGCAGGTCAAACAGATCCTCCGATTTTCGGATCTTGCTCGTCGCGTGACGCTCAAAGGCCAGACGGACATCCCGGCTCGGGATGCCCCTGCCGTTGTCCGTCACACGCAGGTAGGAGATGCCCCCGTCCCGAATTTCGACGGTCACGCACTTTGCGCCCGCATCGAGGCTGTTTTCCACGAGCTCCTTGATGGCGGAGGCTGGGCTTTCGACAACCTCACCTGCCGCGATCTTTCCGATGATTTCCTCACTCAGCCTGAGAATCGGCCTGTCTTCCACGTTCATCCTCCATCAGATCTTTCTCGCCTTTTCCTTGAGCGCAAAGAGCGTGTTGAGCGCGTCGATGGGCGTCATGGAAAGCACATCGAGCGCGCGGAGCTCCTCGACCAGATCCATCGCCGGGGATTCAAAGAGCCCGACCTGCTGCGGTGCTCTGTCCACGTCGCTGCCAAGGATATTCTGGCCGATGCTCGCCTGATTGACGTCATTTGCCTCGATGCGCGCCAGAATCTCGTGCGCGCGCATGATGACCGCCCTGGGCAGACCTGCCAGATGCGCGACGTGGATGCCGAAGCTCTTGTCGGCCCCGCCGCGCTCGATCTTGCGCAGGAAGATGACGTTTTCGCCATGCTCCTTGACGCTGATGCGGTAGTTGACCACGCCGGGCAGGCTGCCCTCCAGCTCACTGAGCTCGTGATAATGGGTTGCAAACAGCGTCTTGGCGCCGATTTTCTGCTTGTCCACGAGGTATTCGACGACCGCCCAGGCGATGCTCAGCCCGTCAAACGTGCTCGTTCCGCGACCGATCTCATCAAGGACAATCAGCGACCTCGGCGTCGCGCTGCGCAGGATGTGCGCCATTTCGTTCATCTCGACCATGAACGTCGACTGGCCGCTGGCCAGGTCGTCCGACGCGCCCACGCGCGTGAAGATTCTGTCCACAATGCCAATCCTGGCGCTGTCCGCGGGCACAAAGCTGCCCATGTGCGCCATCAGCGTGATCAGCGCGACCTGGCGCATGTAGGTGCTCTTGCCCGCCATGTTCGGCCCGGTGATGATCAGCATCCTGTTGTCCTCACAGTCCATCAGGGTGCTGTTGGGCACAAAGGGTTCCTCCCCGCTCAGGCCGTCCTCGACGACCGGATGGCGGCCGTTCTGGATGTCGAGCACGCCGTCCTCGGTGATCTCGGGACGAACGTAGTGATGGCGCACGGCGGCGGTCGCCAGGGACAGGAGCGCGTCAAGCGTCTTGAGCGCCTCCGCCGTCCGCTGCATGCGCGAAATCTGCCCGGAGAGGAAATCTCGGATTTCGATGAACAGCCCCTGCTCGAGGCGCACGGATTTTTCCTGCGCGCCCAAAACGGTTTCCTCGATTTCGTGCAGCTCCGGCGTCATATAGCGCTCACAGTTGGCCAGCGTCTGCTTTCGCGTATAGCGATACGGCACCTGATCGTAAAACGACTTGGTGACCTCGATGTAGTAGCCAAAGACCTTGTTGTACTGGATCTTGAGATTCTTGATCTTGGTGAGCTCCCGCTCCTTTGCCTCCAGCTCCGCAATCCATTGCTTGCCGTTGGCGGAGGCGGAGCGCAGCTTGTCCAGCTCCGGGTTGTAGCCCTCGCGGATGTAGTGCCCGTCGCTCATCAGCGCAGGCGCGTCGGGATCGATTGCCCGAGTCAGCAGGTCGACGATATCATCAAGCGGCTCAAGGCCGTCAAGCAGCTCGGCGAGCTGCCCGGCAGGCGAAAGCGAGGCAAGCGCCTCCCGGATGGCCGGTACATGCGAGAGCGAATCCCGCAGAGCAAGACAGTCCTTCGCGTTGATCGACCGGTAGGAAATGCGGCTGAGCAGGCGCTCGACGTCGTAGACAGCGGAGAGCTCCTCCCGAAGCAGCGCGGCCGTCATGTCTGCGCCGGCGAGCGCGGAAACCGCCTCCAGACGCCGCTCGATTTCCTCGCGAACTGCGAGCGGCTGCTCGATGAAGCCGCGCAGCATGCGCCCGCCCATCGCCGTGCAGGTGTAATCGAGGATGCCCAGCAGCGTCCCCTGCTTCTGGCGGGAGCGCATGGTCTCCGTCAGCTCGAGATTGCGCCGCGCGGTATGATCGAGCATCATATAGCGTTTATCATAATACCGCCGCAAGGTCGTGATATGCTCCAGCGCATTTTTCTGTGTCACGTCGAGGTAGTGCATCAGTGCGCCGGCTGCACGCACGCCGAGGCGAAGCCCTTCCACCCCCAGCGCCTCCAGCGATTGCACGCCGAAATGCGCAAACAGCGCTGCCCTGGCCTTGCCGAACTGAAAGCTCCCGCTGTCACGGACATCGACCGGGAGCGACGTGGCGCCCTGAGGCAGCTGTGCATTGGCGATGATCTCCTTGGGCGAGATGCGCACCAGCTCATCCTGAAGCCGGGAGGCGGCCTTTTCAATCTCGTAGAGGAAAAACTCGCCCGTGGAGACATCGGCAAAGGCGAGCCCCGCCTTGCTCCCCTCCAGACACACGGAGAGCAAGTAGCTGTTTCTTCGCTCGTCCAGCATCGATTGCTCGATCACTGTGCCCGGCGTCACAATGCGGATGACGTCGCGTTTAACCAGTCCCTTGGCCGTGGCAGGATCCTCCATCTGCTCGCAGATGGCGACCTTGTAGCCCTTCTCGATCAGCCGGTTGATATAGGTTTCCGCGCTGTGGAACGGTACGCCGCACATCGGCGCGCGCTCCTCCATGCCGCAGCTCTTCCCCGTCAGCGTCAGCTCCAGCTCTCTGGAAACCAGCTTGGCGTCGTCGAAGAACATCTCGTAAAAATCGCCCAGCCGGAAAAAGAGGATCATCCCCGGATACCTTTCCTTCATCTCCAGGTATTGACGCATCATGGGGGTCATATTCGCCATGTTTCAGCCTCCGTACAGCCTAAATGATGGGTTTGGGCCGGCGCCCGGCCTTCTCAGTGGCAGCCGCCGCAGGAAGCGCAGTTGCCGGAGCAGCCGCCGCCCTGGGCAACCTCGCCGGTGACGATGAATTCGAGAATCTGGTTGACGGAATTCATCAGCTCGGAGAATTTCTGCCGGGACGCGGTCATCGCGTCGACGGCGGGCATGGCGTTCATCGCCCGCTGCACCTCGTCCATCTCGCTGCCATAGCGCGCGATCAGCTCGGCATCCGGCTCCTCCTGGCGCATCACCTCATTGAGCGCCTCCTTCAGCTCGAGATAGCGCCCCATCGCCTCGGCGACCGCCGGATCGGTCATGGCCGCCTTTTCGGTGATCTGCATGTTCTTGTATTCGTCGGAAGCGACAATCGCTTCGCCCAGCGCGCGGGCGCAATCGGTAACCTGGCTCATGAAAAAACCTCCTGTTTCATCAAATGATTTGTGTGGTTGTCCGTTCTCCTTGTCAGTCCTTCGTCTCAATCAGCTCGCCGCGCAGCGTGCTCTCGCCGCTGGAGGTGATACGCACGCGGACGATTTGACCGATCAGATCCCTTGTCCCGGGGAAATTGACGGTGATGTTGTATTCGTTCTTGCCGGCCATCTGGCGTTCATCCCGCTTGGAGGCCTCGTCGACAAGGACGCTGTGAATCTGGCCGATGTAGCCGGCATAGCGCCTGTGCGTAATCTCCTTTTGCAGCGCAATCAGCTTCTGGATGCGCCGGGAGGAGACCTCCTCGGGAATCTGATCGGGCATGTCCGCCGCCCGCGTACCCACGCGCGGAGAATAGATGAACGTGAACGCGCTGTCGTAGCCGACGCGCTCCACGAGGGAGCAGGTCTCCTCAAAATCCTCCTCCGTCTCGCCCGGGTAGCCGACGATCAGATCAGTCGTCAAGCTGATATCGGGCACCTTCGCGCGCAGGGCACTCACGCGCTCCAGATATGCCTCACGCGTATAGCGGCGGTTCATCGACTGCAATATGCGGTTGCTGCCATGCTGAACAGGCAGATGCAGCGCATGACAAATATGCTTCCCCATGGCCATGACATCGATGAGCTCGTCTGAAAGATCTTTCGGATGGGAGGTCATGAAGCGGATTCGCTCGATGCCGGTTTCGTCAAGCGCCGCGAGGAGCTGCGCAAAGCTGAGCTCCCCCTCCACGTCCAGTCCGTAGGAATTGACGTTCTGCCCCAGCAGCATGATCTCCTTGACGCCCTCGGCCTTGAGCTGGCGGGCCTCTTCAAGAATGCGCGCAGAGGAGCGGGAGCGCTCCCTGCCGCGCACATAGGGCACGATGCAGTAGGAGCAGAAGTTGTTGCAGCCGTACATGATCGTGATGTAGGCGTGATCAGGGCTGCTGCGGCGAACAGGCAGCTCCTCCGGAATACTCCCCTCGTCATCCTGCAGCACCTCGACGACGCGCCGGCGCGACTTGACCGCCTGAAGCATCAGCTGCGGAAAGCGGTAGAGGTTGTGGGTGCCAAACGCGACATCCACAAACGGATACTGCCTGAGGATCTGCTCACCCATGCCCGGCTGCTGCATCATGCAGCCGCAGACGGCGACCATCATCTCCGGCCGCGTCTTCTTGAGTTCCTTGAGCCAGACAACGTTGCCCAGCGCACGCCGCTGCGCGTTGTCGCGCACACAGCAGGTGTTGAAAATGACAAAATCCGCCTGCTCGCGGCCCGGCGCGGGCGTCATGCCCATCTCGGAAAGCATGCCCTCGAGCGTCTCGCTGTCATGCGCGTTCATCTGACAGCCGTAGGTCACGACGCAATAGGTTTTCGGCCTATCCTCAATCGCCGCAAATTCGCGCATCCAGGAGCGCTGGCGCGCAATCTCCTCGGCCGGCAGTTCAATCGCTTCGGTTCTTTTCATTGACATCGTTCCTCTTCGTTATTCTGTCACGGCATGAAGCAGCGCCTGCGCCCCGCTGGGCGCCGTTCCTGCTTCAAGCTGCTCAATGTCCCATCTGTCCGGCCGTCGCCCGCCTGCACTGAGCGCATACACCTCGGCCTCGAGCGGATTTAGGCATGCCGCCAGGGCGACAGCCGTCTGCGGCGCGCAGCGCACCAGAAAGGGGCCGCGCTGACCGGAAAGGGCCAACCGCCGAACCTGCCTCAGCGCGCTGCATGCCGCCGCTTCGGCGCAGAGCATTTCTCCGGCCCCCGCACAGGCCGTGCAGGAGACGCAGAGCTGCCTGTGCAGCGCGTCTCCCTTGCGCTTTCGTGTCATCTCAAGCAGGCCGAGCTTCGTGATGCCCATCACCTTGACCGGCATGCTGTCGCAGGAAACCGCCTGACGGAAGGCCTGAAGCACGGCCTCCCGGTTCTCTTCCGGCTTCATATCGATCAGATCGACGACGATCATCCCGCCCAGATTTCTCAGCCGGATCTGGCGCGCCACCTCGCGGGCGGCCTCGAGGTTGACGCGCAGCGCCGTCTCCTCGATGTCCCTGCCCAGCGTCATCTTCCCCGAATTGACGTCGATGACCGTCATCGCCTCGCAGATGTCGATCACCAGATAACCGCCGCCGGGCAGCCAAGCACGCCTGCGCAGCGCCTTGTCGATCGCTTCCTCCAGGGAAAAGGCATCAAAGAGCAGCGTCTTTCGCTCCTCAAACCATTCGATGCGGGTTTGGGGATGAAGCAGGCCCTGCGCCTGCTGGTCCTTGAGCCGCATGGCGTGAGCAAGGCTCGTCGTCAGGATTCGGTCGACCTGCTTGCCCGCCCAATCCCGGATGAGGCGATCCTCAAGAGGCGGCGAGGCCCAGAGCATGCCTGGCTTTGCCATGCCTGCCGCCCGCCTCTCGATCTCCTGCCAGGTCTCGTGAAGCGCTTGGGCCTCCTGCTCAAGGCGCTCCACCGTCACATCCTGCGACGCCGTTCGGACGATCAGCCCGCATTCCGGCGGACAGACGCTGAGGGCAGCCTCGGCAAGCGCCTGCCTGTCCGCCTCGTTTTTGATCTTTTGGGAGACATGAATACCCGGCTTGCCGGGGACGAGAACGAGCGTCTGCCCGGCGAGGTTGATCCGGGTGGTCACGCGCAGGCCCTTGGTGTCGGTTGCCTGCCTGGCTGCGCCCTGGACGATCAGCATGTCGCCGCAGCGAAGCGGCTCGGGACCCGCTTCATCAAGCGGCAAAAAGGCGTTGAGCGCGAGACCGATGTCCACAAACGCCGCGCAGACCGACGGTCTGATCTGCATCACGCGCCCATAAAACAGACTTTCGGTCAGATTTTCGCGTTTTGCCCGCTCCAGATGGAGCTCGCAGAGGCTGCCATCCTCCACAACCGCCGCCCGCGTCCAGCCGCTCTGGCAGTCAAACAGCAGATTTCTTTCCATAGAAATTACAGATCAATCAGCGGCGTCAGAACGCCATTCTTTTCGCCCAGCAGGCGGGTTCTGCGGATCTCGGCGTGAGGCAACGGCGCGTTGGCATACGCCGCCAGTGAGGAGAGCAGCAGATCGGGCTTGAGCGTCGCCGTCTCCACAAAGGAAACACGCGCCTGCAGCACAGCCTCTTCGCTGCCGCTATGCTCTGCGGTGAGCGCATGCAGCATGGGCCGGATGTTGACCAGCGCCTCGCCGCGCTTGCTCTTGCGCATCGCCATGATTTCCGTCTCCGCGAGGAAGGCGGGAATCGCAGCGACGATCGCATCCGTCCCCTCTCCGCTCAGGCGGATGCGGTATTCCGCCTGCCGAAGCGCCGCCATGACCTTTGGAAAGTCGTCCTCCACCAGGCGCACGCGGGTTACCGGGAGCGAGGGCGGCAGAACGCGGTTCATCGCCTCCAGGCATTCCCGCTCCGTGACCTCGCCGGACAGCGACACGTCGAGCAGCTCCGCGTCTCCCGGGATGCCGGTGGAAAGCGCGGAGGCGAAGGACATCACGATGTGCGGATTAAAGCCGCTCGAATACTTGATCGGCAGGCCGCTGCGCCGCAGCGCACGCTGCATGGTTCTTTGCAAGTCGAGCAGGCCGAGATGGCGGACGATGTCGTCCTTGCGGAATTCAACGAGCATTCTCATCGGCCTTCACACGCTCCTTCAAATCGCTTGAGCCCGCAGCCCTGACAGCCCTTGCGGCAGTCCGGCGTGACGACGGCCTGCATGGCGCGCTCGTGTTCGCGCCAGAGGTAGCTCTCCGTCACGCCCGCGTCAATGAACGCCCAGGGCAGCAGCTCGCCCTTCTCGCGGCGGCGGTTCGCGTAGAACGCAGGATCCACGCCGCACTGCTCAAACGCCTGCATCCATTTGTCAAACGAGAATTGATCCGACCAGCCGTCAAACCGGCAGCCGAGCCGCCAGGCCGCCTCCAACACGTCAGCCGTCCTGCGGTCGCCGCGGGCGAACACGGCCTCCAGAAACGAGACATGAGGTTCATGCCAGTTGAACTCGACGCCCTTGATGTGCATGATCTGGCAGAGATGGCGCTGCTTTTCCTCGAACTGCGCGATGGTATCCTGCGGCTCCCACTGGAACGGCGTGAACGGCTTGGGCACAAAGCAGGACGCGCTGCAATTCACGCGCAGGCCGCGCGCACGCAGGTTTTTCGGCGTGCTGAAATATTGCCGGACGACCTTGCCGGCCAGATCCGCGATGCCGTCGAGATCCTCCGTCGTCTCCGTGGGCAGGCCGAACATGAAGTAGAGCTTGATGCTGCTCCATCCGCCCGCAAAGGCGTCGGATACGGAGCTGATCAGATCCTCCTCCGTGATGCCCTTGTTGATGACGTCGCGCAGGCGCTGCGTGCCCGCCTCCATGGCGTAGGTCAGGCTCGTCTTGCGAACCTTCTGCGTCTCCTCAAGCGTCTCCTTGAGCTCGCTGTCCAGGCGCAGCGACGGGAGCGACAGCGCAACCCGCTTTTCTTCAAAGCGCTCCATCAGCGCATGCGCCAGCTGCGGCAGGCAGGAATAGTCTCCCGTGGAGAGCGAGGAGAGCGTGATCTCCTCATAACCCGTCTCGTCGACCAGCTTTTTTGCCAGATCCAGCAGATGCTCCACGCTGCGCTCGCGCACGGGCCGATAGATCATGCCCGCCTGACAGAAACGGCAGCCGCGCGTGCAGCCGCGCAGCACCTCGATGTTGATGCGGTCGTGGACGATCTCCATAAAGGGGACGATCACGCTCTCGGGATACTCTGCGTGATCCAGATCGGCGATCATGTTCTTGACGACGGTGCGCGGCACCCCTTCCTGCGTCGGCTCAAACGAGGCAAGCGTACCGTCCTCGTGATACGCCGCCTTGTAGAGGCTGGGCACATAAACGCCTCGGAGCTTCGCCAGGCGGCGCAGGCATTCCTCACGCGAGACGCCCTCCTGCTTGCATTGCTTGACGACGTCGATCGTCTCCAGCGTGCTGATCTCTCCGTCTCCGATGGAGAACGCGTCGATGAAGTGATAGAGCGGCTCCGGGTTGAAGGCACAGGGCCCGCCCGCGATGACGATGGGGTCATCCCAGGTTCTATCCTCGCTGTGCAGCGGAATGCCGGACAGGTCGAGAATCTCCAGAATGTTGGTGTAGCTCATCTCATACTGGAGCGTGATGCCCAACATGTCAAACTCTCCGACCGGGGAGCGGCTCTCCAGCGAAAACAGCGGCACATGCTCCTGCCTCATCAGGTCGGCCATGTCCACCCACGGCATGAAGACGCGCTCGCAGAGCGCATCCTCCCGCTTATTGATGATATCATAGAGAATCCGCGAGCCCAGATGGGACATGCCCACCTCATACACATCCGGAAACGCAAAGGCATATCGAATCGCGACGCTCGACGGATCTTTGATGACGGCGTTCATCTCTCCGCCCATGTAGCGCGCAGGCTTCTGCACTCGATCAAGCAGCGCGTCAATCTGATTTTTGAGCAAAGCATTCCCTCCCACTGTACAATCCATTCTATTTTAATCTGTTTTGCAAGGATGGTCAAGCCCCGGCAAACCCGCAGATGAAATTTCCTGAACAGGCAAACCCGCTGGTTATCGTTGTTCTTCCCGATCCCGAGCCTCTTCAATCCGACGAATGGCCCAGGCCGCATGCTCTGCCACGGCGTCAAACGGCGACTCGGCCCATACCTGGAGCACGGGCAGATCTGACACCCTCGTTCTGTTTCCAGAAAGAAGCGCCGCCTGTGCGCGCACGCGCTGGGGGCGGGCGGCGTTTCGACCGATCTCCTCCGCGAGCCGGCGCACACTTTGTGAAAACACGCCTTCATCTGCGGTAACAAAGTCATCAAGCAAAAAACGGCCGCCCGGCATTTCCTCCATCTGAGGCTGCATCGGGCAGACACGCTGGCAAATATCACAGCCCAGCAGACGCATACCCATCCGCGTCCGCAGCTCTTCGGGCACGGCGATGCCCTCCATCATATAGTTGCGCATACAGCGCTCAGGATGACGCATTCCAAGCTCATCTATCGCCCCGGAGGGACACGCGGCGGCGCAGCGGCCACAGCGCAGGCAAGTCTCCTCGCCTGGCTCGCAATCCGCCTTGGGCGACGGCAATTCCGTCGCCATCAGGAGGATGACCACGCGCGTCCCAAAGCGCCGGGAGATCAGCAGACCGTGATGCCCGATCAGACCCAGGCCCGCCCGGATGGCCGCCGTCCTGGCCGGATAGGTGACATTGGCCCTGGCACGGATGCCCGCCGCAAGCAGCCGAGATTCCAGCGCACGGGCCGCATGATAGGCCGCATTGGAGGCGGCATAATAGCTGTCGACAAAGACCTCACCGTCCTTCGCGAGCGCCGCAGGCCTGTAGGGCCAGAGCAGCACCATCAGGCTGCGTGCCCACGGGATTTCCTCCTCCGGGAAAAATCGCAGCTGCCTGCGCTCAGCGAGAGCGGGCTGCGCCTGCACCTGCCGGAAGGAGGCTTCAAACCCCTCCGTGCTGCAAAATCCGGCCTGTGCAAAGCCTGCCTCCAGCGCCCACGCGCAAAGCGTCTCCCGCTCCATTCCCGTTCCTCCATCAATCCGTTTTCTTCAATCGAAAATGCAAGAGAGCGGCCTGCAGCCGCTCCCCTCTCGACCCCTGAGCGTTCCTTGAGGCCGGTCAAGCCCATTTATGCGGAAAGGTGCGTGCGCGTTTCTTCCGCCGAAGTGCTCCCCAGCTTCTGCCGGTCGCAAACCTGCTGAAGCTGGAATTCAAAATCGCGCTCATCCTTGGCTTGAAGGGTCGACAGAATCAGCCCTGCAATGAACAGCAGCAGCGCAGCCAGCAGCGTAACGCAGCAGGCGATCAGCGTCGGAAAGCGCGGCACCAGTCCCGTGCGCAGGTATTCCAGCAGAACCGGGATGAAAAAGCCGACCGAAACGCAGCCGAGCAAAAGCGCCAGCAGGCCGAAAAACGCAAACGGTCTGTAGTTTTTATACAGCTTGGCAATCGTCAGGAGCACCCTGGCGCCATCGGAGAACGTGTTGAGCTTGGAGACGCTGCCGCTGGGCCTGTCCCGGTAATCGACGATTACGTTGCGCACCAGCATCCTCCGGTTAATCGCATGGATGGTCATATCCGTCTCAATCTCAAAGCCCTTGGCCAGAACGGGATAGGTCTTCACAAACGCATAGCTGAACGCGCGGTAGCCCGTCATGATATCCTTGATGTCGCTGCGGAAGAGCCCGTTGATCGCCGCGCGGACGACGCTGTTGCCCATGTTGTGAAATGGGCGTTTGTTCTGCGTGAAATACGTGCTCGAAAGCCGGTCGCCCACGACCATGTCGGCCTGCTCCTCCAGCACAAGGCGCACCATCTCCGGCGCGTTTTCCGCCGGATAGGTATCGTCGCCGTCCGTCATGATGTAGCAGTCCGCGTCGATCTCCCTGAACATGCGGCGGATGACATTGCCCTTTCCCTGCATGCGTTCGCGACGCACGACAGCTCCGGCCCGCGCGGCGATGTCCGCCGTCCCATCTGTGCTGTTGTTGTCATAAACATAAATGGTTGCCTGTGGCAGCGCGCGCTTGAAATCAAGCACGACCTTCTCGATGGTGCGGCTCTCGTTATAGCAGGGAATCAGCACCGCTACGCTGTCTCTCATCATATATTTCATTGCTCCCGTATCGTTTTTCGTCAATTTTGATTTCATTATAGCACAATCCTCCCGAATTGCCTATACGCTGCGCGAAGACAGAAACAGGAAAACGCCTGTCCAAAGCCGTTTGCGGCGCGAGCGTCTATCATAACCAGGAGCACATCAAAAGCGGCATGCCTTCTCTGGGGCACGCCGCCTTCGTTTTTGTTTATTTGGTGCCAAACAGCCTGTCGCCCGCATCGCCCAGGCCAGGAATGATGTAACCGTGGTCGTTGAGCTTCTCATCCATCGCCGCGACGAAGATGTCGACGTCCGGATGATCGGCCTGCACACGGGCAACGCCCTCCGGCGCACCGATCAGGCAGACCAGCTTGATGTTTCTGCAATTGCGCTTTTTGAGGAAGCCAATCGCCGCAGAGGCAGAGCCGCCAGTGGCCAGCATCGGGTCGACGAGCAGAATCTCGCGCTCCTCCGCGTCGGCGGGCAGCTTGCAGTAGTACTCAACAGGCTCCAGCGTATTCGGATCGCGGTACAGGCCGATATGACCGACCTTCGCCGCGGGAACGAGGCTCATGATGCCATCGACCATGCCCAGGCCGGCGCGCAGGATCGGCACGATCGCCAGCTTTTTACCGGCGATGACCTTCGTCTGCGCACGGCAGATCGGCGTTTCGATTTCGACAGTTTTGAGCGGCAGGTCGCGCGTCACCTCATAGGCCATCAGCATGGAAATCTCGTTGAGGAGCTCGCGGAATTCCTTGGGGCCGGTTTCCTTATCTCTCATCAGGGACACCTTATGCTGAATCAGCGGGTGATCCATCACGTGAACATTGGACATGTGGTTCCTCCTTTTTCGGCTGCCGGCAGGCCGCCGTCTCATGCGTTTTTCTTATTATAGCATTTTGCCCTCCGTGCGGCAAGGGCTTCCCTGTTTTTTGTTTGACAGACTCCTGCCCTTGCTTGACACAAACCCGGGCGCGCGCTATACTAAGTCAGCATGAATTCGGGCAATATTAGATAGGAATACAAAGCACAGGAAGCCCTTTGACTGGAGGTTCATCATGCTCAGCAGGCCCCTCTTTGACCGGATCGCTTTTCTTGGCATCAGCTGGTACGCCGTTTTGATTGTCGCCGCCATCCTCATTGGCCTCCTCCTGGCGAGCCGCGAGGCGCAGCGCCAAGGCTTCCCGCATGACACGATGGTCGATTTTCTCCTGTATGCCATTCCACTGGCCATCGTCTTTGCGCGGCTGTATTATGTCGTCTTCCGTTTCAACAACTACGCGGACGATCTCCTCTCCATTTTTGATATCCGCCAGGGTGGTCTTGCGATCTACGGCGCGATCATCGGCGGGCTGATCGCTGCGCGCATCGTCTCTCGCAAGCATGGCCTGACAATGCTCGCCCTGCTCGACGTCATCGTCCCCTCCCTCGTGCTAGGACAGGCGATCGGCCGCTGGGGCAACTACATCAACATGGAGGCCTACGGCCTGCGCATTTCTGAGGAAGCGCTCCAGTTTTTCCCCTTTGCCGTCGAGATTCCTGTCGGCGAATTCTGGTACTGGCACATGGCCACCTTCTTCTACGAATTCTGCTGGGATCTGCTCGTCTTCGCGCTGTTGCTTGCCGTTCGCAGAAACCGCCGGCGCACGGGCGACGTCTTCCGCTGGTATCTTCTGGCCTATTGCGCCGGACGGACGGTGATTGAGGGTTTGCGGAATGACAGTCTGACCTTCATCAGCGACTTCGTGCGGATTTCCCAGGTCTTCTCCGCCGTTGCCGCCTTTGCCGTGGTCGTCTGCTTCTTCCTTCGCATTCGCGATCGGATCAGCGCCGTCATCGTTCTGCCGCTCATCAGCGCCGTCTTGTGCATGGTCACAACGTTCCTTGGAGAGTTTGAGCGCGGCGCGTACAGCTCGCTTTTCCGCTTTTCTCAGCTCAGCCTCGCGCTGATCCTCGTCTCTCAGCTTGCCATCGTCGTTCTTTGGACGTTGGACAGCCGCCGCTTCGATCCTGTCACCACATTTCCCCTTTTGCTGGACGCAGCGTTCATCGTCGGCCTGCTGATCGCCGGCATCGGCCGCGCCAATGCGGACAACACCTACTACGTCTCCCTCAGGCAGTGCGCCGCGATGCTCCAGTTGATCCTCTGCGGCTGGCTCCTGTGCTACCGCTTTTGCCCGAACACCGATGAAAGAGAGTGATTTGTTATGAGAAACCTGACCATGATGACGGATCTGTATGAGCTGACCATGATGAACGGCTATCTGCGTCATGGCATGAAGGACAGCCGCGCCTGCTTTGACGTCTTCTACCGCAAGCAGGGCGACATCACCTCTTACGCCATTGCGGCCGGTCTGGAGCAGGCTGTCGAGTACATCAAAAACCTGCACTTCAGCGACGAGGATATCGCATACCTGCGCAGCCTCGGGATCTTTGACGAAGCTTTCCTTGCCTATCTCGCCGATTTCCACTTCACGGGAGACATCGCCGCCATCCCGGAGGGCACCGTGATTTTCCCGGACGAACCCATTCTGCGCGTCATCGCCCCGATCATGGAGGCTCAGCTGCTGGAGACCGCGCTGCTCAACATCCTCGGCCATCAGACGTTGATTGCGACGAAGGCCTCCCGCATCATTCAGGCGGCGCGCGGCGATCGCGTGCTCGAGTTCGGTCTGCGCCGCGCGCAGGGCCCGGACGCCGGCATCTACGGCGCGCGCGCGGCGATTATCGGCGGCTTCCAGGCGACGAGCAACGTCCTGACCGGCCAGATGTTCGATGTTCCTGTCGGCGGAACGCACGCGCACAGCTGGGTGATGTCCTTCCCCGACGAGCTGACGGCATTCCGCGCCTATGCAGACGTGTTCCCGAACCAGTGTCTGCTGCTGGTGGACACCTATGACACGCTGGGCAGCGGCGTGCCCAACGCGATCACGGTCTTTAACGAGCTTCGCGCGCGCGGCATCGAGCCCATGGGTATTCGCCTGGACAGCGGCGATTTGGCCTTCCTCAGCCGTCAGGCGCGCAGAATGCTCGACGAAGCCGGTTTCCCGAACGCGAAGATTTTCGCCTCCGGCGACATCGACGAGGAGATTATCTGGGATCTCAAGGCGCAGGGCGCGGCCATCGACGTTTGGGGCATTGGTACCAAGCTCATCACCAGCCTGGACAATCCCTGCCTGGGCGCCGTGTACAAGCTCGCCGCGCAGGAGATGAACGGCGTATTTGAGCCGCGCATCAAAATCTCTGAAAACCCGGCGAAGGTAACCAATCCCGGCATCAAGCAGGTGCTGCGCTATTACGACCGCCGCACAGGCAAGGCCCTTGCCGATCTGATCGCGCTCGACGACGAAAATCTCTCCGGCAGCGAACCGATCGAAATCTTTGATCCGGAGCACACCTGGAAGCGCATGACCCTGTGCGATTACGAGGCGCGCAGCCTCCTCGTTCCGGTCTTTGAAAAGGGCGAGCTGGTCTATGACCTGCCCACGCTTCACGAAATTGCCGACTATCAGAAGTGCGAGCTCAATACCTTCTGGGACGAGTACAAGCGTCTGCACAGCCCGCACCGCTACAAGGTGGATCTCTCCGAGGGGCTGTACACGCTCAAGAGCCGGCTGCTTGGCCAGCGCAAGGCCTGAGTCCAGGTGCCGAAGATGAAAGGAGCGAAGCTGCGTTGCCTCCTCTGACCCTGCTGAGCGTCAAACGCGTTCACGGCCGCGCAATTCTGTCTCTCTCGAGCGGCGAAACGCGCGTCATGCCCCGTGCGATGCTCAAGGAGCGACCCTACCGCGGCGGAACACCCTTTGACGAGAGCGCATTTGATGCCCTTCTGCGAGAGCGCTCCTACCCCTTTGCGATGGAGAAGGCCGTTTCTCTGCTCGCCATTCGTGCGAGGACAGAAAAGGAGCTTCGCGATGCGCTCTGCCAATGCGCTTATCCGGCGGAAACCATCGAGCGCGTGATGGCGCGGATGCGCGAGGCTGGCTATCTCAACGACGCAGACTTCGCGGAGCATTGGGCCGCTTCCCGCACGGGAAAGGGCATGGGCACAAGGCGCATTGGCATGGAGCTTCGGCGCAAAGGCGTGAGCAGCGAAACCATCGAGCAGACGCTCGGCGCGCTTGACGAAGACGAGCTCTTTGAGGGAGCGCTTCACATGGCGCGCAAGGCTGCCAGGGGCCGCAATCTTGCGCTGCCCGCCGAGCGACAGAAGGTATCCGCCGCTCTGATCCGCCGCGGATACGGCTATGACCTTGTGCGCAAATCCCTCGCGCAGCTTCTTGAAGAGCAGGCCCCGGAGGAGTGAACAATCCCCGCACATAAACAAAAGCAGGTTTTCGCCTGCTTTTTTTATGGCCTTATCGGAATGATCCACAGTCCCCCGCGCGCGCCCTGCGCAGCTCAAGCACACAGTCGAGAATCCGCTGCGCGACCTCGTCTTTGCTCATAAGCTCAAGCGCAAGGCTGCTCTCCCGGGTCATCAGCGTCACAATATTGGTGTCGACGTCAAAGCCCGCGCCGGGCCGGGTCACATCGTTGGCGACGATCATGTCGAGGTTTTTGCGCGCAAGCTTGTCCCGGGCATGCGCCGAAACGTCATTCGTCTCCGCCGCGAAGCCGACAAAGACCTGATGTGGCCGCTTCTTCGCGCCAAGCGTTGCGGCTACATCCGGATTTTCGACAAGCTCAAGGGTCATGCCCACGCCGTCCTGCTTCTTGATCTTCTGCGGAGCGATTTCCTTGGCGCGATAATCCGCCGGAGCGGCCGCCTGAATGAGCACATCCTGTACGTCGACCCGCTCGCAGGCACGCTCAAGCAGCTCCTGTGTTGTCAGAATCGACACAAGCTCAACGCCGTCAGGCTTTGGCAGCGCGACCGGACCGCTGAGCAGCGTCACCTGCGCACCACGCCTTGCCGCCGCGCGGGCGATGGCATAGCCCATCTTGCCGGAGGAACGGTTGGAAATATAGCGAACGGGATCGATCGCCTCGCGTGTCGGCCCGGCAGTGACCATGACGCGCAGACCTTCCATATCCCGCTTTTCACAGTCTTCAAGCATTTCTATGGCGCGCCGCACGATGACGGCGACATCCTCGAGCTTGCCTGCGCCGCTGTCCCCGCAGGCCAGATGCCCGCTTGCGGGCGCGACCACCTGCACGCCGCGCGCCATGAGCGTACGCAGATTCTCCTGCGTCGCGGGATTCTCCCACATGCCCGTGTTCATCGCCGGCGCGATCATCACGGGCGCGCGCGTAGCCAGCACGGTTGTGGAAAGCATGTCATCCGCAATGCCGCAAGCCATCTTGGCGATGATGTTGGCCGTCGCAGGCGCGATCAGAAAGAGGTCTGCCCGCTTGGCCAGCGCGATGTGCTCGACCTCCCACGTTGTGGGACGCTCGAAGGTATCGACCGCGACGGGATGCCCGCTCAGCGTTTCAAAGGTCGGCGGCGCGACAAACCGCGTCGCGTTTTTCGTCATCACCACAAAGACGTCCATGCCCCGCTTTTGCAGCAGACGAAGGATTTCACAGGCCTTATATGCAGCGATGCCCCCGGTCACCCCGAGGACAACGCACTTTTTTTCAGTTTTATCGGGCATCGGCTTCCTGTGAACGCTCATAGGCGATCAGGCCGCGGTTGACCTCGTCAATCGCGATGGAGACGGGCATGTTCTCCTTATCCTTGGCATCGATGAGCGGCGGAACGCCGTCAACCAGCTGGCGCGCGCGCTTGGAAACCTCGACGACCAGCGTATAGCGGCAGTCTGCCTTTTCAAGAAGCTGAAGGATCGTGGGATCGGTCATGGACATAGCGTTTCCTCCTCTTTCTCCCGCGCCTCAGGCCCTGTGCGCAGCCTGCATGTACACGCTGCGCAGCCGGTCATAAGCCGCGTCCAGATCATTGTTGACAATTTGATAATCGTATTCCGGCGCGCAGGGAATCTCCCGCTTTGCCGTCGCCAGCCTGGCGAGAACCTTTTCCTCCGTTTCGGTATGCCGTTCACGCAGGCGGTGCTCCAGCTCCTCAAAGCTGGGCGGCAGGATGAAGATGCTCACGCAGTCGGGCATCTTTTCCCTCACCTGGCGCGCGCCCTGCACGTCGATTTCCAGCACGACGTCAATGCCCCGGCTGAGCAAATTCACGACGTTTTCTCTCGGCGTTCCATAGCAATTTCCCGAAAACTCGGCATGTTCCAAGAAGTCATTATTCTTGACGCGCCGCTCAAATTCCTGCCTGCTGATGAAAAAGTATTCTCTTCCATCCTGCTCGCCCTCCCGCGGCTCCCTCGTCGTCGCGGAGACGGAGTCGACAATCTGACCCTGAAACTCCTCAAGCAACCGCTTTTTCAGCGTCCCCTTGCCCACGCCGGACGGACCGGAAAAGACGATGAGCACACCTCTTTTGCCCATTATGGTTCTTCCTCCTCAACAATCGTCGTGTTGTCCTTGATGTCAAACCGATGGGCAATCGTCTCCGGCTGAACCGCCGAGAGAATCACATGGTCGCTGTCTGAGATGATGACGGCGCGCGTGCGGCGGCCATAGGTGGCGTCGATCAGGCGCCGCTCCTCCTTGGCTTCCTGAATGATGCGCTTGACCGGCGCGGAGTCCGGGCCAATGATCGCGATGATGCGGCTGGATGAGATAAAGTTGCCGTAGCCGACATTGATAAGCTTGATTTCCACGTTCTTCCTCCGCTTCCTGCGTCACTCGACGTTCTGCACCTGCTCGCGCAGCTTTTCAATCTCACCCTTCGCCTGCACGACGGCCTGAGCGATGGATGCGTCCGAGGCCTTCGAGCCGATGGTGTTGACCTCGCGGTTGAGCTCCTGAACGAGAAAATCCAGCTTGCGCCCCACCGGTTCAGCAAGCTCGACCGTCGCGCGGATCTGCGAGATATGGCTGACCAGCCTCACCAGCTCCTCGTCGATAGCGGCACGATCTGCAAACAGGGCAACCTCTGTGGCGAAGCGTGTCTCGTCAAGCTCCCCCTCCAGGAGCGAGGCGATGCGCTGATGCAGCTTCGCGCGGTATTCCTCCACGACGAGCGGCGCGCGCAGCGCGATACCGTCCCGGATGGACTCAATATTCGCCGTCTTCTCGAGTATATCCGTTCGCATGGCCTCGCCCTCACGCTCCCGCATCGCCGAGAGCTCGAGCAGCGCGCCATCGAGCGCGCGCTCAAAGAGGCTGCGCACGACAGCCTGATCCTCGTCCCGCTCCTCCACGGTCAGCACGTCCGGCAGGCGAACATAGTCGGCAAGCGGCAGGCTTTCTTCCTTGCCCAGCGCCAACGCCAGCTCACGGACAGCGCCCTGATAGGCCGTCGCAAGCACCGTATCCACACGAATCTCGCGCGCGTCCGTCCTGTGGTTGACATAGCTGACAAACACGTCGACATGCCCGCGGCTCACCCGCGCGGCCACGCCTTTGCGCACGGCGTCGTCCAGAAACGACAGATGGCGCGGCAAACGACAGGAGACATCCAGAAACCGATGGTTGACGCTCTTGACCTCGACAGCCATCTCGCGCCCATCCTCCGCCATCTGGCAACGGCCATAGCCGGTCATGCTCTTCACGAGGAATCCTCCTTTGCAGGTTTGGAAAACATTATACCACGGGGCCTCTCAAAAGGAAATCCCCCGTTGGAAAATCTCCGAGTCAGGCGTCTGTCTGCGCCTTGTTTTGTGCGCTTTTCACCAAGGAAAGGAATTCCTCCTCCTCCATGATCCGCACGCCCAGTGTCTGCGCCCTTTGCAGCTTGCTTCCGGCGCTCTCTCCGGCGAGCACGACGCTCGTCTTTTTGGAGACGCTTCCGGCGGTCTTTCCGCCGTTTTGCAGAATGATCTCCTCCGCCTGCGCGCGCGTCAGGGTGGGCAGCGTACCGGTCAGCACGAAGGTCATGCCGGCAAAGAGCGTGCCCGCATCCTCCCGCTGGCTCACCTGAGGCTGCACGCCCGCGTCAAGCAGGGCCTGCACAAAGTCCCGGTTTTCCCCGAAAGCAAAGAACTCCGTAATCGAACTGGCAACGATCTCTCCCACGTCATCCAGCGCGACAAGCTCCTCCTGCGTCGCGCCCATCAGCGCCTCCAGCGAACCGAAATGGTCCATCAGATCGCGCGCCGTTTTCTTCCCGATGTTCGGAATGCCGATGGCGAAGAGGAACGCGTCAAGCTCGCAGTGTCTGCTCTTGTCAAGCTCTGAAAGCAGCTTGTCCGCCTTCTTTTCGCCAAAGCCCTTGAGCGCGACCATCTCCGGCTTCTCCAGATGATACAGATCTGCAGCGGAGCGCACACCAAGCTGATCATAGAAGAGCTCAGCCGTCTTCTCGCTGAATGCCTCGATATCCATGCCCTGACGCGAGGCAAAATGCGCCATTCGCGCGATGGCCTGCGGCCTGCAGGTCTTCCGATTGAGACAGAAGATGTGCGCGCCGCGCTCGGTCAGCGGTCCGCCGCAGGCAGGACAAACCGCGGGGGGCAGGATGTCCGTCTCGGGCGGTTCGCCTTCTCCCTCGTAGACGACGCCCATGATCTCCGGAATCACGTCGTTGCTGCGGCGTACCCAGACCTCGCTGCCGATGCGCACGCGCTTGCGGCAGATATCGCCGTAGTTGTTGAGCGTCGCTCTCCTGACTGTCACGCCGCAAATATCGACGGGTTCCAAATGCGCCAGCGGCGTGAGCTTGCCCGTGCGCCCCAGCTCCCAGGTGACGTCGAGCAGCCGGGTAACCGTCTCCTGCGCCGGGAATTTGAAGGCAATGGACCAACGCGGGAATTTATCCGTGTAGCCCAGCACCTCGCGCGTGCGCATATCGGTCAGCTTGATCGTCGCGCCGTCGATCAGGAAGTCAAGCGACTCCCGCTCCTCCTGGATGCGGCGAACGAGCGCCATCGCCTCCTCAATCGTCGCCGCCTCTGCGGCAAAGGGGCTGACTCGGATGCCGTTTTCGTGCAGAAAGCTCAGCATCTCGCCCTGCGTCGCAAAGCTCCTGCCCTCAATATAGCCAACCTGATAGAACAGCGCGTCGAGATGACGGCTCGCCGTGACCTTCGGATCGAGGTTGCGCAGCGCGCCCGCCGCTGCATTGCGCGCGTTTTTGAGCGGCTCCGCCGCCGTGCGGTTGAAGCGCGCCAGCTCGCTCAGGCGCATGATGCATTCGCCCTGCACCTCCATACGCCCCTGAAAGGGGATGGTCAGGGGAATGCTCGTGATCGTCATCGCCTGGGGCAGAATCGCCTCGCCGACGACGCCGTCGCCGCGTGTGGCCGCCTGCACGAGCTGCCCACCCTCGTAGGTCAGGTTCAGCGTCAGCCCATCCAGCTTATACTCGACACAGTAGGTGTTTTCCGGCAGGCCGCCGGCCTCTGCTGTCAGCTTTTCGCAGCGCTGCGCCCAGGCGAGGATCGCCTCCTCGCTCTGCGCCTTGTCCATGCTCCAGAGCCGGGCAATGTGCCGGTGCTGCTCAAAGCCCTCCATAACCTCACCGCCGACGCGCCGCGTCGGAGAATCTGGCAGGCGCTCGCCCGTCTCCGCCTCCAGGGCGCGCAGCTCGGCATACATCTCGTCCCACGCGTCGTCGGAAATCGTCGGCTCGTTGAGGTCGTAATACTGCCTGGATGCCTCATTCAGCCGCTCAATCAGCTGTCGCATCCGTTCGCGTTTGTCCACGCTCATTCCTCCACCTTGATGATCGGCGCAATGCTCAGCGCAAATTCCTTGACGCCGGCGCGCGTGTCGTCAAACCTGATCATGATCCGGGAGTCGGAACCGCTGCCCGTCACGCGAACGACTGCGCCCCGACCAAATTTCCTGTGCATCACGTGGTCGCCAGCTGCAAAAAGCGCGGGTCTGGCCGTCTCTTTTGCAGCAGATGCGACGACCTTGGGGGTGTCCATGCCGCGCTGAACGCCCGCGACCGTTTGCCCTCCAATGCGCTCACTTCGCCCGGCGCCTGCCGCGCCGCTTTGGTTCCAGCTCGAGAAGCTCTGCCTCTGTCCGGACGGCATCGGGGCCCTGGCAGCCTTTGGAGCCCAGGCATCCTGCGCAGAGGGCCTGGCAAACGAGCTGCCCTTGCTCCAGGCCGGCTGACGCCAGATGCCGCTCTGCCAGCCGTCCGCGTGGCCGGCGCCTCCCCGCGCCGCACCATAGGGCTGCTCGGAGACATCCTGAAGCACGCGCCCCGGGATGTCGTCGATGAAGCGGGAACGGTCGTTGAACTGCATCTGGTTGTAGAGCATGCGCCGCGTGGCATGCGACAGAAAGAGCCTTTCCCGGGCGCGCGTGATGCCAACGTAGCAAAGCCGCCGCTCCTCCTCCATGCGCGCGGGATCATCCCGGCTGCGCATCGACGGAAAGAGGTTTTCCTCCATACCGACCATGAATACGTTGGGAAACTCCAGTCCCTTGGCACTGTGCAGCGTCATCATCGTCACCGCGCCGCCGTCCTCGGTCATCGCGTCCAGATCGGATACCAGCGCAACGTTTTCAAGGTAATCCGCCAGCGTCGCGCTCTCGGCCTTTTCCTCGAATTCCTGCACGGCGCCGACAAACTCGCGGATGTTCTCTACGCGCGAGCGTGCCTCGTCGCTGTCCTCCTTGGCATACTGGCTCTCCAGCCCAGCAGTGTCAATGACGTACTGCACCAGCTCGGTCAGCTTCATCTCCGCTGTCATCATCGTCAGGCTCATCATCAGCTCGCCGAACTTCGCGACGCTCTTTTGCGCGCGGCTGGCCAGCGTCTGCGGCACATCCATGCATACCGTCATCAGCGGAATGCCCTCCTGCGCGGCGACGCGCGCGAGCTCTGCGACGGTCGTGTCGCCGATTGCGCGCTTGGGGACGTTGATGATCCGCCGAACAGATACATCGTCCGCGGGGTTGAGCATCACACGCAGATAGGCGAGGATGTCCTTGACCTCCTTACGGTCATAGAACCGCAGGCCACCATACATTCTATATTTGATTCCGGACTGAACAAATGCCTCTTCAATGACACGGGACTGCGCATTCGTGCGGTAGAGCACGGCAAAGCGTGAAGCATCCTCCCCCTGCATGCCGAGGTCACGGATCTGCTGGCAGACCCAGGCCGCCTCCTCGCGCTCGTCGCCCGCGCGGTACAGCCGGATTGGCTCGCCAGGCCCCTCCTGCGTCCAGAGCGCCTTGTCCTTTCGGTTTTCGTTGCGCGCGATCACCTGATTGGCCGCGTCGAGGATGTTGGCGCTCGAGCGGTAATTCTGCTCGAGCTTGATGACCGTCGCGTCCGGAAAATCCTTTTCAAAGTCGAGAATATTGCGGATATCCGCGCCGCGCCAGCCGTAAATCGACTGATCGTCATCGCCGACGACGCAGAGGTTGCGGCTCTGCTGTGCGAGCAGGCGCACGAGCATATACTGCGCGTAGTTCGTGTCCTGATACTCGTCGACGTGGATATAGCGAAACTTCCGCTGATAGGCCTCCAGCACAGGCGGATGCATCGTGAAGAGCTCGAGCGTCTTGACGATCAGGTCGTCAAAATCGAGCGCGTTGGAGCTCTTCAGCTTTTCCTCGTAAGCGCTGTAAATGTCCTGCACCATCTGGCAGCGGTAATCCCGGTCGCTGCTGGCAAACCACTCCTGCGGCCCAAGCAGCTTGTTTTTCGCATCCGAAATCTTCGCCTTGATCTCGCGCGGCGGCAGATATTTTTCGTCGATATTCAGCCGCTTGAGGATCTCCTTGAGCGCGGAGGTCTGGTCGTCGTCGTCGTAGATGGTAAATGAGCGCGTATACCCCAGCTTTTCAATGTCCCTACGCAGGATTTTCGCGCAGCCCGCGTGGAAGGTGGAGACCCAAACATCCGCTGCGGATTCGCCGGAGAGCTTTTCAATGCGCTCACGCATCTCCGCAGCCGCTTTATTGGTGAATGTAATTGCCATGATCGCCCAGGGCGGAACGCCATGCTCGAGCAGATTCGCGACGCGATAGGTCAGCGCGCGCGTCTTGCCGGAGCCGGCTCCGGCAAGCACCAAAAGCGGCCCTTCCAGCGTTTCCGCCGCGAGCCGCTGTTCCCTGTTCAGGTCATTCAGATTCATCATTCGTCCTCTTACCCTTCATCGCCCGGTTCTTCCCTGTCCGCCTTGGTCAGGATCGACTGATAGCCGCCGGCCCCATAGGAGAGGCAGCGGTTAACACGGCTGATGGTCGCCGTGCTCGCGCCGGTCTTTTCGGCGATTTCCTGATAGGTCACCTTTTTGCGCAGCAGACGCGCGACGGCCAGCCGCTGCGCCACGGCTTGCAGCTCGTGAATCGTAAAGATATCCTCAAAGAAGCGAAGCGCCTCGTCTTCGTCCGAGAGCAAAAGCATGGCCTGCGCCAGCGCTCTGACCTGCTCATCCTGCATGATACCGTTTGGCATACGCCACCTCCGAGCACCTTTGTCTGGCCATTATACCACAAATCCGGCGCAAAAAAAAGCGGCACAGAAGCTCTGCACCGCTTTTTTGCGATCACTCGTTTTCCTCTGCGTCACTGGGAAATTGTCGCCTCGTGACGAAAGGAGGGCGCCTGCGGCCTCGTCTGGGCGGTCTGATCCTCGCCAAGCAGCTCCAGATGGCCGACGGAGACCTCGTAGGCCGTCTTTTCCACCACCGTGCCGTCGGGCATCTGCTTTTGATAGGCGCGGGACTGGAGCCGGCCTGTGAGCGTAATCTTGTCGCCGACGGAGAGCTTCGCGGCAAAGCGCGCGCTCCTGCCCCAGGTGATACAGGGAATATAGTCGCTCTTTCCATAGGCGCGGTTGACGGCCAGCATCATGTCGGCAATCTCCCGACCAAAAGGCGTCGTCCGGTAGGCCGGCGCCTTGCACAGCGTGCCCGTCAGCTGAATTTGATTCGGGTTTTCCCGCTCGTCCGGCTCAACGATGCGTTGGGCGAACGCCGTGATCAACAGACGGCCCGCGCCCTCGATGATCTTGTTGTAGGAGCGGACCTGCCCCTCGATGGCCAGCGTGTCGCCATCCTTGGGCATCGCGCCATCAAGCAGGCGCTCGGAGAGCGTCACGGGAAGCTGATCCTGCGCGCCGGACAGCCGCGGCACGCCCAGCGTCAGATAATAAAACTTCTCGCCAAAGGCTTCATGCCCCATCGTCGGGGTGCCAATCACGGTACCGCTCAGGTGCAGTGTGTTAATGACGTTTTCCATTGTACGTCCTCCTCCATGTTGTCAGTTTAGAATGGTCCGTTTGCCGGCTGTCAGGCATCCGATGCCGGCGTTGACGCCGGAGCTGGCGTCGGCGTACAGGGATGCTGCATGCCAGCGTGATCAATCCACGTGTCGCCCTGGAGCAGCAGCTGTGAGATCGGTATTATTTTGTAACCCGCCTGCGTGTAATATTCGAGGATCGTCGGCAGGGCCTCAAGAATGTACTTCGAGTCGTTGTGAAAGAGCACAATGTCGCCAGGATGAACCGACTTGGTGCATTGGCGAATCATATTCTCCGTGCCCAGATTCTTCCAGTCAAGAGAATCGACATTCCATTGCACACATTCGTAGCCCTCCTCGCGGCTCACCCGCACCACAGCATCATTATACTCCCCGTAGGGCGGACGAAACAGCGTTGTCGGCTGACCCGTGATCGATTGGACGAGATCGCTGGTCTTTTTGAGTTCCTCCCGGATCTGCGCCTGCGAGAGCTGGGACATGTGCGGATGCGTAGCGGAGTGGTTGCCGATTTCATGCCCCCTCGCAACCAGCTCCGCGACCAGTTCCGGATACTTTTCCGCCCAGAATCCGACCAGGAAGAAGGTCGTCTTGACCTCATACCGGTCGAGGATATCGAGGATCCCCTCTGTATTTGCGCTTCCCCACGCGGCATCAAAGCTGATGGAGAGCACCTTCTCTTCTGTTTCAACGTTATAAACGGGAAGTTCGCGCGTCGTTGCCGCCGTCATCAGCACGGGCGCATCCGGTATGGACACGTAGGCCGCACCCACGGCCGCCAGCGCAAGCGCTGGAACAAGCAGCCGTGCGGCAAGCGAATCGAGGCGCTTTTTGATCATCTGCATCGCCTCCACTTTTTCCTTCGCATGTGTTATATGTGGAAGCGTCTGCATTTAGAACTTCACTCACTAGACGCGGCGGACGGCCCGTTTCTTGCAGCCCTTGAAAAGTTTCACATTGTTGTCAAAATTCGGGTATGCGTGCATCGCTCTTCAGGCAAGAAAAAAGACGCAAAGCCCTTTGACTTCGCGTCTTTTCCTTCTGCTTATTCGACGGTTCCCGCGCTGATGACAACATCGTCAAGCAGCACGCTGACGAGCATCTGCCCCCTGCCGCTGCGCCGGTCCACGGGGATCTCGCCCACGCTCATCTGCGTGACATGGCCGTGCTTCTGCTCAAGGCGCACCTGCGCCACGCCGGTCACGTTCAGCAGACCTGCAATCTGCGTGCCGGTCTCCCCACTCTTGGTAAACGGCATGAGCTTTTGCCCCTTGCCGCCGCGGTTCTGGCGCTCGATATCGTCCGCGAGCATGCGCTTGCCAAAGCCCCTTTCGCTGATGACGAGCAGCATATCCCCTGGTTTGGGCACCTCGAAGAAGGCCACCTCGTCCCCCTCGTTCAGGGTGATGCCGCGAACGCCCGCCGTCGCGCGGCCCATCGGCGAAACGCTGTCCAGCCGGAAGCGCAGCGCCAAACCCGCTCGCGTTGCCAGCACCAGGTCGTCCCGGTCATCCGGATTGACCTGCACCATGCCCAGCAGCCGGTCATCGCCCTTGAGCGTCATCGCGGCAAAGCGGGAACGGCGGATGGCGTATTCCGCCGCGGCCGTCCGCTTGACGACGCCGTTTTTCGTGATAAAGAGCAGGTCGCCCTTCTTGTCCATCTCCTCCGTGCGGGTACAGATCATCGCGACAGCGTGCTCGCCATCCGCGAGCCCCGCGATCAATCCTGTGAGCAGGCTGCCTCGCTCCTTGAGACGCATCGTCTCGGGGATTTTCGCGATATCCAGCATGAAGCAGGTGCCCAGATTCGAGAAGATGTAGAGCGTGCAATCCGTCTCCGTTTGGATGATTTCGATGACCTCCTCGCGCACGCCGGGCTGCTGGAGGTATTTATCCACCATCCGGGGGCTCATACGGCGCAGCTGGCCGTCGCGAAGACGCAAAATCGCCGTCTCCTCGGCAACGGCCTTGAGCTCGGGCATGGGCATCGTGCCGCTGTCATCCTCAATGAGCTCCGTGCGCCGGTCGTCACCATATTTGTCGCGAATCTCGAGCATCTCCGCGCGGATGACGGCGTCGAGCTTCTTTTCGCTCTTGAGAATGCCCTCCAGCCGCGCGATGGTCTTGAGAATATCGGCATATTCCTTCCTCAGCGCTTCGATTTCCAGCCCGGTCAGGCGCTGCAGGCGCATATCGAGAATCGCCTGCGCCTGAATATCGGTCAGGCCGAAGGAATTCTGCAGCTGCTCCTTCGCTTCCTTGGGGTTTTTGCTCTTGCGGATGAGCGCGATCACCTCGTCAAGATGGTTAACCGCGACCATGAGACCCGCGAGAATGTGCTCCCTCGCCCGCGCCTGCTCGAGTTCATACTTCGTTCTGCGCGTAACGACGCGCTTCTGATGCGCGATATAATAGGAAAGCATCGCCTTGACGCCCATCTGCATCGGACGCCCTTCCGCGATGGCGACCATGTTTACGCCGAACGTGACCTGCAAATCCGAATACTTGTACAGCACGGGCAGAATCGTCATCGGATCGACGTCGCGCCTGAGCTCAATGACGGCGCGAAGGCCCTCGCGGTCGGACTCATCGCGGATATCGTAGATGCCGCCGAGCTGCGTCTTCTTTTCTTCGCTGAGCTTCAGGATCTTCTCGAGCATCGCAGCCTTGGGCACCTGATAGGGTACCTCGGTGATGACGATGAGCTTGCGCCCCGCCGCGCCATCCTCGATGTGTACCTTCGCGCGCAGGGTCAGCTTGCCGCGCCCCGTCTCGTAGGCGCGCTCGATCTCCTCGTTGCGAATCAGGCGCCCACCGGTCGGAAAGTCCGGCGCGGGCATGACCCGCATGATCTCCCCGAGCGTGGCCTCCGGGTGATCCATCACCAGAATCGCCGCGTCGATGGCCTCGCGCAGATTGTGCGTCGGGATGTTTGTCGCCAGGCCCACCGCGATGCCCGAGGCGCCGTTGACCAGCAGATTCGGATAGCGCGCGGGGAGCATGTCCGGCTCCTTGAGCGTATCGTCGAAGTTGAAGCTGAAAGGCACAGTGTCCTTGTCGATGTCGCGCAGCATCTCCAGCGCCAGAGGCGCCATACGCGCCTCGGTATATCGCATGGCGGCGGCGCTGTCGCCGTCGATGGAGCCGAAGTTGCCGTGACCATCGACCAGCAGCGCGCGCAGGCTGTAGGGCTGCGCCATACGCACCATCGCGTCATAGACGGAGCTGTCGCCGTGCGGATGATACTTGCCCAGGCAGTCGCCGACGATGCGGGCGCATTTCTTGTGCGGCTTGTCCGGCGTCACGCCCAGCTCATGGAGTGTGAAGAGGATACGCCGCTGCACGGGCTTGAGACCGTCCTCCACACGCGGCAGCGCGCGCTCGAGAATGACATGCTCCGCATACGGGATCATGCTGATATGCATGACCTCTTCCATCGGCCGCTGGATGATCTCGTGATGCGGCCCCTGCATCTTCGGCGGCTCACCGCCGCCGACCTTTCTGCGTGCCATTATTTCTCCTTCCCTTCTCGCGCAAGGAACGTGTCAACCTTGTTGAAATCCGCATAGGTCGTGATGTAGTCCCGCCTCGGCTCGACCTTGTCGCCCATCAGCAGTGTGACCAGGCGCTCCGCCTCGGCCACGTCCTCCAGCGTCACCTGCATGAGCTGGCGGTTTTCGGGATTCATCGTCGTCTCCCAAAGCTGCGGCGGATCCATCTCGCCCAGGCCCTTGTAGCGTTGTATCGTATACCCACGGCCGATCTGTGCCGTAACCTTGGAGAGCTCCTTGTCGTCGTAGGCGTAGACGACCTTCTCGCCTTTGGCGACGCGATAGAGCGGCGGCATGCCGATATAGACGTGCCCGTCCGTGATCAGCTGGCGCATGTAGCGATAGAAGAACGTCAGCAGAATCGCGCGGATGTGCGCGCCGTCCTGATCGGCATCTGAGAGGATGATGACCTTGTAATACTTGAGGCTCTTGATGTCAAAGTCCTCCCCGATGCCGGTTCCCAGCGCCGTGATGATCGAGCGGAACTCGTCGTTGGCGAGCACCTGGTCGATGCGCTTTTTTTCGACGTTGAGCGGCTTGCCGCGGATCGGCAGAATCGCCTGGAAGCGGCGATCCCGTCCCTGCTTGGCGGAGCCGCCTGCGGAATCGCCCTCGACAATGAACATCTCGTTTTCCTCGGGCTTTCTGCCCGTGCAGGCGGAGAGCTTGCCAACCAGCGGCGCGGCCTCCAGCTGGTTTTTCGCGCGGGCGACCTCCTTGGCCTTTCTCGCTGCCTCCCGAACCTTGCAGGCGCGCAGCGCCTTTTCAACCATGCCCTGCGCGATGTCCTGATTCTTGAGGTTCTCAAGGAATTCGGTCATGCGCGCATAGACAAAAGCTTCTACCGCCGGGCGCACCTCCGTGTTGCCGAGCTTGCCCTTCGTCTGTCCCTCGAACTGCGGATTGCGCACAAACGTCGCGAGCACTGCCGTGATTCCCTCGCGGTAGTCCTCGCCCATCAGGTTGTTGTCCTTCTCCTTGAGCGCGCCGCACTTGCGGGCATAGTCGTTCATCGCGCGCGTAAAGCCCGCCTTGAAGCCCATCTCATGCGTGCCGCCCTCGGCCGTCGGAATGTTGTTGACATAGGAGAAGATGCTCTCGGCGTAGTCGTCCGTATGCTGAATCGCCAGGCAGATGCGCACGTCATCCTGCATGCCGTCGAGCATCACGACGCTGTCATAAAGCGGCGTCTTGTCCCGGTTGATGTATTTGACATAGTCGGAAAGCCCGCCTTCGTACATATAGACGGTCTTCTGCTTGTCCGCGTCCTTCTCGCGCTCGTCGACGAAGGTGATTTCAAGCCCCTTGTTGAGGTAGGCCAGCTCGCGCAGATGGCGGCGGACGGTGTCGGCGTTGAATCGCGTCTCCTCAAAGACGGTATCGTCCGGCAGGAAGGTGACGCGCGTGCCATGACGGCGCGTCGCGGCGACGCGCGTGAGCGGCGTCACAGGCCGGCCCGACGCGATCTTCTTTTCCTTTTCGTCGTAGTTGCTCTCAAAGCGCATTCTGTAATGGCCGCCGCCTGTGCAGCTGTCCACGACCAGCCACTTTGAAAGCGCATTGACCACCGACGCGCCCACGCCATGCAGACCGCCGGAATAGTTGTAGTTCTGATGATCGAATTTTCCGCCGGCGTGGAGCTTGGTGTAGATGACCTCCACGCCAGTGATGCCCAGCTCGGGATGGATATCGACCGGAACGCCGCGCCCGTCGTCCTCGACCGACGCGCTCCCGTCCTTGTGAAGCTCCACGCGGATGCTCGTGGCATAGCCGTTGGCCACCTCGTCGATCGCGTTGTCCACGATCTCCCAGAGCAGGTGGTGCAAGCCGCGCGAGCCCGTCGAGCCGATGTACATGCCCGGACGCATGCGAACCGCGTCGAGCCCCTCGAGCACCTTGAGCATACTCGCGGAATACGTTTTTGCCATGATGAAGCCCTCCTTGTGGTCGTACAGCATGACATTATAATGGATTTTCCTGTTTTTTGCAATCCTTCCCATTGAAAGATTCCCTCCTGCAAACAGGATAAACCGCCGCCGCCGTGCCCACAATAAGGCCGATTTAAAAGCATAGAAAGCGGGGGATTCCATGTCCATCGGCATGCTTCTTCTTCTCGTCATCGCGCTGCTGATCCTCTTCGGCGTGCTCCAGCGGGTGCTTGACCGCATGGCGCTGACGGACAGACAGGCGCTCGTCTGCGTCGCGGCGATTTATATCGGTGGCTGGCTGCCGGATCTGAATCTGGGCCTCGTGACGCTCAATCTGGGCGGCGCGGTCGTTCCGCTCGGCGTCTGTCTTTGGCTGTTTTTAAGCGCCGGAACCGCCAAGGAGCGCATCCGCTGCCTGATCGCCTCCCTGCTGACGGCGGCCGCCGTCTACGCGATCAGCGTCTATTTCCCGGCGGATCCGACGGCGATGCCCTTTGACCCGATGCTCCTCTACGGCGCGGCGGGTGGCCTCATCGCCTGGCTGCTGGGGCGTTCCCGGCGCAGCGCGTTCGTCGCGGGCATCCTGGGCGTCATCCTCTGTGACATCCTGGTCGGCGTCGTCAACTGGTCGCGCGGCATCAGCCAGACCGTGCATCTGGGCAGCGCGGGCGCGCTCGACGCAGCCGTGCTCTCCGGCGTGCTGGCCGTGCTGCTTTGTGAGCTGATCGGGGAAATTGTCGAGCGCGTCAAGACAGGACGCGCAAGTGCGCCGCACGAGGACGGCGCCATCAGGGGAGGCCACCGGGCATGAAAAACAGGCTGCTTTATCTTGCGCTCTCCTTCCTGCTCGCGCTGACGCTGTATGCCTATTGCGCCTCCGGCGCTGTCGCAGAGAGCGAAGCAACCCTCGAGCTCTCCAACGACGGGCAGACCGTCTTCACGGCGGTCGATCCCTCCGGCAATGCGCTGTTTTCCATCTGCGGCAGCATCTCGGAGGGCGACGAATACATCAGCGGAGACAACATCCTCTACCGCGTCATCTCCGTCAGCGGCACGCAGGCCATCGCCGAGCGCATCGGCGAGGAGACCATGCCCGACGTCTCGTGGCTGAAAACGGGCGAAGCACAGGCCGTCTTTGCGCCCTCAGCCCCTGCGGCGTCAACCGGCACGGGCAGCGGCCAGAAGCTGATCGCGATGTATGTGACCCACAGCGACGAAAGCTATGTCCCGACGGACGGCACCGAGAGCATCGAGGGCCAGGGCGGCATTTATGACGTCGCGCGCGAATTCCGGGACGCGCTGCAATCCCAGGGCATCGACGTCATCCTCGATGAATCGACCCACCTGCCGCACGATTCCGGCGCCTATCGCCGCAGCCGGCAGACCGCCGAGCGACTGCTTCAGCAGCAGCCGGACGCGATCATCGACATTCACCGCGACGGCATCCCGGATGAAAGCGAATACGCCTGCACCATCGACGGGGAGAGCACCTCGCGCGTTCGCCTGTTGGTCGGCCGCAGCAACCAGAACAGCGCGGTCAACCGGGACTTTGCCAAGCAGATCAAGGCCGTCGCGGATGAGGAGTATCCCGGTCTGGTCAAGGATATCTTCATCGGCAAGGGCAATTACAATCAGGACCTTTCGCCCAACGCCATCCTGCTGGAGTTCGGCACGCACACGATCAGCAAGGAGCGCGTGCTCAACTCGACGGACATGATGGCGCAGGTCATGAGCACGGCGCTCTACGGCACGCAGACCGGCAGCGCCAAGGATACCGGCGGCGCACAGACGCCAAGCGGCAAGGGCGTTTCCAAGGGCGTCATCTGGATGATCGTCGCGGTGGTCGCCGGCGTGCTCATCTTCGCCCTTGCGCAAACGGGCGGCGGCAAGGCCATGGGCACCAAACTCGGCCGCGGCGTCAGCGAGATCACGGGCGGCCTGCTTGGAAAAAAGCCGGAGAACAAATCCTGATCAATGCCTTTGCGCCTTGCGCAGCCCCAACCGGCCGCCGCAGCGGGTTTTGCCGCGCGGCGGCTTTTGCGCATGCTTTCTCTCCTGCGCGAATGCGCAAAACCGCTTGACTTTCTTCCCCAAATCGGCCATAATATCTTGGGTTAATTTGAGAAAGAAGGTGTGTCGCGTTCATGCCCCAGCGCATAGTCAGTGTCTCCTCAGGCTCCCTCGCCGCGCGCAGCGGCATCCGCGAGGGGGAGACGCTCCTCTCCATCAGCGGCACGCCCGTGCTCGATCTGGTCGATTATCAGTTTCTGACTGCGCGCCCCTCGCTCGAGCTGCTGCTCGAAGGCGTAGACGGCGCCCGGCGCACCGTACACATCCGCAAGCTCACCGAGGAGCCCCTCGGGCTGACGCTCGAATCCTCACTGATGAGCTGTCCCAAGACCTGCGCCAATCACTGCATGTTCTGCTTCATCGAGCAGATGCCTCCAGGTATGCGCCCCAGCCTCTATGTCCGGGACGACGACTGGCGGCTCTCCCTGATGGCGGGCAACTTTGTGACGCTGACCAACCTGCCCTCTGTCGAAATGGACAGGATCATCGAGCGCCATGCCAGTCCGCTGTACATCTCCGTGCACACGACCAACGGCGAGCTGCGCAAGCGGATGCTGCATCACATCCACGCCGACCGGATCATGGAGCATCTGCGCCGCTTTGCGGATAACCACATGAGCTTCCATTGTCAGGTGGTGCTCTGCCCGAAGATCAACGACGGACCGGAGCTCGAGCGAACCCTCTCGGATCTCGCCTCTCTGGCGCCTTATGCGCTGACGGTCGCGCTGGTGCCCGTCGGGCTGACGCGCTATCGCGAGCATCTCTATCCCCTTCGTCCCTATACGCGCGAGGAGGCGGAGCAGGTCATCCGGCAGGCCGAGGCCTTTCAGCAGAAAATGCTTCCCGCGTTTGGCACGCGCTTTGTCTTTCCCTCGGACGAGTTCTACCAGATTGCCGGCCATCCGCTGCCCGATCCGGACAGCTACGAGGATTATCCGCAGTTCGAAAACGGCGTCGGCCTGCTTGCCCGTCTCCGGGACGAATTCGAAACGGCGCTTCGGCTCGATCCGGATGACGCAAGCGCAGTCCCCCGCCGCGTCATCATGGCCACGGGCACGTCAGTCGCGCCGTTTATGCGCGAGCTGATCAAGGCGCATCCGGTTGCGGGCGTCAGCGTCCGCGTCAAGCCCATCCTCAACCGCTTCTTTGGCGAAACGGTCACCGTCTCCGGCCTGATCACCGGGCAGGATCTTGTTTCGCAGCTGCGCGGCGAGGAGGCGGACGAGATTCTCATCACTGAAAGCATGCTTCGCGAGGGAGAGGCCGTCTTCCTCGACGATATGACTTTGGATCAGGCGCAGGAGGCTTTGGGCATCCGCATCACCCCCGTCCCGGATGACGGCGCGGAACTGCTCTATGCCCTGCGCGGAAACGGAGGTTAACACTCATGTCCAAACCCCTTGTCGCCGTCGTCGGCAGGCCGAACGTCGGCAAATCCACGTTCTTCAACAAGATCGCGGGCAAGCGCATCTCCATCGTCGAGGATACGCCAGGCGTAACGCGTGACCGCATCTACGCGGACTGCGAATGGCTCAATCACAAGTTCACGCTCATCGATACCGGCGGCATCGAGCCGCGCACGGACGACATTCTGCTCAAGCAGATGCGCCGCCAGGCGGAGGTCGCCATCGACACCTGCGACGTCATTCTCTTCTTTACCGACGGCCGTGCCGGCCTGACGGCCAACGACGAGGACGTTGCGACGATGCTGCGCCGCAGCGGAAAGCCCGTCATTCTGGTCGTCAACAAGGTCGATTTTCCGGAGATGACCGACACCATCTATGACTTTTACGCCTTGGGTCTGGGCGAGCCGTTCGCCATCTCCTCCACGAACATGCTCGGGCTGGGCGATCTGCTCGACGAGGTCGTCGCGCATTTCCCTGAGGATGCTGCCGTTTCCGACGAGGAGGAGCACACGATCAACATCGCCGTCGTCGGCAGGCCGAACGTCGGCAAGTCGAGCCTGGTCAACCGCATCCTCGGCCAGGAGCGCTCCATGGTCTCCGACATCGCCGGCACCACGCGGGACGCGATTGACACGGCCTTCGTGCGCGACGGGCAGCGCTTCAACATCATCGACACCGCCGGCATCCGCCGCAAGCGCGCCATCGAGGAGGAATCCATCGAGCGCTACAGCATCGTGCGCGCGCTGGCGGCCGTTCGCCGCTGCGACGTGGCGCTGATCGTCATCAACGCCGAGGACGGCGTCACCGAGCAGGACACCAAGGTCGCCGGCTATGTCCACGAGGAGGGCAAGGCCGCCATCATCGTCGTCAACAAGTGGGACGCGATTGAAAAGGATACGAACACGATGGAGACCTTCCGCAAGCGCGTGATTGAGGACCTCAAGTTCATGGACTATGCGCCCGTCGTCTTCATCTCCGCGCTGACCGGACAGCGTGTCGGAAACGTGCTTTCCGCAGTCAAAGACGCCTACGAGCAGACCTCGCGCCGCATCACGACCGGTCTGCTCAATGACGTGCTCGGCGACGCGACCGCCGCGCTGCAGCCGCCCGTCTCCGGCGGCCGACGTCTCAAGATTTACTATGCGACACAGCAGAGCGTCTGCCCGCCGACCTTCGTTTTCTTCGTCAACGACGAAAAGCTGATGCATTTTGCGTACCAACGTTACCTGGAAAACCAGTTCCGCAAATCCTTCGGCTTTGAAGGAACGCCCATCCGCTTCATCCTGCGCCAGAAGAATCAAAAGGAGGAATGATCGATGCTCTACGCTGTGATCACGCTCGTCGTCGGCTATCTCCTCGGGAGCCGTTCCAGCGGCGTGCTGCTCTCCCGCCTCTTCGGCCATACGGTTATCGGTCAGCACGGCAGCGGCACCGCGGGAACGACCAACAGGCTCCGCGGCATGGGCAAGGGCATGGCAGCGCTGACGCTCGCCTGCGACATGCTCAAGGGCATCATCGCCGTGCTGATCGGAAAGGCCCTTGTCGGTGGACAGACGGGCGAGATTCTGGGCGCCTTCGGCGCGATTCTCGGTCACAATTTTCCCGTCTTCTTTGGCTTCAAGGGCGGCAAGGGCATCGCGACGAGCTTCGGCTGCCTGCTGATCGTCTTCCCGGCGCAGACGCTTGCCGCCTTTGCGGTCTTCCTCATCCACTTCCTCGTGACGCATTACGTCTCCGTCGGCTCCATCGGCGCGGCGATCACGCTGCCGCTCCTCGTCATCCTGACGACGCCATACAACCCGGTCATTTGGATTTCTATCGTCGTCATCGGCGCGCTGGCGATCTGGCGGCA
>JALFVL010000008.1 GCA_022787165.1 Clostridiales bacterium
GAGCTGGCCCATCTCAAGCTCGATGGGGAGCAGCGCGCGCAGGCGGCGGCCGATCTGGCGAGGATGATCGGCTATGTCGACAAGCTCTCCGAGCTTGACACCGAGGGCGTGGAGCCGATGAGCCACGCCTTCCCCGTGACCAACGTGTTTCGGGAGGACGAGGTGCGAGACAGCATGGATCGCGAGCTTGTGCTCGCCAACGCCCCGGCGGCCAAGGACGGCTGCTTCCTGGTGCCCAAGACGGTCGAATGAGCGGAGGAGGAAAGCGCATGGAACTGTTCGAACTGACGGCGCTCGAGCTGGGCGCGGCGATCAAGCGGCGCGAAATCGGCGTCGAAGAGGCGGCGCGCGCCTGCCTTGACCGCATGAGCGCGCAGGAGGGCACGGTCAACGCGTTTGTGACCGTGACGGAAAAGGAGGCGCTGGCGCGCGCGAGAGAGGTGCAGGCGCGCATCGACAGCGGCGAGCTGACGCATCCGCTGGCGGGCGTGCCGATGGCGATCAAGGATCTGATCTCCACAAAGGGTGTGCGCACGACCTGCTCTTCGAGGATGCTGGAAAACTACGTGCCCGTGTTTGACGCGACGGTGGTTAAGAAGCTGAGCGCGATTGGCGCGGTCTGCCTGGGCAAGACGAACATGGATGAATTCGCGATGGGCTCCTCGACGGAGAGCTCCTGGTTCGGCGTGACGCGCAACCCGTGGGATCCCTCCCGTGTGCCGGGCGGCTCCTCGGGCGGCTCGGCGGCGGCGGTCGCGGCGCGCGAGGTCTTCTACGCGCTGGGCAGCGACACGGGCGGCTCGATCCGCCAGCCGGCGTCCTTCTGCGGTGTGACCGGCATCAAGCCGACCTATGGCGCGGTTTCGCGCTACGGCCTGCTGGCCTACGCCTCCTCGCTGGATCAGATTGGCCCGCTGACAATCGACGCGCTCGATGCCGCGGCCGTAACCCGCGCAATCATGGGCCGGGACGAGATGGACAGCACGTCCGTCGACGTGCCGCTGCCGGATATGCCGCAGGGGGACGATCTGACCGGGCTGCGCGTGGGTATCCCGGAGGATTATTTTGGCGAGGGCCTTGATGCGCAGGTGCGCGCGCGCGTCCTGGACGCGGCGAAGGCGCTTGAAGCGATGGGCGCCGTGCTCGTGCCGGTCAAGATGCCGATGCTTGAATACGCGATTCCGGCGTACTATGTGCTCGCCTGCGCGGAGGCCTCGAGCAACCTCTCCCGCTATGACGGCGTCAAATACGGCTTCCGTCCGGAGAAATTCGAGGATCTGCACGATCTGTATACGACCGCGCGCAGCGAGGGCTTTGGCGCGGAGGTCAAACGCCGCATCATGCTGGGCGCGTTTGCGCTCTCCTCGGGCTATTACGACGCCTATTACAACAAGGCGCTGCGCGTCAAGGCGCTCATCAAGCGCGCGTTCGACGCCTGCTTTGAGCAGGCCGACCTGCTGCTCACGCCCGCCGCGCCGACGACGGCCTTTGCGCTCGGCGCGCACAGCGATGACCCCATTCAGATGTATCTGGGCGATATCTACACGGTGTCCGTCAACATGGCGGGCCTGCCGGGCATGGTCATGCCCTGCGGGTTTGACGCGGCGGGTCTGCCCGTCGGCGCGCAGCTGATCGGCCCGGCGTTCGGCGAGAGCCGGCTCTTCAAGGCGGCGCACGCCTACCAGATGCACACCGATTTCCACAGGCAGCGCCCGGACGCGCGCAAGGAGGGCTGAGCGATGGCGACATACGAAATGGTCATCGGTCTCGAGGTTCACGTCGAGCTGGCGACAAAGACCAAAATCTTCTGCGGCTGCACGACGCGCTTTGGCGGCGCGCCCAACACGCATACCTGCCCCGTCTGCACGGGCATGCCCGGCACGCTGCCGGTCATCAACCGCAAGGTGGTCGAATTCGCCATTGCGGCTGGCCTGGCGACGAACTGCGAGATCACGCGAAACAACAAGTTTGACCGAAAGAACTACTTCTATCCCGATCTGCCCAAGGCCTATCAGGTCAGCCAGCTCTACCTGCCGATTTGCCGCAACGGCCATGTCGACATCAAAACCACGGCGGGCGAAAAGGCCATCGGTATCCACGAGATCCATATGGAGGAGGATGCCGGCAAGCTGATGCACGATCCCTGGATCGATCAGACGATGGTGGATTACAACCGCTGCGGCGTGCCGCTGCTGGAGATCGTCTCTGAGCCGGACATGCGCTCGGCGGAGGAGGTCATCGCCTACCTGACCAAGCTGCGCCAGACGCTGCAATACCTCGGCGTGTCCGACTGCAAGATGCAGGAGGGCAGCCTGCGCGCGGACGTTAACCTCTCCGTGCGCCCGGTGGGGCAGGAGGCCTTCGGCACGCGCACCGAGATGAAGAACCTCAACAGCTTCAAGGCGATTGCCCGCGCGATTGAGGGCGAGTACCGCCGCCAGGTGGAGCTCATTGAGGACGGCGGCAGGGTGCTCCAGCAGACGCGCCGCTGGGACGACAACAAGGGCGCGTCGTTTGCGATGCGCTCCAAGGAAAACGCGCAGGATTACCGTTACTTTCCGGAGCCAGATCTGCCGCCGATCGCCATTTCTCAGGCGTGGATCGACGAGGTCAGAGCCCGCCAGCCGGAGCTGGCTGAGGCCAAGGCGGCGCGCTATCAGAAGGAATTCGCGCTGAGCGCCTATGATGCCTCGATCCTCACGGCGGAAAAGCCTGTCGCCGACTTGTTTGAGAAGGCGGCTGCCGCCTGCGGCAGGCCGCGCGAGGTCGGCAGCTGGATCATGGGCGAGACGATGGCGATGATGAAGGAGAAGCAGGTGCTCGCCGAGAGCCTGACGCTCGCCCCGCAGGCGCTTTCGCGCATCGTCACGCTCGTGGCCGAGGGGAAGCTCAGCCGCCAGAGCGCGCGCGAGGTCTTCGCCTATGCCTTTGACGGCGGCGAGGATGTCGACGGCTATGTCAAGGCGCATGGGCTGGAAATCGTCGCGGACGACTCGGCCTATGAGGCGATTCTCGCCGAGGTGCTTGAAAGGTGCGAAAAGGATGTCGCGGCCTACAAGGCAGGCAACCAGAAGGTCTTCGGCTTCCTCGTCGGCCAGGCGATGAAGGCGCTGAGGGGCAAGGCCGACCCCAAGAAGATCAACGAGCTGCTGCGCAAGGCGCTTGGCGAGTGATTCAAAAGCATTATGAAAACAAGGCGTCCGGATTTCCGGGCGCTTTTGTGATGTCCGGAGGGGAGGAGAAGTACCGGCGGTTTTTCGGGAGATCATACGACTCCTACTGCAAAAGAGAGGTTTTTTACGCAAAAAAACGAACAAAAAAGGGAAAATTACAAAAAAGACTTGCAAAATGAAAGCGTATCCCCTATAATGAGCACGTTGCAGCCGCCGGAAACGGCATGCCGCGGCGCAAAAGAAAGCGGATCGCGCAGCCGGAAAAACGGCGGCGTCAGAGTTTCGCAGCATACAGAAATTCTCATGATATACAAGGGGGTTTATCTGATGTCTTACGTTGACGAGGTTTATGAGCGTGTGGTTCGGGAGAATCCGAGCCAGCCGGAGTTCCATCAGGCCGTGCGCGAGGTGCTCGATTCCCTGCGTCCGGTGATCGAGCGCAACGAGGAGAAGTATCGCCGCGAGGCGCTGCTCGAGCGCATCACCATGCCGGAGCGGCAGATCCTCTTCCGCGTGCCGTGGGTGGATGACAAGGGCCAGGTTCAGGTGAACAACGCCTTCCGCGTGCAGTTCAACAGCGCGATCGGCCCGTACAAGGGCGGCCTGCGGCTGCATCCGAGCGTCAACCTGGGCATCATCAAGTTCCTCGGCTTTGAGCAGATTTTCAAGAATTCCCTGACCGGCCTGCCCATCGGCGGCGGCAAGGGCGGCAGCGACTTTGACCCCAAGGGCAAGAGCGACCGCGAGGTTATGGCCTTCTGCCAGAGCTTCATGACCGAGCTGTTCAAGTACATCGGCGCGGACGTCGATGTTCCGGCGGGCGATATCGGCACGGGCGCGCGCGAAATTGGCTTTATGTACGGCCAGTACAAGCGCCTGACGGGCAAGTACGAGGGCGTGCTCACCGGCAAGGGCCTCACCTACGGCGGCTCCCTGGCGCGCACGGAGGCGACCGGCTACGGCCTGCTGTATCTGACGCAGGAGATGCTGGCCAGCAACGGCCACGAGCTTGCGGGCAAGACCGTCGCGGTCTCCGGCGCGGGCAACGTCGCCATCTACGCCGTGCAGAAGGCGCAGCAGCTGGGCGCGAAGGTCGTCACCGTCTCCGACTCCAACGGCTGGATCTACGATGCCGAGGGCATCGACGTCGCGCTGCTGCGCGAGATCAAGGAGGTGCGCCGCGCCCGGCTGACCGAATACGCGGCCGCGCGTGCGTCGGCGCAGTATCACGAGGGCCGCGGCGTGTTCACCGTCAAGTGCGACGTGGCGCTGCCCTGCGCGACGCAGAACGAGCTGCGCATCGAGGACGCAAAGGCGCTCGTCGCCAACGGCTGCATCGCCGTGGCTGAGGGCGCGAACATGCCCACCACGCTGGAGGCGACCGAATACCTCCAGAAGCACGGCGTGCTCTTTGCGCCGGGCAAGGCGGCCAACGCCGGCGGCGTGGCAACCAGCGCGCTGGAGATGAGCCAGAACTCCATGCGCCTGAGCTGGACCTTCGAGGAGGTCGACGCCAAGCTCCAGAGCATCATGGTGGGCATCTTCCACAATATCGACGAGGCGGCGAAGGCCTACGGCATGGCGGGCAACTACGTCGCGGGCGCGAACATCGCGGGCTTCCTCAAGGTGGCCGGCGCGATGGAGGCGCAGGGCGTCGTCTGATCAGGGCAACCTTCGGGCCGCAGGGATCGCTTCCTGCGGCCCTTTCCTTGCCTGAACGGCGCAATCCTGTGACACGGCGGAAAACAAAGGACTTTTTGTCAACTTCCGGAGCCGGGAAAAAGAAATGAAAAAAAGAATTTTGTAGAAATAGAAAAGAAACCGGGCGAAACCGTCTTGACAAATGTGTGGATGCGGGAATATAATGGCGTTGCGCTTTTGCAGAGGTTTGCCCCTGTTTTTTGCAACAATTCGGCCGTGTGCCGATTTGAAGTTTTGAAGCATCGGAGGACATCATCATGAAGAAGATCGTTGCTCTTGCGCTCGCGCTCGTGCTGGTTATGGCCGCAGCCTGCGCCAGCGCCGTCGAAGTCGGCATCTGCCAGCTCGTGCAGCATCCCGCGCTGGACGCTGCGACGCAGGGCTTTAAGGACGCGTTGAGCGCCAAGATGCCCGACGTCACCTTTGACGAGCAGAACGCTTCCGGCGACGCCGTGAACTGTGCGACCATCATCAACACCTTTGTTTCCAACAATGTTGACCTGATCCTGGCCAACGCGACCCCGGCGCTGCAGGCGGCTGTCGCGGCGACCGCGGACATCCCGATCCTGGGCACCTCCATCACCGAGTACGGCGTGGCGCTGGGCATCGACGATTTCAACGGCGTGACCGGCATCAACGTCTCCGGCACCTCCGACCTCGCCCCGCTGAGCGAGCAGGCGGCCATGGTCAAGGAGCTCTTCCCGGAGGCCAAGAAGGTCGGCCTGCTGTATTGCTCCGCCGAGGCGAACTCCATCTACCAGGTGAAGGTCGTGGGCGAAGAGCTCGTGAAGCTCGGCTATGAGACCGAGGAATACGCGTTCACCGATTCCAACGACGTCGCCTCCGTCACCCAGAGCGCGGCGGACAGCTGCGAGGTCATCTACATCCCGACCGACAACACCGCTGCTGCCTACACGGAGACCATCGCCAACGTTGTGATCCCGGCGGGCATCCCGGTCATCGCCGGTGAGGAAGGCATCTGCGCTGGCTGCGGCGTCGCGACGCTGACCATCAGCTACTACGACATCGGCTACAAGACCGGTGAAATGGCCTACGAAATCCTCGCCAACGGCGCGGACGTCAGCGCTATGCCGATCGAGTATGCGCCGCAGTTCACCAAGAAGTACAACGCCGAGAATGTCGATGCGCTGGGCATCGAGATTCCGGAGGGCTATGCCGCAATCGAGTGATTTCGCTGCCAAGACGATGATCGGGCCAAGGGAGAAAATTCTCCCTTGGCTTCGCTTTGTTCTTGTGAAAATCCATCCGGCCCGTCTATGGCAGGGCAAACAGCCGCCGTAGTCTCCGATGCGCACGGGGCCGGACATGCGGAAAGAAGGATAACGGAAATACAGGAGGAACAACGCAATGGAGATAGTCAAACTGCTCAACGCGCTCCCGGGCGCCGTTTCGCAGGGCGTCATCTGGGGCCTGATGGCCATTGGCGTCTATATTACCTATCGGATTCTCGATGTGGCTGACCTGACTGTGGATGGCAGCATCGCCACGGGCGGCGCGGTCGCGGCCATGCTGGTCATCGGCGGCTGCAACGTGTGGGTGGCGCTGCTCGTCGCGTTCCTGGCCGGCATGCTGGCCGGCTTTGTCACGGGCGTGTTCCACACGTTCATGGGCATCCCGGCAATTCTGTCGGGCATTCTGACGCAGCTGGCGCTCTACTCGATCAACCTGCGGATCATGGGCAACAAGGCCAACGTCGCGCTGAGCGTCAACAAGTATGAGCTGCTCGTCTCCTCGCGCAACGCCCGTGCGCTCAGCCTGGAAAACCCGCTGATCGTGCTGGTGATCTTCACCGCCGCGCTGATTGCGCTGCTGTATTGGTTCTTTGGCACGGAGCGTGGCTGCTCGCTGCGCGCGACCGGCGCAAACGCGAACATGGCGCGTGCGCAGGGCATCAACACCAACTTTGACAAGGTCATCGGCCTGATGCTCTCCAACGGCATCGTGGCGCTGTCCGGCGGTCTGCTGACGCAGTACCAAGGCTTTGCCGACGTGGGCATGGGCCGCGGCGCGATCGTCATCGGTCTGGCCGCCGTCATCATCGGCGAGGTCGTCTTCTCGAAGGTCTTCCACAACTTCGCGCTCAAGCTGCTGGCCGTCTCCCTGGGCGCCGTGATCTATTATCTCGTCATTCAGGTCGTGCTCTGGCTGGGCCTCAATACCAACGACCTCAAGCTGCTGACGGCGCTGGTCGTGGCGCTGTTCCTCGCCATGCCCTACTGGAAGGCGAAATACTTCAGCAAGAAGCGCGAGAGCAAGGGAGGCGAGCAGCATGCTTGACATCAACCATATTGCCAAGACATTCAACCCCGGCACGATTACGGAAAAGACGGCGCTCGTGGATGTCGATCTGCATCTGAATGAGGGCGACTTTGTCACCGTCATCGGCGGCAATGGCGCGGGCAAATCCACGATGCTCAACGCGGTAGCCGGCGTCTTCCAGGTGGACAAGGGCAGCATTCAGATCGGCGGCGTTGACGTGACCGGGCTGCCGGAATATAAGCGCGCCAAATACCTTGGCCGCGTCTTCCAGGATCCGATGACCGGCACGGCGGCGACGATGAACATCGAGGAGAACATGGCGTTGGCCATGCGCCGCGGCGAAAAGCGCGGCCTGCGCTGGGGCATCAACGCGATGGAACGCGACATGTACCGCGAGCAGCTGCGCACACTCGGGCTGGGCCTGGAGGATCGCATGACCAGCAAGGTTGGCCTGCTCTCCGGCGGCCAGCGCCAGGCGCTGACGCTGCTGATGGCGACGCTGCGCACGCCGAAGCTCCTGCTGCTGGACGAGCACACGGCGGCGCTCGACCCCAAGACGGCGGCAAAGGTGCTCGAGCTGAGCGCCAGGATCATCGAGGAGCGCCACCTGACGGCGATGATGATCACGCACAACATGAAGGACGCCATCGCGATGGGCAACCGGCTGATCATGATGAACGAGGGACGCATCGTCGTCGACGTCGCGGGCGAGCAGAAGAAACGGCTCACCCGTCAGGACCTGATGGGCCTGTTTGAAAAGGCCGCAGGCCAGCAGCTCGACGGCGACAAGTTGCTGCTGTCCTGATACTGTTCTCAGATAAAAACGAGCGATAAGCGCGAAGCGAAGAAGGGGGCTGGGGACGAGTCCCCAGGCTAGGGGTTTGGGGGATGAAATCCCCCAACGTTTCCATATCGCGAAGCGAATCCTGACGGGGAATCGCCGCAGAGTTCAAATTGATTTGAGAATAGTATAATAGAAAAAAGCGCGTCCGGAGCAGCTTTTCGCTCCGGACGCGCTTTATATGGTTCAGTTTCCGCATTCCACGCTGATCTCGTTGAATCTGCGCAGCAGGTCGTCGACCTTAAGCGCCCGGCGCGCCTCGCCGGAAAGATCCAGCTCGGCCTTGCCCTGGTGCATCATCAGCAGGCGATCGCCGTATTCGACGGCGTAGCGGAGGTTGTGCGTGACCATGATCGTGGTCAGCTGCTTCTCGGCGACGATTTTGCCGGTGAGCTGCATGATGATCTCGGCGGTCTTGGGGTCAAGCGCCGCGGTGTGCTCGTCGAGGATCAAAAATTCGATCGGCGTCATCGTGCTCATCAGCAGGGCCATCGCCTGGCGCTGGCCGCCGGAGAGGCTGCCCACGCGCACACCCATCTTGTCCTCCAGCCCCAGACCGAGCTGAGCGAGCATGTCGCGATACTGCTCCGTCTTTTTTCGGTTGACGCAGGGGAGGAGGTTGAAGGGCTTGCCCTTGTTGTCGGCCATCGACATGTTTTCAAGGATGGTCATCGACGGACAGGTGCCGCGGGCCGGATCCTGATAGACGCGGCCAATGCGGCGAAGGCGCCTGTGCTCGGGCATGGCGGTGATGTTCTCGCCGCCGATGAGAATCTGGCCTTCGTCCACGGGGATGGAGCCGCAGATGATGTTGAGCAGGGACGTCTTGCCCGAGCCGTTGGAGCCGACGACGCAGACGAACTGCCTGTCGGGAATTGTCAGCGAGAATCCATTGAACAGGCAGGTCTCGTTGACCGTACCGCCCTGATAGATCTTGACGATATCGCGCACCTCAAGCATGGAGCTTCACCTTCTTCCTGGTTCCGCCAAAGACGATGATAAGCAGCAGCAGCGCCGCCGTTACGAGCTTGAGATCGAACGGCGAGAGGCCGAGGCTCAGCGCGAGCGCGACGCAGCCCTTGTAAAGGATGGAGCCCAGAATGACAGCGGTTGTCGCGCGCAGGAAGCGCAGGCCGCGCAGCAGCTGCGTGCCGACGATGACGGAGGCGACGGCGAGCACAAGCGTGCCCGTGCCCATCGAGATGTCAAAATAACGCTGATACTGGCACATGATGCAGCCGGAGAGCGAGACGAGCGCGTTGGCGATCATCAGGCCGAGAATCTTGACCTTGCCGCTGTCCTGGGCGAGCGTGGCGACGAGCGTTGGATTGTCGCCCGTCGCGCGCAGCAGAAAGCCGGAGCGCGTGGCGAGGTAAGCGTCCATCAGCAGCTTGACGACGAGCGTGATTGCGGCGAGGATGAGCACCGGCGCGTAGGGCTGGATGCCCGTCGGGAGGGAGGAAATCCAGTCGTTTTTGAAGATGGTGTTGAAGGAGAAGAGCTGTACATTTGCACGGCCTGCGATATGCAGGTTGACGGAGTAGAGGGCCGTCATGACGATAATGCCCGCGAGCAGGTCGCGCACCTTGAGGCGAACATGGATGAAGCCCGTCAGCGCGCCGGCAGCGGCGCCCGCGAGCAGCGAGACCGGCAGCGTCAGCAGCGGGGAGCAGCCACCCGCGATCATCAGCGCCGTCACCGCGGCGCCCAGCGGGAACGACGAATCGACGGACATGTCCGGAAAATCAAGAATTTTGAAGGTGATGTACACGCCCAGCGCGAGGATCGCGTAGATCAGGCCCTGCTCGAGAACGCTCAGCAGCAACGTCATGCGGATAACCTCCGGAGAAATGAGAATTTCAAAAGGCAGGCAAAGCGGGAGCCCTCCGCGAAGGAGGGACTCCCGGGAAAGGAAGCGGGATTACTCGGCCTCAATCGCGCGGGCCGCGAGCTCGTCGGAGAGGACAATGCCGAAGGATTCGAGCGCGGCGCTGTTGACGTACAGGCCCGGCTCGGTGATGATCTCGTAGGGGATCTCGCTGGCCTTCGCCTCGCCCTTGAGCACCTTCGCAGCCATCAGGCCGGTCTGGCGGCCGAGCGCGATGTAGTCAAGGCCCTCGGCGGCGACGCAGCCCAGCTTGACCTGCTCGATTTCGGAGCCGAAGACGGGCTTGCCGGCGGCATTGGCCTTGTCCAGCACGAGCGCGAGGGCGGCGACGACGGTGTTGTCGGTCAGGTTGGAGAGGCAGTCGACCTTAGGCAGCAGGGCGTCAAGCGCCAGCGGAATGTCGGCGGCAGTGCTCACGCCGGACTCGACGATCTCAAGGCCGTAGGCCGGGGCGAGCTGCTTGTATTCCTCGATGGCGGAGATGGAATTGACCTCACTGGTCGTGTAGAGGATGCCGACCTTGGTGGCGTCGGGAAGCATGGCGCGGATGGTCGCCAGCTGTGCCTCGATGGGCAGCGCGTCAGAGGTGCCGGTGATTTCGCCTGCGGGCGTACCCTCCTCAGAGACGAAGCCGGCGGCGACCGGGTCGGTCACGGCGGTGAAGATGACGGGCAGCTTGCCCTCGGCGGCATTGAAGCAGGCCTGCGCCATCGGGGTGGCGATGCCGACCATCATGTCGACGTTGGCGGCGGCGAACTGCGCGGCGATCTGCTGGGCGATGCCCATGTCGGCCTGGGCGTTCTGAAGATCGATCGTCAGGTTTTCTCCTTCGACGATCCCCGCCTCCGCCAGCCCGGCGACGAAGCCCTCATAGCAGTTGTCCAGCGAGCCATGCTGCGCGAATTGGCCGATGCCGATGGTGTATCCTTCGGCGGTGGAAACGGCGGCGATGGCGAGAAGGGCGATGGCGGCGATGATGGCGATGATGCGTTTCATGATGAGTTCCTCCTTGAGCTTGGTCGTTTGGTTTGCTGTGCCCAGTCGTGGGAAGCGGAGGGAGACTGGGGAAAAGAAAACGCCCCATGTTCCCTGAAGAACATGAGGCGGAAAACTCTTTCCGTGGTGCCACTCATCTTGGCCTTTCGGCCCGCTTACCCCGTACCAACATACGGTGCAGCCTGATAACGGGTCTGCGTCCCGTCCCGTCTACTAAGGCGAATGCCCGTTTGACAAGGCCCTCGGAAAGCCCATTTGAAAGATCCCCTATACCGCACTCCCAGCAACGGCGGCTCTCTGTGACAGGAGGATAACCTTCTACTTCTCTTTCCTCAATCGGTTTGCTGTTTGATTGGTTGCATTATAGCGCGCCCTTTTGGCGTTGTCAACCCCATATCTCGTTTTTTTGTTTTTTTCGGGCAGGTTGCCCTGAACGGGAGGGGAAAACTGGGCGGCCTGGCGCAGGAAAGGCGAAAAGGCAAGAGGAAACTTGACAAAATGTCATGATGGAAAGAGAAGCAGGTGTTTGGGGCCGGCTCTAAAAGGAGGGCGCGTCGCTTTCAGGGCGGCAAGCGTCCGGCTTTTAAAGGCCAATTTATCAGACAACAGCTGTGAGCGCTTGAAGCGCCATGCAAATTATGATATAATGGTTCCGTTAATTTGGGATGATGTCTTTTTCATTCCAGTATACCCGGCGGGAGGAACAGAGAATGAGCGAATTCAAGGCGAGAGAGGCGTGGATGCCCTTTTGCATTCCGGATATCAGCGATGCAGAAATCGCTGCAGTCAGCGAGGCTGTGCGTTCCGGCTGGTGGGCGAAGGGGCCGCGTACCCTCGAGTTTGAAAAGCGCTTTGCGGAATATGTTGGGGCGAAGCACTGCATCGGGGTCAATTCCTGCACGGCGGCGCTCCACCTGGCGCTGATGACGGCGGGGATCGGCCCGGGTGACGAGGTCATCACCACGCCTCTGACCTTCGCCTCCACGGCCAATACCATCCTGCATGTCGGCGCGACGCCCGTCTTCGCGGATATCGATCCCGACACCGGTCTGATTGATCCTGACGAGATCGAGCGGCGCGTCACGCCCAGGACCCGCGCGGTCGTTCCCGTGCATTATTCCGGTCTGGCGGCTGACCTGGGGCGCATTTCCAAAATCTGCGACGAGCACGACCTTTTCCTCTCCGAGGACGCGGCGCACGCGGTCGAGACGCGCTATGGCGGCGAGTTGATCGGCCATCATCCGCGCAATGCCGTCTCCTATTCCTTCTATGCGACCAAGAATCTTGCCTGCGGCGAGGGCGGTGCGCTGGTGACGGACGACGACGAGATCGCGGCGAAGGCGCGCGTGCTCTCCTGCCACGGCATGAGCTCCGGCTCTTGGAACCGCTACGGCAAGGACGGCTCCTGGCGCTATGACATCGAGGAGCCAGGCTACAAATACAACATGTTTGATATTCAGGCGGCGCTGGCGACAACCCAGCTTGCGCGCATTGAGGATATGCAGCGCCGCCGCTTTGAGGCTGTTCGCGTCTATGAGGAGGCCTTCGCGGGGGTGCCCGAGCTCCGGCTGCAGAAGACGCCGGACTACTGCCACCACAGCCGCCATCTCTACGTCCTTCGCGTCGTGCCGGAGCGGCTGACGATCTCCCGCGACCGCTTCATCGACGAACTCAAGGCGCGCAACGTCGGCGTCAGCGTCCACTTCATCGCGCTGCACACGATGAGCGCCTACGCCAGGCGCTTTGGCTACAGGCCGGAGGACTACCCGAAGGCCTATGCCTTCTCCGAAAGCGAGATTTCGCTGCCGATGTACTCCAATCTCGGCGCGGAGAATGCGGCGTATGTGGCGGACGCAGTGCTCGACGTCGTGAGCAAATTCAAAAGGTGAATCGTTTTCTCTCCTTCAAGCGGCTGGCCCGGCAGGGCGGCCGCTTATTTGTATATGTGAAAACCCCCGCATTGGGCGGGGGTTCAGAAAGGCGCGACAAGCCCGTTTGCCCTGTGCCGGCACGGGGCAGGGCATGAAAAGCGTTGCATGAAGGAAAACGAATGCGCAGGAATGCCTTCGTGCATGCGGCGCGGGATTGCCGGGCGCATATCGTGTTTAGCCCCTCTTGGGACTGTCCGCTTTTTTCAGCCAGAAGGTGCCGTAGCCGGGGAGATGGATATCCCCCAAATCAATCCTGTCTCCGGAAATCAAATCCACCGCCTCGCCTTCCTCAAGCGCGCAGATTTCGGGTTCACTGGAGAAGTTGAACAGCAGAAGCAGAGTCTCATCCTGATCAGCTCTGGAGACAGCCAAGACCCGGTTGCTGCCGGTATCCGGAACAGAGACAACGGCATCGGCCCGGAAGGCGGCGTGCTCTGCGCGAATCGCTTCCAGCCTGCGCAGCAGGGAAAAGAGCCTGCCCTGTACGGAAGCGGGGTCCTTTCGAAGCGCGGCCTTCTCCCAGTTGAAGCTTCCCCGATGCAGGTAACGGCTGTCCGCGCGCTTGTCGGGATCAAGATGATAGGTGTTGTCGTTGAGCTGGCCCACTTCGTCGCCGCTGTAAAGGACGGGGATGCCGCTCTGGGTCAGCATCCAGGCATGGAGCATCACGTCGCAGGCGAGGGCCAGTTCCGTTTCCCCTGAAGTCCGGGCAGACTCCAGGCCGCACAGAGAGGCGGTGGTGCCGCAGAGACGAGCGTCGCCCAGCCGGGGATCATCGTTGTACAGCTCGCCCCGGGAAGGACTGCCCGGCCACTTCCCGGTGAACCAATCGTTCAAAAACCGCTTGTGGGGCACCTCCTCCATGCCAAACTGCCTCAGCCACGGGTAATCCAATCCCCAGCCGATGTCGTCATGGCAGCGCAGATAATTCTGGAACAGACAATCCGCCGGCAGGGCGATGATCTGCTCGAGCTGGTGGCGCAGCAGCCGCACATCCCGGGTCGCGAGCGTGTGCCATGTGGTTGCCATCGTCGTGACGTTGTAGAGCATGTGGCACTCGGGGCTTTCCTGACTTCCGAAATACGGCATGACCTTGGCGGGCTCCATGACCACCTCACCCAGCAAAAGAACGGAGGGGCACACAATCTCGCAGGTCAGCCGCATCAGCCGAACCAGGACATGAACCTGGGGCAGATTGCGGCAGGAGGTGCCAAGCTCCTTCCAGATATAGGGAACCGCGTCCAGACGAATCACGTTAATGCCCCGGTTCGCAAGGTAGAGCATATTCTCCGTCATGTCGTTGAACACCATGGGGTTGGCGTAATTCAGATCCCACTGATAGGGATAGAAGGTGGTCATGACGACCTTCCCGCAATCCTCCTGCCATGTGAAGTTGCCCGGGGCGGTGGTGGGAAACACCTGAGGCACCGTTTGCTCGTAGCGGTTGGGCTCATCCCAGCTGTCATAGAAGAAGTAGCGGCTCTGCGCCACCGGATCTCCGGCTTTTGCCGCCTTCGCCCAGGCGTGATCCTCGCTGGTGTGGTTCATCACAAAATCCAGGCACAGGCTGATGCCCCTTTCACGGCAGTCATCTGCAAGCGCCTCCAGATCGTCCATGGTTCCCAGCTCGGGCTGGACGCTGCGAAAATCCGCCACGGCATATCCGCCGTCGCTGCGGCCCTTGGGGCTTTCCAGCAGAGGCATCAGGTGGAGGTAATTGACGCCGCATTCCTCAAGATAGGGGAGCTTTCCGCGAACGCCCTGCAGGTTTCCCGCAAAGGCATTCACATACAGCATCATGCCCATCAATTTGTTGGAGCGGAACCAATCCGGCTCGGCAAGGCGCTTTTCATCCAAAAAGCGCAGGGAAGCCTTGCGGCTGTTGTAGCAGCGCTCCAGCATGCCGCAGAAATAATCGAAGGCGGCCATGTCGCTGTGATACAGTTCGCAATAGAGCTGCTTCAGCTCTGTATATCGCGCAGAGAGACGTTTGGAAAACACGGAATCCATAGCATTTTCTCCAATCTTTACGCAAACCTCGCGTTGGGTGACTGCGGATGCGGTACCGGGGCTTTCCTAGTCCTCTCCAACGCCTTCATCCGACGGCTTGAACCAGCAATGAAGCGGATGCCTTCGCGGCGATTCGCTGCTCCCGCTCGCGGGAGGGTCGTGCGCCCCCGCGCCGCAGAGCAGACCGATGACCGGCCGCTGCTTTGGCCCGGAGTGCCGCCTTTGCTGGACGCATTCATTATACCAGCTAATGGTCGCCGTGTATACTGCGATTTCGTCATTCGTTTCTGAGCTCATCCTGTCCATCCGGCGCCCGCCCGGAGGAATGCGAGCGCCTGCAAGGCCTGTCAGCCCTGCGCGCGCATGCGCGCCTCGCGCTCCTGAATATAGGCGTCAAAGCGCTCGAACGTCAGGTTGACGATCAGCTCCGGCGGAAAGCCGATCTCCCGGAGCATCGCGAGGGCTTTGGGCACCTCGCCGATGTTCGCGGAGAAATGCGCGTCGCTGTCGACACACACGCGAACGTCGTAGCGCATGCACAGCTGCGCGATCCTGCGGCAGGCGCCGTCGCAGCCGGGGCGCGCGACGAAGGAGTTGTTGTTGATTTCGATGAGCCGGCCGCGCTCCGCTGCGGCGCGCACGAGCCGTTCCTCATCCACGGGGTAGGCGGGAATGCCAGGGTGGCCGATCAGATCGACGCAGGCGTGATCCATCGCGCGGATGTAGGCCTCGGTGTGCGCATCCCGGTCGAGCACGGGCATGACGTTCTTGTGCATGCTCGCGATGCCGAAGCGGATATGGGGGAACGCGCTGGGCGGGTAGTCATCCAGATGGCCCTGCGTGTCCCAGAGGTTGAACTCCATGCCCGGGTAAACGCGCACGCCGGCGATCTCTTCGGGCAGCTGGGAAAAGGACCAGGGCGCCCAGATGGTGCCCGTGCCCTTCATGCGGGAGCCGTGGTCGGTCATGCAGATGGCCCGGATACCCTTGGCGGCTGCTGCGGCGCAGTTCTCCTGCAGGGTCGACCAGGCGTGGCCGGACATGACGGTATGGGTGTGCGCGTCGACTTCAATGCGGATATCCTTCATGATGAAAACTCCTTCCGGGCCCGAAAGGGCGTTCGACGGCGGGAAAAAGATGAATGCCGGTCATGGACGGCGTGAAATCCGGACACATGACTGTAGAAATTTGACAGTTTTGAGAAAAAATATCGAAAAGCTATTGACAGAAGCCCCGCCATCATGTAGTATTACGACATAAGATGTCATAAGACATTATATACTGGATTATGACATTGCGCAAGGCATACTGTGCATTTTGTGAAGGAGGATGTTTCGCATGAATCAGGATCAGGTCAAGCAGCTGAACGAGGCCCTCGAGGCAGTCAAGGGACACGAAATCGAGAACATCTATTTTGTGGCCTGCGGCGGCTCCAAGGCGATCTTCGACCCCGCTCAGTATATCTTTGACCGGGAGTCGGCGATTCCGACGTTTGTCTTCAACGCCAATGAGTTTATCCACCGCTGCCCGAAGGGCCTTGGCCCCAAGAGCCTCGTGGTGACCTGCTCGCATTCCGGCAACACGCTGGAGACCACCCGCGCCACCCAGCTGGCGAACGACAAGGGCGCGCTGACGATCAGCTTCTCCTTTAAGGTGGATTCCCCGCTGTGGAACGCGACCCAGCATCCGATCTCCTACACCTGGGGCCCCGAGTCCGACCCGGGCGACAGCAACAACGGCATGCTCTTCCGCCTCGTCTTTGGCATTCTCAACGTGCTCAGCCCGAACGAAAAGTATGAGCGCGCGATCAAGTGCTGCGACGAGCTGGGCAAGGTCTTTGCCGCGAACAAGGAAAAGTTTGCCGAGAGCGCGAAGGCCTTCGGCGCCAAGTACAAGAACAACAAGCTCATCTACACGATGTCCTCCGGCCCCTGCTACGGCGTCGCGTATTCCTTCGCGATCTGCCTGCTCCAGGAGATGCAGTGGGTGCATTCTGAGCCGATCCACTCCGGCGAGTTCTTCCACGGCCCGTTTGAGGTGACCGACGCCGACGTGCCCTTCATCATCCTCAAGAACTACGGCAAGGACTGCGACGAGAACGTCAAGGCGAACTGGATCACCGAGTATGGCGCGGATTACAAGCGCCCGCTCGTGGCGATTGACAGCGCCATCGGTGCCTACAGCGACGAGATCGACGGCGAGACCCGCGTGCTGGATGTGCGCGCCGAGGCCTTCTGCAACCGGTTCTCCGAGCATGTGATCCCGGTGGACTGCAACGAGTTCGACATGACCGGGATCGACGAGGATCTGCGCAAGTATTTCGCCGTGCTCGTCGCGGGCGTCGTGCTGCGCAGCTACGCCGATGCGCTGGCCTATCATCGCGGCCATCCGCTCTCCGTCCGCCGTTATATGTGGTGCATGGAGTATTGATCCCCTGCGAATTTCAGACCGTCGCCGGGCGGCGGCGGTCTTGAAAAGGGAAGACTCGTCTTTCCGCAGAATACATTTGGGAGGTCTGAACATGAAAAGACGCATTGCTCTGGCTCTGGCGCTGGCGATCTGCCTGACGCTGGTATGCTCCGTCGCCCTGGCCGACAAGGTGACTGTCAACTTCTTCCATCGCTGGCCCAACGAGCCGAAGAACAGCTACATCAACGGCCTCATCGAGGAGTTCGAAGCGGCGAATCCCGACATCGACATCGTCTCTGACTGCGTGCTCAACGACTCCTACAAGGAAAAGATCCGCGTGCTCGTCTCCACCGACGATCTGCCCGACGTGTTCTTCTCCTGGTCCGGCGCCTTTGGCGAGAACCTGACCAAGTCCGGCCGCGTGCTCCCGCTCGACGACGTCCTCGCCGCCGATCCCGAGTGGGCCAGCCAGATCGTCGAGAGCCAGTGGGCTCCGTTCAACTACAGCGGCAAGCAGTATGGCACGCCGTGGTCCATGGACGGCAAGGCGTTCTTCTACAACGTCGACGTGTTCAACGAGCTGGGCCTGACGGTTCCGACCACGCTCTCCGAGCTCTACGCCGTCTGTGAAACCCTGAAGGAGAACGGCTATGACGAGCCGATTTCCGCCGGCTTCTCCGCGCAGTGGGCCGTCTCCCACTACCTGGGCACCATCTGCCAGCGCGTGGTTGATCCTGAGGTTCTGGCCAACGACTACATGAACGGCGGCGACTTCAGCGATCCGGCCTACATCACCGCGCTCAACATCTTCAAGGATCTGGGCCAGTACATGACCGCCGATCCCTGCTCCGTCGACCATGAGTTCGCCCGCAATGCGTTCATCATGGAGGTTTCCCCGATCTGCTACATGCAGCTCGCCGAGATCAAGTATCTGCGCGACGACGCCGAGTTCGAGTACAGCTTCTTCAACTTCCCGGCTGTCGAGGATGGCAAGGGCGATCCGGGCCAGCTCACCGGCGCGCCGGAGGGCATGATGATCTCCGCGACGGCTGAGCCGGCTGTTCAGGAGGCTGCGATCAAGTTCATGAAGTTCGTTATCTCCAAGGAAGGCGGCTACAACCTCATCGCCAAGACCGGCGAGATCTCCTGCGTGAAGGGCGCCTGGGACGAGACCAACTGCGACGCCAAGCAGCTGGAGGCTATCGACCTGATCCTGGCTTCGACCCAGCCGGCCGTCTGGCAGGACTGCGCGACCGACGCGACCATCGCCAACGCGTTCATGGCAGGCGGCCAGCTGCTGCTGACCGGCGACATGACGGCTGAGGATGTCATGGCGTCCGTGCAGACCGCCGCCGCGGCGCTCAAGTAAAGACTGCTTTGAACCGGCGCCCATGCTTTCCGGCCGGGCGCCGGTTCTCGTTACTCCTATACGCCGTAAATCCTTCTGCAAAGCCCCGGCTGCGGGCGCCAGGCAACGGGATTTACAGCATTTCGTCGGTGATGAAGCCGGCATCATGCCGGTTCGGGCGTCCTGCAGGGCGCGCAGACCGGAGGGGTTGTCTTTCAAGAGAGGGGCGCGTCCCTTGAAAGGCAACCCGCCCATCGTAAAACCCGATCTTTTTCCGGAGGTGACCGTTGTGCAAACAAGAAGAGCCGGCATGAACGGAATCGTCCCGTATCTGTACGTCATTCCGTGCATCCTGCTGCTGGGAATTTTCGTGTACATCCCGCTGGTCGTCAACTTCTACTACTCCACGCTCAACTTCAGCGCGTTCTCGCCGGCGAAAACCTTCGTCGGGCTGCAAAACTATCGCGAGCTGATCGCCGATCCCGTGATCCGCACGGCGCTGATCAACAACGTCTGGTACTGCGTGATCTCCGTCATCTTCCAGGTTGGGCTGTCCCTGTGCATCGCGGCCGTGCTGGAGGACAAGCTTTTCCGCCGTGTGAGCACCGTGCTGCGCACGATGTACTTCCTGCCCGTGCTCATCTCCATGACGGTTGTCGCGCTGCTGTTCTCCTTCGTGTATCATCCCAAGATCGGCCTGATCAACGCGGGCCTCAAGCTGATCGGTCTGGGTCATCTGGCCCATGCCTGGACGGGCGCGACGGATACCGCAATCTTCTCCGCCATCGCCATGAGCCAGTGGCACTCGATGGGCTACACCATGATGCTCTTTATCGTCGCGATTCAGGGCATTTCGGAGGACCTGTATGAGGCCGCCGAGATCGACGGCGCCGGCCGCCTGCGCCGCTTCATCCATGTGACGCTGCCGCAGGTTCGCGAGATGGCGTTTGTGACCATGGTGACGACCGTGACGGGCGCGTTCCTGGTCTTCAACGACGTCTACATCCTCACAGGCGGCGGCCCGGGCAATGCCTCCACGACGCTAGCCGTCTACATGTACAAGAATGGATTCGCGCTGGACAAGATGGGCTATGCCTCGACCATCGCCGTGCTGATGCTCATCATCTGCATGATCCTCGCGCTGATTCAGAACAACGCGTTCCGCTCGGGAAAGGGGGATTGACGATGGAAAAGCAGAAGCGCAAGCGTTCCACGCTCCCGGGCAGCAAGATGACGCCGCTCATGGCGCTGATCCTCTTCCTGCTGATCATCTACTTCATCCTCGTCGCCTATCCGCTGTTCTGGATGATCTGCAACTCCCTGAAGGCCTACAAGGAGATTTACAAGAACATCTGGGCGCTGCCCAAGACGCCCCTGTGGGGCAACTACGCGCTGGCATGGCAGCGGGGCATCTCCAAGTACTTCCTCAACTCCGTGCTCGTCACGGGCAGCACGATCTTTGGCGCGATTTTCGCGGCCGCGCTGGCCTCCTACTCGTTGGCGCGCTTCCGCTTCAGGGGCAACCAGCTGATCTTCGTGCTGTGCATGGGCGGCATGATGCTCTCCCCGCAGGTGACGCTGATTCCGCTGTACAAGATCATTCAGGCGCTGCACATCCACAACACCTATCTCGCGCTGATCATCCCCTACACGGCGTACAGAATCCCGCTGATCGTCATGCTCATCCGCTCGCATTTCCTCTCAATCCCCAAGGAGATTGAGGAATCCGCGGTGCTGGACGGCTGCTCGAGCTTCGGCGTCTTCTCGCGGATTTTCCTGCCGATGAGCAAGCCGATCCTGCTGACCTGCACGATCCTGATCGCGTATTACGCATGGAACGAGTTCCTCTACGCCATCATCTTCATCGACAGCGACAAGTTCCGCACGATTCCCGCCGGATTGATGAACCTGCGCGACGCGCTGCAAACCGACTGGGGCGTGCTACTGGCGGGCATGACGATTTCTGCGACGCCGCTGGTGACGCTGTTCCTGCTGATGCAGAAGCAGTTTATCCGCGGCATGACGGCCGGCTCTGTTAAGGGCTGAGCGGCGGAAAGCAAGAAAGAAGGAAAGAAAACATGAGTGGAAAAATGATTGCGGTCGGCGACAACGTCGTGGACTGCTACCTGGACGACGGCGTCTATTATCCGGGCGGAAACGCCGTCAATGTCGCCGTCAACTGCAAGCGGGATGGCCTTGAGGATGTCGCCTATATCGGCATGTTCGGCAACGACGAAAAGGCGGAGCATCTCAAATGGGCGCTCACGCAGGAGCATGTCCACTTCGAGCGCAGCCGCACGATGTACGCGCCCAGCGGCTCGCCCGGCGTGCGCCTGGTCGACGGGGACCGCAAGTTCGTCGGCGGCCCGCGCGACACGGCGCAGCACATCGCCCGCATCCGCCTGACGCAGGAGGATCTTGACTACATCGCGCAGTACGGCCTGTGCCACACGAGCTGTTTCTCCTCCATCGAGTACGAGCTGCCCGAGATGGCCAAGCGCTGCCAGATCTCCTTTGACTTCTCGGAGCGCACGGACCCGGACTATCTCGCGCGGGTTTGCCCGCATCTGACCTATGCGTTCTTCTCCGGCTCGGATCTGACGCAGGAGGAGCTCGACGCGCTAATCGAGCGCTGCCATGCGCTGGGCACACGCGTCGTGGGCATCACGCTGGGCTCCCGAGGCGCGCTCTTCTCCGAGGAGGGCAAGCGCTATCAGCAGGGCATCGTGCGCGTGGAGGCGATTGATACGATGGGCGCGGGCGACAGCTTCATCGCCGGCTTCCTGACCCGCCGCGTTCTGGGGGACAACATGGAGGACGCGCTCCGCTTTGCGGCGGGCGTCGCGGCCAAAACCTGCCAGGTCCGGGGCAGCTTCGGGTATCCGCATGCGCTTTGAACAGGGCCGGAGGACTGGAGGAAAGGTGAGTAGCCGCCATGAAACAGCTGGACACCAACAATGCCGTTCCGCTGTATGAGCAGCTGAGAGTCGCGCTGCGCGAACGGCTGGACAGTGGCGTGCTCGCCCCGGGAGAGCGGCTCCCTTCGGAAACGGAGCTCTGCCAGAAATACTGCGTCAGCCGCATCACCGTGCGGCGCGCCGTGGATGAGCTCGTCGAAGAGGGCATTCTGGAGCGGAGGCAGGGAAAGGGCACCTTTGTCGCGCCAAAGCGAGCCGTTGTTTCGATCATGGCGCTCAACGATGACGCGACGGAGGGCTTCTACAGCCGCTACAAGGAGCGAAAGCGCAGCCTGATCGTCAGCAAGAAGGAATATCCGGCCAACCGCAGTGAGCGGGAATGGCTTCATCTGGGCGAGAACGATCACGTCTTCATCCTGACCCGGCGGTTGCTCCTGGACGGAAAGCCCTGGATGATCGACCGCGCGACCTATGCCGTGCGCCGCTTCCCCGACTTTTTTGACCGGGTGCAGGACGATACCTCTACCTACCAGCTGATGGAGGAGATTTACGGTGTGTCCATGTGCCGGGCCCATCGGGAGATCACGCTGACCTACGCGACCAACGAGCAGGGCGAGCTGCTCGACTGCGCGCCGGGGACGCCGCTGTTCAAGACGTTCAAGGTCGTCTATGATGACCGGGACGAGCCCGTCCATCTCTCTTCGACCTTTACGCAGGCGGAGGGGATCGTGCTGACCGTGGAAAACAACCGGTATCGCAGCAGGAAAAAGGAATAACGAAGTCCGCCGCGCGACATGAGCTGTGCGGCGGATTCTTTTATCTTTCGCGGCGAATCCCGCCCTGACCCATAACGGAAGACTGTTTTTCTTGCGCAAATCGGATTGACCGTTTGAAACGCGGCGGTGTATAATTGCATCATATCATTTGCACAGACCAAAGAGATGGGCAGCGTCCAAGGGCGGACGAGGATTGGAGCAGAGCATGAACAATCTGGAAAAGAGCAGCGCCGTTCCGCTGTATGAGCAGCTCAAGCTGTCGCTGCGCAAGAAGGTGGACGAGCAGGTTTGGCAGGAGGGGCAGCGCCTTCCCTCCGAGGCGGAGCTTTGCGCGGATTACGATGTCAGCCGCATCACCGTGCGGCGCGCCGTCGACGAGCTGGTGGAGGAGGGCGTGCTCGAGCGGCGCCAGGGCAAGGGGACGTTTGTCGCGTCGAGCCGCATGAGCGTGCAGATGATGCCCATGAACGTGATTATGCAGGGCTTTTACATCCTGGATACCGAGCGCAAGCAGACAAACGTTATCACAAAGCGGGAGTATGAGGCCAACCGGCATGAGCGCGAGGTGCTCAGGCTTCAGGAGGGCGACTCCGTCTATGTGTTCACGAGGCAGATGATGCTCGACGGGAAGGTCTGCATGCTCGACCGCAGCACCTTTCCGGCGGGGCGTTATCCGGGCCTCTTCGAGCGGGTGACGGACAACATGTCGACCTATCGCCTGCTCGTGGAGGAATATGGCGTGGTCATGCACTGCGTACACAAGGAAATCTCCCACACCTATGCCAGCGCTGAGCAGGCCAAATGGCTCGACTGCCCCGTCGGCACGCCGCTGTTTCGGATATACAAGGTCGTCTATGACCCGCAGGGCGTGCCGATTCACATGTCCTCCTCCTATATGAAGGCGGACAGCATCGTCTTTGTCACCGACAACGAGCTGCTTGAGGGCTGATTGAAACGCGCAAAGCCGCCTCCTTGGGCGGCCTTCAAGGGAAAACGGACGGAACATGACGAGGGAGTTTGCTAGGCAGGAAGGGCAGAAACAAAGAGAAGAGGCGGCGGGCCTCTTCTCTTTTTCTACATGTCGGAAGCGGTCTGTTCATCCTTGTACAGACTCAGGTCGATGACGGGCGAGAGCTCAAAATGATCGCTCAGATAGGTCTGGATCTCTTCGCTGGGATTGAGCGTGATCAGATAGTCGTAGTCCCTCCAAAGGTCGGGAAGCTCAATCAGCCAGGAGAGCTCCGCGGAGGAAACCGCCTGCGGATCAAGCAGGTAGCGCGTCAGATAGAAGAGATAGCCGTCGTCGTTTTGGGAGCGCAGGATCATGTAGCGGCAGCCGGCTGGGATGTCGTAATCCTCAATCAACCGGTCGTAGGCCTCGCGCGTCGTGCCACGGAGCGTCTGCCGCCTGAAATAGCTGAGCGAGGGCTTGACGAGCGTGAACACGGAGACGGCACACAGCGCGGCGAGCACGGCGGAGGCAGCGCGGCGCAGCGCGCCGGGCAGGGGGCGGCCCAGCAGTTGACAGGCGTAGATCCAGACCGCGCCTGCGGAGAAGATCAGGATGGTCTTCTCATAGCGGCTGTATCCCGCGAGAATCAGCGCTTCACCCGTGGGCATCGTCAGCAGATACATGAGGAAGAGGCCGAGCTCGTAAGCGGCGTAGCTGCCCAGCACGAGCGGCGCGAGGAAATGGGGAGACTGCCTGTCGCGCAGGCAGAAGCGCCCGATCAGGACTAGCGCCAGCAGCAGAAGCAGCACATGGAGCATCGGATTGGAGAGGGAAAACACCCTGCCGAGCATGCTGCTTGCGATCGCGTCGATCGTGTCTGCGCCCTTCTCCTGAAGCGTTGCGGCGAAGAGGGAGAGGGAGAGCGAATGCTTGGCATGCATGCCGTCGGAAAAGACCAGCCTGACGTGCTTTTGCCACAGCAGCAGCAGCGCAAACGGCGAGAGCGCCGTCAGCGCAAAGGCGCGGACGTGGCCGCGAAGCGCCTTGCGGCCGCAGCAGAGCATGCAGACGATCAGCACGACGTCAAAGAGCAGACCGCTGTTTTTGATGCTCATCAGGAAGAGCAGAAACGGGAGAAGCAGCCAGGGCTGCTCGCCGAGGCGATCGCGGCAGGCCGCGCAGAGCGCCAGACCGGCCAGCGCCGTCAGCGGCAGCAGCGTGTCGACCAGCAGCGAGGTGAAGGCAATGTCGCCGGCCAGCAGCGCGACGCCCACGACGGCCGTCAGCAGATGCGTCACGGGCCGGCGGGAACAGGAAAAGAGCGCGGCGATCATGCCGAGCATCAGCACGGCCTGGGCGAGCATCTGCATCCATTCAAAGCGGATGCCGCTGACCTTGGCGATGTAGTAGATGAAGCAGGAGCTGCCCAGCGGATAGGACTGAAACTGGATGTTGACATCTGAGAAGTTCGGAAAGCGGTCCGTGGCGAGCATCCGCTTGACGACAATCGCCCAATGGCTGAAGTTGTCGTAGCTCGTGAATTTGGTGCGCAGGAGCAGCGCGGCCATCACGATGCTGCCCACGGCGAAAAACAGCGTGCCGGGGGAGACGAGCGCGAGGGCGCTGTCCCGCCTGCGGATCGAGCAGACGCCCAACGCACAGCCCAGCAGGCAGATGAAGGCGGCCGTCTCGGGCAGCAGATTCAGAATGCCGGCGGCAAACATCAGCGAGCCGATGGAGGCGAAGATGAACGCCAGAGAGAGATTCACGTCGAGCCTGCGGCGCGCGGTTTGCATAAAGCCGTAAAACGAGAAGACGAGCAGCAGCAGACGGACAAGCTTTTCCGCGTAGTAAAGCATGCTGTTTTCCTCCTTTGGAGATCGGGAAACTCTGCCTGACAGTATACCATGTTTTGAAAAGCGGAGCAAGTGAAGGCGGCGCTTTCCGTTTGCCCGGAGAATGTCCCGACGCGGCAAGGCATCAGGCCCCTGGGAAGCAAGCCCCTGCGGCAGCGCGCTTTTTCTCTGGGCGCGGCGCAGTTTATTGCGCGAAGACGGATGGAAACTGCTGAAAACTCTTGATCTTTTCGTCCAGCCGTGATAAAATCAAAACACGAGTGCACATCGCTTGAACAGCGTCATCCGCACGCGGACGGTGTTTGGCGTGCATTGAAATACACTGATTTTCTAGATTTGATGGAGGGATTTCCACATGATTACTGCAGGCGATTTCCGCAAGGGCGTCACGATCGAATGGGAAGGCGGCGTCTGGACCATCGTTGATTTCCAGCATGTCAAGCCGGGCAAGGGCGCGGCCTTCGTGCGCACCAAGCTCAAGAATGTCATGACCGGCGCCGTCGTCGAGCGTTCCTTCAACCCGACCGACAAGCAGCCGCGCGCGACCATCGAGACCAAGGAGATGCAGTACGTCTATAACGATGGGGAGTTCTACTACTTCATGGATCAGGAGACCTTCGAGCAGATCCCGCTGACGCTGGATCAGGTCGAGGACGCGATCCGCTTCATGAAGGAAGAGACCATGGCTACCGTCCGCTTCTTCAAGGGCAAGGCCTTCTCCGTCGAGGCGCCGAACTTCGTCGTGCTCGAGGTCACCGAGACTGAGCCGGGCTTCAAGGGCGACACCACCAGCAACACCACCAAGCCGGCGACCCTGGAGACCGGCTACCAGATCTCCGTGCCGCTGTTCATCAACATCGGCGACAAGATCCGCGTGGATACCCGCGACGGCTCCTACATGTCCCGCGCGTAACGCGATCAGGCTTTGGGAAAGGCGGTCTGAACATGAGCAGAATGGCTGAAAAGGTTGCCTACCTCAAGGGATTGGCCGAGGGCATGGGCGTCAGCGGTGACAGCGATCAGGGCAAGCTGATGCTGGCTGTCATCGATGCGCTGGAGGCCTTCGCGCAGGAGAGCGGGGAAACCTGCGAAAAGCTCGATGAGCTGGAGCAGTATGTTGAGGAAATCGACAGCGACGTCAGCGACCTCGAAGAGGCGCTCTTCGCGGAGGATGACGAAGACGAAGAGGACGACGACGAGGACGAGGATGACGACGACGATGAGGACGGCGACGGCCTGATCGAATACGAATGCCCGCACTGCGGCACGGTGATCTTCTTTGACGAAGAGGCCTTTGACATGGAGGAGGAGCATCTCTGCCCGAACTGCCATCGCAAGGTGTTCGACGAGGAAGATGACGGCGACGATTCTGACGATGAGTAACCGCTCAATCTCCGATTGACCTCAAGAGGACTGACGCGGATGGGGCGCGCTTGCGCATCCTTCCGTGCAGTCCTTTTCTTGCAATATGGAAAAATCGGGCATGTCCGGCCACGGAAGCGGAATGACGGGAAGCACAGAGCGGTTCGATAGCGGGAGCGGCCACGGGCCGCATTCCCGAGTCAGGGAAAGTGCATTTCCGACGGCCACGGAAGCGGAATGATGGGAAGCACAGAGCGGTTCGATAGCGGGAGCGGCCACAGGCCGCAGCAACTTGGGCGGGCATGGCCCGCAGGGATGGACGCATGAAGAAGATCATTTCTTTTCTGATCGCTTTGTCTTTGGCGGCAGGCGCAGCCTTCGCCATGGCAGAGGAGATCGTGTATACCGCGACGGTCACCAAGGCGATGACCATACGAGAGAAGAAATCCACCTCCGCCAAAAAGCTGGGCAGCGTGGAGGCCGGCGAGTTCATCAACATCATCGAATATGAGGAGACCTGGACGCGCATCGAGAAGGACGGTGTGAAGGGCTACATCCTCTCCAAGAACGTGGAGGATCTGGCGAACGCGGCAGGCTACAACGACGAGGCGGAGGCGCTCTATCTCGGCGTGGCCAGTAAGGCGCTGACCATCCGCGCGCAGATGAGCCGCTCGGCCAAGAAGCTCAATTCGCTCATCGAGGGCGAGACGGTGTATATCCTGGAGCTGGGCGAGGAGTGGTTCCGCGTCGTCAAGCAGGGCATCGAGGGCTATGTGCTCGCCAGCCCTATCACGGATCTGAAGCCCGCGCACGAGGGGATCGAGCTGCCCGCGGAGTTTATTCCGCCGCCCCCGTTTGAGGCCGTCTATACCGCGACGGCGGACGTCAACCTCTCCATCCGCAAGGAGATGGACGCCGATTCCCGCCTGCTGGGCACGGTCTACGAAAACGAGGACGTCGAGGTCATGGAGATCGGGGGTGACTGGGCGCATGTGCGCAAGGGCGACGCGGAGGGCTATGTCCGCGCCGATCACCTGCGCTATTACAAGCGCCTGGATCCCTATGGCCCTTACCTGCCGGGCGTCGTCTGGTACCCCTACGCGGCCCGGGCGATTGGCGAGGTTGAGCTTTTCGCAGAGGAGACCGGCGAGCTGCTGCGCACCGTGCCCTCCGGCTCGATCATGGCGGTTTCGGCGCTCAACGAGGAGCTGGCCGTGACGCTGCCCTATGACCGCATCACCGCGCGCATCCAGGCGACGGGCGCGCTCGAGCTGGAGCCCGTGCTCCCATGGGACGAGGCGCAAAACGGCGACCTGATCGCGGTCTTTTCCACCTACTACGACCCGGCGCAGGAGACCTCCGCGCAAATCGGACGCCTGCACAACATCCGCCAGGGCGTCGAGCGGCTCGACGATGTGATCGTCGGCGCCGGAGAAAAGTTCTATTTCAACGACTTCTGCGCGCCCTACACGAAGGCCAACGGCTATCTTGAGGGCCCGATCGTCAACTATGTCTCCAGCCAGAAGCTGGGCTACGGCGGCGGCATCTGTCAGGTCTCCACGACGCTCTACAACGCCATTTTGCAGATTCCCATCGAGGTCATCAAGCAGCAGGTGCATTCCTCCTATGGCATCTCCTATGTGCCGCTTGATATGGACGCCGCGGTCGGCAACGGCAACATCGACCTTCGTCTGCGCAATTCGCTGCCCTATGACGTGCGCTTTGCGCTCCAGGCGGAGGGCGGCGTGCTGACCGTGCGCGTGTACAGGGCCAGCTGATGCGCGGCAAGGGCGCGCGCGTGGGCGCGTTGATGCTCGCCGCGCTGCTGGCGCTGGGCGCGCCGGCGACGATATGCGCGCAGGAGGCGACGGCGCAGGAGGCGGACGCGCAGGAGGCAGAGGAGGCCGCCGAATACTACGGTGTCATCGGCGCCCGCATGACCGTGCACAAGCGGGGCAGCGAGGATTCGCCCTCGCTGGGCATGATCGAGGCGGGCACGGTCGTCGACGTCTACGTCAAGGGCAGAACCTGGACGCGCATCGACTTTGACGGCCAGCCGGGTTATGTGCTGACCAAATATGTCGAGCGTGTGCAGCGCAAAAACCCGTTCGACGGGCCGATGCCCGGCGTCAGCACACATGTGGCCGTGGGCTATGTGCTCTCGGACACGAGCTTTAAGCCGGAGGGCTACAACTATCCCATCGCGATCAGCGCGGGCTCGTGGCTTTCCATCGAGGAGATCGCCGATGGGCGCGCGTATTTTCCCTATCGCCGGCTTGAGGACAACATGAGCGTCAGCGTCGACAAATTGAAGCTCTTTGAGTTTGTCCCCTGGGACGAGGCGCAGCCGGGCGACCTGCTCTATGCCTTTACGACCTTCTTTACGACCAGCACGAACAAGGAAGGCAACGCCGGGCGGCTCTACAACATCGACCTGGCGAGCGAGCGGCTGACGGACATCCGCGTGCGCGAGGGGGAGAGCTTCTCCTTCAACGCGGTCTGCGGGCCCTATACCAGGGAAAACGGCTATCGCTCCGCGCCGATTCTCTCCGGCGAGAGCAGCATGGGCTATGGCGGCGGCGTCTGCCAGGTTTGCAGCACGCTGTACAACATCGTGCTGCGCGTTCCGGCGGTCATCGAGGAGATGAACTGGCATTCGCAGGCGGGCACGAGCTACCTGCCCGCGGGCTTTGACGCGACCGTCAGCAACACGAAGGACATGGTCTTTCGCAACGTGCTGCCCTATGATCTGCGCATCGAGTTTGAAACCCTGAACGGCGTGATGACGGCGTTCCTGTTCAGGGATTATGAGGATTGACCAGGAGGCTGTATGCGGATTCTGATTTCCAATGACGACGGCATCTTCGCGCCCGGCATCGCAGCGCTGGTGCGCGCCTTTTCCGCAGCGGGACATGAGGTTTTTGTCGTCGCGCCGGACGCGCAGCGCTCGGCGGCGAGCCACAGCATGACGCTGAGCGCGCCGCTGTACGTGCGCGAGGAGCGGCTTGAGGGCGCGGCGCGCGCCTGGGCGGCCAGCGGCACGCCGGTCGACTGCGTGAAGCTCGGCCTGCATACGCTCTGCCCGCAGGCGGAGCTCGTCGTCTCCGGCGTCAACCACGGCTACAACGCGGGCATCGACGTGCTCTATTCCGGCACGGTGGCCGCCGCGATGGAGGGCGCGCTCAACGGCCGGCCGGCCATCGCCGTTTCCCTCTCGCCCCGGCGCGAGGATACCTACGACCTCGCGGCAGAGCTGGCGGTGCGGATGCTCGAGCATCTGCGCGAGCATCCGCTGCCGAGGCGAACGGTGCTCAACCTCAACTATCCGGCGGCGGACAGGGCGCTGGGCGTTCGGGTCGTGCCGGCGGCAAACTCGAGCTACACGGAGCGCTATGTGCCCGATGTCGATGATCAGGGGCGGCCCTGCTATCGCGTGCAGGGCACGCAGGACCCGCTTGAGCCGGGCGATGACGATTGCTCCCTGCTCGCGCAGGGCTACGCGACTGTGACCCTGTTGGGGCCTGATCTGACGAACGCGGAGGCCACAGCGGCATTTAAGACCGATATGAACGCCTGAAATGATGAAAATGTTGCAAGAAGAGCGATTCTTCTTGCATTTTTTTGACTTGTCTGTTACAATGGTGCCAGCAAAAAAGCCGCACAGGCTTCAGGAGGACGAAACCTTATGCAGGATATGCAGGACATGCTGCGCCGGCTGAATCAGTCCGGCAAGCGTCTGAGCAAGGGACACAGGAAGATCGCCGAATATATCGTCGAGCACTATGACAAGGCGGTCTTCATGACGGCAAGCAAGCTGGGCGAGAAGGTCGGCGTGAGCGAATCGACGGTCGTGCGCTTCGCCTCGGCGATGGGCTACGAGGGCTATCCGCAGCTTCAGCGGGCGCTTCAGGAGCTCGTGCGCCATTGGCTGACCGCCGTTCAGCGCTTTGAGATGGCGACGGATATCGACCAGAGCGAGGTGCTGCGCACGGTGCTGCATGCCGATATGCAGAATATCCGCACCACGACCGAGGAGATCGACACCGCCGCGTTTGACGAGGTGGTCGACAAGATCATCGGCGCGCGCAACATCTACGTCATGGGCCTGCGCTCTGCGGCGCCGATCGCGCAGTTCCTGGCCTATTACCTCAACTTCATCTTCGACAACGTGCGCATCGTCTCCGAGGCGAGCGGCGACGTCTTCGAGCAGATCAGCCGCATCAACGAGAGCGACTTGCTCTTTGGCATCAGCTTCCCGCGCTATTCGACGCGAACCATCGAGGCGATGAGCTTTGCCAAGGCGCGCGGCTCACAGGTCGTCGGCCTGACAGACGGCCCGATGTCCCCCGTCTACGCGACAAGCACGGTCTGCCTCACCGCGCGCACGGATATGGCCTCCTTCGTCGACTCGATGGCCGCGCCGCTTTCCGTGATCAACGCGCTGATTGTCGCGCTGGGCCTGCGCCGCAAGGAGGAGCTCTCCGAACACTTCAGGCTGATGGAAGGAATCTGGGATGAATACAGGGTCTATGTCGGAAAAGACCGCGCCTGACGTACTCGTCATCGGCGGCGGCGCGGCGGGCATGATGGCTGCCCTGCAGGCCGCCTGGGCGGGCGCGCAGGTGCTGCTGCTGGAGAAGAACGAAAAGCTGGGCAAGAAGATCTATATCACCGGCAAGGGCCGCTGCAACGTGACGAACACCGCCGACGTGGAGGCGTTCATGCGCGAGGTGCCGCGCAACCCGAAGTTCCTGAGCGCGGCCGTGCGCCAGTTTGGGCATGAGGACGTCGTTTCGCTCCTTGAGATGCTCGGCACGCCGACGAAGGTCGAGCGCGGCGGGCGCGTCTTCCCCGTCAGCGACCACGCCAGCGACGTGACGCGCGCGCTGCACAGGGGCATGACGGAGGCCGGCGTGCAGGTGGAGCTCAATACCGCCGTTTCGCAGGTCCGCCGGGAGGGAGAGCGCTTTGCCGTTCAGCTCGCGCAGGGCGGCACGCTGCGCGCCAAATGCGTCATCGTCGCCACCGGCGGCATCAGCTACCCCTCGACCGGCTCGACCGGCGATGGCTATGCCTTTGCCCGGGAGAACGGCCACAGCGTCACGCCGCTTCGGGGCGCGCTCGTGGGACTGACGATCGGCGAAAAATGGCCGCAGCTGCTCCAGGGGCTCTCGCTCAAGAACGTGCGCGTGAGCGCCCGGGACGGCAAAAAGAAGATCTTTGACGAGCTGGGCGAGATGCTCTTTACGCATTTTGGCGTCAGCGGGCCGCTGATTCTGACGCTGAGCAGCCACATGCCCGATGATCCCGCGCAGGCCGTCGTGACGCTGGACATGAAGCCTGCGCTCACGCCAGAGCAGGTCGATCTGCGGCTGCAAAGGGAGTTTGCCGAAAACGCGCGAAAGCAGCTCTCCTCCGTGCTGCTGACGCTGATGCCCGCGCGCATGGGGCCGGTGTTCGCGTCGCTGTGCGGCCTCTCGCCGGAGCTGCCCGTCGGGCAGATCACGCGGGAGCAGCGCCATGCGCTGGGGGCGATGCTCAAGGCGCTGCCGCTGCATATCGACGGCGCGCGCCCTGTGGAGGAGGCAGTCGTCACCCGCGGCGGCGTGAATGTGCTGGAGGTCGTTCCGGGAAGCATGATGAGCAAGCTGACGCCCGGGCTGTTTTTCGCGGGCGAGGTGCTCGACGTGGACGCGCATACCGGCGGCTTCAACCTGCAAATCGCGTTTTCGACCGGCGCGCTTGCGGGCAAAAAGGCGGCGGAATTCGCGCTTGGGATGTGACCGGCGCGACGGATGGGGCATATCGAATCAGAAGAGCATCATCAAACAGGGAGGATCGGCATGGACGGACGCAACGAGGAGGATCGCCGCATCTATGAGCGAAGCGCGCGGCTGATCCTGCTGCTGGCGCTGCGCGAGGCGGCTCCGGGCGCAAGGGTGCGCTTTGAGCACAGCATCGGGCGGGGCATCTATTTAAACGTCACCGGCGTGAGCCTGACGGCGGCGCTGGTGCGGCGCATCGAGGAGAAGATGCGCGAGGTCGTGCGGCGCGATCTGCCGATTGTCAAATCCCGCTTGACGCGGGAGCAGGCCATCGCCTATTTCGCCGCACAGGGGCAGGACGACACCGTCCGCCTGCTCGGCTACCGGCCATACGACTATTTCGATGTCTACACCTGCGACGGGCTGAGCGAGTACTTCTACGGCGCGATGGCGGCCTCGACGGGGGAAATCGCGAGCTTCGCGCTGCGGTTTTACTATCCCGGCATGGTGCTGCTGCTGCCGGGAAGGGATCTTTCCGGCCCGCCTGATCCGTTTGTCGAGCGGCCGCAGCTCATGCGCGCCTACGCCGAGGCGGGCGAATGCTCGAGGATTCTGGGCTGCGAGACGGCGGCCGATCTCAACGACATCATCGCCCGGGGCGGAGCGCGGGAATTCATCCGCGTGAGCGAGGCCATGCAGGAGCGGACAATCGCGCAGATCGCGGAGCGCATCGTCGCCCGGGGTGCGCGCATCGTGTTTGTCGCGGGGCCGTCCTCGAGCGGCAAGACGACGTTCGCCAACCGGCTCGGCGTGCAGCTGCGCGTAAGCGGCAAGCGCCCCGTCGCGATTTCGCTGGACAATTACTACCGCAACCGCGGCGAGGTGCCGCTTGGGCCGGACGGAAAGCCCGATCTCGAATGCCTCGAATCGATCGACGTGCCGCTGTTCAACGAGCAGCTCGTCGAGCTGCTGGCCGGGCGCGAGGTGGAGCTGCCGCTCTACTCCTTTAAGACGAAGACGCGCGAGGAGAAAGGCGTGCGCCTGCGCGTGAGCGAGGATCAGGTGCTGATCGTCGAGGGCATCCACGGGCTCAACGACGCGCTGAGCGCGGACATTCCCAGCGAGCTCAAATTCCGCGTCTATGTCAGCGCGCTGACGCAGCTCAACCTGGACAACCACAACCGCATCCGCACGACGGACGTGCGATTGCTGCGGCGCATGGTGCGCGACCACAGGACGCGCGCGACCAGCGCGGTGGAGACGCTGGCCATGTGGGACAGCGTGCGCGCGGGCGAGGAGAGCTACATCTTCCCGTTCCAGGAGCGGGCGGACGTCATGTTCAATTCCTCGCTGCTCTATGAAATCGCCGTGCTCAAAAAATACGCCTATCCGATGCTCAGGGCGATTCCGCCGCAGAGTCCGCATTACACGAGGGCGCGCAGGCTGGTGAAGTTCCTCAACTATTTCCTCGACTGCGGCGACGAGAGCGAGATTCCGCCGACGTCGATCCTGCGGGAATTCATCGGCGGCTGCACGTTCTACGGCGAATGACGGCAGGCAGAATTTTCTTGTTGCCGGCGTCAAAAAACGTCTATACTTTCGCCTCCTTCCGCGCACAATAGCGGCAAGGAGGCGAATTCAGTGAAAAAATGGATGTTGGCTCTGCTGTGCATGGCTGCGGCGAGCCTGGTGATGAGCGGCTGCGCGGCGAATGCCAGCGGCACGACGGCGACAGCCGCGCCGCTGACGACGAACGCGCCCATGACGACCATGGAGCCCGCGACGGCCGAACCGACGATGGCGGCGACGATTGCGCCGGAGGCGACGGCCAGCGCGCAGACGTCAATGACGCCCGCGGAGGCGGGCCGTCTGGCGGAGAAGATCAGCGAAGCTGTGGAGCGCATCAGCGAGGTCAATGACGCGGAGGTCGTCGTCAGCGAAAACCGCGTGCTGGTGGCCGTGGAGTTTGAGAACCAGTACAATGCAGGTCTCGACGAGCGGATGAAGCAGACGATCATCGAGACGGTGCAGAAGGTCGACGACAGCCTGACGGACATCGAGGTCACGGATGACGACACGCTCTACGGGCAGGTCAAGGGTCTGGCGGAGCGCGTCGGCAAGGCGACCGGCCTTGACGAGCTGGCGGATGACTTCGGCGACCTGTGGGACAGAATCATCGGAAGATAAGCAAAGAAGCAGACAGGCGCTGCGGCAGGAATCCCCTGCGGCAGCGCCTGATTTTTCTGCTGGTAGGCCGCCTCAAGCCCGGACGACCGAGACGGTCTCAATCCCGCAGCGGCAAAACACCTCAATCGCCTCCCGCGTGATGATTTCGCCCGAGACGGCGACGGGAATCGCCGGCGGGCAGGCGACGGTCGGCGCGCCGCAGATGCGTCCCAGCGCGTCCTGCGCGGGGAGCAGCTCCTGCGGGGCGAGCAGCGCCTGGCGGATGGAGCAGGCGCGCGGGGCGCGCACGACGGGCAGCGGCACGCGAGCGCGCGGCTTGCCCGCCTCGCCCGCGGCGAACAGCACGCGGTCAAAATCGGCCTCGCCGTTTTCCGGCGTCGCCATGAGGACGAGCGCGTCCTCGTCGGCGTATTCGCATTCGACGCCGCCTGCGCGCAGTCTCTGCGCGAGCTGTGTGCCTGTCAGGCCGCCGGAGGCCGCGTCGAGCGTCACGCGGAGCGGATCGGAGGGCAGCGTCCGCCAGCCCAGATCGCGCAAAGCGGCGCGCAGCGCGTCAAGCCGCGAGGCCGTCTCAGCGATGCGCCGGGGATAATCCCCCGCGAGCGCGGCGTTGCAAAGATCGAGCGAGGCCAGCGTCAGATAGGACGGGCTGGTCGAGCCGAAGAGCGCCATCGCCTGCTTGGCCTGCTGCGCCATGACGGCGGGCGCGCGGCGCGCGATGTGCAGATAGGCGCCGCCGGTCAGCACGGGGAGCGTCTTGTGCGCTGAATCGCAGCAGATGTCCGCGCCCAGGTCGAGCGGATGGCGCGAGGGGGAAAGAAAGCGCAGATAGGCGCCGTGCGCGTTGTCGACGGCCAGCAGCGTGCCATGCGCGTGGCAGACCTGCGCCAGCGCGGAGAGACCGGCCTCGCCGCCCAGGTAATCCGGGCTGGTGACATAGACGGCGGCGGGTGGCTCAGGCATCGCGCCCAGCACGCGCGCCAGCGCATCCGGCGTGATGGGGCAGGAGCACAGCGAGGCGCTGCTTTCCTCGGGCCAGAGCCACTGCACGTCGATATCCAGCAGCGCCGCAGCATAGACAAAGGCCTTATGCACGTTGCGCGCGGCGAGCACGACGGGCCGGCCGCTTTGCGGGCGGGCGAGCAGGCAGAGCTGCAGCATCGCGCGGATGCACTGGCTCGAGCCCTCCGTGCTGTATACGGTGCGCTGGCTGGAAAAGAGAGAGGCGGCGTTCGCCTCGCTCTGCGCGAGGATGCCGTCCGCCTCGTAGAGCGCGTCCGCCCCGGCGATCTCCGTGATGTCAAAGGCTTCGCAGCCTAAAGATGCCCGGCCTTTGTGACCGGGCATGTGCAGCCGCGCCGTGCCGGAGGCGGCGTAGCGCCTCACGAAATCCGCGACGGGCGTGTTCATTTCGTCTGCTCCTTCATGGCGTCCTCGGCGACCTTGATCATGATCGCGCATTCGATGCGCTTGCGGAAGAGCTCGCAGCCCGGCTCGTAGACGCCGCGGATGGAGCCCGTCGCATGGTAGGCGTTGGCCGCGCAGCCGCCGGAGCAGTAGAGCTTCGCCCAGCAGTCCTTGCATTCCGGGCGGGCGTAGGCGTTGCAGGCGCGGAATTCCTCGCGCAGGGCGGTGTTGGTGACGCCGTCCCAGATGTTGCCGAGCTTGTAGGCCTCCTCGCCGACAAACTGATGGCAGGGATAGAGGTCGCCCCAGGGCGTCACGGCCATGTATTCGGTGCCGGAGCCGCAGCCCGAAATGCGCTTGTAGATGCAGGGGCCGCCGGTCAGGTCGATCATGTAATGGTAGAATGTGAAGGGACGCCCCTCCTGCTCGCGGCGCAGCATCTCTTTGGCGAGCAGCTCGTACTGGCCCTTGACGGTCTCGATGTCCTCCGGCGTCAGCGCGGCAGGATCAGCGGGGTCGCAGACGACCGGCTCCATGCTCAGCTCGGTGAAGCCCATGTCCGCCATGTGGAAGATGTCGTTGGTAAAGTCCGTGTTGGCGTGGGTGAACGTGCCGCGCATGTAGTAGTTTTTGCCGCCGCGCGCCGCAACGAGCTGCTTGAATTTGGGCACGATGCGGTCATAGCTGCCGTTGCCGGCGTAGTCGACGCGCAGGCGGTCGTGTACCTCCTTGCGCCCGTCGAGGCTGAGCACGACGTTGCTCATCTCGCGGTTGGCAAAGTCGATCACGTCGTCGTCGATCAGCATGCCGTTGGTCGTGAGCGTGAAGCGGAAGTGCTTGTGATGCGCCTCCTCCTGCGTGCGGGCATACTGGACGAGCTGCTTGACGACGTCCCAGTTCATCAGCGGCTCGCCGCCGAAGAAGTCGACCTCGAGGTTGCGCCGCGTGCCGGAATGCTCGATCAGGAAGTCGAGCGCGCGCTTGCCGACCTCAAAGCTCATCAGCGCGCGGTCGCCGTGATACTTGCCCTGGCTGGCGAAGCAGTAGGCGCAGTTGAGGTTGCAGGTGTGCGCGACGTGCAGGCAGAGCGCCTTGACGACGTCGCCGGAGCGCTCCTTGAGCGTGCCGGCCATCGGCGCGAACGTGTCCGGCGTGAAGAGCTTGCCCATCTCCTTGAGGCGCGCGACGTCGCCGATGCAGGCGCGAAGCTCCTCCTCGGTCACATCCGGGCGGTCGCCGTACTTTTCGAGCATCTGCCGGACAATCTCGTCCACGGGCGTCGTTTCAAACAGCGCGATGATGTCGTAGGCGACCTCGTCCACGGAATGCACCGAGCCGGAGCAGGTGTCCAGCACGATGTTGTAGCCGCCAAGCTGATATTGATGAACCATAGTACCTCCAGACCGGCGATGCGCCGGGAAAATGCTGTTGAGATAAAGGGCATAAAAAGTGCCGCCCGCAGGCGGCAGCTTTTTTCTTTGAAAGCTCCGCAGGCCCGCAGGGCCGGCAGGAGAGCTTTCGGGATGTCGTCAGAATGCCGCTTACTTGTCGGCGTTCTCGCACTGCTGATTGGCCACGCCGCAGCTGGTCTTGCAGGCAGACTGGCAGGAGGTCTGGCACTCGCCGCAGCCGCCGTTCTTCGCGCTCTCGCACATGTTGCGGGTCTCGAGCGTCTTGATTCTTTCCATAACCCTATCTCCCATTCTAATCAGATTGGATCTCTGCCCGGGGCGCGGCAGGCGCGCACGGGGCCCGATAATCAAGAAGAAGTATAGCACAGCGGTACGCGCAAGTCAAGCGATACGCGGCGAAAAGGGCGGATCAGCCACGGGCGGCGTGCAGCGTGAAGCGGAAGGCGGAGCCCTTGCCGGGCGCGCTCTCCACGGTCATCTCCTCGCCGAGCTGCTTCATGATCTCGTAGGCGATCGCCAGGCCCAGGCCGGTGCCCTTGCTGTGGTGCGCCTTGTCGACCTTGTAGAAGCGGTCAAAGACGTGCGGCAGATCATCGGGCCCGATGCCGATGCCCGTGTCGCGCACGGTCACCAGGACGACCTCGCCGGAGGCGGCGGCGCTCAGCGTGACCGTACCGCCCTCGGGCGTGTATTTGAAGGCGTTGTCCAGCAGCGCGACGAGCACCTGCTGCGTCCTGTCCGGGTTGCCCAGCACGTCGGGCAGCGCGTCCTGAACGTCATAGACGAAGGTCTGCTGGTAGTCCTCGGCATAGGCGGAGTAGGTGTCGCGGACGGCCTCGAGCACGCCGCGCGGATTGAAGACGCTGCGCTCGAGCGACGCCGTGCCGCTCTGCAGGCGGGAGAGCTCGAGCATGTCGCTGACCAGGCGGGAGAGGCGCATCGTTTCGCGCAGGACGATGTTGTAGGTCTGCTGGCGCTGCTCCTCGGTCTTGATGAGGCCGTCGCGCAGCGGCTCCATCAGCGCGCGCATCGCCGTCAGCGGTGTGCGCAGCTCGTGGGAGACGTTGGCGACATAGTCGCGGCGCGTCTGCTCCAGGCGCTCGGCGCTGGTGACGTCGGAGACGATGCCGACGCAGCCGGTGATCTGCCCCTGCGCGTTTGATAGCGGCGAGAGCGAGATGGAAAGCGCCATGCCGCCCTGCCAGATGGTGCGTCGCAGGCTTTGGCCGCTTTCAAGCGCCTCGTCAAACATCGAGAAGACGTCCGGCGCGGCGGCGCGCACGTCCTGCTGCGCGCTGTCCAGGCCCAGCAGCTCATGCACGGCGGGATTGAGCAGCGTGGTCGCGCCCTGCGCGTCGACGGCGATGATGCCCTCCGAGAGGCCGTTGATCAGGCTTTGCAGGCGGTTTCGCTCCATCTGCAGGGAGGAGATTGTCGCGCCCAGCTCCGAGGAGAGGAAGTTGAGCGCGCGGCCCAGCTCGCCGAATTCGTCGGGGCGCTGGGCGTCGGCGCGCACGGTCAGGTCGCCGCCGGCCATCGTCAGCGCGACGGAGCGCATCCGCGCCAGCGGGCGGGAGAGGCGCGAGGCGAAAAAGAGCACGATGGGCAGCAGCAGCAGCGCGACCAGCAGCAGCGAAAACGTGATCGCGTTGGAGAGCGCCTGCATGCCGCTCATGACCTCGGTCATGGTCTGGGCCATGAAGACCGCGCCGACCACCTCGCCAAAGAGCGCGATGGGCACGGCGACGGCGACGACGCTGCCGCTGATGACCTCCTCGGAGGAGGAGGCGCTGTCCTCCTCCGAGCCAGCGATGCTGTCGAGCACGCCGGAGGAGAAGGTCGATTTATCGGACGTTTCCGCCGGGGGTGTGAGATCCTCCGGCGGGCCGATGTGCGTCGCGATCTGGCCGGAGAGCACGGTGGGCAGCATGGACTGCGCCAACGCGGTCGGCAGGCGGCCAACACGGCGGCCGGAGGCCTGCTGCGTGCGGATGAGCGTGTCGCCCTGCGCGTCGACGACCCAGACGGTCGCCTCCCACTGGGAGGTGCTCCGCCCGATCAGCGGGACGAGAAAGGCCGTGGAGATCTCGCCGCGCAGCGTGCTCTCGATGTAGCCGGAAATGATCTGCCCCTTGGGAATCAGATCGTCGATCTTGTTGCGCGCAAAGAGGCTCGGGGAGAGCGTGTTGTAGATGACCATGATGAGCACGGCGAAGAGCAGCACCGTGCCGTAGGCCAGCATCAGCGTGCGCCGCAGGAGCGTGCTGCGCGGCTTCATACGTTCGCCTCAAACTTGTAGCCGACGCCGTAGACGGTGATGATGTCCCAGGTCTTGCCCATCTCCTCGCAGGCGAGCTTCTGGCGCAGGCGCTTGATGTGCGTGTCGACGGTGCGCGTATCGCCGAAGAAGTCATAGCCCCAGATGCGGGAGAGAATCTGCTCCCTGTCAAACACGCGGCCCGGATGGCTGGCCAGAAGATAGAGCAGCTCGACCTCGCGCGGCGTGCAGGAGACGCTCTGCCCGGCGAGCTTGACGCTGTAGCGCTCGGGCTGGATTTCGAGCGAGCCGTAGGTGAGCGTCGTCAGCTGCTCCTCGTGCGCCTCCTGCGAAGCGGAGGAGGTGCGCCGCAGCACGGCCTTGATGCGCGAGACGACCTCGCGTGGGGAGAAGGGCTTGACGATGTAGTCGTCCGCGCCCATCTCCAGGCCGAGAATGCGGTCGATCTCCTCGCCGCGGGCCGTGAGCATGATGATGGGCAGCTGGCTCTCGCGGCGGACGGTCTGGCAGACCTCCATGCCGGTCATGCCGGGCATCATCTGATCCAGGAGCATGAGGTCATAATGCTCCTTGTGAATCATCTCCAGCGCCTGCTTGCCGTCGTAGGCGGAGTCGTGGAGGAATTCCTCATTGTCCAGATACAGGGAAAGCGACTGATGGACGATGGCGTCGTCGTCGCAGATCAGAATGCGTGCGTTTTTGCTCATGCGCGTTCACCTCGATCAATCAGTATACCCGATGGCTGTGGCGGGATTGTGAAGAAAACCCGAAAGGTTGGCAAACACTCAGGCCTGCGGCAGCGCGCTCAGGCGGATGGGCGCGCTGGCATAGGGCACGAGCTGCGCGGTGAAGGCCTCGCCGGTGCTGGCCAGGTCGATGGGCGGCTGGTCGCAGCTTGCCTCGCGCATGCCCCAGGCGGGGAGATGCACGGCGCGGGCCAGCAGCGTCACGCTCTCGTCCTCCTCGCGCGCCTCGATGGGCTCGCGAGAAAGGAGCGCGATGCCGAAGGGCAGATCGGCCTGCATTGCCGTCAGGCCGTCTCGGCCGGTCTCCTGCGTGAAGGCCGGCGCGTAGGCAAAGCGCAGCGGCCCGCGCGCGATGCTCACGGCCTGATGGAAGGCCGGAATGCGGCGGACGGCCATGGGCAGCGTCAGCAGGATTTCATCGCCGTCGTGCCACTGGCGGTTGACCGTCAGGAAGGCGCCGGCTTTCGCGGGAACGATTTCGCCCGCGATGGCGGCCGTCGCGCCCTCCGCCCAGGCGGGAATGCGCAGATGCAGGGGGAAAGCGGCGCTTTCGCCGACCCCCACGGTGATGCGGATGCTGCCGCTGACCGGGTAGCGGCTCTCGACGTGCAGGCGGACGCTCGTGCCACCGAGGCGGTAGCGCACGGAGCAGGGCGCGTAGCCCATCGCGCAAAGCCCCTCGTCCCGGGAGAGCATCCATTGATGCTGGGCAAAGCGCGGCAGCGCGCAGAGCAGCGCGCACAGCGCGCGCCCATCCTGAAGCGAGAAGAGATTCTCCGTCTCGCCGCACAGCGGGAAGCGCGCCTCGCGGCTCACGCGCGTCTGGTTCGCCTGCTGCACGGGCTGGACGCTGCGCCCGTCCGGTGCGAAGGCGGCCTCAATGGCGTTGTAGACGAGAGTCTCCAGCGGGTCGGCGGCGAATTCCCCGCCGGGGCAGGCGAGCAGCGTCTCCAGCGAGGCGGCGAGCTCGCAGGCGCTCAGCGCGCTGACGCCGCGGCTGGGATGCGCGCCCGCGAGCAGCGGGTCGGCCGTGATGCCGCCGCTGACGGCGCCGTGCGCCTTGCTCATGCGCGCAAAGCCGGCCTCCGCGGCGGAGAGCTGCTTGCCCGAGCCGGAGAGCACGCCGCAAAGCGCGCTCTGGCGCAGGCCCTCGCAGAGGTTCGCGCCGTCGGCCATGCGCAGCAGATGATGCGCGTAGCCCTCCTCGCCCTCGCTCTCAAGCGCGTCAAGCAGCTCCTGCGCGCTCATCGTGCGGGAGACGGGCGTGCGGTAGGGAAAGGCGTGAAAGAGGGAGGCAAAGTCCGCGCCCTGGCTGGTCAGCATCGAGAGCACGGGGAGAATTGCCTTCTGCCCGGTGACGTTGTAGAGGAAGAGACCGGCCTCCAGCGTGTCCGCGGTGTGCAGCGCGTCCTGCACGCCAAGCGGCGAGGCGGCGAGCGTCTCCTTCAGGTATTTCATGTAGCGGAGCATGAAGGTGAGGATGCGCTTTTCACCGCTCATCGTGTAGGCGGCCTCCAGCGCGCGCAGCATCCTGCCGCGGGCGGCGAAGCTCTCGCCCTCTGCGCCGAAGCTGCCATCCTCGCGCTGCGCGTCGATCACGCGGCTGCACAGGCGCAGGCTGTCGCGGCGAAGCTCCTCGTCACAAAGCAGCGCGGCGGTCAGCAGGGAGGCCTCCAGCGCGTCGGGGGCCAACATGCCGCCGCCCTGTGTGCCGCCGAACCAGACGCTCTGCTCGCCGGACTCGGGAAAGAGAGACGCGCAGCGGGAAAGAAGCCCCGCGCGAAGGGAGACGAGGCGCTCAGAGAGCGCGCCGCGGGCGGCAATCGCGCCGGCCGGGAGCGGCGCAAAGCGGCCGGGCGCCAGCGGGGCGCGGGAAAAGAAGGTGCGGGTCAGCATGGCTGGTTCCTCCTGAATTTCGTTGTCAAGGGATGCAGAATGGCGCTTGAGGACGGGCCCACAGGCGCCGGGCTCCGGCACGGGCCGGAAAAGACAGATACAGTTTACAACCTTCCTCGCCGGGCGTCAACCATTCTTGGCTTTGATTCAACGAAAGTGTTGAAAACGCGAGCAAAATAGAGTACAATTATACAAAAGAAAATCGCTGGGAGGCCTCTTTTTATGGAAGAAGTGACGAATAAAAATCCACGAAAGCTGAAGATCCTCGAATATGATCCTGCCCTCGCTTCCTTCGAGGGCGAACTCAGGGAGCGTATGAAGCGCTACCGCCGGCGCAAGCGCCAGCTTCTTGCCGACGGGCAGTCGCTGTCCGATTTCGCCAGCGGTCATCTGTACTATGGCTTTCACAAGACCAAGACGGGCTGGGTCTACCGCGAATGGGCGCCCGGCGCAAAGGAGATGCACCTGATCGGCGATTTCAACGGATGGGACAGGACGAGCCACCCGATGAAGCCGGTGGGCAACGGCAACTGGGAGATCGAGATTCCCGGCAGGCGGACGCTGCGCCATCTCTCCAATGTCAAGGTCTGCGTCACCAGCGAACGGGGCACGGAGGACCGTATTCCGCTCTACGCCACCTATGTCACACAGGACGAGAAGACGCACAGCTTCAGCGCGACCGTCTGGAATCCGCGCAAGACCTTTACCTGGACGGACGAAAGCTTCCGCCCGCGCCGCAACGTGCCGCCGCTGATCTACGAGGCGCATGTGGGCATGGCGACCGAGGAGGAGCGCGTGGGCACCTATGCCGAATTCACGCGCGACATCCTGCCGCGCATCAAGCAGGACGGCTACAACACCGTGCAGCTGATGGCGATCATGGAGCATCCGTATTACGCCTCCTTCGGCTATCAGGTATCGAATTTCTTCGCGGCCTCCTCGTGGTATGGCACGCCGGACGACCTCAAGGCGCTGGTCAACGAGGCGCACAGGCTGGGGCTGACGGTGCTGCTTGACCTCGTGCATTCTCACGCGGTCAAGAACACGGCCGAGGGCATCAACGGCTTTGACGGACGGGATGACCAGTTCTTCAAGGCCGGCGCGGCGGGCGATCATCCGGCCTGGGGCTCCAAGGTCTTTGACTACGGCAAGAACGGCGTCGTCCATTTCCTGCTCTCCAACATCAAGTTCTGGATCGAGGAATACCACTTCGACGGCTTCCGCTTCGACGGCGTGACCAGCATGATCTATCAGGATCACGGCCTGGGCAGCGCGTTCACCGATTACAGGCAGTATTTCTCGATGAACACCGACGTCGACGCGCTGACCTATCTCCAGCTGGCGACCGAGCTGACGCACGAGCTCAAGCGCGGCAGCGTCTGCATCGCCGAGGAGATGAGCGGCATGCCGGGCATGTGCCTGCCCATCCGCGACGGCGGCATCGGCTTTGATTACAGGCTGGCGATGGGCCTGCCGGACTTCTACATCAAGACGATCAAGGAGAAGGAGGACGGTCATTGGGATATCGGCAGGCTCTACTATGAGCTGATTTCCCGCCGCCCGGGCGAGAAGGTCATCGCCTATGCGGAGAGCCACGACCAGGCGCTCGTGGGCGACAAGACGATCATGTTCCGCCTTGCCGACAAGGAGATGTACTGGGGCATGGACCGCGCCGACCCGAACATCCTCGTCGAGCGCGCGGTTGCGCTGCACAAGATGATCCGTCTGGTGACGATCGCGGCGGGCGGCGACGGCTACCTCAACTTCATGGGCAACGAGTTCGGCCATCCCGAGTGGATCGATTTCCCGCGCGAGGGCAACGGCTGGAGCTTTGCGCATGCCAGACGCCTGTGGTCGCTGGCGGATAACGGCTTTTTGCGCTATGAGCTGCTGGGCAACTTCGACAAGGCGATGCTGCGGCTCGTGCGCCAGTACGGCGTGCTCCAGGGCGGCATGGCCAGATGCCTGCGCCAGCATGAGGCCGATCAGGTGCTCGTCTTTGAGAAGGCGGGCTGCGTCTTCGTCTTCAACTTCCATCCGACGAACTCGCAGGCCGGGCTGTTCGTGCCCGCGCCGCAGCTGGGCGACTATCGGGTCGTGCTCTCCAGCGACGACAAGGAATTCGGCGGCTACGAGCGCGTGGACAAGTCCGTCGTCTACCATACCTGGTCGAAGGACCCGCAGCTGGGCGATGGCTTCCCGGTCTATGTGCCGGCCCGCACGGCGCTGGTGCTGCGCAAGGTATGAAGACATAACAATGCATGACCTCGGCGGCTTCCCCTTCCCGGGCGGGAGGGAAGCCGCCTTTTGAAGGGAGACTTGCCATGGAAGCGGCGCGCAAGACCGTCCTGCTGCTGGGCGATCTGACGGGAAAGGGCCGCGTCGGCGTGCGCATGCTGACCGCCGCGCTGGAGGCGAGGGGGCATGAGGTGCTCTCACTGCCGACGGCGCTGATCTCCAACATGCTCAACCTCGGCGCACACGAGGCGCTGGATACGACGGACTATCTGCTCCGGACGCTGGAAACATGGAAGGCGCTGGGCGTCGGGTTTAACCTCCTCTACATCGGCTATATCACGGGGCTTGCGCAGGCGCGCTCGCTCGTGCCGGTGGCCGATGAGGCGCGCGGGCGCGGCATCCCCGTGCTTGTCGACCCGATTCTGGGCGACGGCGGCAGGCGATATCGCTCCGTCAGCGACGATCAGCTTGCGGGCATGGCGCTGCTTGCGCGGCACGCGACGCTGATCACGCCAAACCTGACCGAGGCCTGCCTGCTGACGGATACGCCCATTGAGGCGGCGGAGCGGGGCGGCGAAGCGGCGTGGCGCATGATCGAGCGGCTGGGCGGTGGGCAGCGCAGCGTGCTCGTGACGAGCGCGCGCATGGATGGGGCGCATGCCGTGCTCGGATGGGACGCGCAGGGCGGCGAGCGCATCGCGCTGCCCTATGAGCGGCTGCCCGCAAGGGGCTTTGGCACAGGCGACCTCTTCTGCGCGCTGCTGGCGGACGCGCTGCTCTCGGGCGAGCCGCTTCGAGCTGCCGCGCGCCGGGCAAGCGACGGCGTCGCGCAGCAGATCCGGCTGGGCGGGCGCGGGCTGCTGGAATGAAGCAGGCCCTTTGCCGCGATAAAAGAATACCATTCCGCGCCGCAGGCTCTTCCGGAATCCGGGGGCCTGCGGCGTTTTTGCGCAGGAGCAGCGAGGGAAGAAGGGAACCATAAGCACGTTTTGGGTCGTATGTGCTTGTCGGCTGACAGCATCAATTGTATAATGAAGAATACCATAATATGTATGTTCTGATCATTTTGGAGGGGATAAAGCCATGATTGCCCATGTCAGAGCCTCGGATGGCGCGCTACAGCCGCTGAAGGCGCATTGCGAAAACGTCAGCATGCTCTGCGCGCGCGCCGGTGAGGCCGCCGGTCTGACGCAGACCGCGGGGCTCATCGGCCTGCTGCACGATATGGGAAAGGCGACGCGGGCGTTTGAAGCGTATCTGCGCGCTGCCGCCTGCGCCGCGGACAGGCAGACGTCGCCGCATCCTCATGCGCCGGCCGGCGCGATATACGCTTATCGCCGCTGGTTCTTGAAGCCGGGTGTTTCCGCTGCCGGGCGGGTGACGGCGCAGCTCATCTCGCTGTGCATCCTGGGCCACCATGCGGGGCTGTGCGACTGTCTGGATGAAAAGGGCAAGTCGCCCTATATCGAGCAGATGAAGGATCCGAAGAACCTCTTCCATTACGATGAGGCCAGCAGCTGGTTCCTTGAAAACGTCGCTGATGAAGCGGAGCTGGACGCGCGTTTCGCCGCGGCCTGCGGCGAGATCGGGCGCTGCCTCGCCGCCTTCCGCGAGCGCGTTCCCGACAAGGCCGAGCAGAATTTCCGCCTGGGCATGACCGGCCGCCTGCTGCTCAGCTGCCTCGTCGACGCCGATCGCTGGGATTCCGCGTGCTTTGAATACGGCCAGGATGCCCTCGCCGGGCCTGCGCCTGCGCCCGACTGGGATGCGCTCCTTGAAACCTTTGAAGCCTATCGCAAGGCCCATCTGAACGGCACGGGGGAAATCAACCGCATCCGCGCAGAGATTTCCGATATTTGCTGGGAAAAAGCCGGCTCCGCGCCCGGTATCTTCACGCTCAGCGTACCCACGGGCGGCGGCAAGACGTTTTCCAGCTTGCGCTTTGCGCTCAGGCATGCGATAACGAACGGACAGCGCCGAATCTTCTACATCATCCCCTACAACACCATCCTCGACCAGAACGCCAGGGATATCCGCGAGGCGCTGGGCGATTCCCCCTCCATCCTCGAGCACCACGCCAACGTCGTCCCCGAGCCGCGCGACGGCCGCAGCCAGGAGGAGGAGCAGGAGGCCTACAAGCGCCTGACCGAGCGCTGGGACAGCGACATCATCCTGACCAGCATGGTGCAGTTCCTCAACGCCTGCTATGCTGCGCCCAACACGGATGCCAGACGGCTGCACAGGCTGACCGGCGCTGTGCTGATCTTTGACGAGGTTCAGGCGCTGCCCAAGCACTGCAAGACGCTGTTTGAGCGCGCGATCCGGTTTCTCAGCGCCGAGTGCGGCAGCACCGTCGTGCTCTGCACGGCGACACAGCCGCGCCTGGCGCTCTCGAGCGCGCCTGTCGAGCTGATGCCCGACGTCGGGGCGCTCTGCGAGCGGCTCAAGCGCGTGCGCTATCTTCCCGAGCTGAACGCTGTCCGGGACGCGGAGGACGCCGCCGCGCGCATCGCGCAGATGCTCAAGAGCCGCTCCGTGCTGACCATCGTCAACACGAAGGCGACGGCGCGTGCGGTCTTTGACGAGGTTCGCGCTCGGCTCGCGGAGCAGGATATCCCGCTCGCCGACGCCTGCCTCTCCCTGCCTGAGGATGCGCTGGCGGAGGCCGCGCAGACCTGCCCGGCCGGCCATGTGCTGTGCGTCTACCTGAGCACGCTGCTCTGCCCAGCGCATCGCAAGAGGCTGATTGCGCGCATCAAGGCCTGGCTCAGGGCGGGCAAGCGCGTGTTCTGCGTCTCCACGGCGCTCATCGAAGCCGGCATCAACGTCAGCTTCCCCACCGTCATTCGCAGTCTGGCCGGGCTGCCCAGCATCGTGCAGGCCGCGGGCCGTGCCAACCGCAACATGGAGTATGGCGAGGGCGAGGTCCATGTCTGGGACTTTCACGAGGAGGGACTTTCATTCCTGCCGGATATCCAGAATGGCGCAGATGTCACCCGCTCCCTGCTGCATCAGGAGGGGATTTCTTCCGCGATGGATGCCCCGACGGCTCTGGCGCAGTATTTTCTCCGGGAGGAGGACTATGTTCGCGAATACCAGAACTATCCCCTTCCCGACCTGAACGACGATGCATGCAACCTCCTCGCCTCAAACGAAAACCGCCGCAGCAAGGCGAAAATGTACAAATCCACGCAGGCGCTCATGCTGCGCCAGAGCTTCCGCTCGGTCGCCACGAACTTTGAGGTCATCCCCGATCAGACGAGGGCCGTTCTCGTCCCCTTCATGGAGGGCGCGGCGCTCATCGCCGCGCTGAACGGCCGGCACACCATGCGCGAGGAAATCCGGCTGCTGCGCCGGGCACAGGCGTACAGCGTCAGCGTCTACCCGGGGGATTACGAGCGGCTCAGCGACGCCAATGCGCTGTATGCCGTCGGGGAGAGCGGCGCGATTGCCCTCGGAGAGGGGTACTATGACGAGGAGAGCGGGCTGCGGGTGGAGCAGAAGAAGCTGCGCTTTCTCGAATTTTGAAAAAAATAGCCCTTTTTTCTACTATGACGGTTGAAAAATGAATGATGTCGTGTTATACTGCAATCAACAGAAAAGGATGCCGCCTCTCAGCGACATCCTCCTCAGCCGAAATATCCCTGTTTTCAACTGTATTTCAATCCACGCCACGAGATGGCGACTTTGAAATTATACCCTATCTTCCTCCTTCGGGCAAGAGGCGGCATCCTTTTCTCCATTTTTCGTACAAGAAGGTGAAGCAGATTGAAAGACAAAACCCGCAATTCCGTCGAGTACAGGGTCTGGGGGCGCTATGCGCTCTTCAGCGACAGCCTCGTGCGCATGGGCGGCGAGCGCTCCTCCTACCTTGTGCCCACCTATCAGGCACTCAAAAGTATAACAGAACAAATTTATTGGAAGCCCAGCATCCTTTGGCTTGTCGATTCCGTCCGCATCCTGAATCCCATCCAGACGGAGAGCAAGAGCATACGGCCCATCAGCTATGACGGGCAGCCCAACACCCTCTCCATCTACACCTACCTCGTCAATCCATGCTACGAGGTCCGCGCGCATTTCATCGCCAACCCCTACCGCACCGAGCCCGACCTCATCGCGGACGGGCAGAACGAGAACAAGCACCACAACATCGCCAGGCGCATGGTCGCCCGGGGTGGACGGCGCGATATCTTTCTGGGCACGCGGGAGTGCCAGGCCTATGTGGAGCCCTGCGTGTACGGAGAAGGCGCGGGGTACTACGACGATCGCGGCGAAATCGATCTGGGCGTGATGTTCCATTCCTTCGCCTATCCCGACGAGACGGGCAGGGAGGAGCTGGGCGTGCGTCTCTGGCACGCCAGGATGAACCACGGCGAGATCGTCTTTCCTGCGCCGCAGGATTGCCCGCCGGAGATGTACCGCCGCATCCGGCCGATGAAGCCCAAGGCCTTCGGCGGAAAATACGGCAACTTCTCGGGCCTGCAGGAGGACGCGCTGGCGGATGAGCTGTGCGGGCCCTTCCCCGAAGGAGGTGAAGCGGACGGATGAGCTGGATGCAAAAGCTGTGCGCCGTCTACGACAGCGTCATCAACACGGCAGGCGCGCAGGGGCAAAGCCCGCTGTTGCCCGTCGGCTTTACCCAGAAGACGATCAAGGTCAACATCATCCTCTCTCCCGAAGGGCGGTTTGTCACCGCGCAGCTCATCCCCGAGGAGGATCAGCTCTGCGCCGTGCCCAGCACGCCGCAGGCGGAGGGGCGAACCGGCGACAACGGCGCGCCCTTCCCGCTCGCCGATCAGTTCAAATACCTGCTGACCGATGAGGGAGCGGAGAATCCCCGATTTGAAAGCTATCTGCGCCAGCTTGCGGCGTGGAGCGAAAGCCAGGACGCGCCGTCGTGCCTGCGCACCCTGCGGGCGTATCTGGAAAAGCGGACGCTCTGCGCCGATCTGGCGGGGGTGCCTGGACTCAAGCTCAAGCTCCACAAGGACGAGGCCGCGAAGGACGGCAAAGGCGCGGATGCCAAGAGCATTGCCTGCTTCAGCATCGAATATCCCGACGAGGAAAACCGGCTCTGGATGCGCCATGATGTGCGCGAGAGCTGGAGCCGCCATCTTTCCTCTCTCTCCGGAGGGGAAACCGCGCTGTGCTACGTCACCGGCGAGCAGCTGCCCACGCTGGCCAAGCATCCCAAGCTGCTGGGCAATGCCAAGCTGATTTCCTCCGACGACGCGGGCTTCCCCTTCCGCTATAAGGGCCGCTTCGTCGAGGATGGCAGCGCCGCCACGGCCAGCACGCTCGCCTCCGTCAAGGCGCATAACGCGCTCAAGTGGCTGCTGGAGCATCAGGGCTTCCGTCGGTTTGGCATGGTTTTTGTCGGATGGAATGTCGATTGCCCGCCGCTTCCCGCGTCCATCGTCAGCGACGACTGGTCTCCCGACGAGGAGCCGGATGCGCAGGAGGACGCCGCGCGCCAGCCCGACACGCTGGAGGCATACGTCAACGCGCTGTTCAAGGCGATGGGCGGCAACGCAAACGATCTGCAAAGCGTGTCCGATCCCAACGACCTGACGGAGGAATATGCCGGGCGCATCGCCGGCGTCGTCCTGCTCGGATTGCAGGCGGCGACGCCGGGGCGCATGTCCATCACCTATTATCAGGAGATGCCCGGCAATCAGCTTGTCGAGCGCGTGAATGCGTGGCATCGCGACATGCGCTGGAGGATGCGGGACAGCAAGCATCCCGACCGCGCGCCGAAGTGGAGGGAAATCTGCGAGGCCGTCATGGGCGCCGACGCCGTGCAGACCGCCCGGGCCGACTTCAAGGCGGACAAATCCGCCACCAAGCTCATGCGCGAGATGCAGCTGCGCTTGCTGCATTGCACGGTCAACGGCGCGGCGCTGCCGCAGGACATGGTTGATTCGGCCTTTGCCCGGGCGGTTTCTCCGCTCTCCTTCACCGATTCCAAGGGCAAGTGGCAGGGCTTTGCGTGGGCGCAGTGCATGGCTGCCGCCTGCGCGATGATCCGCAAGCACCTGCTCGACCAGCCGCGGCCCTTCGAGGTGACGCCCGAGCTCGACCCGGCGCTGCGCAGCCGCGATTATCTCTACGGCCGCCTGCTGGGCGTCGCGCATCAAATCGAACAGACCGCCAGCCAACAGCCGGAGGACAAGTGGAATTCCATCCGGATGATGGCGCAGCTCGTTCAGCGGCCGTATGATACCTGGCCCAAGCTCTGGCTCAAGCTGATGCCGTACCTGGGCAGCATCGGCGATCAGGCTCGCAAGCCCGAGGATGCCGCGAAAAAACGATCCGATGCCCGCCGGTTTCAGCTCCTGCTGGGGCAGGTTGAAAGCCTGTTCACCCCGGAGGATCGCGTGGACACGCGCCCGCTCTCCTACCTGTTCCTCGTCGGATACTTCGCGCAGAGCCGAAGCTTCAGACTGAGCGGCGAGGGACGCCCGTTTGCGCCGCCCACGACGCGGGACGAGCTCTACGGCTGCCTGCTGGCCGTCGCGGATGACTGCGAGTGGAACGCCGGGGTGCTCCCGGATGGGAAAAACAGCCGGGATGGGCGAACCAACGCCTTGGGGATGATGGGCGCGCTTGCCGCCGCGCCCGCCAGAACGTGGCAGCAGATTCACGACAGGCTGATCCCCTATCTGGAGAAGTCCGGCGTGCGCGCGGCGCGGGAGGCGCAGCGCCTGCTGCAAAGAATCGAGCAGGGCTTTTCCGCAGAGGAACGCGCATCGGACAGGCCGCTGGGCAGTCTCTTCCTGCACGGCTATCTGTGCATGCGGCTCGCGCTGGCGCAGCATGCGCTCGATCTCAAGGCATGGGCGCCCGCCGGCCGCGCTTCGGCGGCGCCCGATACCCGCGAGGCGGCCTTCGGCGCGCTGCTCGCGCTGGAAAACGATGTGGAGCGCCGCGTGCTCGACCTCGAGGCGGGCGAAGAAAACCGCCCCAGCAACGCCATGCGCTTCCTGCCGCGTGCCGCCCAGCGTCCCAATGAGGTCTGGGGCTACCTGCGCGAGCGGATGAGGCCCTACGAAAACAAGCTCTGGATGGCCGGGAGCGTCCGCCGGGAGCTTGACGCGCTCCATGCGCTGATTGTGCAGAAGGGCTTTGATACCGACGAGCCGCTTCGCCCGGAATACCTGCATTTCTTCTACCTGTACAGCGACCATTGACCACAGAAAGGATGATAGAACCATGACCGCTCTGAACAACAAGATCGATTTCGCCCTCGTCTTCACCGTGCGCAACGCCAACCCGAACGGCGACCCGCTCGACGGAAACCGCCCCCGCACGACCTACGCCGGTCTGGGCGAGGTGTCGGACGTCTGCCTCAAGCGCAAGATCCGCAACCGCTGGATCGACGAAGGCTATCCGGTCTTCGTTCAGTCCGACGACCGCCGCGCGCCCGGAGACGCCTATCGCTCCCTCAAGGACCGTGCGGATGGATGCCAGGCGCTCAGGGACTGCCTGGCCGCGATGAACGCGCAGAAGAAGGCCAAGGGCAAGGAGGACGCGCCCATCGTAACGCGAGAGGACTACGGCCGCATTGCCTGTCAGACGTGGCTCGACGTGCGCGCGTTCGGCCAGGTGTTTGCGTTCAAATCGAAGAAGGACGACGAGGGGAGCGACGCCGTCTCCATCGGCATCCGCGGCCCGGTCAGCATCCAGCCGGCCTTTAGCCGGGAGACCGTCCACGTCGTCAGCACGCAGATCACCAAATCCGTCAACCTTGAAACCGGCGCAGACCCGGACAAGAAGGCCGCCGACACGATGGGCATGAAGCATCGCGTCGACTACGGCGTATACGTCACCTTCGGCTCAATCAACGTGCAGCCCGCGCAGAAGACCGGCTTCAGCACCGAGGATGCCGCGGCGCTCAAGGAGGCGCTGCGCACGCTCTTCCGCAACGACGCAACCTCTGCCCGGCCCGACGGCAGCATGGAGGTGGTCAAGCTCATCTGGTGGGAGCACAGCTGCCCCTGCGGCCAGTATTCCTCCGCCAAGGTGCATCGCTCCCTCAAATTCAGGGAGGGTGCGCAGGCCGGCGACCTGCCCGAGGTCTATGTGGATGAGTCCGCCATCCCCGGCCTCCGCTATACCCTGATCGATGGCGAATAACGACGACGGCTTCCTGATGCTCTCCGGGCTGAACCATTTCACCTTCTGCCGCAGGCGCTGGGCGCTCATCCATATCGAGCAGCTGTGGCGCGAGAACACACTCACCCTCGACGGACATTACATGCATGAGCGCGTGCATGACGCGGGATTTACGGAGCTGCGGGGGAGCACGCTGCTCTCCCGCGCGATGCCCGTGCGCTCCGAGGCGCTGCGCATCACCGGCGAATGCGACATGGTGGAGCTGCATCGCGATCCTTCCGGCGTGCCCATCCACGGCAGAGAGGGCCTCTGGCGGCTGTATCCCGTGGAATACAAGCGCGGCAGGCCGGGGGAACGCGGCGCGGACGAAATGCAGCTCTGCGCCCAGGCGCTGTGTCTGGAGGAGATGTTCGTGACGGAGATTCCCGAGGGCGCCGTCTACTACGGCGAAACACGGCACAGGCTCAGGGTCGAGCTGACAGACGAGCTTCGCAGCCGCGTGCGGGAGGCGATCGCGGAAATGCACCGCCTGTTTGAGCGCGGCCACACGCCGAGGGCAAAGATGACGCGTGCCTGCAAGAGCTGCTCGCTGGTCGAGCTCTGCCAGCCTGCTCTGAGCAAGCAGATCAGCGCATCAGAGTACGTTCGCCGGGCCATGGAGGATGAGGCATGAAGAAGCTGCAAAATACGCTATATGTCACCAATCCGCAGGCCTATCTGTCGCTGGACGGGGAGAATGTGGTTGTGTGCAGCGGGGAGGATGTGCTCGGGCGTGTGCCGCTGCACAATTTGGAGGACATCGTCAGCTTTGGCTTTCGCGGGGCGAGTCCCGCGCTGATGGGAGCCTGCGCCGAGCGAGGCGTCGGACTGTGCTTTCTGACCCGGCACGGCCGCTTCCTTGGCCGCGTCTGCGGCCCTGTTCAGGGCAATGTGCTGCTGCGCATGACGCAGATGCGCGTCGCGGAGGATCCCGCACGCAGCGTCTCCGTCGCGCAGATGTTCCTGATCGGAAAGATTTACAATGGCCGCTGGCTGCTGGAGCATTTTTGCCGCGACCATCCCATGCGCATCGACACACAGGCGGTCAGCGGCAGCATCGACCAGATGAAAACAGCGCTTCGGCTTGTTCCGTCGGCGTCCTCCTGTGAGATGCTCATGGGCATCGAGGGCAGCGCGGCCAAGGCGTATTTTGCTGCTTTTCCGCATCTGATCCTGCGCAGCCCTGCGGATTTTCCGTTTGACGGACGCAATCGCCGCCCGCCGATGGATCCGGTCAATGCCCTGCTCTCTTTCACCTATACGCTGCTGGGCAATGAAATCGCCGGTGCGCTGGAATCCGTCGGCCTTGATCCGGCCATTGGCTTTCTGCACGCGCTACGGCCCGGAAGGAAATCCCTCGCGCTCGACCTGCTCGAGGAGCTTCGCGCGCCGCTCGCCGACCGGTTTGTCCTCTCGCAAATCAATCTGGGCGCAATCACCCGAAAGGACTTTGATCAAAAGGAAAATGGCGCATTTTTCCTGAGGGACGATGCACGGCGGGCATTTCTCGCAGCCTGGCAAAAGCGAAAGCAGGAGACGCTGACCCATCCATATCTCAAAGAAAAGCTCGCCTGGGGCCTCGTGCCCTATGCGCAGGCGATGCTGCTGTCCCGGTACCTGCGCGGCGATCTGGAGGCGTATCCGCCGTTTTTATGGAAGTGAGGAATGGGGCATGCTGGTTTTGGTGACGTATGATATCAATGTCGAGACGGCAGAGGGAAAGCGCCGGCTGCGCCGGGTGGCCAAGCAATGTGTCAACTATGGCATCCGCGTTCAGAATTCCGTATTCGAATGCCACGTCGATGCTGCTCAATACACAAAGCTCAAGCATCTCATTCAAAGCGAGATGGACGAATCCCGGGACAGCGTCAGGTTCTACATGCTTGGCAGCCATTACGCAGGGAAGGTCGAGCACCTTGGCGTGAAGCTGGGCATGGACCTGGATGAACCGCTCATCCTCTGAGGCGAACCTCCTGTGCACAGAGTATTCTCGGGAGGTTCGCACCCAAAAAGAGGAGTCAGGCGGGGAGAGAGCCCTCGTTTTTCCCCTGTTGGCTGGCCTGCGACACAGAAAACTTGTGCAGTTTTTCTGTGTTCCTGAGCCGTTTGTAGGTGGTTGTGTATAAATCACCTGCTGTCGCTCCCCACGCGGGGAGCGTGGATTGAAACCGATGACGGCGGTGCCTGGAGCGAGGACGCCGGGTCGCTCCCCACGCGGGGAGCGTGGATTGAAACAAACTTCGACAAATTGATGAACGCGCTGGCGACGGTCGCTCCCCACGCGGGGAGCGTGGATTGAAATTGAATGTAACTGAGCCGCAACGTAACGCGCAGGGGTCGCTCCCCACGCGGGGAGCGTGGATTGAAATATCACGTTACGCTTGTGCCTGACGTAAGAATGTATGTCGCTCCCCACGCGGGGAGCGTGGATTGAAATAAACTGGGCTTGCGTCATCTGCCCGCTCTGCAAGAGTCGCTCCCCACGCGGGGAGCGTGGATTGAAATTTTTTACCAAGCATAATCTGCTGCGCCCAAATCGTCGCTCCCCACGCGGGGAGCGTGGATTGAAATGAGGCCCTTCTGTTTAACGGAAACGTTATCGGGCCGTCGCTCCCCACGCGGGGAGCGTGGATTGAAATTGATGTGGGCGCACTGGAGGCATTAGACGGCGCTGGGTCGCTCCCCACGCGGGGAGCGTGGATTGAAATGACCGGCCGCAGCACGAAGCCACCCCGGGCCGCGTCGCTCCCCACGCGGGGAGCGTGGATTGAAATACTCTGTTTGTGGAAATGGCTGTAACGAACCTGGTCGCTCCCCACGCGGGGAGCGTGGATTGAAATAAGGCCCTTCTGTTTAACGGAAACGTTATCGGGCGTCGCTCCCCACGCGGGGAGCGTGGATTGAAATTCGTCGATCGAATCGGCAGAGTCATTATTCGTTCGTCGCTCCCCACGCGGGGAGCGTGGATTGAAATAGCTTCGGCCGGTTGTGAAGATGGAAACTGATAAGTCGCTCCCCACGCGGGGAGCGTGGATTGAAATTTCGTTAATAAGGACGTCGAGCCGAATATTGATGTCGCTCCCCACGCGGGGAGCGTGGATTGAAATCATCGTCGACGCGCATAGCCACGCAAAGGCGACGGGTCGCTCCCCACGCGGGGAGCGTGGATTGAAATTTGGAACATTGAACGATACCTATACGACACAGGAAGTCGCTCCCCACGCGGGGAGCGTGGATTGAAATTGATGTTGTTTTCCGCAAAACTTCGCCGCTTTTCCGT
>JALFVL010000022.1 GCA_022787165.1 Clostridiales bacterium
GCCTTTTGTGATACTATTTTGATACTAATAAACTTTACAGCCGAAAATAGCAGGTGGAATATTAACATATTTGCGAAAGTTTTTCCTGCGAAATCACCTCAAATACACCCTACTATATCTGAATTTGCCGAGTGGGAATAATCTCAGAGGTCGAAAAAGTCCCGTAATCACTGGACTTTTCGAGGATTAAAGCCTTTCGTGGCAACGAAATGGCAATAAAACTTCATTATTCAAAGATAAAGAGCTAACTGATTTTGATTAAGTCAGTTAGCTCTTTTTTATACTCGTTACATTACTACTCCATCTATTCCGTTGCTTCCGTGTCCCGTTCGCACAGCAAACCATAAAAATGGGAATAGGCATCATAGTAGTTTTTAACCATTTCCGCAAATAAGGGGTCAACCTTATTTCCGGATTGGACTTTCTGCTTGCGTTCTAAGCCGAATAATCCTTTTTCTCCTGTTTTAATCTTGGTGTATTCGGGTTCCGCAACATCAGGAAAATGTTCTGTTTGTATAGTACCGGTACCACTATTCTCGCTGATGTAAAGATCTCTAAATCTGGTTGACTGTTGCAAACGCGGCCGCTGTCGGCGAACTGGTGAACAGTTTATGCCGTCCTTCAGACCCCTTTTTGCTCCGACGGCGGAGTTTATTTTACATAAACATAAAGCAATTGATAATATGATAAAAGGGGCCGGCATGTCGCCGGTCCCCGTATGCATTCTGCCCGCAGGCGTCATTCTTTTCCATTCCAGCAATAGGTGCAGACCTTATCGCGGTCGATGCCGATGGACTCGAGCAGACCGTCGATGGACTGATACCCCAGCGAGTCAAAGCCCATCTCTTTGCAAATCGCGCTGAGCAGGCACTGGCCGCGCTGCGTGGAGGCGTCCGCATATTCCTCCAGATGCTTCTGGCCCTCGTCGCCCTCCAGCTCCTGCACCTTGCGCCGGGCGAGCAGCTCCATCTCCGAATTGCCGCGCGAGAAATTCAGATACTTGCAGCTGTACATGATCGGCGGGCAGGCCGAACGCATGTGCACTTCCTTCGCGCCGGATTCGTAGAGGAATTCGACGGTCTCGCGCAGCTGCGTGCCGCGGACGATGGAATCGTCGACAAAGAGCAGCTTCTTGCCCTCGATCAGCTCGGGCACGGGAATCTGCTTCATCTTGGCGACCTGATTGCGCACGGCCTGGTTGGCCGGCATGAAGGAGCGCGGCCACGTCGGCGTGTATTTGACAAACGGGCGCGCAAAGGGCTTGCCGCTCGCGTTCGCGTAGCCGATGGCGTGAGGCAGGCCGGAATCCGGCACGCCCGCGACATAGTCGACATCCGGCATGACGCCGCGCGCCCTTTCATCCCGCGCCATGATCTCGCCGTTTTTGTAGCGCATCAGCTCGACGTTGACGCCCTCGTAGTTGGAATTCGGGTAGCCGTAATACGTCCACAGGAACGCGCAAATCTTCATCTTCTCCGTCGCGGGCGAGAGCGTCTCCCAGCCCTCCGGCGTGATGCGCACAATCTCCTGCGGGCCGAGCTCATAGGCGTCCTCATAGCCGAGCTTGCGATAGGCGAAGGACTCGAAGGAGACGCAGCAGCCCTCGTCATTCCTGCCGATGAGCACGGGCAGGCGGCCCAGCCTGTCGCGCGCGGCGATAATGCCCTCGGCCGTCAGCAGCAGGATCGTCGCCGAGCCGTCAATGACCTCCTGCGCGTGGCGGATGCCGGAGACGAGGTCGTCCTTCTGGTTGATCAGCGCCGCGACGAGCTCCGAATCGTTGACCTTGCCGGAGCTCATCGCCATGAACTGATGGCCGTGGTCGGAGAAATACGCGCGGATCAGCGCATCGGCATTGTTGATGATGCCGACGGTCGAGATCGCGTAGAGCCCGAGGTGAGAGCGCACGAGCAGCGGCTGCGGATCGGTGTCGCTGATGCAGCCGATGCCGCTGCACCCGTGGAACTCGGAAAGATCCTTTTCGAACTTCGTGCGGAACGGGGTATTCTCTATGCTGTGAATCTGACGCTGGAAGCCGTCCTTCGCGTCGTAGATCGCCATGCCGCCGCGGCGCGTGCCGAGGTGGGAATGGTAATCGACGCCGAAGAAGACATCGAGCACGCAGTCCCTTTTGGAGACTGCGCCGAAAAAGCCGCCCATCAGCGGTTGACGCGCTGCGCGCGCGCCGCCGGCATGCCGGAAATGATCGTGTTCATGTGTTTTGCCTCCATGACTTGCCATTCAGGGCGCGGACAGGCCGCGCCGAAACCGAACAATCTCTCGTATTGTATCAAATTAATTCGGAATATGCAAGAGAAAACCGCAATCTGCGCCAAGAAAACGCATCCATCCACCCCTGCTCCCTTTACAAACCGACGGGAACCGGCTTATAATAAACAAGGATTCGCCGCTTTGACACACGAAAGGAGCGTGTTTCGCTTGGTTCTCTTTCTCACCAGCAGCCCTTGCAGCAACGATGTGCCGCAGGGCGTCGACCTTCCCTGCATTCTCAACCGTGAAAACGGTTTTGTCCGCCGCCTGCGCCGCGTCTTCCCCCAGGGCGGGGAGCTGCTGATCATCGCCTCCGACCCGGAGAGCTTCGAGATGAACGACGAAATGACGAAGACGTTCTACGGCGCGCTGCGCCACCACGGCCTCTTTGTCTCCGACATTGCCGTGCTCGACGCGCGCAACGCGCAGGACGCCGAAGCGCTCGTGCGCCAAAGCAGCATGATCATCCTCTCGGGCGGCCATGTGCCCACGGAGAGCGCCTTCTTTGAGGCCATCGGCCTGCGCAGCCTGCTCGAGGGCTATGAGGGCGTCGTGATGGGCATCAGCGCGGGGACGATGAACTGCGCGGAGATCGTCTACGCGCAGCCGGAGCTCGACGGGGAATCCATCGACCCGGACTATCAGCGCTTCATTCCCGGCCTGGGGCTGACCAGCATCAACGTCCTGCCGCACTACCAGCAGGTGAAGGACAACATCCTCGACGGCCGGCGCCTCTACGAGGACATCACCTACGGGGACAGCTTCGGCCATCCGTTCTTCGCGCTGGTCGACGGCAGCTACATCTACATTGAGGAGGGTCGCGCGGAGGTCTTCGGCGAGGCCTATCTGATCCTCGACGGGCGGCTGCGCCCCTTCTGCGTGCGGGGCGGACACAGGCTCATCCGCGGCATGTGCTGACGGGCGCTTCGCCCCAGGCCGCGCATCGACAAGTGCGAAAGGAGACCTCATCCCATGGAGCTTCAAAAGGGCCGGCCCGCCGACACGACCGGACGGCTTGAACGCGAGATTGCCGTCTATGACCTGCTCGACCGCCTGGGCATCGCCTATGAGCGAACGGATCACGCCGCGGCAGACACGATGGAGGATTGCTACGCCATCGACCGCGTGTTGGAGACGGTCATCTGCAAGAACCTGTTCCTCTGCAACCGGCAGAGGACGAGCTATTATCTGCTGATGATGCCGGGTAAGAAGGTCTTCAAGACGAAGGATCTCTCCCACCAGATCGGCAGCGCGCGCCTCTCCTTCGCCGATAGCGACAGCATGGAGGCGCTGCTGCATATCCATCCCGGCTCCGTCTCGATCATGGGGCTGATGAACGACACGGAGAACCGCGTCCAGCTGCTCATCGACAAGCCCGTGCTCGAGCAGGAGACGCTCGGCTGCCATCCCTGCGTGAACACCTCGAGCCTGCGCATGCGCACGCGCGACGTGCTTGACATCTTCCTGCCCGCCGTGCATCACACGCCCATCATCGTCGACCTGCCGGAGGAGGCGGGCGAAGAGGCATGATTCGATGCCCAAACATCCTCACGAAAAGAAGCTCCCCCGCCCGGAGGAGCTTCTTTGATTCATTTCTGCCGCTTATTCCTCTTTGAACATGTCCGTAGAGAGGTATCTATCGCCGGTATCCGGCAGCAGAACGACGATGGTCTTGCCCTCGCTTTCCGGGCGCTTGGCCACCTCGATGGCGGCATGCAGCGCCGCGCCGGAGGAAATGCCCACCAGCACGCCCTGACGGCGCGCGATGCGGCGGCCTGCCGCGAAGGCATCCTCGTTCTGCACGGTGATGATCTCGTCATAGATGCCCGTGTTGAGCACCTCGGGGATGAAGCCCGCGCCGATGCCCTGAATCTTGTGCGGGCCCGGCTTGCCGCCGGAGAGGACGGGAGAGGTCGCCGGCTCGACGGCGATGACCTTGACGCCCGGCTTGCGGCTCTTGAGGTATTCGCCCACGCCCGTGACGGTGCCGCCCGTGCCGACGCCCGCGATGAAGATATCGACCTCGCCGTCCGTATCCTCGTAGATCTCCGGGCCGGTTGTCTCCTTATGCGCGGCGACGTTCGCCGGGTTGACGAACTGGCCGGGGATGAAGGCATTCGGAATCTCCTTCGCCAGCTCCTCAGCCTTCGCGATGGCGCCCTTCATGCCCTTGGCGCCCTCGGTCAGCACGAGCTCCGCGCCGTAGGCGCGCATCATCTGACGGCGCTCGACGCTCATCGTCTCCGGCATCACGATGATGATCCGGTAGCCGCGCGCAGCCGCCACGGCGCACAGGCCGATGCCCGTGTTGCCGGAGGTCGGCTCGATGATCACGGAGCCGGGCCCCAGCGCGCCGCGCTTCTCCGCGTCGTCGATCATGGCGCGGGCGATGCGATCCTTGACCGATCCGGCGGGATTGAAGTATTCGAGCTTGACCAGCAGGCGTGCCTTGAGGCCCTCATCCTTCTCGATATTGGTCAGCTCCAGCAGCGGCGTATGGCCGATCAGCTGATCGGCGGCGGTATAAATTCTGCTCATGCGGCAGTCCTCCTCTGTTCGCCCGGCGGGCGGAGTCTCTTTTTCCTACTTATCAAATAGGATTTGTAAGGATTATACGACAAAAGGAACCCCCTGTCAAGGGGGAATCCGGGAATTTCTGGAAAGGAATTCTGTCGGGCATTCAATCATACAGCAGCAGCACGTTGACCGGCGCGACGCCCATCTCTGCGGGGAAGACATTCGGCCGCCTGTCCTTGGGCACGCGCCACCAGATGTTGGCGCTGCCCTCGCGCTGACCCGGCGTGCGCATCTCGACGATCCATTCAAACGGCTCCTCCATCTCCGCGACGCTGCGCACGGGGAAGCGGTTCTGCGCCGCCCTGGGGTTGAAGTAGTGCGCGCGGATGCCCACGCCGGTGACGCCGTCGCGAACGGGCGCCTCCGTCGCAAAGCGCAGCCCCCAGTCGATCGCCTCGACCTCGTATTCGCCCGTCTTTCGCGCGCGGGAGATATTCTTGCAGCCGGTGAGCTGCGCAGCGCGGACGCTGCCGGGATCGGCGAAGAGCGCCTTCGTCTCCTTGACGGCGAGCAGCTCGCCCCCGTCGAGCACGGCGATGCGCTGGCAGAGGTGATAGGCCTCGTCGCGGCTGTGCGTCACCAGCAGCACGTCGCCGGGAAATCCCGCAAGCAGCTCGCGCATCTGCATTTGCAGCTGCACGCGCAGATGGGAATCCAGCGCGGAGAACGGCTCGTCGAGCATCAGCAGCTTCGGGCGGCTGACGAGGATGCGCGCCAGCGCGGCGCGCTGCGCCTGGCCGCCGGAGATCTGCGAGGGCCGCCTGTCCTCAAGACCCTCCAGCTGGAGCAGGGCGACGGTCTCGGAAAGCGCCTGCTCTCGCTTTGCCCTGTCCTTCTGCGCGCGCAGGCCGCAGAGGATGTTCTGACGCACGGTCATGTTCGGAAAAAGGGCGTAATTCTGGAAGAGATAGCCCACCTGGCGCTGCTGCGGGGGCAGGTTGATGTGCCGGTCTGCATCGAACAGCGTTCGCCCGTCCAGCACGATGCGCCCGCTGTCGGGCTTCTCGATGCCGGCGATGCACTTGAGCGTCATGCTCTTGCCGCAGCCGGACGCGCCCAGCAGGCCAAGCACGCCGCCGTCCGTCTCAAAGGCGACGCGCAGCGTGAAATCGCCCAGCCGCTTTTTGATATCGACCGAAAGGCTCATCGTTTCACCGCCTTTTTCTGCCTGTCCTCGAGCATGTTGACGCACAGCAGCACGACCGCGCTGATCGCCAGGTTGATCATCACCCAGGTGAACGCGCCGGCCTCGTCGTTCGTGCGCCAGAGCTGATAGACGGTGGTCGAGATGGTCGCCGTCCGCCCGGGGGTATAGCCGATGAGCATGCTCGTCGCGCCGTATTCGCCCAGCGCGCGCGCAAACGCGAGCACGGTGCCTGCGAGGATGCCCTGGCGGCAGGCCGGCATGCGAATGCGCCAGAAGATATAGGTATTGGAGAGGCCAAGCGTCTGAGCGGCATAGGCGAGCGTCTTGTCAAAGCTTTCAAACGCGCCGCGCGCCGTGCGGTACATCAGCGGGAAGGCGACGACCGTCGCCGCGAGGATGCCGCCATACCAGGTCATGACGAACTTGATGCCAAACTGCGAGAGGAACATGCCCAGCGGCCGCTTGACGCCGAAGAGCAGGATGAGAAAATAGCCGCAGACCGTCGGCGGGAGCACCATCGGCAGCGTCAGCACGACGTCGAGCACGCCCTTGATCAGGCGCGGCAGGCGCGCGGCGTAATACGCGGCGAGGATGCCCAGAAAGAACACGAGCACGGAACTGATCGCCGCGATGCGCAGCGAATTATACAATGGATACCAGTCCATGGTTCACCTTCCAAAAAAAGGGCTGTCAAGCCAATCCTGAACACCCGCACATCTCTAAGAATCATCGGCTTTCTGAGCTTGGGGCTCTGCCCCAACGCCCCGCCAAAGGGCTTTCCGATCGCCCTTAGGAAACCTTCGGGCGCAAATCCTTAGGTTTTGCTTGAAATGTTTGGATTCTTAGCCTGACAGCCCCGCGTTGATCACTCCACCGGAGAGAAGCCGACGGCGTCGAACACCTGCATGGCCTCGTCGGTCAGCAGATAGTCGAGGAACGCCTTGGCGGCCTCGGGATTCTCGCTCGTCTTGAGCACGGCAGCCGGATAGATGATCTGGCCGCACATCTCGCCGGTCGCGCTGTCCACGACGGTCAGGCCCGCGCTGAAGGCGTCGGTGCAGTAGATGACGCCGCAGTCGACGGACGCCTCAGAGACCTGCGTGGTGACCTCCTTGACATTGGTGCCGTAGGTGAGCTTGCCGGCAGAGGCGAGCTCCGCCTCGTCAAGGCCATAGTAGGCCAGGATCTTCTGGGTGTACTGGCCGACCGGCACGTCGCTGTTGCCCATCGCCATGAAGACGTCGCCGTCCTTGAGGAGCGCGGCGAGCTGGTCAAAGGTCTCGATGCCCTTGGGGTTGCCCTCCGGCACGACGAGGGTGACCTTGTTCTCGAGCAGATCGATGCGGGTGGCGTCGTCGACAAAGTCGAGGCCCTCGGTGTTGACGGAGGGATCGGCCGTGATATCGAGCTGATTCATCTGCTTCTGGCCCGCGGAGATGAACACGTCGCAGGCCGCGCCTTCCTGAATCTGGGTCTTGAGCGTTCCGGAGGAATCGAAGTTGTAGATCAGGGTGACGCCCGGGTTGGCCGCCTCATAGACCTCCTTGATCTGGGTCAGGGTTTCGGTCATCGACGCGGCGGCGAAGACGACCACTTCCGTGCCTTCCGCCAGCGCGGCGAAGGCGGTGCAGGCGAGCATGAGCGCCAGCACGAGGGTGACGAGTTTCTTCATAGGGGTACACTCCTTTTCCCGTCTTTCAGGGAAGATATTTGCAAACGGCATGGATTTACATGCCGGTATGCCGCGATACTGATCCTGTTCAGGACAAATCCGTCTATTCACTATAACAATCTATATTTAAATCAAAACAACCTTATCAAATGCAAAGCTAGAGAAAACCCTGGGTCCAGGGCCACAGCCCTGGTCGTTTCAAGGGGGTTATAGGGAGTCAAGAGGGATCTAAGGAGGACCGAAGCCTGCCGCCCGCTGTGCGGGAAACAGGCAGGCAAAGCGTCCCGAGCGAACCCCATTCGCAAGGTTAATCGAAATCCCCCCTGATCCCTCTTGCCCAGCGGAGCGCGTCGCTCTGAATGCAAAAAAGAACTATTTCTATAAAAAACTTCTTTAAAGAAAATTCTTGATTCTTCTACAGAATCCATCATTTCCTCGCGCAGTCCTGCACCTCATTGCGCAGCAGCCCCATCGCATGGGGAATGGCATCCATGAAGACATCCATGCTCTCCATGCAGGCCTTCGGGCTGCCAGGCAGGTTGATGATCAGCGTCTTGCCGCGAATGACGCTCTGCGCGCGGGAGAGCATTGCGTGCTTCGTGATTTTGAGACTTTCGGCGCGGATGGCCTCGGCGATGCCGGGGGCCAGGCGCGTGGCAACGGCGAGCGTTGCCTCCGGCGTCGTATCGCGCGGGGAGAAGCCCGTGCCGCCGGTTGTCAGAATCAGATCGAGCTGGCGCTGGTCGCAAAGGCGAATGAGCGCCGCCTTGAGCGCGGCCATCTCGTCCGCCAGCAGCAGCTGCTCGACGACCTCATAGCCGTTTTCGCGCAGGCGCGCCGCGATGGCGGGGCCGCTCTTGTCCTCGCGCTCGCCGCGCGCGCCCTTGTCCGAGAGCGTGATGACGGCGGCCTGCCAGGGGCGCGGCGTCTTGCGCGGCTCGATGGTCATCTCGTCGCCGACCCTGATCTCGCCCGGCTCGAGCACGCGCGCAAACACGCCCTCGCGGGGCATGATGCAGTCGCCCATCTTCTTGTAAATCTCGCAGTGGCTGTGGCATTCCTTGCCGATCTGCGTCATCTCCAGCAGCACGTCGCCGCAGCGCAGCAGCGTGCCGACCGGCAGCGCGCGAAAGTCAAACCCCTCGACGACGAGATTCTCGCCGAACGCGCCGGGAATGACGCCCGCGCCCTTCTCGTTGAAGGCGGCGATCTTGTCCGCGCTCAGCAGGCTGACCTGCCTGTGCCAGTTGCCGCCGTGGGCGTCGCCCGCAATGCCCCAGTCGGCGGAGAAATACCCCGCGCCGACGTCCTTTTTCTGTATGCCTCTGCGGTCGCTCGTGCAGACGGCGATCACCTTTCCCATCGTGCTTATCCTCCGATCTCGTTCATCCGGCGCTCCTCACGGTCGCCGATCTCCTCCAGAAATCCATGCCGCGAGGGCTTCCTCGCGATGGCCGCGCGCAGCGCCTCAAGCAGCGCCGCGTCATCCGCGCCCTCCCGAAGCAGCGCGCGAACGTCGAGCCCCGCCTGATGATTGAGGCAGAGCTTGAGATAACCATCCGCCGTCAGCCGCACGCGGTTGCATGTGTCGCAAAACTCGTGGCTCATCGGGCTGATCACGCCGATGGAGCCGGCAAAGCCCTCGGGCCGCACATAGCGCGCCGGGCCGAAGCCGTGCCGCGCGGTATCCGGGGCGAGCGGGCCGAAGGCCGCCTCCATCCGCTTGAGCACCTCATCGGAGGGCACGGGCGAAAGCCCCGCGCCGCAGCCCACCGGCATCAGCTCGATGAAGCGGACGTGAATCTCCCGGTCGCGGGCCAGCGCCGCCAGCGCCGCGAGCTGATGATCGTTCATCCCGCGCACGGGCACGGCGTTGACCTTCACGCGCATGCCCAGCGAGACGGCGTCGTCGATGACCGAGAGCACGTCCTCCACGCGGCCGCCGCGGGTCATGGCGGCGTAGGTCGCGGGGTCGAGCGTATCCAGGCTGATGTTGAGCGCGTCGAGCCCCGCCTCGCGCGCCTCGGCCACGCGCCCGCGCAGCAGCAGCGCGTTGGTCGTCATCGCAATCGTCTCCACGCCGCGAAGCCCGTGCAGACGCCGCACGAGGTCAAGACAGCCTCTGCGCGCCATCGGCTCTCCGCCGGTCACGCGCAGATGGCGCACACCCAGGCGCGTGAGCAGCCCGGTCAGCCGGACGATCTCCTCGTAGCTCAGAATGTCGCTGTGGCGCAGCGTGCTGACGCCGCCCTCGGGCATGCAGTAGACGCAGCGCAGGTTGCAGCGGTCCGTGATGGAGATGCGCAGATAGTCGATGCGCCTGCCGCAGTCATCGAGCATCGCCGCCGTCCTCCTTTGAAAACTCCGGGTCGTTGACAAAGACGCCGCTCTTGCCGCCGGTCTTTTTTGCCAGATGGATGCCGGTGATCTCCATGCGCTTGTCGATCGCCTTGCACATGTCGTAGATCGTCAGCAGCGCGACGGAGACGCCCGTGAGCGCCTCCATCTCCACGCCGGTTTTGCCGGTGAGCTTCGCCGTGCAGACCGCCTCGATCTCGCAGGCCTCCTCAAAGACGTTGAACTCGACGGCGCACCTGGTCAGCATCAGCGGATGGCACATGGGAATCAGCTCGCTGGTGCGCTTGACGCCCATGATGCCCGCGACGCGCGCGACGCCGAGCACGTCGCCCTTTTTCGCCGTGCCCTCAAGGATGGCGCGCATCGTGTCCGGGCTGACCCGGATGCGCCCCTTGGCGATGGCCGTGCGCTCGGTTTCGGCCTTGGCGGTCACGTCGACCATGACGGCCTGGCCCTTGCTGTCAAAATGCGTGAGCTTTTCTATCATAGCAAAATGATCTCCACGGGGTCCCCGTCGCAAAGCGGGCCGCTGCCCGCCGGGACGTCGATCAAACAGTTGCAGCCGATGACGGAGGAGAGCGAGCCGCTCGAGTGGTTGCTGCCGACCAGGCAGACCCGCTGCCCATCAAAGCGCGCGCGCAGCAGCCTGCGCCCTGCGCTCGGCTTGTCAAACCCGCCGCAGACCGTCGTCCTCACCCGGGGATTTTCCCACTGGCTGCGCCCGGCCATCCGGCGGATCACGGGCGTGGCAAAGACCTCAAAGCACGCCAGCGCGGCGAACGGGTTGCCGGAGAGGCAGATGATGGGCTTTCCCCCATACAGGCCGCACAGCAGCGGCGTGCCCGGCTTCATGGCCACGCGCCAGAAGAGGCGCTGCGCGCCCATCAGGGGGAGCACCCTGTGCATGATATCCTTCTTGCCGACGGAGACGCCGCCGGTCGTGATGAGCAGATCGGCCTCCCGCGCGGCGCGCTCAAGCGCATCCGCGACGGCCTGCGGCTCATCCTCCTCGCTGGCCAGGACGATCGCCTGCGTGTCAAGCATGCGCAGGTGCGCCGCCAGCGCGGCGCGGTTGGCGTCGTAGATTTTGCCGTAGGTCAGCGGCATGCCGGGCTGCACGAGCTCATCGCCCGTCGAGAGCAGCGCGACGCGCACGCGGCGATACACGCGCACGCGCGTGACACCCAGGCTGGAGAGCACGCCGATGTGCGCGCAGGTGATCTCCTCACCCCGGCGCAGCATGACCGCGCCCAGGGGGACATCCTCGCCCGCGAAGCAGATGTTCTTCATGTGCCCGACGGGGGCGTACATCTGCACCTGCTCCATGCCCTCGTCGGTGTCCTCCTGGCGGATGACGCAGTCGCAGCCCGCGGGCACCGGCGCGCCGGTCATGATGCGCAGCGCCTCTCCGCGCGCGACGGAAAACACCGTGCCGCAGCCCGCGCAGGCCTCGCCAACCACGCGCAGCACGGCCGGGCGCTCGCGCGACGCCTGCGCGATGTCCTCGCTGTGCAGGGCGTAGCCATCCAGCGGCGAGCGGTCAAAGGGCGGCACGTCGATGGGCGAGGCGACGTCCTGCGCCGCGACGCGGCCCAGCGCCTCGCCAAGGGCGAGCTCCTCGGTTTCGCAAACGGGCGCGGCATGCGCAGCAAGCAGCTCAAGCGCGCTTTCCATAGACTCCATGGTCATTCCTTCTCTCTTTGGAGGCGCCTTTGCCGCCTGAATATGGGATTCTTCCTTATTTTCCGAACCCGCAGTTGGGATAGGTGCAGACCCTGCAGTTCAGGCACAGGCCGCCCTCGCCGAGCTTCACGATGTCCCCGCGCTCGATCGTCACGCCTGCGGCGACGCGGCAAAGCACGAGATCGAAGATCGTCCGCTTCGCGTACATGACGCAGCCGGGCAGGCCGAGCACCGGAATTTCGCCGCCGTCCTTCCCCGGCAGATAGCCGACCAGCATCATCGCGCCGGGCAGCACGGGCGCGCCGTAGGTCACGATGCGCGCGCCGCTGTCGCGGATGGCGGCGGGCGTGCGGTCGTCCGGATCGACGCTCATGCCGCCGGTCGTCAAAATCAGCTCCGCGCCGGCATCGCGCAGCCTGTGAATCGCGGCGACGATCATCTCCCTGTCGTCGGAGCAAAGCTCATGACCGATGACGGTCATGCCGTATTCGCCGACCTTCTGCTCGATCACGGGGGTGAAGGTGTCCTGAATTCTGCCGTGGTAGACCTCGCTGCCCGTGGTCACGATGCCACACTTGAGCGGCTTGAAGGGCAGCACGTTCATCAGCGGCGCGTCGCCCGCGGCCTCGCGCACGCGCGCCATCTTCTCCCTGGCGATGACCAGCGGAATGACGCGCATGCCGGCGAGCTTGTCGCCCGCCTTCACCGGGGTCATGCCGTGGCGCGAGGCGATCATGATCTCCTCAATGCTGTTGACGGCGAGCAAACGCCCGCTGTCGATTGAAAGCAGGCCGTCGCAGGTCGCACTCAGCTCGATCTTTCCCTCGCTGGGCGCGCTGGGCTTCATGTTTTGACCCATGCACAGATCCCGGAGGATTTCGGCGGCCTCGTCCTCGTGGAGCATGCTCTCGTCCTTCTCCCAGACGTAGAGATGCTCCTTGCCCAGCTTGAGCAGCTCGGGGATATCCTCCTCCCGGACGATATGGCCCTTCTTGAACGCGACGCCCTTCTTGACGTCCTTGACGATGACGGTGATGTCGTGGCAGAGCACATGGCCCACAGCATCCTGAGTTCTGATACAGCGCATACGAATAATCCTCCCATTCAATACACGCAGTATAGCACATGAAAAATCGCGGCACAAGTGCGTCATGTTACTCTTTTATCTAAAAAATGGATTATATCTGCGCAGTTCCGCCTTTTTCTTTACATTTTCGCGCCGCAAGTCTATAATAAAACCGGCATGATGCCGGTTGCATTTCCGACCAAGTGATGAAAGTCCCGCTGCTTTGCGGTCGAGACCGGAGCTTTGCAAAGGGACTTTCAGAGTAAAAAAGATAGGCGCCGCTTTCCGGCGCCGAAAAGGCAGGCGTTCTCTTTGCAGGTGATCACTCCGCTCTTCAATCTCTCCGACCTTCCCGAAGACTGCCGCGCGCTCACGCCGTGCATGATGAACGGGGAGACGGTCGGCGCGTTCTTTCTCGCGCCCCGGCGCGCCGTGACGGACGTCTTTTTCCGCGCTGAGGCGCTGATGCGGGAGGGCCGCGTGATGATCCTGTATCTGGATGGCCTTGGCTATGCGCTCTACCACCGCGCCGCGCGCAGGCACATGCCCTTCTGCGCCAGGACCTTTGCCTGCGTCAGCGCGCGCACGGCCTATCCGCCGCTGACCCAGCCCTGCATGGCCTCCATGCTCACCGGTGTCTGGCCGCAGGCTCACGGCATTTTTTCCCGGCGCGACCACAGGCCGCGCGTCCCCTCGCTGCTGCGCCATCCGGGCGCCGTGCTCGTGGAGGCGGACAGCGCGCCGCTGGCGCTGGAGCGGGAGCCGGTGCTGACGCTGCCGCGCCCGGGCGAGAGCGTCGACGCGGCCGTGCTGCGCGCCGCGCTGCCGCTGGCCGCCGGGGACGCGCCGCTGCTGATCGTCCACTTTCACGGGCTGGACGACCTGGAGCACGACGTGGGCGACGACGAGGCGCTGCTCGCGGATAAGCTGCATGAGCTCGACGACGCCGTGCGCGCGCTGTGCGCCGTCTTTCGCGGCACGGCGATCCTCTGCGCCGACCATGGCGTTCACAGGGAGGATGGCGCGGGCAGCCACGGACGATTTGACTACCGGGACATGTTTGTCCCCTATGGGGAGGCGCTGCTGTGAAGGGGCTCAGAGAAGGGTTTGAATCGCTGCCCCGCGTGCGGATCTGCACGCGCACGACCGGCGCTTCCGGCGCGAAGCGCGAGGATCGCTTTGACGCGATTGCGCTGGCGGACGCGCTGGATCATCCGGCGCGCAGCCGCGTCACCGTGCGCGCGCGGGACGGCGCGGCGCTGGCCTTCCGGGCGCAGGAGGCGCAGGACGCCTTCCTCGTCCCGATTGAGGGCGGCTGGCAGTTGATCTTCGCGCGGGACGCGACGAGGCAGCGCCGCATCAAGCATCCGGAAAGCTTTGAAGCAGAGTGAGGAAACCGCCATGAAAATCATCGCCATCGTCGGCATCCGCCAATCCGGCAAGACGAGCACCGTCGAGGCACTCATCGCCGCCATCCGCCGCCGCGGGCAGCGCGTGGGCACCTGCAAGACCGTCTTCTGCCCGACGTTCTCCATCGACAAGCCCGGGAGCAACACCGCGCGTCACCTGCGCGCGGGCGCGCAGCTCGTCGCGGCGCGCGCCAAGCATGAAACGGCGCTCATCCGTCCGCAGGCGACGCCGCTTTCCGAGGTGCTGCGCGCATTTGCGGGCATGGACTATGTGCTGCTGGAGGGCGACTATCTCGCGCCCGTGGCGCGCCTGGTCGCCGCGCATCGCGAGGCCGACGCCCTGCCGCGCACGAACGCGCTGACGCTTGCCTACGTCGGCCGGGTGAGCACAAGGACGGAAATCGCGCTGCCGCTGCCGCGCTTCAACGCGCTCACCGACGCGGACGCGCTGCTCGACTTTCTTGACGCGCATGTGAAGGACACGGAGCCCTCGCCTGCGCTCGACGCGGCGCTGCCGCCCGTGCCCGGCGTGACGGACGACGGCTTCTGCCAGTGCGGCTGCCATCACGCGCAAAAACAGCAGGAGCAGGAGGACGTTCAGGTGCTCGTCGGCGGCAGGCCGCTCTCGCTCACGCCGCAGCAGCGCGCGACGCTGCTCGCCTGGGCGCAGGGACAAACGCAACAACAATCATAAAAACAACGCTGCCCGGTCGATATCCAGGACCGGGCAGTTTTGTATGTGGCTTTAAAAGTCCGCCTCGCCGGCCTCGTTGCCATCGGCCAATGCCTTGGCGTAGCGCTCGGACATGATCTCCGTCGAATACATGTAGAGCACGCCGTTGAAGGCCTCGACGGTCCTGATATCCTGCGTATCCTTGCCCGACTTGATCATGCGCAGCGCCTGCTCGAGCTGGGGCTGGGTGTAATTGTAGGGCGAACGCATGAAGTGGTACAGCGGCGTGGGAGAGGGATAGGTCTTGCAGTTGAAGCGAACCATGTGCGCGACGGTATGCGGCAGATTCTTTTCATAGACGAGCATCGCGATCATCGCGTAGTTGTTCGCCATGATCTCCTCGGAGTAGAAATACTCGTCCTTGCTGCCCTTGACGCTGCGGATGTCCGCGCAGGACTCGAGCGCGCGCATCTCGGCGAGCATCTCCTCAAGCTGCGGCTCCTCCTCCTCAAGCGGCCCCCGCGGCGTCAGATGCGCGGCGCGCGAGCGCTCGCGGATATACTCGGCGAGCAGCTCGCCGGGCTTTCTCTCCGGCTCGGGCTGCGCCTCCGGCTCCGGCTCGCTGGGCGGGAACGGATCCTCGACCTCCGGCAGGGAATCCATATAGTCAAACAGATCGACGGTTTTGCCCTCGGCGGCCGCCTGCTGCGCGAGGTCGGGCGCTTCTGCGGGCGTCTGCGCGCCGGTGGGGGCGGCCTGCGCGCAGGGGGCGGCCGTGCCGTCCATCACGGCCTGCGCGCGGGCGGCCATCTCGGCCTTTTCCTCCTTGGGATTGGAATCACGGATCATTGCGGGGTCGTTGCGGTCGGAGAACTCGTCGGTGATATCCTCCGGCTTCAGCTCGACCTCTTTCGAAAAGCCCGGTTTGCGCCGTCCGAATAACGACATGGAGCATCTTCCTTTCTGATACAAAAAGCAAAAGGTGGGAGGAACGCGAATTCCTCCCACAAGCATATCACGTCAGCACGATTAAATCAATCCGAGCTCTTCGAGCTTGTCCGCGCAGTCGCCCAGATCGAACTTCTCGAGCGTCTCGCGGGTCGGGATGCCGGTCTCCTTATCCCAGCCCATCGCGTCGTACCACAGGTCAAGAGACTTCTCCCAGTCCTCCCGATCCATCTTGACGGTGCCTTCCTCAAAGGGCTTGAAGTCCGGCTCCTTGTCAAAGACCCACGCCGGAACAGCATCATGATCCTTGCGCAGATTGTTGCTGTCAAGATGGATCTTAAAGGAAATCGCAGTCATCGCGCGCAGCATCTGCGTGATGCGCTCGGAATCATGCTCAATATCGGCACGCTCATAATCCTCGCCGACGACAGCGCTCATGTACTTCGCATCCAGCTCGAGATCGCCCTTGTAGCCGCGCTTCTTGCTGGTAGAAAGCATCATCGGGTACATCCAGTTGCACAGCGTAGCGGAATCATGCCACTGCTTTTCGTTGAGCGCCCACTTGGCCAGCTTGACCTTGTTTTCGTTGATGGGCGTGTAGGCCTTTGGCGCATCCACGCAGCCCTCGCCAAAGAAGCTCTCCGCAACAGGCTTGATGACCGCCTCAAACGGGGAACCAGAACGCACCACGTTCGTAATCACATGGATCATGCAGTCACGGTTATACGCCGTATTGTAGAGCAGGCCGCTCTGCCAGCATTCCTCAGAGGAGTGGTGCTTCGGATAGCCGTTGTATGTGACGTTGGTGTTGGAGCTGGAGATCTCGTCATAGTAGTTCTTGCCGGCGGAATTCTTGCTGGCGTCGTCAAGACCCCATTCCTTATACATATTGTAGGAGCCCTTGCCGATTACCCCCCACGCGCCCTTGCCGGAGGCAATGCGCTTGTAGAATTCAACCGCCCAGCGCGGATCGCCGCTCTCCATCAGATCCCACGGCACCTCATTCCACTCTTCCTCAGTCATGTGCTCCTTGAGAATGCCGTCCTTGTACACACGCGCGAAATCCGTCTTGAGGTTTCCGTAATTGCACCACACGCCGTAATCGTCTTGCGCATGGGAACCGGCGCCGCCCAGAACGATCTTTGCATCGCCCTCGTCCACGAAATCATGCGTAAAGCCGCAGTAAATACCCATCTGACCGGTAATCGGGATACAGGTGTTGGAGACGTGGGTCGGCAGGTCGTAATCGGCCAGCGGATCCATCTCATACTCGGTGTAGCAGCGCACCGGGCAGGAGGAGCAGCCGCCCTGCTTGACGGTATACTTCTCGGCAATCGCGCCAAAGTCGAACACGCCCTTATTGCAGCGCATTGCAGCGACGTTGATCTGGCCGCTGGGCTGCTCGCCGGTATCGATGGGGCCATTGGGGGCCTTGTCCCAGGTGACGCCGGGGCCGCCCTGCCAGCGGTTCTTGGAGGTCGCGGAATATTCCGCCCAGCTCTGCGGTACCGTCGGCACATTATGGTTGTTGTTGCCGCCGACGAGATCTTTGATCATGTAGTTGGAGAGCAGGCGAACCTCCATCGGCCGCGCGATCTTGACCGCGCCTGTGCCGCGGACAGCAACTGCCTTGAGCTTCTTGCTGCCCAGCACGGCGCCCACGCCGGCGCCGCCGGAATTGCCGAAGCTGGTGACCATGCAGCTCATGGGCACGAGATTCTCGCCCGCCGGGCCGATGGAGCAAACGTCAAACTCCGGGCCGCAGGCCTTGGAAATGGTCGCGTTCGTCTCAAAGGTGCCCTTGCCCCAGACGTGGGAGGCATCCTCAATGGAGACCTTCTCGTCCTCGATCTTCAGGTAGACGGGCTTGTCGCTCTGGCCCTCGACGATGACGGCGTCGTAGCCGGCGTATTTGAGCGCATGCGCGATATGGCCGCCCATGTGCGCGTCGACGATGGAATTGCCCTTGCTCCAGCAGGAGAGGCAGGAAATATTCATGCGGCCGGAGCAGGGCACGCCGGACGCGGTCAGCGGGCCGACGGCGAAGACGGCCTTCGCCTGCGGGCCGAGCGGATCGGAATCGAGCGGCACCTCGTCCCAGATGACCTTGTAGCCAAGGCCCATGCCGCCGATATAGGGTTTATACTTGGGCAGGGTGTCTTCGGTCGTGATTGCGCCGGTCGTCAGGTTGACGCGCAGCACGCTGCCGGCCCAGCCGTTGATGCCATTCTTGACAGACATTGCTTTGAACCTCCTCAGTTACAACTCAAGCCGCCGCGCGTCAAATCGCCTGCGCCGCGGAGGAAATCTTGTCCCACGGGATGATGGAGAGCGCGCCGGACGGGCAGCCCTCGACACAGGCGCCGCACATGACGCACTTGGAGGACTTCTTCGTGTACGGGTTGACGGTGGGCATGTGCCACGGGCAGGCCTGCGTGCAGGCGCCGCAGCCCACGCACTTGTCGGTATCGACGCGGCGGATGCCGTCGCTGCCGGCGTAGATCGCGCCCATCGGGCAGGCGTTGCCGCAGGCGGGATCCTCGCACTGGCGGCAGGTATCCGGGAAATACGTCCAGTTGTTCTCGGTATACAGTCCGTTGCCGTTGCGGCTGGAATAGAGGTTGCGCGTGACCTTCACGCGGGAGATGTAGCTGGAGCAGCAGCCGTCGTTGGTCAGCGTGCAGTTGATCTCGCAGCGCTGGCAGCCGACGCAGCGGTCGGCGTTGACGACGAGCAGGCCCTGCGGGAACGCCCAGACCTTGACCTTGTCCTCCGCCAGGGCGGACGCGGTCACGCCCAGGGTGGAGAGCATCGCGCTGGACATCGCCACGCCGGCCAGGCTCTTTCCGGAGAGCTTCAGAAACTGGCGGCGGGTATAGTCCTTGTCAAGAAAACGCTTCTTGTCAGACATGGTATCGATCCTCCTACCTTTCTCTGTTTCCCCCGGCAAGCATTTGGGGAAACTCAGCTCAAAGAACGAGAAAAGGAGTGCCTCCAACAAAGGGCGCCGCGAAACACGCGGTTCCCCAGTCAGAGCACTCCTTCGCATCAGGCAGGCGGCGCGGTTGCCCCCGCCACCCATTGGCCGCATATACCCGGAGGGCAACGGCGGCTTGGAGCGTATTCCTTTTTTCGTCTCATGAAAGCCCATACGCAGGCTTGCCGGGCTTTGATGTCCTCATTGTATCATAACAGCAGACGATCGTCAATTTTTTGCCGAAAGTTTTTTGCGGGTTTGGCCTTTTGTTTTTTCGTAGAGAACGGCAGGCCCCATCCGGCGGATGGGGCCTGCGACTCTTTTCTCTTACGCCGCGCTGAAATCGCCGGTGTAGAGCTGATAGTACTTGCCGCGCTGGGCGATGAGCTCGTCGTGGGTGCCGCGCTCGATGATGCGCCCCTGCTCGAGCACCATGATGCAGTCGCTGTTTCTGACGGTCGAGAGCCTGTGGGCGATGACGAACGTCGTGCGCCCCTTCATCAGCGAATCCATGCCGGCCTGCACGAGCGCCTCCGTGCGCGTGTCGATGGAGGAGGTCGCCTCGTCGAGGATGAGCACGGGCGGGTCGGCGACCGCCGCGCGGGCGATGGAGAGCAGCTGGCGCTGCCCCTGGGAGAGGTTGGCGCCATCGCCCGTGAGCATCGTCTGATAGCCCTCGGGCAGGCGGGAGATGAAGCCGTCTGCGTTGGCGAGCTTCGCCGCGGCGACGCATTCCGCATCCGTCGCGTCGAGTCGCCCGTAGCGGATGTTGTCCATGACGGTGCCGGTGAACAGGTGCGTATCCTGCAAAACGATGCCCAGCGAGCGGCGCAGATCGTCCTTGCGGATCTTGTTGATGTTGATGCCGTCGTAGCGGATCTTGCCGTCCTGAATGTCGTAGAAGCGGTTGATCAGGTTGGTGATGGTCGTCTTGCCCGCGCCGGTGGAGCCGACAAAGGCGATCTTCTGGCCCGGCGTCGCGTAGAGCTTCACATCGTGGAGCACGAGCTTGTCGTCCGTGTAGCCAAAGTCGACGCCGTCCATGACGATGTCGCCCTTGAGCTCGACGTAGTCGGTCGTGCCGCTCGCCTTGTGGTAATGCTTCCACGCCCACAGGCCCGTGCGCTCCGCGCATTCCGTGAGCGAGCCGTCCGCCTCGCGGCGGGCGTTGACGAGCGTGACGTAGCCCTCGTCCTTCTCCGGCTCCTGGTCGAGCAGCTCGAAGACGCGCTCCGCGCCGGCCAGCGCCATGATGATCGAGTTGCTCTGCTGGGAGACCTGGTTGATCGGCTGGTTGAAGCTCTTGTTGAGCGTCAGGAAGGAGACGAGCGTGCCGATGGTCAGCCCGAGGTAGCCGCGCGTGGCCAGCAGGCCGCCCGTCACGGCACACAGGACGTAGCTCAGGTTGCCCATCGCCATCGTCACCGGCATGATCGTGTTGGAGATGCGGTTCGCGCTGCTCGCGCTCTCGCGCAGGCGGTCGTTGAGCCGTTCAAATTCCTCGATGGTCTTCTCCTCGCGGCAGAAGACCTTGACGACCTTCTGGCCGTCCATCATCTCCTCGATGTAGCCGTTGACCGCGCCCAGGTCGCGCTGCTGCTGCACAAAGAAGCTGCCCGCGCTCTTGATCCTGCTCATCGAAATGAACAGCGTCAGCGCGACCATCATCAGCGTCACCAGCGTCAGCGGCACGTTGAGGATGATCATCGAGGTCAGCACGCTGATAATCGTCACGACGCTGGAGACCAGCTGCGTCATCGACTGGGAGATCATCTGGCGCATCGTGTCGATGTCGTTGGTGTAGACGCTCATGATGTCGCCGTGCGCATGCGTGTCAAAATATTTGACCGGCAGGCGCTCCATCTTCTCAAACAGCCGCACGCGCAGATTCCGCAGCGTGCCCTGGGAGATAAAGATCATCAGGTAGTTTTGCAGCCAGGCGGCGAAGACGCCCACGGCGTAGACCGCCGCGACGCCCAGCAGCGCGCGGGCCAGCGGGCCAAAGTCCGGGCTGTCGCTGCCGATGACCGGCAGGATATAGTCGTCGATCAGCCGCTGGGTGAAGAGCGTGCCGCGCACGTTGGCCACCGCGCTGACGGCGATGCAGACCAGCACGATCAGGCAATGGAACGCATAGCGCCTGCCGATCTCCGCGAAGATGCGTTTAAGCGTCTTCATCGGGTTCTTTGCGCCGGGCTTTCCGGCGTTTTTCATGTTTCTTGGGCCATGTCCCATCATGCGCGGTCATCTCCCTTCTGCTCAAAGTCGTCCCGCAGCGAGGCCTCGTCGAAGTCGCCGCCGCCGCTGCCCACCTGGCTATTGTAGACCTCCTGGTAGATCGGGCAGGTTTTGAGCAGGTTCTGCGGCGTGTCAAACGCCGCGACGCGCCCCTCGTCGAGCACGAGCACCCTGTCCGCGTCCTCGATCGAGGCGATGCGCTGGGCGATGATCAGCTTGGTCGTGCCGGGGATGTGCGTGCGCAGGGCCGCGCGGATCTTCGCGTCCGTCGCGGTATCGACGGCGCTGGTCGAGTCGTCCAGAATCAGCACCTTGGGCTGCTTGAGCAGCGCGCGGGCGATGCACAGGCGCTGCTTCTGCCCGCCGGAGACGTTGGTGCCGCCGCGCTCGATGCGCGTGTTGTAGCCCTGCGGCAGGCGGGAGATGAACTCGTCCGCACAGGCCAGGCGGCAGGCCTCGCGGCACTGCGCCTCAGTCGCGCTCTCGTCGCCCCAGCGCAGGTTGTCAAGGATGGTGCCGGAGAAGAGCACGTTCTTTTGCAGCACGACGGAGACCTCGTCGCGCAGCGTCTCGATGTCGTAGCGGCGCACGTCGACGCCGCCGACCTTCACGCAGCCGCCGGTCACGTCGTAGAGCCGGGAAATCAGGTTGACCAGGCTCGACTTGGAGGAGCCCGTGCCGCCCAGAATGCCGATTGTCTCGCCGGGGGCGATGTGCAGGTCGACGCCGCTTAAGACGTTCTTGCCGCCGCGATAGGCGAAATCCACATGCTCAAAGTCGATGGAGCCATCCGCGACCGCCGTCACCGGGGACTCGGGCGAGGCGATATCCGCCCGCTCGTCAAGCACCTCCTCGACGCGCTGCGCCGCGGCCATCGACTGCGTGATCATGACAAAGACCATCGAGAGCATCATCAGGCTCATCAGGATGTTCATGACATAGGACAGCAGGCTCGTCAGCTGGCCGGTCGTCAGGCCCGTGCGCCCGACGATCATCTGCGCGCCCAGCCAGCTCAGCAGCAGGATGCACAGGTAGACGCTGCCCATCATGACCGGCTGCATGAAGGAGACGATGCGCTCGGCGCTGACGGAGTTGCCATACAGGTCGTCCGCCGCGCGGGTGAATTTCTCATCCTCATGCGCCTCGCGCACAAACGCCTTGACCACGCGAATCGCGCCGACATTCTCCTTGACCGCCGCGTTGACCGCGTCATACTTTTTGAACATCTGCTTGAAGTAGCGCATGGCCATCGGCATCAGGATGGCGATGACGGCGATGAGCAGCGCCATGACCGCCAGGAAGATCAGCGACAGGCGCGCGGAGATCGAGAACGCCATGAACAGCGCGACCGCCAGCGTGACCGGCGCGCGCGTGCAGACCATCAGGATCATCTGAAAGGCGTTCTGCATGTTGGTGACGTCCGTCGTCAGGCGCGTGACCAGGCCCGCCGTGGAGAATTTGTCGATGTTGGAGAAGGAAAAGGTCTGAATGTTCCTGAACATCGCGTCGCGCAGGTTGGCCGCAAAGCCCGTGCTCGCCTGGGCGCTGTGCCGCCCGGCCTCCACGCCGCAGATCATCGCCAGCACGGCCATCAGCGCCATCAGCGCGCCCACGCGCGCGACGTGGCCCATGTCACCCACGGAGATGCCGCGGTCGATGATCGACGCGGTCAGATAGGGAATCAGAATCTCCAGAATGACGCACAGGATTGTAAACATCGGCGAGAGCAGCGCGTCCCGCCTGTATGGCCCGATTTCCCTGCCGAGGCGCGCGAATGTCGCGCGGACGCTCCTCTTTTGTGCTTGCTGTTTTTTGCTCATAGGCATCCTCCTTTGCCTTGCTTTCCGCTCTCCGGGGCGCAGGCGCCCAGCGATTCGCTGATCTGCGCGATTCTGCGGATCAGGCGGATGAACTGGTCGGTATCCTCCTGCCCCAGGCGCGCAAAGACCGCTGCCAGCCGCTTGCGGGCGCATGCCTTTTTATGCGCGCAAAGCGCCCCGCCGCTTTTTGTCATCGCCACGAGCACGCGCCGCCTGTCCGTCTCGTCCGCGCAGCGCTCGATCAGCCCCTTCTTTTCCAGGCTGTTGAGCACGGCCGCCACGCGCGAGGTCGTCATCTCCAGCAGCCGGCTCAGATCCCCGGCGCTGACGCGGCGCTGCTCGTCGTCCAGCAGCCGCAGCACGGCCATCTCGCCGCGCATCAGCGCGCTGACGTCGTCCTGATGGGGCATGAAGCCCCTGTATTGCCGCATTTCCTCAAAAAAACCGTGCGCCAGCTCCTCATAATGATCCATGAAGACCCTCCATTCGATTTGCTAACACTGTGAGCCATTATACGGGACATCCCTGTTCCTGTCAATGAAAAACCTGCTGAAAATGCCCCTGCTCATTCCGAAGAAGGTCACAAGATGCTTGACAGCGTTTTGTCATCCATGCTGTCACGGCGCCGACGCGCCGGGAAGACGCGCGCTTGATGGAAAACAATCCTCCGGCGGCGTCCCATGGACTCAAGCTCGCGGATTTCGACGGAATCTGACATAAAGTGGTGATCTTCTCCCCTTTTTTCGCCATTTTTCTCCGCGCAATGGTGCTGAAGTGGAGAAAAGAAGGAGCAAATGATTGACAAGTGGAAAAAAAAGGATAAAATGGAAGGAGAGGGGAATCTTCGGGCCATCCGTCTGCGGGACGCACAGCAAGCAATCAGAATTGGCCCCGGCGAAACAGAAGGGAAAGGAGCACGCTTGAGCATGAAGGACATCATGGTTGAATATCTGGGAGGCAGCGGCTTTCTCGTCTCCATCGGCGATACCGGCATGCTCTTTGACGCAAGCGAGCATGGCGCGGGCGCGCGCCGCCTGCCCGAAAAGGCGCGGCTTGCGGCCTACCGCCGCCTCTATGTCTTCGTCAGCCATCGCCACGACGACCATTTTTCCGAGTCGATCTACGATCTCTGCGGCGAAAACGCCATCTATGTGCTGGGCTTTGACGTGCCCCAGCCGCACCGCGGCGTGCGCATGCAGCCGGGCGAGGAGCGCGGGTTTGGCCCCGTGACGGTGCACGCCTACGGCTCCACGGACGAGGGCGTCTCGTTCCTGGTGACATACACCGGCATCCGCCTGTTCCACGCGGGCGACCTCAACCTCTGGCACTGGCGCGACGAATCCTCCGTCACGGAGATCGAGGCCGCCGAGCGGGCGTTTTACGACTGCGTCGCCCCGATCCCGCAGGAGACGATCGACGTCGCCTTCTTCCCGGTCGATCCGCGGCAGGGCAGCATGTACGACGCGGGCGCGGGCTACTTCGTCATGACCGTCAAGCCGCGCATTCTCATCCCGATGCACTTCCAGGGCCGCGCCGACGTGGCGCTGCGCTTTGCCGCCTCCGGCAGCACGGCCGCGACGCAGGTCGTCGCGCTCCAGGAGCCGGGCGACGAGGTCAGCCTGAGCCTGCCCGACACCAACGAGACCGCGCCAGATCGAAAGCTGCGCGAGCTGCTCGCCGACGAGCACTTCGGAGAGACGGAGGAGGAAGAGCAGGAAGAGAAGGAAGAAGAAAAAGAAGAGGAAGAGGAAAAAGACAGGAAGGAATAAGCCGGTCTCCCGGATTCAGAAAAAAACGGCATCCCGCTGCAATGGGCGGTGGTCATAAGACAGTTGACAGCCACTGTAGTTTGAACTGCGGTGGCTGTTCTTTTCTTTTTTCATAAAATGTGATAATATGGAGCCGATCAGAACTACAAATCGGAATTTATCAGAAAATGAGGAATAGTTGAAATGGAGGCGCTATAATAACATGAAGATTGAAGGGAACCAGAAAGAACTGGATGCAATGGTAGAATTTCATAAGGGAAACCGTGTCGAGGGGCTGAGACTGCAAGAAGAATTTGCAGCGGAATTTCGTAAGGAGTATAAAGACAAAGATCACTGT
>JALFVL010000042.1 GCA_022787165.1 Clostridiales bacterium
TGGCACCTCCAATGGGAATCGAACCCATGATTTTGCCTTGAGAGGGCAACGTCTTAACCGCTTGACCATGGAGGCAGATGGCTGGGGAACTAGGATTCGAACCTAGACAATACGAGTCAGAGTCGTAGGTGCTGCCGTTACACAATTCCCCAATGGATGTCTCAGCGACGAAAGAAATTATACCAGACCTTTCTGTCGCTGTCAACCCCATTTTTGAAAAAAGCTGTCGGTTTCTGTTTATGGTTGTTTATCGCCCTCCACGACATACTGCGCCAGCAGGCGCTCGATGTGCGCTCTGGCGGCGCGCTGCGCCCGCTGCGCATCCTCCATGTCCTGCATCGGATCGCCCATCAGCGCGACAAACTGACTGACCTTGAGGCCCAGCGCATCCTGCATGTCCCTGTCAGAGCCCTGCGGCGCGACAAGATAGTAGCAGAGAATCGAGTCCTTCTGCCCCATGCGGTGCGCTCGATCCTCCGCCTGGGAATGCACGGCGGGCGACCAATCGAGTTCGCCGAAGACGACGCAGCTGGCCCGCTGCAAATTGAGTCCCGCAGCCGAGCGCAGCGAAATGATGCACAGCGCCGTCTCGCCGCTCATAAAGCGCTCGACGGAGCGTTCCTTGCCCTCTCCCGTCTCCCGACCCGTGATAAACGCAGGCTTGTAGGCGTCCAGCTCCGTTTGGTAGATATCCATGACGGCATGATGATGAGCAAACAGCAGCACGCGCTCCCCATTGTCCAGGAGCGCGCGCACAAAGGCCGCAACAAATGGCGCCTTCGCGATGCCCGTCGCCTGCCGTTCTCCACGGCTGATCTGTTCCTCCAGCAGTGCTCGCTCCCTGGCGTCCGGGTGCAGCGAGGCGAGGCTGCCCAACCGCTCCATGACGGGCCGCATCAGCTCGCGATATACGCGGTCATCCGAATCAATCTCCTGCACAAGACGCCGCTTGGGCGGCAGCTCGCGCAGCACCTCCTGCTTCGTCCGGCGCAGGATCAGTCCCTCGCGCCGCAGATGCTCGCCCAGCAGTGCCGGATCGCGAACGATGTGGTTGCCGTAGCCGTCGCACCACTCGCGCGTGAAGCTCTCCCAATCACCCAGGCAATGAAAATCGAGGATGTTGACGACATTCCATATCTCTGCGCCGCGGTTGTAAATTGGCGTACCGGAGAGACCGATCACCCGCTCGCAGCGCTCGGCCAGCAGGCTCGCCGCCGAATACTTCTCCGTGCCGGCGCGGCGAAGCTCCTGCATCTCATCAAACACCACCGCGCGAAATCCCATCTGCGGCAGCACGGTCTTCCAGCCCCGCAGGAGAAGGTAATGGATGATGTAAACATCCGCCTCCGGCGGCGCATACGGCTTCAGGCCCGTGAGCACGCTGATGCGCGGCCGCTTCCCGTTTACGCGCAGAAAGCGCGCCGTCTCCGCCTGCCAGTTGCGTACAAGATGCGGCGGCACAACAAGAAGCGCCGGCAGTTCCCCCGTCGAGGCCAGGCAGGCCAGCGCCTGCACGGTCTTCCCCAGGCCCATCTCGTCGGCCAGGAGCGCGCGCGGATTGGCCAGCAGGAAGGAAAGCCCTTCCTTCTGAAACTCGCGCAGCTCGCCGGCAAAGCTGCCCTCCGGCGGCGTGCAGCGCCGAGGCAGCTTCATGGCCTGCTCGCGCGCGAGCGCATGCCTGCGCGCCTCCTCCAGCGTCCTCGTCCAGAGCGCCCGGTCTCGCGGAGCGATCTCCAGCGGATAGCGCAGCATCAGCCAATTGACCTCGCCGACGATCCGCCGGTTCGCCGTAAAGCGCGCCTCGCCCCGCCTGCGCTCACTGCCGGGGAAAAGACGCTTGGCCATCTCCGTCACGCAGGGCTCACCCTTGATCGTCCAGCATTTGCTGCGCCGGTTGTAAGAGAGCGTACCGTAGACATGCCCGCCTGCGGGCACATCGCGAAGATAGCCCGGCAGGCGCTGCGTATCCATCTCCATGCCGTTTTCCACGCCGCTCTCCTCCTTTTCTTCCCTGTTCATGGCAGGCTGATGCCCCACAGCCGCTCCAGACAGACCATGTATATGCGCTTTCCGGCGGCCATTCTGGGCAGATTGACACCACGGGGCGCGACAACGACCAACGATTCCACCTGCGGGCAGGCCGCATAGCGCAGAAGCTGCCTGTGCAGCGCGCCGCGTGCCGGCCGGCTCTTCTTGACCTCCACCCCCACGCCGCCAGCCATAAAGTCGATGCGGCAGCGCGGCGCAAGCGTGACCTCGTGGCGCGCCTGCAGCCCTGCCTTGCTGAGGGCTTCGGCGATCAGGCCATGCAGCTCCGCCTCCTCGCAGACCGCCGGGCAGCGAATGGTCTCAAGCGCCTGAATCACACGCTCCGTCTCCTCCATCCTCTTCCCTCCCTGCCTCGACGGGTATTGTAGCACAGGCGGCGAACAGGAGCAAGCGAAACCGCCAAAAGACGCGCTTCTTCCGCCTTTTCTCTTGCATCTGCGCCCGTTTTGCGGTATCATGGAGACTGTAAAAGGATCGTTCCATGAAGCTGAAAGGAGCCTGTCTCAAAATGAAGCAACTACGTTCCGCGTTGGCGCTGGCCCTGTGCATCGCCGCCGCGCATAGCTCCGTCGCGCTGGCCGCTTCCGGCGACGCCCCCTCCGTCACCCTCACCGTCCCCAAATCTGCGGTGGTGAGCGGCACGGAAAGCAGCCTGACTGTCAAATCCAGCCTGCCCGGCTTTCTGACGCTTCGTCTGCTCGACACCGCCGGCAATGAGGTCGTCACGCTGCTGGATGGTGAAGAGATTCATTCCAAGGAAAACTCGCTGAACGTGCTCCTCTCCGATGAGGAAGGCGAGTCCCTGGCGGCAGGCGCCTACACGGTCGACGCCGTCGTCGTCAGCCAGTATGGCGTCTCTTCCAAGAATGCAACCGGCAAGCTGACGCTCGAAGAGCCGGAACCGGAAGAAGAGGAAGCAGAGGAAGAAGAGGAAGAAGAAGAAGAAGAAGAGGAAGAGACGAAGGCGGGCAGCACGTCCACCTCTGCACCCTCTACCGGCAAGGCTTCCTCCGCATCGTCCTCGACCGCCAGCAAATCCACCGGCACCGTGCTCACCTATGGAGCCGGCAGCTTCACCACGGGCGAAGAGGGCTATGCGATTGGCGTGGGCGTCGGCGATACCGCCGAGCAGACCGACGCCGGCTACTGGGGCCTGACATCCGATGCGACGGACGCGGAAATCTGGGCCGCGATCACGCGCCAGATGATCTCCGTCGACGTTGGCGAAAACGAATCCGCCTACATCTATAATTCCCCGTATGATGGTCGTACCCGGCTGGGCACCGTCAACGGCCTGTCCCAGGGCCTCAACGTCATTAAGAACCGCGACGACGGCTGGAGCCTCGTGGAGGCCTTCCGCAATGAGGACGGCGCGTTTGTCCGCGGCTACATCCGCACGAAGACGCTGCGTCAGGTCGATCCGAATACGACCTATGGCATCGTCATTGACAAGAGTGAGCAGACCCTGACCGTCTTCAAGGACGGGCAGCGCATCGGCTCCTGTAAAATCTCCACCGGTCTGGCGACGGCCAAATACATGCACCGTGAGACGCCTGCCGGCGAATACATTACGGTCACCCGCCGCGGCACCTACGAGTATTATGGTATGGGCTACACCAAGTACACCATCCGCATCAGCGGCAGCTATTACCTCTGCGAAATCCCGACGACTAAAAAGAACGGCTCGGACTTCTCCCTGCTCAGTGACAGCCTCGGCGAGAAGGCCACCCGCGGCAGCATCTGCATCGCGCATGAGGCCTCGACGGACGGCGGCATCAATGCCGAGTGGATCTGGAACATGACCGACGAAAACAAGAAGGTCAAGGTGCTCATCTTCGACGACAAGCCCCGCACCGATGTGCCCACCGCCGGCTGATTCCGCCGGATAAAACACCCCAACAATCAGGCAGCCGCATGACGGACAATCATGCGGCTGCTCTTTTCTGTTTTCTCTGCCGGAGCCTTCCACAAAAGAGAGGAGCATCCGGCCCATTTAGGGCATCAGGCCCCGGCTTCGCGCACGTGCAGCCCGGGATTGGCCTGCTGTGCGTCCTCCAGCACGCGCATGAGCCGCGGCAGAAAAGCCGCCATCTCCGCCGACGGCGCCTCATCCATGTTCAGCGTCAGGCAGGTCTCCTCCGGGTTTTCCGTCAGGCAGTCAAACAGCGCGTCGAGGTTGCGGCCATAATGAGCCGGCAGGCCGAGCCTGTATTGCAGATAGATGTGCAGCGCCCGCACCGTCTGAATGCAGCGCAGGTCCAGATCGATCGTCTTCATCGGTTCACTCCCCAAACAGCCAGTCAAAAAGCGCGCCAAGCTCCTGCTCCAGCGACGCCTCCTGCTCAAATCCGTCGTCCAACATGCCGGAATCATCAACCTCGACCTCGTCAAATGTCGCGTAATGGTCGGCCGTGTAGTAAATCAGCCCGTCATTGGAAAAGACGATGCGCTCTCCGCCGCGGTAGCCGCCGTCATAGCCGATGTCGCATTCCGTCCAGGTCCGTCCCTTTTCCTGCGGCAGGCTGCCCTCGTAGTTGCCGAACCGGTCGCCGCCGATCGAGCAGCCCTCAACCACATCCCAAAGGTTGCCCTTCTGGGCGTCCCACCCCAGGCTCCGCGCCTCCTGCTTGGTGATGAAGTTGCCGGGAAGCACGCCATAGTCGCACAGATAGACGGCGACCTCCTCCATCGTGTCGTACCATCCGTCCTCCTGTACGGGATGCGCTGCCGCGTCGACGACAATTTTCTCCGCCAGCGCGGCCGTCATGCTCAACGCCAGCAGCACGGCAGCCAGACAGACCGCCGCCGCGCGTCTGAATCCGCTCATTCTCATTCCTCCTTTGTCTGTCTTCCATTATATCATACGCTTGCCGCTGTGGAAATTGATTCTTGCGTTTCCCTGCATGCGGATGTATAATTCGAGTGCCATTTGAAGCTGCCAGCCGCAGAATATCCCACAGCGCAGACAGCGCCCGGCCAATTGAAACCATATCGCAGCCGTCCCCGCCCCAACGCCCAGCAGGGCGCTCAAGTTCGCGCGCGGCCGCCGCACAGGAGGTACCGAAATGAACAAGGATCTGACAGTCGGAAAGCCGCAAACCGTCCTCTGGCAGTTTTCCCTTCCTCTGCTGGGGAGCGTCCTCTTTCAGCAGCTCTACAACATCGCCGACAGCTTCGTCGCCGGCAAATTCATCGGAGAGAACGCACTGGCCGCCGTCGGCAACGCCTATGAGATCACGCTGATCTTTATCGCCTTCGCGTTCGGCAGCAACATCGGCTGCTCGGTCGTCATCTCCCGCCTCTTCGGCGCGCAGAAGCATGCCGACCTCAAAACCGCCGTTTCCACCACGTTCCTCTCCGTCGCCGTGCTCTGCGCCGCGCTGATGGCAGGCGGCCTGCTGCTGTGCCGGCCCATGCTTGCGCTGATCAACACGCCGCAGGAGCTGATGGCCGACTGCCGGCTCTACCTGAATATCTATCTGCTCGGCCTGCCGTTCCTCTTCTACTACAACGTCTCGACAGGCATCTTCTCGGCGATGGGCGATTCCCGCACGCCCTTCCTCTTCCTTGCCGCCTCCTCGACGAGCAACATCCTCGTGGATATCCTCTTTGTCAAGGCGTTCTCGATGGGCGTCGCCGGCGTTGCCTGGGCGACCTTCCTGTGCCAGGGCGTCAGCGCGGTGCTCGCCATGCTCGCGCTGCGCAAGCGTCTGCGCACAATTCCGCACGAGGGCAGTCCCCGCCTCTTCTCCCTGCCGCTCCTCAAAAACATCGTCTCCATCGCGCTGCCCAGCACCCTCCAGCAGAGCTTTGTCTCCGTCGGCAACATCATCATTCAGTCCGTCATCAACGGCTACGGCCCCAGTGTCATCGCGGGCTACTCCGCCGCCATCAAGCTCAACAACCTCGTCATCACCAGCCTGACTCAGCTGGGCAACGGCATGAGCAACTACACCTCCCAGAATATCGGCGCAGGCCGGCATGAGCGCATCGCCCCCGGCTTCCGCGCCGGTCTCCAGATGGTCTTCCTCGTGCTGGTTCCCGTGCTGCTGCTCTATGTCGGCTTCCCGGCCCTCCCCGTCAGCGTGTTCATGGATGGCGCAGGCGGCAGCGCCATGCTGACCGGCATCCAGTTCCTGCGCATCGTCGCGCCGTTCTATCTCGTCGTCTGCATCAAGCTGATCGCCGACGGCGTCCTGCGCGGCGCCGGGCTGATGCGCGAGTTCATGATATCGACGTTCTCCGATCTGCTGCTTCGCGTCGGGCTGTGCATCGCGTTTTCTTCGCTCTTCGGCGTCGTCGGCATCTGGTGCTCCTGGCCCGTCGGCTGGGCCATCGGCACGGCGATGAGCTATCTCTTCTATCGCCGCTACCGCAGGTCCATCTCCTGCTGAGCCATCCGTTTTTTCCCTTCCCAGCCTCCGCCCCTTCGGGCGCGGGGCTTTTTTCCATATTCTGCATGGCAAAGCGCCGCATCTTCCATCCTTTCTCCCGAAATCCTGCACCTATGCGTTAAATTTATTGACAGCTCAACAATTTTGCGGTATGATATCGGGGGGTTGTCCGATGTAAGGAGGGCTTTTTATGATGGACATTGATCGCTTTCTCCACTTTGAGACCATGATCGGCTGCGCAGCCAAGTCCATCCAGCGGCTCAAGGCCCTGCGGATGGATGCGTTTCATCTGTCCGCCGCGCATACGAGCTGCCTGACCGCCCTCCTGCGCGCCATGCCGGAGGGCCTGACACAGACCGGGCTGCGCCATAGCCTGGGCATGGACCGCGCGCAGGTTTCCCGCGTGCTGTCCGGCCTGTGTGAGCGCGGCTATGTCTGCTGCGACGGCTTCGGCTACAATCGGCCCTACCGTCTGACGAAGGACGGCCTGCGGGTCTCCCGGGAGATCGACAACGTCATCCGCGAGGTGCTCGGCTACGTCTCCGGCAGCATTCCGCCCGAGGAAATTGAGCGCTTCTATCAAACCTTCTCCATCATCACAGGGAATCTCTCGCGAGCCGTCGCGCTCTACGGGTGCTCCCCTGAATCCAGCGAGGAACAACAGTCATGAAACCGATTCAGCGCCTCTTCTGCCGCGCGGTGCAGCTCGTCTTCCGCGCGGCGCTGCCCATTCTGCCTTACCATCAGCCAAAGCTGCTGACCCATCTTGGAGACATTCCTCCGCTGCTGGCGCACAAGGGAATCAGCTCCGTTCTGCTCGTCGCGGATGGTACGGTGCGCGATCTCGGCCTCACCGTGCCGCTTGAGCAGGCGCTCGCCGAAAACGGCATTGCCTGCGCCGTCTATGAGCAGCGGCGGCCCAACCCGACCATTGACAACGTCGAGGCAGCCCGCGAGGTCTATCTCCGCGCCCAAGCAGGCGCGATCATCGCCGTGGGCGGCGGCTCCGCGATAGACTGCGCCAAGGTCGTCGGCGCACGCATCGCCCGCCCGCGCAAGAGCGTGCAGAAGATGCGCGGCCTGCTGCGCGTCACCTGGCCGACACCGCTGCTCATCGCCGCGCCGACCACTGCCGGCACCGGCAGCGAAACCACCCTCGCCGCCGTCATCACCGACGAGCGCGCCAAACACAAATACCCGATCAACGATTTCGCGCTCATCCCGGATGTCGCCGTGCTCGACGCGAAGCTGACGCTCGGCCTGCCGCCGTTTGTGACGGCGACGACCGGTCTGGATGCGCTGACCCACGCCGTGGAAGCCTTCATCGGCCGGTCAACCAACGCGCTGACCCGCCGTATGGCCGAGGAGGCCGTGGCGACCATCGCCCGCTGCCTGCGCCGCGCCGTCGAGAACGGCCAGGATCTTGAGGCCCGCCAGGGCATGCTGCGCGCGGCCTATTGCGCAGGCATCGCTTTCACGCGCTCCTACGTCGGCTATGTCCACGGCATCGCTCATTCCCTCGGCGGCCAGTACGGCATCACCCACGGCCTCGCGAACGCGGTCATTCTGCCGCATGTGCTGCGCCGCTACGTCCCGGCCTGCGAGAAGAAGCTCGCCCATCTGGCGCGGGTCGCCTCTCTGGCGGATGCCCATACGCCCGATGCACAGGCTGCTGAAGTCTTCATCCGCTGGATTGAGGACATGAACCGCGACTTTGGCCTGCCTGCGACGTTCCCCCAGATCGTCCGCGAGGACATCCCCCGCATGGCCCGCCATGCTGCGCAGGAATCCAACCCGCTGTATCCCGTGCCGCTGCTGCTTGACCAGCAGGAGCTTGAACCGCTCTACCTTGAGCTGATGGAGGCCTGACATGGAGATCGAAACCCTCATCGCACGCCAGCGTGCGTATTTCGCGCAGAACGGGACGCTCCCCCTCGAATTCCGCCGCAAGGCGCTTGACCGGCTCGAGCGCGCCATCGTGCAGCGCGAAGGCGAAATCAACGATGCCCTCCGGGCCGATCTCGGCAAGTCCGCCTCGGAGAGCTACATGTGCGAGGTCGGCATGACGCTCTCCGAGCTGCGCTTCATGCGCAGCCATCTGCGCGCCTTTGCGCGCAAGCGCCGGGCGCTGACGCCGCTGGCCCAGTTCCACGCCAGCAGCTACACCGTCCGCGACCCCTACGGCGTCGTGCTGATCATGTCGCCCTGGAATTATCCCTTCATGCTGACGATGGAGCCGCTCGTCGGCGCGCTCGCCGCGGGCAACTGCTGCGTCGTCAAGCCCTCCGCCTATGCGCCCGCGACCTCCGCCGTCATCGGCAAACTGATCGCGGACTGCTTCCCGCCGGAGCACGTCTGCGTCGTCGAGGGCGGCCGCGCGGAAAACCAGGCGCTGCTCCATCAGACGTTTGACTACATCTTCTTCACCGGCGGCGTGACCGTCGGCCGCGAGGTCATGCGCTGCGCCAGCGAGCATCTGACGCCCGTGACCCTTGAGCTGGGCGGCAAGAGCCCCTGCATCGTCGATTCGACGGCCAAGGTGAAGCTCACCGCGCGCCGGATTGCCTTCGGCAAGCTGCTCAACTGCGGTCAGACCTGTGTCGCGCCGGACTATCTGCTGGTCGACCGGCGCGTGGAGGATGAGCTGATCGCCTGCCTCGGCCGGGAATTCGAGCGGATGATGCCGGACGCGCTTCACAACGACAGCTATGTCCACATGATCAGCCGCAAGCACTTCGACCGCGTCATGGGCCTGATCGACCCCGCCAAGGTCGCCTTTGGCGGCCATGGCGACGCGCAGACGCTGCGCATCGAGCCGACAATTCTGCGCGGCGTCAGCGCGGAGGATCCCGTCATGCAGGAGGAGATCTTCGGCCCCGTGCTGCCCGTGCTCACCTACGACACGCTCGACGAGGCCATCGCCTTCGTGCGCAGCCGCCCGCATCCGCTGGCGCTCTACTTCTTCTCCGAGGACAAGGCCGCGCAGCGGCGCATCCTGCGCGAGACGGCATTTGGCGGCGGCTGCATCAACGACACGATTATCCATCTTGCGACGAGCCGCATGGGCTTTGGCGGCGTTGGCCAGAGCGGCATGGGCAGCTACCACGGCCAGAAGAGCTTTGACACCTTCAGCCATGAGAAGAGCATCGTCGACAAGAAGACCTGGATGGACATGCCCGTGCGCTATATGCCCTACACGAGGTTCAAGGATGGTCTGCTGCGCATCTTCCTGCGATGAAACCGTGTCCCCTCCAAGTCGCGGGGATACGCGCGAAGCGAAGAAGGGTCAAGGGGCCGTGCCCCTTGCAGGGTCTGGGGCGGCGCCCCAGGCAGGTTTCAGGGCGGCAGCCCTGATATTCAGAAGAAAACGCAGTCTCAGAGCAGGCTGCGCAGCAGCCTACGATGGAGACGGGCTTGATTCTGTAAAGCATGGTTTTATTCTACTCTCAAATCGAGCCTTCAGAAATCCATCGTCAGGTAACGCTTCGCTCCCTGACTGCCTTTAGGGAATGGCTTCGCCATTAAGGAAACCGTTGGGCTGCCGATCCAGGAAACTCGCATGGTCGCGCCGTAGGCGCTCCCTGCGATTTCCGACACTCCGCCTGCCTATTTCCCGCACAGCGGGGGGCAGGCTCCGGTCCCAAACCCCATCTTCGCTTCGCGCCTATAGCTCATTTCTATCTGAGAGTATAAGCAGCACCGGCCGGGAAACCACTTTCCCGGCCGGTGCTGCTTTTGGCTCGTTTATCGTTCGCCGATCAGCCTTCCGCGATGAAGGTCGGCGCGTTCTTCGGGCTGGTGCCCTTGATGACGTTGTGATAGTAACTGTAGGTCATCGGCGTCTCCTTGGAGAACACGCCCGCGTCGATCACCTCGCCGATGAAGATCGTATGCGTCGACGTCTCGACCTCGTTGACCACGCGGCAGACGACATAGCCGCAGCCGCTCTTGACGACGGGCATGAAGCTCTTCTTCTCGTAATCGACGCCCTCAAACTTGTCCTTGTCCTTGCTGGAGAAGAAGCCGAAACGGCCGATCAGCGTCGGGTCGGACTGCTCGCTGAGGATCGTATAGGCGAACATGCCGCAGCGGCGAATGCAGTCGGTCGTGTAGTTGTCGTGGTTAAGGCTCACGCTGACCGTCGCCGGGGACGAGGTGATCTGCGTGTTGCTGTTGGAGACGCAGCCGACGGGACGACCGTTGTCCACGCTCGTGGTGATGTAGACGCCGTAGGACATGCTGCGGAAAGCATTCTTATCCATGTGTTTTCTCCCTTTCTGCCGCCTTGATCAGGCGCGATGACAGTGACATGGCCGAGCGCGCGGGCGCTCAGCCCCGCATTTGTTGCTTCCATTATACTCAAAATGGCAGCACACGTCAATTTGTTTTATGCTTCAAATAAGCAGGATCACAGCGCTCTGAAATGGAAAAAGGAGTACCCTGCAGGCGCTTCCCGCAAGGTACTCCTTTACACAAAACCGTCTGTCAGTCAACCGCCTGTTTAGGGTGCCGGATTACTTCGCCGCTTCCTCCAGGCACTGCGCCACGGCCTTCTTGATTCGGCCGGATGTGAGGGTTGCGCCTGTCACACCGTCGACATCCACGCTGTTGCCGCTGACGATCGCCTTCGGAACAGCCTCGAGCGCGCCGCCGGCAATCGCCTGCGTCTCCGCATTCTCCACAACCTCAACCATCGCAATTTTGCCGCCCTCGATGGTGGTCTTCACGGTCATCGGGCCCTCCTGGCCGTCGACCGTCGCGGTGTATTCGCCGTCGGTGAGCGCACGGCTCATGTCAAACAGCGTCTCCCCGGAGGTCTCCTTGGCGAAAAGGCTCTCGTCGAGCAGGTTGCTCGCCGGCCTGACCTCGTAGCCCTCGGCCAGCTCGCCGTTCATGACGTTGCGCGCCGCGATCTTGCCAAAGACGATCGGGCCCATGACGCCCGTGCCGCCGGAGACGAACTTGCCCCAGATACCGCCGACGACCTCGCCCGCCGCATACAAGCCCGGAATGGCGTTGCCTGCCTCGTCGAGCACCTGCATGTCCGCGTTGGCGGTGATGCCGCCCAGCGTCATGACGCACAGCGCATGCAGGCGGATCGCATAGAACTTCTCACCCTCGATCTTGTTGACGGCGAGGTTGTAAGCGTTCGTCGTGCCGTCATAGAGGCGGCCGAATTCGTCGGTGCCGCCCGCTTCAACAGCAGCGTTGTAGGCCTCGACGGTCGCCACGAGATTCTCCGCCGGCACGCCGATCATCCCGGCGAGCTCCTCCAGCGAGGAAGCCTCGCTCTTGACATGCGCGCCGCGCATGGTCTCGTCTGCAAAATAGGCGTCATAGAAGTACGCGCCGTTCGCCGCGCGCAGATCCTCGAGAATCTTGTCGGTAAAGATGTCGTACTGCACGGCGCCGGGCTGCTCCTCCAGCGCGACCTCGCGGATGGAGGGGTTCGACTCCGTCTCGTTGCAGAAGCGCTCGCCATTCTGGTTGACGACGATGCCGCCGGTCTTCCAGGTGTAGGTCGAGGCGATGGAGCCGGTCTTCGGGTTGTCGCGGCTGACCAGGCCCATCGGGAAGGTCGGAATCGCGCTCATCGCTTCCTCGTTGAGCGCAGCGCCGACCTTCTGCATGAGCAGCAGGCCGTTGCCGTCCGCGCTCGCCGGGCCTCCGGCCAGGTAGAATTCGCCGTTCTCGACATACTTGGCCATCAGCTTGCCGTTGGCAGAGTAGCCGCCGGTGCAGACGATGATGCCCTTCTGCGCCGTATAGGAGACCTCGCCGTCCGGACCTTCGGCCACGACGGTCAGCACCTGCCCCTTGTCGTTGGCCTGAAGCTCGGTCGCCTTGGTGTTGTAGACGACCGTGATGCGCTCATCCGCCTTGAGCAGCGTGTCGAGCACCTCGTGCGCGGCGGACTTGTAGTTCGCCGGATCCTTGGCGAGGCACTTGTAGGTGCGCGGGATGGAATAGAGCGCGTGCTCCGGCGCGAAGACCGCGCGGCGGCCCTGCGCATCGGTCGAGAACTTGCAGTCCTTGAGGCCGTTTTCATACAGCCAGTTGAAGACCTCGGTGTCCTCGTTGCAGAACTCGGTGACGAGCTCGACGCTCGGCTTTCCGCCGAAGTCGCTGCCCGTCTTGAGGATGTCGGCGATATAGCTCTCGACGCTGTCCTCAATACCGTCCTCCTGCTGGATGATGGTGTTCGCGGCGGACATGGAGCCGCTGGTGAAGTTCAGCGAGCCGCCGGTCTTGCCGGTCATCTCCAGCACGATCACATGCTCCGCGCCCTGCGCGACCGCCTCAAGCGCCGCGGAAAGGCCCGCGCCGCCCGCGCCGATGACCACGACGTCCGCGTCCGCCGCCATCGCGGGCATCGCGAGGCAGCAAAGCAGCAGCGCCAGCACCAGGGATAGGATCGTTCTGCTCATGGTTCTTCTCCTCCTTTGTCGTCCTTGGAAAAATGGATCGCTTCGTTCAAGCCCCTCCGGGGTCCAGGCCTCTCATGCCGTTGCCTCAAAGAAGCGGAAAGAAGGAACAGGGTTCCCCCTGTTCCCTCTTGCGGTCGGGCGCGCAGCCGCTGCCCGCCGGCAGAGACCTGGATCAGGCAAGCCCTTGAGGGCTTTGCCGTTTTACTTCGCAAATGCCTGGCCGATGGCGGTGCCGATGGCCTGGCAGTCGATGGTCGCGCCAGCGATGATGTCGACATCCGCGCTCTGGGCGGCGATGATCGCGCCGGTGTACTCAGCCAGCTGCTCATCGGTGATGAACATGCTCTCGCGGCCGCCGGTGATCTCGATGGCGGTCAGGCTGCCACCCTCGACGGTGAAGGTGACCTCGATCTTGTCATGCAGGCCATCGACGGTCGCGCTGTACTGGCCATCCTCGGCATCCGCCCAGGCCGGGCCGGCAGCGGTGGTCTGCACAACGGTGAACTCGGAGACGGCGCCGAACGCGGTCTGCGCCGCGGTGCGGCCGGAAAGCATGGCCTCGGAGAGGAACACGCCGTTCTGATAGAGGTTGGAGACGTAGCTGCCCAGCTCGCCCGCCTCATACAGGCCCGGAATCGGCTCGTCGTTCCAGTCGAGCACGTGACCGGCGGTGTCGCGCTTCGCGCCGCCCGTGGTGGCCACCAGGGTCGGGGTGATGGAGACGGCGTAGTAGGGCGCGGTGTCGATCTTATCCATCTTCTCGGGATCGCGGCCAAAGGCCTCGTCCACACCCGCGTCGCACGCGGCGTTCCAGGCGTCGATGGTCGCCTTGAGCGTCTCGGGATCGCGGCCCAGCTTCTCCGCCAGCTCCTCGATGGTATCCGCCTTGATGATCCAGCCCTTTTCGATCTCTGCGAGGTTGTCGCTCGTCCACATGTAGCCCTCGGTCGTCGTCGGCCAGCTCAGCCACTGGGAGGCGATGGAGCCCGCGGCGCGGGTCTTCTCATCGAAGATCAGGTCGACCGGCAGCGCGCGCTCGTGCGGCAGATCGACGTAACGGCCATACTCCATGTACTTCATGTGCTGGCGGTGATAGCCATAGGCCTCGTTGTAGAAGCGCTCGCCCTGCGCGTCGATCTCGATCCAGGAGTTGCCCGCCATCGAGAAGTTGCGCATGAAGGTCGCCTCATGCTCCGGCACCTTGATGCCCAGCCAGAAGCCGCCGGACTGGGTCTGGTTCTTCATGTGCCAGATCTGCGCGCCGGCCTCCATCAGCATCTTGATGCCGTCGCCGGTGTTGCCGGGGGTACCGGCGGTGTAGACGGTCTCCATGCCGTGGAAGTCGCGCTGCATGGTCAGGTTGTTCTCGTAACCGCCGCAGGCGAGCAGCACGCCCTTGTCGGACTTGATGGCGATTTCGGTGCCATCCGCCTGACGGGCGATCACGCCGAACACCTCGCGGGTGAAGGGATCCTGCACCAGGGAGATCGCCGGGGTCTCGTAGAGCACCTCGACGCCGCGGGCCTCAACGGCCTTGGCGAAGCAGCGCCACACGCCGCCGTTTTCAAACGTCGAGCCCTTGGCGCGCAGGTGCGCGGAGCAGCCGTCAAACACGGAGCCCTCGAAGTTGCTGAACTCGACGACCATGGAACCCCACTTGAGCTCGCCGCCGCCGACGTAGCCGGCCTCATAATCGACGCTCTCAGCCACGGCCTGCACCCACGGAAGCTGATCCGCGAAGCCCTGGCACAGCCAGGTCAGATACTCGTCCGGAATCGGGTTGGGCAGGTTGCAGTTGTACAGATAGGTCTTGAGGGTCGGCACGGCCTCCTGCGCCGGCACCAGGAACGTCTGGCCCGAGGCGATGGAGTTGCCGCCGGCGAGGCTCTCGGGCATCTTCTCCAGCACGAGAATCTCCGCGTCCGGCGCGATGTCATGCGCCTCAACGGCAGCCGCCGCGCCAGCCAGACCAAAGCCCACGACGAGGTAGTCAACCTCGCGGTCCCAGGTCTCGATATTCTGCACCGGCGTGACCCAATCGGTCGTCTCGGCGCAGGCGCCGGCGAAGACCGCCAGCGTCAGCGTCAGGCTCAGCACTACGCACAGCCATCTCTTCATCTTGTGTCCTTCCTTTCTCACGTGTCCCTTTTGTTTCCTTCATGACGATCCACGCGGTGTTTTGCCATCTTCTGAACAAATTTACGCCGCATTTCTTCGTCCTTATGTTCATTATAGCGCCTCAAGCCGCTTGAGACGCAAGCGATATTGTGAATTATCAAACATTTTTCTTTCCTCTCTTTTTCCGGACATTATTTGCCCGTTTGCTCTGCGGCGCAGGAAATCAGACCATCCTTGGGATCGATCCGGAAGATTGGTTCGCCTTTTTTCTCAAAACGGGCCTTTTCAAGTCTCAAGCCGCTTTGGATTTTTTGCGCACAAAAATCGGTTGCCCCATGTCCGGCAAGCTGGTATAATGAAAGGCGATTCTTCGTGAAAGAGGGGTTCACCTTTGACGATACAAAAGTCCTGTCTTCTTCTCGCGCTGGGCGCCGCGCTGGCCATGCCCGCGTCCACCGTCTGCGAGGAACCCATCGAGCTGATCATTCCCAAGCAGGAGGTCCGAAGCCCTGCCATCCCCGGCGCGCCCTCCCCCACGCCGCAGGCGCAGGAGACGCCCGCCCCCGCCTCCGCGCAGGGCGTCATGCAGACGGCCAAGGAGGCCAACCTGCGCAAGCTGCCCACGATCAAAAGCGACCTGCTCGAGCGCGTCGCCAAGGGCGCGAGGGTCGAGGTGCTCAGCACGAGCGAGGTCGGCGGCGAAGTCTGGGCCAATGTGCGCATCCGCAAGAGCGGGCGCGAGGGCTACATGCTGCTGTCGCTGCTGGAGCCGCTGCCCACGCCGTCGCCCACCCCCACGGCGACGCCCGTGCCCACGCCTTCCCCCACGCCCTCGCCGACGCCCGTGGTCACCGCCTCGCCTGTGCCCGGCACGCTGCCCGGCGAGACGGTGCTTGATGAGCCCGCGCTCGCCCGCACAACCGTGCGCGCCAACCTGCGCAGGAAGCCGGAGGGCGCCAAGGTCGGCGAGCTCAAGGCCAACACCCTGCTGCATGTCACCGGCGAAATCCTCGAGGGCGGCGACCTCTGGCTCCACATTAAGACCGAGGACGGCCAGTCGGGCTATCTCCTCGCGGAGCTGACGCGCCAGATTCAGCCCGCCGTGCTCATTTCCGTCTCCGAGGAGGAGGTGCGCGAGCGCTTCCCGGTCGTCGGCTTTGACCCCATCGCGACCATTAAGGCGATGGAGCCCTTTAGCTACACCGAGGAGGAGCTTGCGCAGTACACGACGCTGCGCGAGGGCGACCGCTCCGACGCCGTGCTGGCCCTGCGCAAGCGGCTCTATGCGCTGGGCTACTACGCCAAGCCCAACGAGAACACGCTCTACACGGAGTCGACCGCCGACGTCATCAGCCGCTTCCAGAAGGACGTCGGCCTGCCCGTGACCGGCGAGGCCGATCCCCACACCCAGGCGATGCTCTTTGACGAGCGAACGCCCGCGCGCGAGGGCAGCCCGCAGGAGGTCCTCTACCTGAGCAACAGCGCCGATGCGCCGCTGTTCATCCAGCAGGCGGATGTCACCTCCTACAGCTTCTATGGCAGCATCCAGCTCTCGCTTCAAAACCGAAGCGGCAGCAAGCTGACCCGCTTCGGCCTCAAGATCATCCCCTACATGAGCGACGGCACGCCCGCCGACATGGCCGACACCTTCGAGGAGGAAATTGAGCGCGAATACTCCCTCAAAGGCCTCTCCATCGGCGTGGGCGACACCTATTCCGACTTCGCCACCAACGACCTGGAGGAAGACGGCATCTGGCCGCATCACTTCCAGGTCAGCCGCAAGATCTACTTCACCGGTGCGCAGCTCGCCGTCTGCTGGTATCGCGCCGGAGGCAGAAACGTCTATGTCGACGACGACCAGATGATCTTCATCGAGGCCGGCAAGGGCGCAGGCGAGAGCTTCATGCATACGCTGCCCATCGAGGTCAGCGACGCCGAGCGCGAGGAGGCCGCCAAATGGGAGATGGGCCTCGTCACGCGCTACGTGCTGCCCGCCTATCAGGCATATTACGCGCTGCCGCAGGGCGCATGGATTAAGTCTGTCGAGGACGGCTCCCCCGCGCAGGACGCTGGCCTTGAGCCCGGCGACGTGATCGCCGGCATCGGCGACATCACGATTCTCGGCGACGCGACGCTGCGCAAGGCCCGCGCCTCCATCGCCCCGGGGCAGACCGCCACCGTCTGGTTCTGGCGCGACGGCCAGTATTACACGACTGAGCTGCTGCGCCCTGAGGAGACGGAGGAGGAGTAACGCCGATTCAGCTCTATTCGCTTTCATATGCGCGAAGCGAAGAAGGGAATCTGAGGGATGAAATCCCTCAGGCAGGTTTGGGACCGGAGCCTGTCCCCCGCTGTGCGGGAAATAGGCAGGCGGAGTGTCGGGAATCGCAGAGAGCGCCTACGGCGCGGCCATGCGAGTTTCCTGGGTCGGCAGCCCAACGTAATCATTCCATCATAAAGAAAAGCAGTTTCAGAGCAGGCCGCAGTGCGGCCTACGATTGAAACGGGGCTATGTGCAAAGACTGAAAACACGCAGGAGGCATGCAGCCCCGCAGGAAAGCCCTGCGGGGCTGTGTTTTGCGCTTAGCCGTTTCCGCTCAGTCCGGAGTCATAGGTCACGTTTTCGATCACGCCCGTTTCGGCATTGACCTCGACCCTGTACAGGCCATCGCCCTCGGTGAAATCCTCCCCCTCGCTCTGCCAGAGCCAGAACCACTCGGTCAGCATGGGCGTATCGCCCTTCATGCTGTAGGGCGAGGGATCGTAGTCCTCCTGCCATTCGAGCCGGTCAAGCTGCTGCGGCGTCAGGCCGTAGACCGTCCCGATGGCCTCCCGGGCCAGGCGCATCGCCTGCTCATGCGTGAGGGCGGCGAGGGCCTGCGCCTGCGCGCTGCGCGCATCGGCCTCACGCATCAGCGCGTCATCCTGCGTCGGGATCTCCTCCTCCTGCTCGTGCCGCAGGCAGTCAAACACCTGCCCGTCGTCGGCATAGAGCCGCACCGTGATCCATTCCTCCATGCCCTCCTCAGGCAGGAGCCAGACGTCCCAGCGCCGGACGGAGTGTCCGTCCCGCTCCGCCTCCCCGGCATCCTCGTAGTACAGATGCGCGTCGGCCCGCGGAAACTGCACCAGTACATCCTCTCCAAGCGCCGCCCCGGCCGCCTCCCGGGCGATGGCTATCGCCTGCTCCTGTGTGATGTTCACGGTGAGCCGCTCTTGCGGCAGCAGGATCTCGACCCATTCCTCGCCTGCGGCCTTGCGGGCAAGCGCCTCGCCCAGCAGCGCCGTGTTCCACACCGGCGAGGTCAGCGCCTCCCCGATCGCCTCGCCGTCATGCGACCAGACCGCTTCTGCCCCGCCGTCCGCGAGCGTCACCGTATAGGTGCCCAGCCGTCCGGCGAGCATCCCCTCGCTGTCCGGCGAGAAGACGACCGTCCGCCCGTCCGGCGACACCTCGCAGGTGAAGAACGCCTCCATCTCCGGCGTAAAGCCGTACTGCGCCTGAAGAGCCTGCCGCGCAGCGGTCTTCGCGTCCATCCTGCCCGACAGCGCCAACCCGGCAGCGAGCGCCAGGGCCGATGCGGCGATCATCGCGGCCGTCAGCACAGCGGCCCACATCCGCTTTCTGCCCACCCGGGGCCTCTCCTCGCTCAGCGTGCTGAGCACCGCCTGCACGCGCCGCTCCAGTGCATCGCCGCGCGGCGCATAGACCGTCTGCCAAATCTCTCGCTTCATATCCATTCCTCCCCGATCAGTCTGCGCAGCCTCTGGCGGGCCCGCGAGAGTCCCGCGCAGACCGCGCTCTTCGTCGTTGTCATCATGGCAGCGATTTCCCGCACGTCGTAGCCCTCGACGTAGTGCAGCACGACCATCGTCCGCTGCCGCTGCGGCAGGCGGTCAATCGCCTCCTCCAGCCCGGAAGGCTCCATCTCTTCGGTCGCCTGCTCGGGCAGCATGTCGATCGGCGTCATCCTGCGCTGTCTGCGCTGTATGTTGATGCATTCACGGATCAGGATCCGCGTCATCCAGGTGGAAAAGAGCCGCTCGTTGCGCAGCGTCCCGCGCTTCTCCCAGCCCTTGGCAATCGCCTCGGAGACCGCGTCCAGGCGGTCGGCCTCTCCGCGCAGGTAGCTCGCCGCCACACGGTACATCGTCGTGCGCATCTGCGTCACCTGCCAGGCAAATGTCTCTCTGTCCATGGCATCGCCTCCCTGCTTGTGTTGATTCGCTCTGACCCCTCCGCGCGCCGGCATGCGGAGGTGTTCGTCTGTGCAATCCGCCGGACATCCCGGCTTCAAGCGCCTGTGCCCATTAGACGCGCCTGCGCCGTGCAGGATTCGCATGGCTTCATTTTCTCTCTACGCTGCGTCGGTCGACTGTGCCGCCCATTGGCCTTATGCTTCAGAAAAAGCAAGCCAAGGAGGAATGATCATGACCTTTACGCCCTTTGACCCTGAGCACTGGCCGCGCCGCGAGGTCTTCCACTACTTTTCCGCCCTCGCGCCGACCGGTTATTCCCTCACCGTGCAGCTCGACGTGACCGCCATGCGTCGGGCCCTGCGCGCCCGAAACCGGCGGTTCTATCCCGCCTATCTCTGGCTGGTCACGCGGAACCTGAACCGCCAGCGCGAGATGAAGACCGCCGTCCTGGACGGTAGGCCGGGTTATTTTGACACGCTGACCCCGCTCTACGCCGTCTTCCACGAGGACGATCACACGTTTTCGCTCATGTGGACGCCGTTTGACGAGGATTTTGACACGTTCTATGCGCATCACCTGGAGAACGTCGCGTGCTTCGGCGACCGCCACGGGCTGCTTTCCCAGCCACAGACCCCGCCGCCGGAGAACGCCTACACCGTCTCCTGCCTGCCGTGGGTGAGCTTTGAGCACTTCTCCGTGCACAGCTACGGCGTCACACCGTACTTTCTCCCCTCCGTAGAGGCCGGACGGTTCATCGAGCGGGACGGGCGCACGCTGCTGCCGCTCTCCATCACCTGCCACCACGCCGCGACGGACGGCTGGCATGTGCATCAGTTCCTCGACGCGCTCCAGCGGGAGGCCAACAGCTTTGAGGCAGTCGCCTGGGGCGGAGATGCGGAGGAATGAGGTCTCTTTGAAGCATGTTCTTTGAGAAAACGACAGACTCCGGGTCTTCCTGACAAGCCCGGAGTCTGTTGTCTCTTTTGGTTTTCCGTCAAATTCCCGCCATGCGGATCGAACCCGTCTCAATCGTAGGCTGCTTTGCAGCCTGCTCTGAGACTACGCTCTCTGTTGGAATTTTGGGCTGCCGCCCAAACCTGCCCGGGGCGCCGCCCCAGACCCCGCAAGGGACTTCGCCCCTTGACACATCTTCGCTTCGCGCGCGCGAAAGCCATTCTGAGCTAAATGCTTACAAAATCAGGTCATGCAGGCCCAGCGGCAGCACGTCCGCCTCCTGTTTGCCCAGCTTCACGCACTTCATCAGCAGCTTCGCCGTATCGATGCTGGTGATGCAGGCGATGCCGTATTCGACCGCCATGCGGCGCAGGCGGAAGCCCGCGCGCTGCGGATCGCGTCCATGCGTCGGCGTCGTGATGATCAGGCGAATCTTGCCCGAATCAAAGAGTCTGGCCAGCGCGTCGGTATCCTCGCCCGGGCGCGGCACGCTCTGCGCGCCGACGTAGTTATGGTTGAGCATGTGCGCCGTGCCGGTCGTAGCGTAGATTTCAAAGCCCAGCGCGGCAAACGTCTCTGCCAGCTCGAGCGCCTCCCGCTTGTCGTGGTCGGCGATGGAGAAGAGCACGCCGCCCTCCTCGGGATGCGGAATCGCCATCTTCGTGGAGGCAAAGCCCTTCAGGTAGGCCTCCTCCGCCGTCTCGCCCAGGCCGAGCGCCTCGCCGGTGGATTTCATCTCCGGTCCGAGGGAGACCTCGACCTCCGGCAGCTTTTCAAACGAGAAGACAGGCATCTTGACCGCGACCGTCGGCGCGGGCGGATACAGCCCCGTGCCAAAGCCCATCGCCGGCACCTTCTCGCCCAGCGACGCGCGCACGCCCAGCTCGACGATCGGGATGCCCGTGACCTTCGAAATGTAGGGCACCGTGCGCGAGGAGCGCGGGTTGACCTCGATGATGTACAGGTCGCCAGCATACTCGATGAACTGGATGTTGACCAGGCCGTGCACATGCAGGCTGCGCGCGATGTTGATCGTGTAATCCGTCACCATGCGCTGGATGCGCGGGGCCAGGTGCTGCGGCGGATAGACGGAGATGGAGTCGCCGGAGTGAATGCCTGCGCGCTCGACGTGCTCCATGATGCCCGGAATCAGCACGTCCTGCCCGTCGCAGATGGCGTCGACCTCGATCTCCCTGCCCAGCAGATACTTGTCCACGAGGATCGGGTGCTCCTGCACGTTCATGTTGATGATGGACATGTACTCGCGGATGTGCTTCTCGTCGTAGGCGATCTCCATGCCCTGGCCGCCAAGCACATAGCTCGGGCGCACGAGCACCGGATACCCCAGCTCTGCAGCCGCCTTCGCCGCCTCGTCAGCGGTAAAGACCGTCGTGCCCTTGGGCTGCGGGATGCCCAGCTTCGTGAGCAGCTCGTTGAACAGCTCGCGGTCCTCCGCGGCGTCGATGTCGTACAGGTCGGTGCCCAGGATGCTGTAGCCCGCCTGGCGGACGGCCTTGGCCAGCTTGATGGCGGTCTGTCCGCCGAACTGGCAGACAACGCCGACCGGCTGCTCGATTTCCAGCACGTTCCAGACGTCCTCCGGCGTCAGCGGCTCAAAGTAGAGCCTGTCGGAGGTATCAAAGTCGGTGGAAACCGTCTCCGGGTTGTTGTTGATGATGACGGTGTCAAAGCCTGCGCGCTTGAGCGCCCAGACGCAGTGGACCGAGCAATAGTCGAACTCGATGCCCTGGCCGATGCGGATCGGGCCGGAGCCGAGGACGACGACGGTCTTTCTTCCGCTGTTTTTGGCCTCGCTCGCCACGCCGTAGGCGCTGTAGAAATACGGGCTGATCGCCTCAAACTCGCCGCCGCAGGTATCGACCATGCGGAAGGCGGGCAGCACGTTCATCTCCTTGCGCAGCGCGCGGATGTCCTCCTCCGCGCAGCCGGTGAAGCGGGCGATGGCCTTGTCCGCCATGCCCATCTTCTTGGCCGCCAGCAGCAGGTCATGCGTCAGCTCCTCCCTGCCGCTCAGCGCGCGGATCGCCTGCTCCATGCGGACGATGTTTTGAACCTTCTTGAGGAACCAGATGTCGATCTTGGTGATGTCGTGGATATGCTCCATCGAAACGCCGCGGCGCAGCGCCTCCGCGACGACGAAGGAGCGCTCCGTGTTGATCTCGTGCAGGCGGCGCTCGATCTCCGCGTCGTCAAGCGCCTCAAGCGAAGGCACGACGAGGCTGTCCATGCCCATCTCCAGCGAGCGCACGGCCTTGAGCATCGCGCTCTCGAAGTTCGTGCCGATGGACATGATCTCGCCGGTCGCCTTCATCTTGGTGCCGATGTGCTTGTCCGCGTAGACGAACTTGTCAAACGGCCAGCGCGGGAACTTGAGCACGACGTAGTCAAGCGTCGGCTCTGCGCAGGCATAGGTCTCGCCGGTCACGCCGTTGATGATCTCATCGAGCGTATAGCCCAGCGCGATGCGCGTCGTGACCTTGGCGATCGGGTAGCCTGTCGCCTTGGAGGCCAGCGCCGAGGAACGCGATACGCGCGGATTGACCTCGATGACGTAATACTGCATGCTGTCCGGCGAGAGCGCGTACTGCACGTTGCAGCCGCCCTCAATGCCCAGCGCGGAGATGATGTTCAGCGACGCGCTGCGCAGCATCTGGTGCTCCGGGTCGCGCAGCGTCTGGCTCGGCGCGACGACGATGGAGTCGCCGGTGTGCACGCCGACCGGGTCGAAGTTCTCCATGTTGCAGACGGTGATGCAGTTGCCCGCGCCGTCGCGGATGACCTCGTATTCGATCTCCTTCCAGCCGGCGACGCTGCGCTCGATCAGGTTTTCATGCACGCGCGAGGAGCGCAGGCCGTCCGCGCAGATCTCGCGCAGCTGCTTCTCGTTTTCCGCGATGCCGCCGCCCGTGCCGCCCAGGGTATATGCCGGGCGGACGATCACGGGGTAGCCGTACTGGTTCGCAAAGTCGACCGAGGATTGCACGTCGTGGACGATCACGGAGTCGATGCAGGGCTCGCCGATGGAGAGCATCATGTTCTTGAAGTCCTCGCGATCCTCCGCGCGGCGGATCGAGTCGATCTTCGTGCCCAGCAGCTCGACGCCGTATTTGGCCAGGATGCCCTTTTCGTCGAGCTCCATCGCCAGGTTGAGGCCCGTCTGTCCGCCCAGCGAGGCGAGCAGGCTGTCCGGCCGCTCGCGGGCGATGACCTTTTCGAGCGACGCCGCCGTCAGCGGCTCCAGATAGACCTTGTCGGCGATGTCGGTGTCGGTCATGATCGTCGCCGGATTCGAGTTGACCAGCACGACCTCGACGCCCTCCTCCTTGAGGACACGACAGGCCTGCGTCCCGGCATAGTCGAACTCCGCCGCCTGACCGATGACGATCGGGCCGGAGCCGATCACGAGCACCTTCTTGATGGATTCCTTCTTAGGCATTGCGCTCGCCTCCCGTCTGCTTCGCCGCACGCACCATGTTCAAAAAGTCGTCAAAGAGATAGCTCGTCTCGCGCGGACCGCCGCAGGCCTCCGGATGGAACTGCACGGAGAAGGCGTTTCTGTCCGTATAGCGGACACCCTCGACCGTCTGGTCGTTCCAGTTGACGTGGCTGACAACCGCGCCCGCGGGCAGATGCTCCGGGTCGACCATGTAGTTGTGGTTCTGCGGGGTGACGGCGCAGGTGCCGCGCGCGAGATCCTTGACCGGATGGTTCGCGCCGTGATGGCCGTATTTCATCTTGACCGTCCTGCCGCCCATCGCCAGCGCCATGAGCTGATGCCCGAGGCAGATGCCGAAGACGGGCTTTGCGTCCATCAGCTCGCGGATGGCCGCAATCGCCTGCGGATTGTCCTGCGGGTCGCCGGGGCCGTTGGTCAGCATCACGCCGTCGCAGCCGCCGTCGAGCACCGCCTTGGCAGGCGTGTCCGCGGGATAGACGCGCAGCGTACATCCCCTCCTGTTCAGCGAGCGCAGAATGCCCTGCTTGAGGCCGAAATCCATGACCGCAATGGTCAGCTCCCCGTCGCCCTTCACCTCGTAGGGCGCCTCGCAGGTGCATTGCTTCACCTGGTCGTGCATCTCAAAGCGCCGCGCCAGCGCGAGATCCTCCGGCGTTGGCTCGCCCTCAACGATGCGCCCACGCAGCGTGCCGAACACGCGCACATGCTTGGTCAGCGCGCGGGTATCCACGCCGCACAGACCCGTGACGCCCTGCTCGTCTAGATACTGGTCGAGCGTCTTCCTCGTCTGCCAGTTGCTGGGCACGTCGCACAGCTCGGAGACGATAAAGCCGCGCATGCGCACACGCGCGCTCTCGTTGTCCAGATCGTTGATGCCGACGTTGCCGATCAGCGGATAGGTCATGCAGACGATCTGCCCGCAGTAGGACGGGTCGGTCAGCGTCTCCTGATAGCCGGTCATGCCGGTCGTGAAGACCACCTCGCCCGTCACAGGCGCTTTATGCCCAAACAGCGTTCCCTCATAGCGGGAGCCGTCCTCCAGAATCAAAGTTGCCATGGGCTCTCTCCTTATTGTATATTCCATGAATATTAACCGCATATCGACGCATATTATACATCAACAACGGAGCGGCGTCAAGCATAACCTCGGCCCTGCAAAAAGAAAGCCGCCAAAAGGCGGCCAGGATGCGAAAAGGACGGGAAAACGGGAAACAGCACGCCCAGCGCAAAGGTGATCATCCCCTGTCCGGCCATGCTGCTTCCCTCCTTCTGTCTGCTTCGCTGATTCTGCCGAAGATGCGCCGTGCCTTATCTGAACATCATTTCCTCGCGGCGCGGGCCGTTGGAGACCATCTTGATCGGGCAGCCGATCTGCTTCTCGAGGAACTCGACGTAGCGGCGCGCGTTCTCGGGCATATCCTCAAAGCGCTTGATGCCGCGGGTGTCGCACTTCCAGCCCGGCAGCGTGACATACACCGGCTTGCAGCGCTCCAGCTTCGGGGTCACCGGGAAGCGCTCCACGCGCTCGCCGTCGCAATCATACGCCACGCAGACGGGAATCTCATCGAGATACCCCAGCACGTCCATGTTCGTCAACGCCACCTCGGTCGCGCCCTGCATCTGGCAGCCATAGCGCGTCGCGACGCAGTCAAACCAGCCGACGCGCCGCGGGCGGCCCGTTTTCGCGCCGTATTCGCCGCGGTCGCCGCCGCGCTTGCGCAGCGCCTCAGCCTCATCGCCCTCGATCTCCGTGGTGAACGGGCCCGCGCCCACACAGGAGGAATAGGCCTTCGTCACTGCGATGATTTCCTTGATGGACCACACCGGGACGCCCGCGCCCACCGGCGCGTAGCCCGCCAGCGGCGAGGAGGAGGTTACCATCGGGTAGATGCCGTGATCGGGGTCGCGCAGCGTGCCGAGCTGACCCTCGAGCAGGATGTTCTTGCCCTCCTTGACGGCCTGCATCATGTAGGCGTCGGTATCCGCGACATAGGGGCGGATTTTCTCGGCCAGGTCGGTCATCTTCGCGATCATTTCCTCCAGATCGATCGGCGGCTTGTGATAGAGGTGCTCCAGCAGCGCATTCTTGATGTCCAGCGCGTGCGCGAGCTTCTCGCGCAGCACGTCCGGATAGTAGAGCTGGCACAGCTGCAGGCCGATCTTCTGGTATTTGTCGCCGTAGAACGGCGCGATGCCGGACTTGGTGGAGCCGAAGGAATTCTTCCCCAGGCGCTCCTCCTCATAGCAGTCAAACGCGATATGATAGGGCATGAGCACCTGCGCACGCTCGGAGACGAGGATCTTCGGCCGCGGCACGCCCTGGGAGACGACCTCCTCCAGCTCACGCAGGAAGGCCTCGATATCCAGCGCCACGCCCGGGCCGATGACGTTGACGACGTTCGGGCAGCACACGCCGCTGGGCAGCAGATGCAGCGCAAAGCGGCCGTAATCGTTAATGATGGTGTGCCCGGCGTTCGCGCCGCCCTGGAAACGGACGACGATGTCGGACTGCGCCGCAAGCATGTCGGTGATCTTACCCTTGCCTTCATCGCCCCAGTTGGCGCCGACGATTGTTCGTACCATGAGGTTCAACCCCTTTCGCAAAGAGAAAGCGGCGTTTGCCGCAAGTCTACCGTATACAAACCCGATCAGTTATGATACAGGATTCAGCAGCCTCTGTCAAGCAGTTTCCGATTTTTTGAGGCTTTTTGAGGCTTTTGTCCTTCGTAAGGCGCGCAATGTCCCGCGCGCGAACGCCGCTCAGGCAAGGCCGAGCTCTGCGCGCACACGCTTGGGCAGCGCGCCCAACACCAGCGCATAGGATTCATCGAGCATATCCTCAAGGATGTCCTCGGGCAGAGCGCCCTGTGCGCGCACGGAATTCCAGTGCAGCTTGTTCATGTAATAGCCGGGGATCACGTCCTCAAACTGCCCGCGCAGAAACTCGCCCCGCAGCGGCTCGAGCTTCATCGTAATATAGGCAAGGCGTCCGTCATCCCCGTAGCAGAGCGCGCAGAAGAGCTTGCCGCCGACCATGTAGCGCGTCCAGTTCCATTCGGCCTTGAAGTCGCGCGTCACGCCGGGCTTTTGCATGAGATGCCCGTCGATCCAGTCAACCCGCACAGACATCCTCCTCCTTATCCTCCTGCTCGCAGTCCATCCGGCCAAAGACCCTGTCCACCAGCACTGCAAGCTCGCGCCATGCGTCCGTATCCGAGAGTTCATCGGCCAGCAGCTCCGTGCAGCTGCGATAATACCAGGCATGGCGGCGCTTGTCCTGCTGATGGAAGCGGAAGAAGAGCGACTCGCCGTCGAGCAGATAGTCGCGGTGGATGGCGCGCATGTTGCTCAGCTTGTCGGAGAGCGCGACGATCTTCGCCTCCCGGCAGCCGTGGGCAATCTTGCGGATGGCCTCGTGCTTGCGCGCGTCCCAGCTGCGGCAGGGATCCCCCCAGTTCGTCTGGCTCTCGCAGGCGACCAGCCTGGCCACCTTTGCGCCAAAACGCTCCCTGAGCGTCTCCTCGCTCACGCCGCAGTCCTCGATCACGTCGTGCAGCGCGGCGGCGGCGAGCACCGCCTCATCGTCTGTGATGGATGCGGCAATCGCAACCGCCTCCATCGGATGAACGATGTAAGGAATTTTCGAACCTCTGCGCGTCATGCCGTCGTGCGCCTTCGCAGCGAAGGCAATCGCCTCTGTCAGCAGCGTCATCCGCTCTCCTCGCTTTCCGCTCACCTGTGTTCGTCGACCTCGCCGTCAAATACATGGGTCGCGGGGCCGGTCATGAAGAGATGGCCCGTCGCCTCGTCCCATTCGTCCACAAGCTCGCCCCCGTCGAGCACGACATGCGCGCGCCTGTCCGCCAGGCCGCACAGGCTTGCCGCCACGAGCGCCGCGCAGGAGCCCGTTCCGCAGGCCAGCGTGACGCCGCTGCCGCGCTCCCACACCCGCATCCGCAGGCGGTCTCTCGAGAGCACATTGACAAATTCGATATTCGCTTTTTGCGGGAAGGCCGGATGGCATTCGAGCGCGGGGCCGTAGCGCCGCAGATCGAAGTCCTCCACCGGCTCCTCAAGAAGGATGACGCCGTGAGGATTGCCCGTCGAAACCGGCGTGATCTCAAACGTCCGCCCCAGCGCCTCAATCGGCGCCCGGCGCACGACGCCGCTGCCCAGCAGGCAGGGCACGCGCGCGCAGTCGAGCACGGGCTCGCCCATATCCACGCGCACCGAGACAACCTCGCCGCCCTGCACATTCAGCAGAAGCGTTTTGATGCCCGAAAGCGTCTCCAGCGTCACGGCAGTCTTGCGCGTCATGCCGCGGTCGTAGACGTATTTGCCAATGCAGCGCGCCGCGTTGCCGCACATCGCGCCCTGCGAGCCGTCCGCGTTGAACATGATCATCCTGAAATCGGCGATGTCGCTGGGCGCGATGACGACCAGGCCGTCCGCGCCGACGCCGAAATGGCGGTCGCTCAAGGCCCGGGCCAGCGCCGGAAGATCCTTCGGATGCTCCTCAAAGCCGTTGACATAAATGTAGTCGTTGCCAAGCCCGTGCATCTTGCTGAACTTCATCGGCAGCCCTCCGTCACAGAGCGGCCTTGGCGCCAAGCGCGTCAAGCGCCGCCGTCAGCGTCGGCACATCCTCGGCCGGCAGGCAGGTGATCGCGTCGCCCACGGTCTTCTTGACAAAGCCGGACAGCGCGCGGCCGGGCCCGATCTCCACGATCGTATCGACGCCCAGCTCCGCCAGACGGCGGATGGTGTCCTCCATGTGCACGGGAGAGACGACCTGCCGGATGAGCAGCTCCGCGACGCTCGTTTGTTCGTCCTTCACGTCGCCCAGGCAGTTGAAGAGCACCGGGAAGCGCATCTCGCCGAACGGCTCGTCCTCAAAGCGCGCCCGAAGCGCGTCGGAGGCCGGCTGCATCAGCGGCGTATGGAATGGGCCGCTCACGCGCAGCGGCAGCAGCCGCCTCGCGCCCGCCGCCTTCGCCAGCTCGCCCGCGCGCGCGACCGCCGCGGCGTCGCCGCCGATGACGATCTGCCCCGGGCAGTTGTAATTGCAAATCTGCACGACGCCCTCCGACGACGCCTCCTCGCAGCAGGCCGCCAGCGCCTCGCGCCCGAGCATCAGCACGGCGGTCATGCCGCTTGCTCGCCCCTCGCTCGCCTTCGCCATCGCCGCGCCGCGATAGGCCGCCAGCTCGACGGCCGCCTTCGCCGTGAAGACACCTGCCGCCTGCAGCGCGCTGTATTCGCCCAGGCTCAACCCCGCCGCGTATTCCGGCACGATGCCGGCCTCAAAGAGCACAGCCGTCACGCCCGCTGCAAAGGCGACCATGCAGGGCTGGGTATACTGCGTCTGCCCCAGCAGGCCGTCCGGGTCCTCAAAGCAGACCCTGTGCAGGTCGAAGTCGAGGCTCGCAGCGTCAAACGCCGCCCGGAACGCCGGGAAGGCCTCGTACAGGTCGCGGCCCATGCCCGCGCGCTGACTGCCCTGCCCGGCATAGAGAAATGCCAGTTTCATCGCATGATCCTTCCTGCGCCTGCGCGCGCCGCCGTCAGATGGTAAGCATCAGTCCGGCCCAGGTCAGCCCGCCGCCAAAGCCCACGAGAATCACGCGCTGGCCCTGCTTGAGCAGCCCGGCCTCATTCATCTCGTCGAGCGCCAGCGGAATGCTCGCGGCGCTCGTATTGGCGTAACGGTCGAGGTTTTTGTAGAATTTCTCCGCCGGGCAGCCGAGCCTGCGCACGCTCGCATCGAGAATCCGCTCGTTCGCCTGATGGCAGACCACCCAATCGACATCCTCCATCGTGACGCCGCCCTTTTCAAGCAGCTTCTGCACACACTGGGGAATCGTCGAGACGGCAAAGCGGAAGACCGCCTGCCCGTCCATCGTCATCGGCGTATGCGTCGTGCCGCCGGCGCGCAGCGCCATGTCGCCGCGCGTGCCGAAGACGGCCTCGTACTCCGCATCCTTGTCAAGCGCAATAATCGCCGCGCCCGCGCCGTCGCCAAAGAGCACGCAGGTCGAGCGGTCGCTCATATCCAGCAGCCTGCTCATCTGCTCGCTGCCCACGACCAGGGCATAGCGCCCCACGCCGCCCAGCAGCAGACCGCGCGCCGTTTCCATCGCGTAGAGGAAGCCCGCGCAGGCCGCGCCGACGTCCAGCACAGGAATGTCCTGCGCAAGGCCGAGCGCATGATGCACCGTGCAGGCGAGGCTGGGCATCATATACTCCTGGGAGGAGGTCGCGCAGACCACGCAGCCGATCTCCTCCGGCGCGATACCCCCGTGCGAGAGCGCCTTTGTGGCCGCCTCGACGGCCAGCGTCGTCACGCTCTCGCCCTCAGCGCAAAAATAGCGCTGGTGGATGCCGGTTCTGCTGGAAATCCATTCGTCGCTCGTGTCGACGTATTCGCGCAGGTCGTCGTTTGTGACCACCCTGCCGGGCACGGCGCGGCCCGTTGCAATCAGCCTGATTCCGTTCATAGTGTCCTTATCCCGCATGGCGTGCATGCGTCCGTTCTCGCCGCGTCAGACACGGCGGTATTTTTCGTATCTTCGCGTGGTCAGCTCCTGCGCGCTGAGCGCGCAGAGCGCGTCAAGCCGCGCCGCGAGCGCCTCATCCAGCGCCGCGTAAAGCGCCGCCGGGTCGCGCTGCGCACCGCCGGCCGGCTCCGGCACAATGCCGTCGATCACGCCAAAGCGGAGCATGTCCGCCGCCGTCAGCTGCATGACGCCGCAGGCCTCCGCCTTGCGCCCGGCGTCCTTCCAGAGGATGCTCGCAAACCCCTCCGGGCTGACGACCGAGAAGAACGCGTGCTCCAGCATCAGCATGCTGTCGGCCACGCCCAGCGCGAGCGCGCCGCCGCTGCTTCCCTCGCCGGTGATCACGCTGATGACCGGCACCGTCAGTTGGCTCATCTGCGCCAGATTCTGCGCGATGGCCTCGCCCTGACCGCGCGCCTCGGCCTCCATGCCCGGGTACGCGCCCGGCGTATCGATGAAGGTCAGCACGGGCCGCCCAAATTTTTCCGCCTGCTTCATCAGCCTCAGCGCCTTGCGGTAGCCCTCCGGCTCCGGCATGCCGAAGTGGTAGGCCATGTTCTCCTCGAGGCTGTGGCCCTTCCTCGTGCCGATGACCGTCACGGGCCGGCCGTGAAAGCGCGCAATGCCGCCCAGCACGCCGGGATCCTCGCCCGCATAGCGGTCGCCGCGCTGCTCAAAGAAATCCGTCATCAGCGCGCGGATCAGGTCGTCGATTCTCGGCCTGTGCGGGTGGCGCGCCAGATAGACCGTGTCCTCCGGCGTCAGCGCAGTCAGGCGCGAAAGCAGCGCGTCCCTGCGGCGCTCAAGCGCCGCCCTGTCCTCCCCGGAGGACGGCAGGGCCGCCTCAACGGCCTCCAGCTCCTGCAAAACGTCGCGAATCATGCGCCCTCCTCCGCCTTTCTGTGCAGACGCAGGAGCAGCGCAAGCGTCTCTCGCATCCGCTCCCGGGGCACAATCTGGTCGACAAAGCCGTGCGCGAGCTGAAACTCGCTGCGCTGAAAGCCCTCCGGCAGGCGCTCGCCGATCGTCTGCTCGATGACGCGCGGCCCGGCAAAGCCAATCAGCGCGCCCGGCTCGGCCAGCGTGATATCGCCCAGGCTCGCAAAGCTCGCCGTCACGCCGCCCGTCGTCGGATGCGTCAGCACGCTGATGAACAGCCCGCCAGCCTCCTGAAAGCGCGCGATGGCCGCGCTCGTCTTCGCCATCTGCAGCAGGCTGAACACGCCCTCCTGCATGCGCGCGCCGCCGCTGGCGCTGAAGATGATCAGCGGCAGGCGATGCGCCCCGGCGTGCTCGACCGCGCGCGTCACGCGCTCGCCGACGCCCGTGCCCATACTGCCCATCATGAAGCGGCTGTCCAGCGCGCAGACGACCGCCCGCTCGCCCCCGATGCGGCCCTCCGCCGCGACGGCAGCCTCGTCAAGGCCCGTCTTTGCCCGCTGCGCCGCGAGCTTGTCCGCGTAGCCCGGAAAGCCCAGCGGATCCTCCCCATGCGCCTGCATGGCGAGCGCGCGTGCCGTCCCCTCGTCAAAAACGAGGTTCAGCCTTGCCCAGCCGCCAAGCGGCGCCAGCTTTTCCCTTTCCGGCATGCCGTTATGCGTTCTGCTTCTTCAGGTAGGCGTACAGGTCGCCGACCGTCGCAAACGTCGCCAGCAGATCGTCCGGCACGTTCAGGCCCAGCTTCTCCTCCAGCGCCATGCTCAGCTCCACGGTATCGAGGCTGTCCGCGCAGACCTCCGGCACCAGCATCGCCTCCGGCACAACCTGATCCGCGTTGCAGTTGGGCAGCGCCGCGGTAATGATCTCCTTCAAATCCTCAAAGCTCATGGCTTTTCTCCTTCTCCCGCGCAAGGCGGGCCTTCACAGGTTATCGTTTCCTCTATCATTCTATCAAAGGCGGGCGATTTGTCAAGGGTCACTTGAGCCGGGTCTGCCCGCCCCAGCGCGCCTCGCGGTCGGCCTCGTAGAGCACGAGCCGCTCGTCCCAGGCCGCGTAGGCCGGATCGTCCCGCCTGTCCTCAAGGTCGCAGTGCTCCGCCAGCCACTGCCCCAGATAGGCCGTCAGCTTGGTCGCGCCGTCCGGATTCATGTGGCCGAGATAGTCGTAGCAGTCCGCCTCAAAATCGACCAGCCCCTCGACGTCAAACAGGTTGAGGAACGGCACGCCCAGCTCCTGCGCCAGCGGCGCGACGCCGTTGACGCGCATCTGCTCCGCCTTTGTGACCGGCACGGGAATCGCGATGAAGACCGGCTCGATGTCGTTCTCCCTGCAAAGCTGCACGATGCGCCGCAGCGCCTCGTGGCCGGGCTGCTCGCTCATGTCCATCTCCGTCGTGCGGGTGTAGGGGTTGATGACCTCCGCGTGGCCGATGCGCAGCTCGCCGCCCATCATGTAGGGCTCGCAGTCGACGTTGCGCTCCGCCGTGCCGCCAAGCAGCTCCTCCCATCGGCCATGGTAGAGCGAGAACGGCATCAAAAACTCGAGCCATTGATCCCGGGGCAGCGTCGCGCGCACGGCCTCGAGCTTCATGCGCGAGAGCGGCACCGCGTCCAGGAACAGATGCCGGTAGGCATACGCCCAGGCCTCGTCGAGCGGCCGGTCGACATAATAGACGTCGATCATCACGACCTTCGGCTTGTGCGCCTGCATCGCCAGGCGCAGCACCCATTCGGTCATGCCCAGGCACTCGGAGGAGTTGCCCATGTTGTAGGAGGTCACGCCGTAGTCCCGCCACAGCTCCATCGGCGAGACGCCGTCCAGCACATGGCTCGTCCCCATGAAGAAGACGTCGATGTCGTTTTTCTCCTCAAAGAAGGGGCCGTATTTGCGCTCGCTGTCATCCCGCCGGGTCAGATGATCCGCCAGCAGCAGACACGCGCACAGCGCCGCGACGAAGACCGCCGCGCATGCGATTTTTTTCAAACTGTTCACCGCCTATGAAAGGTTCTCCGCCGGTCAGAACTGGAAGTAGATAAACGCCTGCGCGCTGTATCCCGGCCCCCAGACGCCGAAGATGATGATCGCCATCAGCGCCAGCAGGTAGAGCGTCCCGCGCGCCACGGTGGGCAGACGGTCGGTCAGCTCGGTCAGCGAGAGCCGCTTCTCGTGGATCAGCTCGATGGCAAAGAGCACGGCGATGCAGACGCCCAGGCAGAGCGCCTGCATGCCCGAAAAGCCCGTCGCCATGGCCGGCAGCGCAAAGCCTGCCGGGATCTTGATCAGCATGCGCACCGCCGTCAAGAGCGACCCGGCGCGGAAGATCAGCATCGTGATGAGGATCAAAAGGTCCGTGCGCAGCACGCAAAGCAGATGATAGGCCTTCGGGTGCTTCGACCGGTGCGGGGGGAACATCCCCTCGACCACCTGCAGCGCGCCGTTAAGCATGCCCCAGGCCACGAATTTGAGCGCCGCGCCGTGCCACAGGCCGCTGATCGTGTAGACGACCATGATGTTGAACGCCTTGCGCCAGGCGGAGCCGCGGCCCGCGCCCAGCGGGAAGTAGATGTAATCCCTGAACCATGTGCTCAGGCTGATATGCCAGCGCGCCCAGAAATTCTGAACGGAATGCGCGAAATACGGCTGGCGGAAGTTCGTCATCAGCTCGATGCCCAGCACCTTCGCCGCGCCGATGGCGATATGGCTGTATCCGCCGAAATCGCACAGATCCTGCACGGCGAAAACCGCCGTCGCCAGCGCGATCTGCGCGCCGGAGGCGTTTGCCCAGCCGTTGAAGACGGCGTCCACATACATGCAGGCGCGGTCGGCAATGACGACCTTTTCAAAGTAGCCGAGCATCATGATGAGCAATCCGTCGCGCACGCGCTTCCACTCAAAGTCGTGCGGCGTGTCGATCTGGCGCAGCAGACGGCCGGAGCGCTCGATCGGGCCTGCGACGAGCTGCGGAAAGAACGACACAAACAGCGCATACCTGAACAGGTTCCGCTCGACCTTCACGCGCTTTTTGTAGACGTCGATCATGTAGCCCAGCGCCTGAAAGACGTAGAAGCTGATGCCCACCGGCAGCAGGATATCCACCGGGGGAATCCGCGCCGAAACGCCGAGGAGCGCGCAGAGGCGGTTGATCAGGTCGACAAACATGCCGGTATATTTGAAATACCCCAGCATACCGACGTTGAAGACGATGCCCGCGATGAGCACGAGCCTGCGCTTGCTGACCTCCGCCGCCCTGTCGATGAGCAGCGCGCAGCCGTAGGTCACCCCCGTGCTCGCGGCCAAAAGGAGCGCGTATTCCGCGTTCCAGTTCATATAGAAGAAATAGCTCGTCACCAGCAGCCAGACCCAGCGCGTCCTGCGCGGGAGCAGGAAGTAGATCAGCGTGACGATCGGAAAAAAGATGAGAAACGAAAATGAATTAAACAGCATAGCCCCACCTGAAGGATGTTTTTGACATACCCATACAGTATTTATTATACCGTAAAGCTCCCGGCCTGACTAGCCCCGTTTTTATGCAAAAGCGGCCGCCCTCCCGTAAGAAGGGAAGACGGTCCGCTTGGGTTCTCTCAATCGCGCCTTTCCTCAAAAGCCGCCCGATGGTTCGCAAAGAAATCATAATAGGCCCGGACGTTGGGCAGCTCCGTCCATTTCTTCACATCGACCGGGTCAGCGTCAAGATCGTAGATTTTTGCGCCGCGAATGGCGAGCACAAAGGGCGAATGCGTCGCGATCACGAACTGACAGCCCATGAAACGCGCGCCGTCCTCAATGAACTGCGCCAGCTCCTGCTGCCGCTCAGGCGAGAGGCTGTTTTCCGGCTCGTCGAGCAGATAGAGCGCGTCCTCGCCAATTTCATTGGTAAAGTAATGGAAGGCATTCTCCCCGTTGGAGTAGGTGCGCACGTTCATGCCCAGCTCCTCGCGGACATAGCGGGACTGCGTCTGCCGCCGTGCCTGGTTCTGCCGCCTGAGCTTCGCATAATCGTCCATCGACTCGAGGCGCACATGCCCGAACTTCGCCTCCATGTATTCCTCAAACACATCCTCGCGTTTGCGGTCGATGCCGTCGTTGACCTCGCGAACCGTGAGCATGCCGTCAAAGACGTCGTCGCTGGTGATGATGCGGCTCCCGGCGGGAAGGGGGCGCGCCTTCATGCCGCATAGATCGACGTAATCGTCAAAAAAGCTCGTCCGGTTAAACGGCGCGCCGGGCGTGAGCCCGGCTTTCTTGGCGATGACATGCAGCGCGGTCGATTTGCCGCTGCCGTTGCCGCCGTAGAGGATCGTCACCGACTCAAAGTCGAGCCGCTTAAGCCCGCGCGCGGAGAGCACCTTGAACGGGTAAAACGACGTATAGCACTTGCGCTTGACCCCGAGGATGTAGTCAAACTCCCTCTCGTCGTCCGGGAAGGTGAAGCGCTCCAGATAGATCATACGCCCCTGCGCGCGGCGAAGCGCCGCACGTCGACGCCGACGAACGGCAGCACCTTCATCCGGCTGGGATCGGTCAGCCTCGCCGCCACGCGATCGTCGTATTTCTCGTAGAGGTCGTCGCTGGTGCAGTTCGTCGTCACGACGATGGCGCGGTTTTCGCTGCGCCGCTCGTTGATCACGTGGTAGAGCGAGCTGACGGTCAGGTTTTTCATCATCGGCTCGCTGCCCAAATCGTCGATGCACAGCAGGTCGCAGGTCAGAATATCCTCCGCCTGCCCCTCCTGCGCCTCGCCGAACTGATAGCGGCGCATGACGTCGAGCAGCTTGAATGCGGAAATGACGACGACCGAATACCCGCGCTCGAGCACGCGCTGAGCGACGCAGTTCATCAGAAACGTCTTGCCCAGGCCCGAGCGGCCGCACAGCAGCAGCCCGTCGCCCGCGCCCGGCGCGAACGCATCCGCGTAGCCCTCGCAGATCTCGCGAATCCTGCGGATATAGCCGCGCTGCGTGTTTTTTCGCCCCTCGATGGGCTCGTCCGGGAAGATGCTCTCGTCAAAGGACGCAAAGTTCTCCCGCTCGAGAATCTGCAAGCCCTCGTTTTGATAAAGTTTGCTCATCACAGCGCGCCTCAAGCACGCGCAGGGCTCATGGATGGGCTCGCCGACATAGCCAGTATCCCGGCACAGCGGGCAGCGGCAGATCGGCTGGAGATAGTCCTCCGGCAGGCCGCAGGCGGCGAGCGCCGCGCGCAGCTGCGCATTGATCCTGTCCATCTCCTCGCGCATGGACTGCGAGATATCCTGCGCCTTTCCCGGGCTGGCAAACGCGCGCTTCATGCCGGAAAAGAGCAGGCTCTGGCGCCGCTCAAGCAGCGCGGCGATCACGGGGCTTTTCCCGGCAGCCTCCTCGCGGCGCGCCTTCTCCTCGCGCATGTTCTGCGCGCGCAGCGTCTCCAGCTCGGAGAGCGCCTCGCGCGTCACGTTCGCCCGACTGATCATCCGTCATCCTCCTCGTCCAGGTCGACCACGGCCGCGCTGTAGGTCGCGCGCCGCTCCTCCGGCGTGTAGCGGGAGAGCCTGTCCTGCGTGGGCTCGGCAGGCGCTGTCCGCGCACCGCCGCGCACATGGGATTCGTGCTCCTCGCGCGCCCCGGCCGCTGTCGAAATGCCCTGGCGCTTCCAGTCGCCGAGGATTTTGTCCGCGACCATCATCGGCGCGCCGCTGCCGCGCGCATATTCCGCCGCCAGCAGCACGAGCTCCATGCTCATGCCCATCTCGCCCAGCCAGCGCGTCATCAGGTCGCGGTCCGGCTGGTTGGCGCGCTTTTCGAGCCCCGCCGCGCGGTAAATGCCGCGAAGCTGCTCGTTGAGCGCGCGGATGCGCATGCGCGCCGCCTGCACCTGCCCAGCCGTCGTAAAGCCCTGCTCGCGCCAGGCAGTCAGCTTCGCCTCCACATCCTCGAGGCTCCCGCCCTGACTGCGGGCATGCACCTCGCGCACGGCCTGCAAAATCATATCCTCGCCAAAGCGCATCGCGCGCCAGCCGTCGATGCGCTGCAGATCCTCCTGCGTCGGCGTGACGCCCGTGCGCCCCATGCCCGCGAGCACGTCGCGCGCAAAATCGCGCTCCGCGTGCTCCCTGGCCATGCCGCCGGAGAGCGCCTGCGCCTCATGCCGCCCAAGCTGATGCTGGCGCAGCAGGATGCCATCGAGATATGCCATCGTCGGCGTGCCCTTCGTCGTCTCGCGGCAGGCCTCCTGCACGGCCTCGGCCGTAAAGCCCCACTCGTCGACCCATTTCTTGTACATTTCCTTCTCGTCCTCGCTGGGCGCGTGGCGCTGGCCCAGGCGGGCGAGGAGCCTGCGCAGCTCCTTCTCCCGCGCGGAATCGAGAATCAGCATCTTCTCCGCGTCCTCGACCGTGCGCACGCCGCTCTGCGCCCATTCGCGCGCCGTCCGGCTGGCGATGGCGATGGAGACGCGGCCCGTTCGGCTCTTCTGCCGCTCGTTCTCCAGCAGCATGAGCACGACCTCCTCCGGCAGCTCGAGCACGTCGATCCAGTCAAAGATCGCCTCGTAATCGGCCGAGGAGAGCGTCTGTCCGTCGAGCTTGCGGCGGATTTCGTCGGTAAACTCCCGGTTGTAGAGCTTCTCACCCGGATTTTCCGCCCGCGCAAGCGTGATCTGCTTGAGGTTATAATAGGTGTAGCGCACGGGATTGTCGCCCGTGCGGCGCACGAGGCCCTCGCGCTCCCAGTAGCGGAAGGCGCGCTCAACCTCCTCCTCGGGCATGTCCAGGTCCTTGCCCATCGAGGCGAGGCTCATGCGCGCGGCGCTGTGGTAGCAGAGCATCAGCCCGTAGAGATACACCTTGACAAAATTTCCCGGCGCGCGGAGCATGTATTCGGTGATGAACATGTTTTCCACCGGTGTGGAATCAAACAGCGCGGCGCCGTCGTCAAACGCGCAAAACGCCATGCGGCCTCCCCCTTTCCCGCGGCGCAGCGCCGCACAGATACCTGTATTGTATCACAGCCGGGCATTGCTTGCAATCGGCGAAAGCGTTGACAGGGCGGCACGCAGGCTTTAAAATAGGTGGGGGATTTTTTCGTGACGCAGGGAGAGAGCAATGAACAAATCAAGCGTTTTCAAGGCCGCTGCCGGCATCATCGGCGCGTTTTTGCTGGGCTGCGCGGCGGCGCTCCTTCTTTTCTGGATCGACAGCCGGGAGGCCACGATCACGCCGATTTCCGGCGGACAGACGATTGATTTTTCGGCCTACGGCTTTACGCTCACCGTACCGGACGGCTTCAGCCTCAACGACTACACGAGCAACAACCGCGCCGAGGGCGGCAGCGCCGTCTTCGCCGGCTGCGCCTACGAGGGCGAGCGTGAGCTCTACATCTTCTGCTATGACAATGAGGCGGGCGACAGCGTCGCCGGTTACGGCGAGCAGGAGCTGGTTCGCTACTACATGGAAGCTGGCGCGGACGACGTGCGCCTGCGCACGCTGGGCGGGCGGCGCTTTGTCTGCTACCGCGTCCGCGTCGAAGCGGACGGCGAGACGCAGACCTGGGACACCTATGAAACCTGGGACAGCGCCCATCAGATCACCTTTGAAACGCGGATGGAGCCCGGCGACGCGCTGCCCATCCTCGCGACGATTTCCTTCACCGACTAGCCGGTCATCGGGGCGTTTCGCCCGGAAAGAGGAGAAAACAACATGGCTTTCGCGCATCTTCATCTGCACACCGAATACAGCCTGCTCGACGGCGCCAACCGCATCGGCCCGCTGCTAGACCGCGTGAAGGAGCTGGGCATGGACGCCTGCGCCATCACCGACCACGGCGCGATGTACGGCGTTGTCGATTTTTACATCGAGGCAAAAAAGCGCGGCATCCATCCCGTCATCGGCTGCGAGATCTATACCTGTGAAAACATGGACGACCGCAGTGCCTCAAGCGGCATGCGCGCGACGAATCACCTCATCCTGCTATGCGAAACGCAGGAGGGCTATCAGAATCTCATGCATCTGGTCAGCGAGAGCTGGACGCGCGGCTTTTACTACCGCCCGCGCGTGGATATGGCCTGCCTCAAGGCGCACGCCAAGGGTCTGATCGCCTCCAGCGCCTGCCTCTCGGGCAAGCTCGACCGCCTGCTGCTCGACGGCAACTTTGAAAGCGCCTGCGCCCATGCGCGCGAGATGGAAGCGCTCTTTGGCAAGGGCAACTACTTCATCGAGATCATGAATCACGGCCTGGAGGACGAGCGCCGCGTCCTTCCCCTGCTCGTTCGCGTGAGCGAGGAAACCGGCATTCCCCTGCTGGCGACCAACGACTGCCACTACCTGCGCCGCGAGGACGCGCACGCGCAGGAGGTGCTCATGTGCATCCAGACGGGCAAGACGCTCGACGACGCCAACCGCATGCGCATGGAGAGCGAGGAGCTCTACGTCAAGAGCGAGCAGGAAATGCTTTCGCTCTTCCCGCAGTGGCCCGAGGCCATCGCGCGCACGGAGGAAATCGCCAGGCGCTGTGATGTCGGCTTCGTCTTCGGCGAGACGAAGCTGCCCCGCTTCCCGACGCCGCCGGGCGAGACGAGCGAGCAGATGCTGCGGCGTCTTTGCGAGCAGGGCCTCGCCGAGCGCTATCAGCCCGTGACGCAGGAGGCGCGCGAGCGGCTCGAATACGAGATCGGCGTCATCGCGAAGATGGGCTACATCGACTACTTCCTGATCGTCTGGGACTTCATCAACTACGCCCGCAGCCAGAATATCGTCGTCGGCCCGGGCCGCGGCTCCGGCGCAGGCTCCATCGTCGCCTACTGCCTGCATATCACGCAGCTCGACCCGCTCAAATACAGCCTCCTCTTCGAGCGCTTCCTCAACCCGGAGCGCGTGTCGATGCCCGATATCGACGTCGACTTCTGCTATGAGCGCCGTCAGGAGGTCATCGACTACGTCGCCCGCCGCTATGGCGCGGACCACGTCAGCCAGATCATCACGTTCGGAACGATGTCCGCGCGCGCCGTCGTGCGCGACGTCGGGCGTGTGCTGGGCTATCCTTACGCCGAGGTCGACGCGATCTCCAAGTCGATCCCCTTTGAGCTCAACATGACGCTTGAGCGCGCGCTGACGATCTCCCCCGAGCTGAAAAAGAGCTACGCGGAAAACGAGCGCGTGCGCACGCTGATTGACACGAGCCGCGCGCTCGAGGGCCTGCCGCGCCACGCCTCGACCCACGCCGCCGGCGTGCTCATCACGGACAAGCCCGTCACCGAGTACGTCCCGCTTCAGCGCAACGACGACGTCATCACCACCCAGTTCCCGATGGGCACCATCGAAAAGCTCGGCCTGCTCAAGATGGATTTCCTCGGCCTGCGCACGCTGACCGTCATCCGCGACGCGCTCGACCTGATGCGCGACGCCGGCGTCCCGATGCGCGCGGAGGATATTCCGCTTGACGACCAGGCCGTCTACGACATGATCTCCGAGGGCGAGACGGACGGCGTCTTCCAGCTCGAATCCGGCGGCATGCGCGCCTTTCTGGCGAACATGAAGCCGCAGAACTTCGAGGATATCATCGCCGCGATCTCCCTTTACCGCCCCGGCCCGATGGATTCCATTCCCCGCTACATCGAGGGCAAGAACAACCCCGCCGCCATTCGTTACCTGCATCCCAGGCTCGAGCCGATCCTCAGCGTCACCTACGGCTGCATGGTCTATCAGGAGCAGGTCATGCAGATCGTGCGCGATCTGGCGGGCTATTCCTACGGCCGCAGCGATCTCGTGCGCCGCGCCATGGCGAAGAAGAAGCACGACGTCATGGCCAAGGAGCGGGAGATCTTCATCAACGGCTCCGAGGCGGACGGCGTGCCCGGCTGCGTCAAAAACGGCATTCCCGCCGAGGTCGCCAGCCAGCTCTTCGACGAGATGACGGCCTTCGCCTCCTACGCCTTCAACAAGAGCCATGCGGCGGCCTATGCCGTCGTCGCCGTGCGCACGGGCTGGCTCAAGCGCCATTACCCGGTGCAGTTCTTCGCGGCGCTGCTCAACTCCGTCTCGGGGGACAGCGGCAAGGTCGCGGAGTATTCCCAGTATTGCCGCAAGCACGACATTCCCCTGCTGCCGCCGGACATCAACCAGAGCGGCCGCAAGTTCTCCGTGGGCTTTGACGCCTCCGGCAAGCCGGGCATTCGCTTCGGTCTGGGCGCGATCAAGTCCTGCGGAGACAAGGCGATCGACTCGATCATCGACGTGCGCCGCACGGGCGGCCCCTATAAGGACATCTTCGACTTCTGTCAGCGGATGAACACCGAACAGGTCAACAAGCGCGTCGTCGAGGCGCTGATTCTCGCGGGCGCGTTTGACTGCACGGGCGCCCGGCGCACGCAGCTGATGGCCGTCTACGAGAGCGCGCTTGAGGGCGCCGTGCGCACGCGGCGCAGCAACGTCGCCGGCCAGCTCTCCCTCTTTGGCGACGGGCTGCTCGAGGAGGTCAACCCCGCCCTGCCGGACATCCCCGAATACGACCTGCGCACGCGCCTCACGCTTGAAAAGAGCGTCACCGGCCTGTACATCACGGGTCATCCGCTCGCCGACTACCAGCGCGCGCTCTCCGCGATGAGCATGAACACCGCCCGGCTCGCCGAGCTGACCGAGAGCGAGGATCACGGCCTGTCGCAGGACGGCATGCGCGTTTCGATGGGCGGCATGCTCGTGGAGGTGCGCCAGAAGGCGACCAAGGCCGGCAACCTGATGGGCTTTGCGACGCTCGAGGATTTGACCGGCACTATCGAAGCGCTCGTCTTCCCCAAGGTGCTCGAGCGCGTAACGACGGAGCTCGTGCCCGATACGGCGGTCGTGCTGACCGGCCGGCTCTCCATCCGCGAGGACGAGGACCCCAAGCTGCTGCTGGACACCGTCGAGCCGCTGGAGACCGACGCGCAGCTGGAGGCCCGGCGCGAATCCGGCGTCCTGCGTAAGCCGCCCAGGGACGAGGTGCTCCCCGGCAAAACGCTTTACCTGCGCCTGCCCAGCGACAGCGCCATCGCGATGATCCGCCCGCTGCTGGCCCGCTGCGCCGGTGATACCGCCGTCGTCCTCTATATCCAGAGCACCGGCGCAAAGCTCGCCGCGCCGAAAAATCTCTGCGTGCGGCCAACGCGCGCGCTGCTTGATTCGCTCTGCGACATGCTGGGCGCCAAAAACGTCGTGCTCAAGTAATAATGTTTCCATTCAACTGCTTTTACAGGCGCGGAGCGAAGAAGGGGTTGGGGGATGAAATCCCCAAGCGGCTCATAGGGCGGCAGCCCTATCGTTCCAAGTCAACTCAAAACTGCAGTTTCAGAGCAGGATGCGAAGCATCCTGCGATTGAAACGGGGCTGATTCTGCAAAGCCAGATTCCTTTGGTGCAAATTGCAAAATAGAATCATTCGCTTCCATCCTTCTCATAAATTGGAGGTACCTACATGGACATTCAGCCGTTTTTCGATTTCGTCCGCGAATCCCCCAGCGCGTTCCATGCATCGGATGCGCTCTGCCGCCGCCTTGAGGCCGCCGGCTTTCTCCCGCTTTCCGAGCGCGAGCCGTTTGCGCTTGTTCCCGGCGGGCGCTATTATGTGACGCGCAACCGCTCCTCCGTGCTCGCCTTTGCGCTGCCGCAGGGAGGCTTTTCCCATTTCCAGATCGTCGCCAGCCACAGCGACAGCCCGGTCTTCAAGCTCAAGACGAATCCGGAGGAGGCCGTCTGCGCGCAGTATCTGCGCCTGAACGTTGAGCGCTACGGCGGCATGATCATGTCCACCTGGCTCGACCGGCCGCTCTCCATCGCGGGCCGCGCGCTTGTGCGCGAAGGCGGCGCGCTCACAACAAAGCTCGTCGATTTCGGCCGGGACGCCGCGCTCATCCCCAACATGCCGATCCACTTCAACCGCGAGGTCAACGACGGCTACAAATTTAACCCGCAGGTCGATCTGCTCCCGCTCTACGGCGGCGCGCAGGCCAAGGGCGCGCTGCTTGAAGAAATCGCCCGCTGCTGCGGCACACAGAGCGAGAACATCGCGGCGTTTGATCTCTTCCTCTATAACCGCGAGCGCGGCAGCGTCTTTGGCACGCAGGGCGAATTCTTCGCCTGCCCGCGCATCGACGATCTCGAATGCGCGTTCGCGTCGCTTGAGGCGTTCCTCTCTTCGAAGCCGGAAGGACACGTCAACGTGCTCGCCGTCTTTGACAACGAGGAGGTCGGCAGCGGCACGAAGCAGGGTGCGGATTCGTCGCTTCTCTCCGACGCGCTTTTCCGCATCTGCGGCGCGATGGGCCTTGGCGATGAGGCAGCCCGCGCGGCCATCGCCGCAAGCTTCATGGTCTCCGCCGACAACGCGCACGCCGTCCACCCGAATCATCCCGAAAAATACGACGCAGACGACCGCGCGTATCTCAACGGCGGCGTCGTCATCAAGCACAACGCCAACCAGAAGTACACGACCGACGCGGTCTCCGGCGCGATCTTTGCGGAAATCTGCCGCCGCGCGGGCGTGCCCGTCCAGCATTTCTCCAACCGCTCCGATATTCTCGGCGGCTCGACGCTGGGCAACATCGCCAACACGCATGTCTCCATAAACACCGTCGACATCGGCCTGGCGCAGCTGGCCATGCATTCCTGCTACGAGACGGCCGGTACGCAGGATTTGACCTTCATGGTGCGCTCGCTCGCGGCGTTCTACGGGACGCAGATTGAGACCCGCGCCGACGGGGAATACGCGCTGCGGTGATTCCTTCTTCAACATGCAAAAGCCGCTCCCGGGGATGCCGGGGAGCGGCTTTTCGTATGTCCTTTTTTGGCGAATCCAACCCGTCTCAATCGTAGGCCGCTCTGCGGCCTGCTCTGAGACTACCGATTTTGAATTGATCGGGAACGATAGGGCTGCCGCCCTATGACCCGCTTGGGGATTTCATCCCCAAACCCCCTCTTCGCTTCGCGCGCAGAAAAGCAGCTCAGCATCAGGATTCCGTTTCCTGCGCTCTGCCCGTGATCATCATCGCATCCCCAAAGCTGAAGAAGCGATAGCGCTCCCTGACGGCGATCTCATAGGTATGCAGCGCGTTTTCCCGGCCCATCAGCGCGGAGATCAGCATCAGCAGCGTGCTCTGCGGCAAATGGAAATTCGTGATCAGCGCGTCGACCGCCTTGATCCTTACGCCCGGGGTGATGAAGATCTGCGTAAAGCCGCTGCCGGGGTGGACAACGCCATCCTCCGTCGCGACAGTCTCCAGTGTGCGCACGCTCGTCGTGCCCACGCAGACGATCCGCCCACCGCGCGCACGCGCCGCGTTGATCTTTTCTGCCTGCTCCGGCGTGACCTCGTAATACTCGCTGTGCATGTGGTGGTCGGCGACGTCCTCCTCCTTGACGGGGCGGAACGTGCCCAGGCCGACATGCAGCAGCACCGGCACGATCTCGATGCCCTTTTGCCGGATGCGCTCAAGGAGCTCGGGCGTAAAGTGCAAGCCCGCCGTCGGCGCGGCGGCGCTGCCGTCCACCTTCGCGTAGACGGTCTGATAGCGGGTTTTGTCCTCGAGCTTCTCGTGGATGTAGGGCGGCAGCGGCATCTGTCCGAGCCGGTCGAGCACATCCTCAAAGACGCCCTCGTAGAAAAAGCGCACCGTGCGCCCGCCATCCTCGCTGACGGTCAGGATCTCGGCAACCAGCTCGCCCTCGCCAAAGACGAAGCGCGCGCCGGGCTTTGCCTTTTTACCGGGCTTGAGAATGACCTCCCAATCCGTCAGGTTCAACCGGCGCAGCAGCAGAAACTCGATCGCGCCGCCCGTGCCCTCCTTGACGCCATAGAGCCGCGCGGGAATGACGCGCGTCTGATTGACGACGAGCACGTCGCCGGGATTCAGGTAGTCGATCACATCGCGAAACACGCGGTGCTCGATCTCCCCGCTTTCGCGATGGTAGACGAGCAGGCGGCTGCTGTCACGCGGCTGCGCCGGTGTCTGCGCGATGAGCTCCTCGGGCAAATCGTAACTAAAATCGGATGTCTTCATGGTCTTCCTTCTTTTATGGTTCAGCCTCAGTCGAGCAGCGACGTCTGCCCCTCGATTTTGCCGCCCGTGCGGGCCTCCTGGGGCATCGGGATCTTCATGTGGTCATAGGCAGCCTGCGTGCAGATGCGCCCGCGGGGTGTGCGCATGATGAAGCCGAGCTGCATGAGGTACGGCTCGTAGACGTCCTCGATCGTCACGGCGTCCTCACCGGTCGTCGCGGCGAGCGTATCCAGCCCCACCGGGCGGCCGCCAAACTTCTTCATCATCGTCGTCAGAATCGCGCGATCGACGCGGTCAAGCCCCAGCTCATCGACGTCCAGCAGCGTCAGTGCTTCGCGCGCCATCCGGCAGGTGATCACGCCGTCGCCGCGCACCTGCGCGTAGTCGCGCACGCGCTTGAGGAGCCGGTTGACGATGCGCGGCGTGCCGCGGCTGCGGCGCGCGATCTCGCGCACGCCGTCCTCCTCCGCCTCAATCCCCAGCACGGAGGCCGAATGATGCACGATCTGCATCAGCTCCTCCGTCGTATACATCTGCAAACGGAAGATGATGCCGAAGCGGTCGCGCAGTGGCGCGGAGAGCGAGCCCGCGCGCGTCGTCGCGCCGATGAGCGTGAACCTGGGCAGATCCAGCCGGATGCTGCGCGCGCTCGGCCCCTTGCCGATCATGATATCCAGCGCGTAATCCTCCATCGCCGGGTAGAGCACCTCCTCCACCGCATGCGACAGCCTGTGAATCTCGTCGATGAAGAGCACGTCGCCGCTGGAGAGGTTGGTCAGGATGCTCGCCAGATCGCCCGCGCGCTCGATCGCCGGGCCGCTGGTGACGCGGATGTTCTGCCCCATCTCGCTGGCAACGATGCCCGCGAGCGTCGTCTTGCCAAGACCCGGCGGTCCATAGAGCAGAATGTGGTCGAGCGAATCCCGTCTCTGGCGCGCCGCCTGAATGTAGATGTTCAGGCTGTCCTTGACGGCCTGCTGGCCGACGTATTCGCGCAGCGTTTTGGGGCGCAGGCTGCTCTCCTGCTCGTCCTCTTCCTCGCGGAAGCCGCTCATCACAAGGCGTTCCTCTTCCATCTTCCTTCTCACCTCTTCATGGCGCGCCGTCCGCCGTCAGGCAAACCGGTTCGCCGCCTCATCGTATTGATAGCCGGCCTCGGCCAGCCTGCTTTCGATGTCCGCGCGGTTTTCGTCCATGTCCTCGCACAGCGCGTCGAGCGAGGCGTACCGGTCCCGCAGCTTCATGTTCACCACGCTCAGCAGCATGATCGGGTCGCTGGGAAGCATCGCGTTCTCCTCCTCTTCCGTTTACAGGCTGCCCATCTGCCGCAGCGCGAGCATGATGAGCCTGTCCGTCGAATCCGCCTGGTCGCGCACGAGGTTGATCGCCCGCGCCGCCTCCGCGGAGGTGTAGCCAAGCGCCTGCAGGGCGGCCTGCGCCTCCTGCTGCGCGCTGCCTGCGGGCGCAGGAGTGGGCGCGCCGCCCGGCGCGGCGGCGACATCCTGCTGCTCAACCTTGTCCTTGAGCTCCAGAACGATGCGCTGCGCCGTCTTCTTGCCGATCCCCGGCGCGCGGGAGAGCGCGGCGACATCGCCCGTGACAATCGCGACGGAGAGGTCGCGCAGCGGCAGCGCGGAGAGCACGCCCAACGCCGTCTTCGCGCCCACGCCCGTCACCATGCACAGCCGCCTGAACATCTCCCGCTCCTGCTTGGTCGCAAAGCCAAAGAGCTCCATCGCGTCCTCGCGCACGTTCATCACCGTGTAGCAGCGCCAGCTCTCGCCCATGCCGGGCGCAGCCGCGAGCGTCGTGCTCGAGCAGAGCAGCGAAAAGCCGACGCCGCCCGCATTGATGATCAGCTCGCCCGGATTCTTCTCGGCAACCTTTCCCTCGATAAATGCAATCATGTCTCTTTCCCGTCCATCTTCCCGTTTTGTCAGGCAGGCACGCCCGTCATTTGATGCGGAACTGCTCCCGCCCCGCTCCGGCGTGCGCGTGGGTGATGGCGCAGGCGACGGCGTCCGCCGCGTCGTCCGGCCGGGGAATCTCCTTGATGCCCAGCAGCATCCGCACCATCATCTGCACCTGATGCTTGTCCGCGCCGCCATAGCCGACGACCGCCTGCTTGATCTGCATCGGCGTATACTCAAACAATCTGTCGGTATAGGCCTGGCAGGCCGCCAGCGCGACGCCGCGCGCGCCCGCCACCTGAATGCCCGTCGTGATGTTCTTGGAAAAGAACAGCTCCTCAAACGCGATCTCGTCCGGGCGAAACGTCTCAATCAGCCCCTTGACCCCCTGCTCGATGCAGGCCAGCCGCGTCGGGAACCTGTCCTTGGGCGAGGTAATCACCGCGCCATACTGCACCAGACGCTCGTGATACCCGTCCGACTCGATCACGCCCCAGCCCATTGTCGCCAGGCCGGGGTCGATGCCCAAAACTCTCAATGCTCTCCTCGCATTTCCCGTGTCGCGCGGCGCAAACGAATTTTCGCCGCGCCGCCTCTGATCTCATTCGGTTTAGTTTATCCTATTTCATGCCCTCTGTCAATCGCCGCAAAAGGCTCCCCTGTGCATAGACCGTCAAGTTTTATACATCCTTATTCACTTTCGGCATTCATTCTGTTCGAAATTCTTACCTTTTTCTTCGACTTATTTTACAAAGTTCTTTCGAATGGCGGAATATTCATTCGATGCTCTTGCATTTTTATAAGCAACGCGCTATAATACCAAATCGTAACAGCAAACAAGCCCTGCCGGTACAACCGCCGCGCAGGCCGATGGAGGGATTTTTTTATGGCAAATCAGCAGTACAAGCGCGTGCTTCTTGCGTATTCCGGCGGACTGGACACGTCCATCATCATCCCCTGGCTCAAGGAAAACTACGGCTGCGCGGTCATCTGCTGCGCTGCGGATGTCGGTCAGGGCGAGGAGCTCGAGCCGCTGCACGAGAAGGCGAAGAAAACCGGCGCGGAGAAGCTCTATATTGAGGATCTGCGCAAGGAATTCGTCGAGGATTTCATCTGGCCGACGCTCAAGGCGGGCGCGGTCTATGAGGGCAAGTATCTGCTGGGCACGTCCTTTGCGCGCCCGCTGATCGCCAAGCGCCTGGTGGAGATCGCCCGTGCCGAGGGCTGCGACGCCATCTGCCATGGCTGCACCGGCAAGGGCAACGATCAGGTGCGCTTCGAGCTGACGATCAAGGCCTTCGCGCCGGATATGCCGATCATCGCGCCCTGGCGCGAGTGGGACATCAAGACCCGCGAGGAGGAGATCGAGTATGCCGACGCGCGCGGCATCCCGGTTCCGGTCAAGAAGGATCGCCCCTACTCGATGGACCGCAACATCTGGCATCTCTCCCACGAGGGCTGCGACCTTGAGGATCCGGCCAACGAGCCGCCCAAGGATCTCACGCTGATCTGCGTGCATCCCGAGGACGCGCCGGACAAGCCCGAGTATGTGACCATCGACTTCGAGCAGGGCGTGCCGGTCGCCGTCAACGGCGAGAAGATGGACGCCGTGTCGCTGCTTGAGAAGTGCAACGAGATTGCCGCGCGCAACGGCGTGGGCATCGCCGACATGGTCGAGAACCGTCTGGTGGGCATGAAGTCCCGCGGCGTGTACGAGACCCCCGGCGGAACGCTCCTCTACGCCGCGCACAAGAACCTCGAGGAGATCACCGTCGACCGCGACACCGCCCACTACAAGGAGCAGGTCGCCATCAAGTTCGCCGAGCTCGTCTACAACGGCCTGTGGTATACGCCGCTGCGCGAGGGCCTTTCCGCGTTCGTCGACGTGACCCAGCAGTACGTCACCGGCACCGCGAAGCTCAAGCTCTACAAGGGCAACTGCATCGGCGCGGGCGTGACCTCGCCCTACAGCCTCTACATGGAGGATATCGCCACCTTCGGCGACTCCGGTGAGATGTACAGCCACAAGGATTCTGCCGGCTTCATCAACCTCTTCGGCCTGCCGCTCAAGGTGCAGGCGCTGATGAAGCAGAAGGCCGGAAAGTAATCCGATGTCCAGGCAAAACGGAGCATAAGCGCGAAGCGAAAGAGGGAGTCTGAGGGACAATGTCCCTCAGGCAGGCTTGGGCGGCAGCCCAACGTTCCCCTTATGCGAAGCATTCACAAAGGCGTCAGGGAGCGAAGCGTTACCTGACGGTGGATCCTCTGAGCTTCGGATTGTTTTGAGAAGGATACAGACCTTATTCTTTCGAGCGGACAAGCCTTCGCCTGTCCGCTCTTTTCACATCACAGGAGGACAACGTATGAAACTCTGGGGCGGAAGATTTGAAAAGAAGACCGACGGCCTCGTCGACGACTTCCATTCCTCCATCACCTTTGATCAGCGGCTGTATCATCAGGATATCGCCGGCTCCATCGCGCATGCGACGATGCTCGGCGAGCAGGGCATCATTCCTGCGGCCGACGCCAGGGCCATCGTCGAGGGCCTCAGGGGCATCGAGGCCGACATCGCCGCCGGCAAGGTGCATTTTGAGCTCGACGCCGAGGACATCCACATGAACGTCGAAAAGCTGCTCATCGAGCGCATCGGCGACGCGGGCAAGCGCCTGCACACCGGCAGGAGCCGCAACGACCAGGTTGCGCTCGACTGCCGCATGTACGTCAAGGATGCCGCGAAGGAAGCCGCCGGCCTCATGCGCGAGCTCTGCGAGACGCTGCTGTGCATCGCCAGCAAGCACACGGCGACCATCATGCCCGGCTATACGCATCTTCAGCGCGCCCAGCCGATCTCCCTGGGCCACCACATGATGGCGTATTTCCAGATGTTCTCCCGCGACATGCAGCGCATGAAGGAGGTTTACGCCCATGCGGACGTCATGCCGCTGGGCTCCGGTGCGCTCGCCGGCACAACCTATCCGCTCAACCGCGAGCGCGTGGCAGAGCTGCTCGGCTTCTCCGCCATCACGCTCAACAGCCTCGACGGCGTGGCTGACCGCGACTTCGTCTGCGACTACCTCTACGCCGCGTCCGTGTGCATGATGCATCTGTCCCGCTTCTGCGAGGAGCTGATCCTCTGGAACAGCCACGAGTTCCGCTTTGTGGAGATGGACGACGCCTACGCGACCGGCTCCTCCATCATGCCCCAGAAGAAGAATCCCGACGTCGCCGAGCTCATCCGCGGCAAGACGGGCCGCGTTTACGGCGACCTGACCGGCCTGCTGACGACGCTCAAGGGCCTGCCTCTGGCCTACAACAAGGACATGCAGGAAGACAAAGAGGCGCTCTTTGACGCGCGGGATACGCTCGTCAAGTCCCTCGTCGTCTTCAACGCCATGCTCGCCGCCTGCACGTTCAACACGGAGAATATGGCGCGCGGCGCGGCCGGCGGCTTCACCAACGCAACTGACGCGGCGGACTATCTCGTCAAAAAGGGCATGCCCTTCCGCGACGCGCACGCCGTCATCGGCCATCTCGTGCTGCACTGCGTCAAGGAAAATAAGGCCATCCTCGATCTGCCGCTCGAGGAGCTCAAAACCTTCTCGGAGCTCTTTGAGGCGGACATCTATGAGGCCTGCTCCATGCATGCCTGTCTCACGCTGCGCGACGTGCCCGGCGGCCCCGCGCCGGGGCGCGTGCAGGAGAGCATCGAGGCGGGCCAGGCCTTCCTGAATGGCTTTTCCATTGGTTGAGCGTGAACGCTCTGCGGGCGATTGACAACGGGAGCGGTTTTTCCTATAATGATCATCGTATCTTTCCGCATGGACAAACCATACTTCTTTTGCAGAGGGACGCCTGTTCCCTCTGTTTTTTTACTCAAGCCACAAGGAGGAGATTTCATGCAGCTCAAGGGAGCAACCGTCAATTTTTTGGGCGACAGCATCACCTTCGGCATCGGAGCGAGCCGCCCGGAAAACCGCTTCACCGATGTGCTTGCCCGCGAATTCGGCCTGCTTCGGGCCAACAACTATGGCGTCAGCGGTTCGCGCTTTGCGCGCCAGCCCATTGTCGAGGATGCCGACCGCGACTTCTGCATGCGCATGGAGGAGATGGACGAGCGGGCGGATGCCGTCGTCGTCTTCGGCGGCACCAACGACTTCGGCCATGGCCAGGCCCCGCTGGGCATGCCCTGCGACCGCGAACCGGACACCTTCTACGGCGCCTGTCACTACCTGATGAACGGCCTGCTCACGCGCTATGCCGGCAAGCCCGTCGTCATCGTCACGCCGCTGCACAGGCTGATGGAGGACAATCCCCGCGGCGATGGGGCGGGCCGTAAGCCCTTCAGCGTCGCGCCGCTTTCCACCTACCGGCGCATCATCATGGAGGTCGCGGAGCACTATGCCCTGCCCGTGCTCGACCTCTACGCCACCAGCGGCATTCAGCCGGAGAATCCCGTCTGCCGCGAGCGGCTGCTGCCCGATGGGCTGCATCCCAGCGACGAGGGACACGCGCTCATCGCCCGCCGCATCGGTCTGTTTCTGAGCAGTCTTTGATTTTCTCTTTTCAGAGAATCGGTCGAGAGAAGCGCAGGAGGCGCGCCACCCACACGGGCAGCGCGCCTCCTGCTTTTCTATTCATACTGTTCTCAAATCGAATCGAGCCTTGAACAAATTCCCCGTCAGGTAACGCTTCACTCCCTGACTGCCTTTAGGAAATGGCTTCGCCACCGGGGAAACGTTGGGCTGCCGCCCAAACCTGCCTGAGGGATTTCATCCCTCAGACTCCCTTCTTCGCTTCGCACTTATAACTCGTTTTTATCTAAGAATAGTATCAGATCAGAACAATCCAGTCTCTTAGGCCATCAGCGCCTTGCAGGCCTCGACGAGCGCGGCGTTCTCGCGGACAGAATCCGCCTGCTCCTTCGCGTTCGTGTTGACGTAGAGCTTGATCTTCGGCTCCGTGCCGCTCGGGCGGATGCAGACCCAGGCGCCGCCCTCCAGCTCGAAGTAGAGCACGTCGCTCTTGGGCAGGCCTGCGGGCTCGGTCTTGCCCTCGCAGTCGGTGCGCGTGCCGGCGAGATAATCGCGCACGGCCAGCACCTTCTTGCCGGCGAGCGTCTTGGGCGCGTCGGCGCGCAGGTTCTTCATGATGCTCTGCATCTTCGCGACGCCGTCCTTGCCCGGCAGCGTGACGGAGACGACCTTCTCGACATAATAGCCGTAGGTCTTGTAGATCTCCTGGAGCACATCGTAGAGCGTCTTGCCCTGCGTCTTGGCCCAGGCCGCCGCCTCGGCGATCAGCAGGGAGGCGTTGACGCCATCCTTGTCGCGCACGAAGGTGGAGGACAGGAAGCCGTAGCTCTCCTCAAAGCCGAAGACGAAGGTATGGTCGCCCTTGTCCTGGAATTGCTGAATCTTCTCGGCGATCCACTTGAAGCCCGTCAGCGTGTCGAAGCAGACCAGGCCAAAGCTCTCGGCGATCTTGCGGGCCAGTTCGGTAGAAACGACGGACTTGACGACAGCGCCGTCCGCCGGGATCGTCCCCAGCGCCTGACGGCTCTTGAGGATGTAGTACAGCAGCGTGCAGCCAATCTGGTTGCCGGTCATCAGGTAATACTTGCCCTCGTTGTCCTTGACGGCGATGCCCACGCGGTCGCAGTCCGGATCGGTGCCGAAGATGCAGTCCGCGCCGACCTCGTCCGCCAGCTTCATCGCCATTGCGAAGGCAGCCGGGTCCTCGGGGTTGGGCACCTTGATGGTGGAGAAGTTCGGATCGGGCAGCTCCTGCTCCTTGACGATGTAGACGTTCTCGATGCCGATCTCCTTGAGAATGCGGCGGACGGGCTTGTTGCCGGAGCCGTGCAGCGGCGTGTAGACGATCTTAAGCTCCTTGCCGGCGGTCTTCATCAGCTCCGGCTGGACGGACAGCGTCTTGACGTCGGCGATATAGTCGTCGTCGATCTCCTTCTTGCCGATGATGCGCAGCAGGCCGGCGGCCTTCGCGGCCTCCTCGTCCATCTCCACCGCGTCCTGATAGCGGTTCTTGCGGATGAGCGCGAGCACCTGATCAGCGTACTCCGGCGGCATCTGCGCGCCGTCCTCCCAGTAAACCTTGTAGCCGTTGTACTGCGGCGGATTGTGGCTGGCGGTGATGACGATGCCGGCAATCGCATGCAGATGGCGCACGGCGTAGGAGAGCACCGGCACCGGGCGCAGCTCGTCAAACAGATCGACATGGATGCCCTCATGGCACAGCACGAGCGCGGCAGCCTTCGCAAACTCCGGGCTCATCCGGCGGGAGTCATACGCGATGACGACGCCGCGGGTCTTGTACTCGGGATTCTGGCTATTGATATAATCCGCAAAGCCCTTCGTCGCGCGGCGGACGTTGTACAGATTCATTCTGTTCGTGCCCGCGCCGAGCACGCCGCGCATGCCCGCCGTACCGAAGGACAACTCGGTATAGAAGCGATCCTCGATTTCCTTCTCATTTCCCTCGAGCGCCTTGAGCTCCTCGACCGTCGCCTTGTCGTCCGCAAAGTCGCGCAGCCAGGTCTCGTATTGTTCACGATACGTCATGTCCATATCCTCCGTGTCAATGATTTGCATGGGGAACTACCTGCCATCAATTATAATGCAAATCGCCCTGTTTTGAAAGAGGAATTTGGCTGTTTCTTCTTTTTTTGTTCTCCATTCCCTTGTCCGGAACGCCCCATTTGGCTATAATGGGAAGCGATGAAAACGACACAGCCCCTGGCTGCATTTCAAGGAGGATATGCAATGAAAACCAACTGGGATCTTTCCGTCTTCTATGCCGGCTTTGACGATCCGGCCTTTGCCGCCGATCTCGCCTCGCTGCCCGAGCGCACGCAGGCGGTTCTTGACGCCATCGCCGCCCCGCAGGCGGATCAGGCGAAAAAGCTGCGCGGCCTGATCGCGCAGCTTGAGCAGCTCTACACGACCGTGGAGCATGTCGGCCTGATGATCAACCTGACGCTCTCCTGCGACGCGCAGAACGAGGCTGCCAACGCCGCCATGACCCCGCTGATGCGCGCGGAAGTCGCCCTCGAGCAGATGAACAACGCCTTCTGCCGCCATATCGCCTCGATCGAGAACCTTGACGCGCTCATCGAAAGCGACCCTGCGCTTCAGGCAAACGCCTTTTTCCTGCGCAAAAGCGCGCAGGCCGCCGCGCACATGCTGCCCGAGGCCATCGAGGGCCCTGTCCTTGAGATGCAGCTCTCCGGCGGCGAGGCCTTCTCCCAGCTTCGGGACAAGCTTGACGCGACGCTGCTGGTCGACTACCGTGGCGAGCAGCTTCCGCTCTCCGCCGTGCGCGCGCTCGCCTATGACGCGGACGCGGATGTCCGCCGCGACGCCTACGAGGCGGAAATCGCCTCCTACGCCAAGCTCGAGCTGCCGATGAGCTACTGCCTCAACTCCATCAAGGCCGAAGCCCGCACGATGGCCTCGCTCAAGGGCTTTGACAGTGTGCTCGCGATGACGCTCAGCCATTCCAACATGAGCCAGAAGACGCTCGACGCGATGTGGACGGCCATCCGCGAGGCGCTGCCGCAGCTGCGCGAATACCTCAAGGCGAAGGGCCGCCTGCTCGGCCACGGCAACGGCCTGCCGTTCTACGATCTCTTCGCGCCCATCGGCACGAGCAGCCGCACCTACACGGTCGAGGAGGCGCGCGGCCTGCTGCTCGATCTGTTCAGCGCCTTCTGCCCGCAGATGGGCGAGATGATGCGCCAGGCCTTTGACGAGGGCTGGATCGACATGTATCCGCACGCCGGCAAGAGCGGCGGCGCCTTCTGCGCGGGCTGCTACGACAAGGACATCTCCCGCGTGATGACCAACTTCACCGGCAGCCTCTCCGACGTCAGCACGCTCGCCCACGAGCTGGGCCACGCCTTCAACAACCGCATGCTCACCCGCATGCCGTATCTGATGACCGACACGCCGATGCCGCTGGCCGAGACGGCCTCCACCTTCAACGAGACGCTGCTCTCCGCCGCCATGCGCAAGACCGCGACGCCCGAGGAGGAGCTGATGCTGCTGGATGCCAGCCTGATGGAGAATACCCAAACGCTGGTGGACATCTACTCCCGCTTCCTGTTTGAGCAGAAGGTCGTGGACGCGCAGGCCGATCATGCGCTGAGCGTTCGCGAGCTCAAGGAGACGATGCTCTGGGCGCAGGATCAGTCCTACGGCGACGGTCTGGATCCCGACGTCCGCCATCCGTACATGTGGGCCTGCAAGAGCCATTACTACTCCACGGGCATGCACTTCTACAACTTCCCCTACGCGTTTGGCTGCCTCTTTGGCCGCGGCCTCTTCGCCCGCTATCAGCAGGAGGGCGAGGCGTTTGTGCCGGTCTACTGCGATCTGCTCTCCCGCTTTGGCAGCGACACGATCGAAAACGTCACCGCGAGCGTCGGCATCGATGTCACGACGCCCGACTTCTGGCGCAGCGCCGTCGAAAGCATCCTCAAGGAGGTTCGCCGCTTCGTCGAGTTGGCTCGCTGATGCCGCTTTGTCTTTTCTCTCTCGGGTGCACCGCAATTTCGCGGTGCCCTTTTTTTGCGAAACCCTCCGCCTGTTGCAGATGTTGCTTGTTCGCGCGGACGTATCCCTGTATAATGCGATTGAGATCAGATTAAAGAAGGCATTCTCCATGCAGCCATCTGTCCGTGATTCCCTCCCGCGGGGCGAGCATTTCCTTTCCCGCGAGCCCGCGTTTTACAAAAGCTTTTTCCGCCTCTTTCTGTTGCTGACGCTTCAAAATATCGTCACCTACAGCGTCAACGTCGCCGACAACGTGATGCTGGGCAGCTTCAGCCAGACGGCGCTCTCCGGCGCGGCGGCGGTCAACCAGCTTCAATACGTCCTTCAGCAGCTGATCAACATGGGCCTGTGCGAGGGGCTGATCATGCTCGCCAGCCAGTATTGGGGGCGAAACGACACCGACGCCATCCGCCGCCTGACCGGCATCGCGCTGTGCCTGGGCTGGGCCGCCGGCCTGCTGCTGACGCTGGCGGCCTTCCTCTTCCCCCGCGCGCTCGTCGGCCTCTTTACAGACGACGCCGCCATCCTCGCGCAGGGCGTCGCGTATCTCTCCATTCTGCGCCTGAGCTATCCCGTCTTCATCACGACGCTCATCCTGCTCGCCGCGCTGCGCAGCATGCAGATCGTCTCCATCGCCTTCCGCCTCTCGGTCATGACGCTGCTGGTCAACGCAGGCATCAACTTCGTGCTGATCTTTGGCCGGTTCGGCTTTCCCTGCCTGGGCGTGCGCGGCGCGGCCATCGGCACGCTGATCGCCCGGTGTCTGGAGCTGCTCGTCCTGCTGCTCTATATCCGCAAAAGCCGCCTGCCCGTTCGGCCCGCATCGGACAAGCCTCCTCGCGTTTCGAGGGCACTCCTTGGCGACTTTCTGCGCGTGAGCCTGCCCTGTTGCGTCTCCTCCCTGCTCTTTTCCAGCGCGGTGGCGATGCAGACCGCGATTCTCGGCCATCTCAGCGCCGATGCCCTCGCCGCCAACAGCGCCGCCGGCACGCTCTTCCAGTATTGCAAGATGATCCCCATCAGCGCCAGCGCCGCCGCAGGCGTGTTCATCGGCCGGGTCATCGGCTCGGGCGATTTGTCCGGCCTGCGCGGCTACGTGCGCACGCTGCAGGTGCTCTTTCTTTGCATCGGCCTGCTCGTGTGCGTGCTGCTGCTGGCCATCAGCCGAGCGCTGCTCTCGCTCTACGCGCTGACCCCGCAGGCGCTTGCCTATGCCCGGCAGATCATCCTCGTGCTCTCCATCACCTCCATCGGCACCGCCTACGAGATGCCGAGCATGTGCGGCATCTGCCGGGGCGGCGGCGACTCCCGCTTCGTCATGTGCATGGACATCTTTTTCAGCTGGTGCGTCGTCGTTCCGCTGAGCCTGTGCGCCGCGTTCGTGCTGCGGCTTGACATCGCATCTGTCGTCTTCTTCATGAACTGCGACCAGATCCTCAAGTGCATCCCGGTGTTCATCAAGACCAACCGCTATACCTTTATCAAAAAGCTCGCGCGAACGGGCGCGGAAAAGAGGTGAATGACATGGACAGCAAGAGACGCAAGCGCTTTCGCATGGATGACGGCCTGGTGATCGAGGAGCATGTGTGCAGCGATTATGTCTGCCGCTTCTGCGGCGCGAAGGCCTCCTACTGCAATTACGTCGGCAACATGTGCCTGCAGGCGTTTGTCCCCCACGTCGGGGTCTGCGGCGCATATGTCAACGATGAGCGCTACTCCGGCTATGTGAGCGAATGCAAGACCTGCCGCTATCTCGGCGAGGACGGCGGCTGCACGCTGGAGAGCTGAGCCTGGGGCCAACCCGGACAATCGATTTTCAAGGGGCCTTTCCCGATGCACGGGAAAGGCCCCTTGAGCATGTCCGGCGAAGCAACGCAGCAGATCAAAAACGACGCCGCTTGTGAATTTTCTGCGCAGCGGTTGCATTTGTTACTGGCGCTTTCCCGCCAAAGACTGTATCATATAGACAATCCCTGGTGAAGAAAGGTTATTTTCCCATGAAAAAAGTTGTCGTTGTCGGCTGCAGCAGCCTGATCGTTTCCGCCGCTGAGCTGCTCAATCCGCTTGAGATGAAGGTCGTCGGCCTGGGCGATACGCGCCCCGAGGCCTGGAACGTCTTCAAGGAAAACGGCGATCTCAAGGATGCGTTCGACGAGCTGCCGGTCATGCCTATCGACCTGTCCGTCGGCTTTGAGCCCGACGTGATCGTCATCGCCGTGCTGGAGGAGAGCGCCGCCGAAAGCCTGCGCTACTCGCTCATCCGTGCGGGCTACACGGGCGATATCCTCTTCATGAGCCAGCTGGTAGAGCAGTTCTCCGTCCGCGGCGCGGCGCTGCGCCACATCGCCCAGCGGCTTGACAGCCTCGGCGTCCCCGGCGCCGTCGCCGAGCTGGGCTGCTATCGCGGCGACACCTCCTGGCAGCTCAGCGCGCTGATGCCCGAGCGCAGGCTCTACCTGTTTGACACGTTCTCCGGCTTCGATCCGCGCGATCTCGCCGAGGAGAAAAAGATCAAGGGCTCCAGCGCCCGCCCGGGCCGCTTCGCCGACGCAAGAGCGGACGAGCTGCCGCTGCGCCTGCCCAACGCCGAAAACGCAATCATCAAGAAGGGCTGGTTTCCGCAGACCGCGCTGGACATGGAGGAGGAGCGCTTTGCCCTCGCCTGGCTCGACGCCAGCCTCTATGCGCCGACGCTCTCCGCGCTCAAGTTCTTCTTCCCGCGCATGAGCCAGGGGGGCATGATCGTGCTCTGCGGCCTGGCCGATCCCAATTATCCCGGCGTGAGCAAGGCCGTCGAGGACTTTGAGGCCCAGTATGGCGCATTGCTCCTGCTTCCGATGGGCGACCTGAGCGGCACCGCCGTGATCGTCCACCCGTAACTCCGGCATTCCGGCCGGCACGCTATGGCCTGTATGCGTGTCTGTGTCGCTGCATATCGCGTCTCGCCTGTAAAACCAATAAAGGTCCGGAGCGGGCCACAAGCCCGAACTCCGGCATGATTTGAAAGGATTGAGTCTTATGCTGCATTTTTTCAGGAACCACTTCGGCATGACGGTCAGCATCATCATCGCGCTGATCCTCTCCATCTGCATGTCCGCCACGGCCATCGTCTAGGACAAGCTGACCTTCTCCATCGAGCTGCTGCTGCGCAACTGGGGCACGGCCTTCCTGACCATCATGCTCATTTCGCTCCTGCTGCCCGTCAAGATGATGGGCGATGCCTTTGCGGGCAAGCTCGGCCTCAAGCATGACACGCTGCCCTTCGGCCTCATCTCCAACCTCGTGCCGACGCTGTTTTACAACACCGGCGCGACGCTCATCCTTGTCGGCGTCAACGTCGGCTTTGGCGCGCCGTATTACTGGAATGCCTTCTGGGCCGATTTCTTCGTCATGTTCGTTGTCAGCTATGTGCTCTCGCTGATTGCGGAGCGCATCGGCATGATCGTCGCCAAGAAGGCCTGCCAGCCCCTGCATCCGCATCTGTAAATCCGCGGGGAGCGCAGTCGTCCTGTAGTCCATGCAGCACCTCATCGTCCCCGGTTCGTGCTATACTGGGGACAGATGAGGTGCTGTCTTTGTCAGACAGCCTGCGATTGTGACAGGTGATTTGGGATCAGCCATGAATCAGGAATTCGAATTGACGCGCGAGGACGGCCTGACCGTCCTCAAGGTCTGGGCCGGCCGCGGCGCACAGGCCGTCGTGCCCGAGGGCGTCGAGGTCATCGGCGAGGAGGCCTTTGCCGGCCGCCGCGGCCTGCGCGCCGTGACGCTGCCCGGCACGCTCCGGCGCATCGGCATGCGCGCCTTCCAGAAATGCACCGCCCTGACCAGCATGGCCTTGCCCGATTCCCTGGAGGAGATCGGCACGGAGGCCTTCAATGGCTGCTCCTCCCTCGAGCGCGTCGTTTGGGGCGAGGGGCTTCGCCTCATCCGCCCGCGCGCCTTCTGGTCGTGCATCCGCCTGCGGGAGGTCACGCTGCCCGCGAGCCTGCGGCAGATTGGCTCGCGGGCCTTTGAGGGCTGCTCCTCCCTCGAGCGCGTCGCGCTGCGCAACCCCGGCATGGAGGTCGACGAATACGCCTTCAACGAGACGCCCTACTGCAGCCGCCTGCTCGCGCTGGCGGATCGCTGCACGGTCGGCCAGCTCGGCGCGACGGACGCCTGCCCGCCGGAGCTCGTGCTGCCCGAGGGCGTCACGCATATCGACCTGTGGGCCTTCAGCAAGAGCCGCATCCGCACAGCGCGCCTGCCCAGCAGCCTGCGCACCGTCGGCATGTGCGCCTTCCGCGACTGCAAGGCGCTCACCGAGGTCTCCATGTCGCCCAATACCTACTGCAACTATCACCTGCGCCTGGAGCCGGGCGACGGCATCTTTGCCGGCTGCTCGAGCCTGACGCGGGTCACGCTGCGCGGTCGGCTCAAGAATTTCACCTGGTACGACGCCAGCGAGCCTCAGCTTCTGCGCGGCTTTGATCCCGAGAAGACCTTCATGGGCTGCACGAGCCTGCAGAGCATCGTCGCCTGGGAGGTGCCGCTCTCGGCCTTTCCCCGCGCCTTAAAGCCTTATGCGCTCAACGCCTTTCTGGAGGATGCCGACCGCGACCTCCACTATGCCCCCCAGATCGCCGACGCCTATCATGAGGCGCTCGCGGCGATGCGAGCGCAGCTCATCGCCCGCACACAGCGCGACGCCAGCTACGCGCTGCACCAGTACCTGACCTCGCGCCGCCTGATCGGGGCGGAGGAATTTGACGCGATCCTCGCGCATGCCGCCGCACACGGGGAGCCGCAGACCGTCGCTGCGCTGCTCGCCTATCAGCGGCAGGTGCTCTCCCCCGGCGGCGCGGACGCGCTCTTTGACGCCATGCTTGGCGAGCTTTGAACAGGAGACTGCCATGGAAAACGATCCGCACAGCAAGGCGCGCGCCCTCGCGCAGGAGGTGCTCAGCCTCGCGCGCAGCACGCTGCTCGCCGATCTGCGCTTTCTCTCTCCGGCGCTGTGCCGCCTTGACCTGTGCGAGGATCCGCAGCATCTCTTCGCTACGGACGGGCAGCGCCTCTATTACGGCTATGTCGACGTGCTGCGCCGCTGGCAGGCGGACAGGGCGTCCGTCCTGCGGCGCTATCTCCATGCCGTGCTCCATTGTCTTTTCTGCCATCCCTTTGTCGGCGACGGCATCGATCCCCTGCTCTGGGATCTCGCCTGCGACATCGCCACGGAGGCCGCCATCGACGAGCTCTCGCTCCCCTGCGTTCAGGTCGAGCGGCATGAGGAGGCCCGTGAAACGCTTGCCGTGCTCTCCCGCGCGCTCAATGGCCATCTGACCGCTGAGCGGATCTACCGCCACTATGCCGATCAGCCCCTGAGCGGGCCGCAGCTTGAGGCGCTTCGCGCGCCGTTTTTGCGCGACGAGCTCGACCTCTGGTATGCGCGCTCTTCATCGGAATCGGGCGAAAAGCCGCAGGAGGCCGAGGATCAGGAGCGCGGCGGCGACGAGGGCGGCGGCAGCGGCGACACCCGGCAGGGCGAAGCGAAGGAGGAGCAGCGCGGCGGCGGCGCGCAGACGCAAACCGGCGCGCAGCAGGCGCAGGGAAAACCGCAGGCCGACGCAGGAAGCGCCAAGGCCGAATGGCAAAAGCTCGCCGCGCAGACGCAGACGGATCTGGAGACCCATTCCCGCCGCTGGAGCGACCGGGCGGGCTCCCTGCTGCTCAGCCTGCGGGAGGGCCGCCGCGTTCTGCTCGACTATGCGGATTTCCTGCGGCGCTTCGCCGTGCTGACCGAGGTGCCGAAGCTCGATCCGGACAGCTTTGACGTCATTCCCTACACCTATGGCATGCAGCTCTACGGCAATCTGCCGCTGATCGAGCCGCTTGAAACCTGCGAAAGCCTGCGCATCCGCGATTTCGTGATCGTGATCGACACCTCCGCCTCCGTGCAGGGCGAACAAGTGCGCGCCTTTCTTGACCACACCTGCCGCATCCTGCTGGAGCAGGACGCCTTCGGCGCGCAGATGGCGCTGCACATCCTCGAGTGCGACGCGCAGGTGCAGCGCGACACGCTCATCCGCAATGCTGATGAACTCGCGACCTATCTGCAAACGCCGCAGCTGCACGGCGCGGGCGGCACGGATTTTCGCCCCGCGTTTGCGCATATCGAGCGGCTGCTCTTCTCGGGCGAGATGACCGACCTGCGCGGCATTCTCTATTTCACGGACGGTCAGGGCATCTATCCCAAGGCGCCGCCGCCCTGCGAGACGGCGTTTCTCTTCGTCTCCCGGGAGGATGCCGGGGCGAAGGTGCCGCCCTGGGCCATCCGCGTCCTGCTCGACGAGCGGACGCTCACCCGGCCACAGATTCTCTACGCGAAGGATTGAGGGACATCATGAACATCAAGGAAGCCAAACAGCAGATCAAAAACGCCGTCACGGCGTACCTCTCCCGAGACGCTCTGGGCGAATATGAAATCCCGCCTGAGCAGCAGCGGCCCATCTTCCTGCTCGGCGCGCCCGGCATCGGCAAGACTGCCATCATGAGCCAGATCGCGCAGGAGCTGGGTATCGGCCTGGTCGCATACTCCATGACGCATCACACGCGCCAGAGCGCACTGGGCCTGCCGCAGCTGAGCACACGCGAATACGGCGGCAAGGCCGTCACCGTCACACAATACACGATGAGCGAGATCATCGCCGCCGTCTATGACACGATGGAGCGCACGGGCGTGCGCGAGGGCATCCTCTTCCTCGACGAGATCAACTGCGTCTCCGAGACGCTCATGCCCTCCATGCTGCAATTTTTGCAATTCAAGACCTTCGGCCAGCACCGCGTCCCGGACGGCTGGATCATCGTGACGGCCGGCAACCCGCCCGCCTACAACCGCTCCGTGCGGGAGTTTGACGTCGTGACGCTCGACCGGCTCAAGCGCATCGTCGTCGAGCCGGACTACGACGTCTGGAAGGAATACGCCCTCGCGCGGCAGGTGCATCCCGCCGTGCTGACGTATCTGAACGTCAGGAAGGACAATTTCTATCGCGTGGAAAGCAGCGTCTCCGGCAAGCAGTTTGTGACGGCGCGCGGCTGGGAGGATCTCTCCCGCATGCTGCGCGTATGCGAAAAGCTCTCGCTCCCCGTCGACGACAACCTCATCGGGCAATATCTGCAAAGCGAGAAGATCTGCGCGGATTTTTCCGCCTACTATGCGCTCTTTCAGAAATACAGCGCGGATTACGCGATCGACGATATCCTTGCCGGAAACGCGCCGGAGGCGGTCATCGAGCGCGCCCGCGCCGCGCGCTTTGACGAGCGCTACGCCCTGCTCGGCCTGCTCATCGACCGCATGACCGGCGACCTGCGCCGCGTGCTGCTCATGCAGGATGCGCTGGGCGGCGTCCTCTCCGCGCTCAAATCGATCAAGGCCGCCCTGCCGCAGGGGGATGTGCTCTCCCTGCTGGAGGAGCAGACCCGGACGCTTGAAGCGCAGCTTCGCAGCGCCGGTGAAGCCCAGGCGCTCTCTGCCGCCCGGCGCGCAACGCTCCAGCAGGCCGCCGCGATTCTGCGCGCCATGGAGCCGCTGTGCGCCGGGAAATCCGCCGCGGACGCCTACGCCGCGCTGCGCGGGGACTTTGCCGCACGCCTGAGCGAGCATCGCGCGGACGTGCGGCGCGCGGGAGAGGCGCTTGAGCATCTCTTTGCCTTCTGCGAGCGCGCGTTTGCCGGCGGGCAGGAGATGCTGATTCTCGTGACCGAGCTGACCGTCAGCCCCTTTGGCGCGCGCTTCATCAGCCTCTTTGGCTGCGAGGCGTACTTTGCGCACAACCGGGATCTGCTCTTCTACGAGCGCCGCAAGGAGATCGCCGGGCAGCTCGACGCGCTCGATCTCTCCGCCCTGTGACAGTCCGTCCCTGATCCACCGTCCTCAGCCTGTCGCTCCCGCGTCTGACCCTCGTGACCGTCAACCTGTTCTCGCCCTCCGGCTTCCGGGCCGGAGGTTTTTTTCGCGCGAAAAGGGCCGCCATCGCTGGCGGCCCCTGGGTGTTACAGAGTATGTGATTGCTTCAATCAGTCGTCCGGATGCATGTAGCGCTCGCGCTCGGCATCGTCCTCGGGCATGTGGTTCGGGATGCGGTCGTCCTTAAGGCCGTGCATCGCGCGCCAGAGATGCTCCGGATCGAGCGGCAGCTCGGTCAGGTAGATGCCGGTCGCCATGTTGACGGCGTTGGCGATGGCCGGGGCGACAGGCGCAGCGGAGCCCTCGCCGGCCTCCTTGGCGCCCAGCGGGCCCTCCTCGTCCGGCGTGAAGTCGTAGAACGTGCGCATCTTCGGCATATCCAGCGCGGTCGGCAGGCGATAATCGCGGAAGTTCGGGTTGAGAATCTTGCCTTCCTTCGTGACGTTGTGCTCATAGACGGCGTAGCCCAGGCCCATCGCGATGGAGCCCTCGAGCTGGCCCTCGACGGCGCGGCGGTTGAGCGCGCGGCCGCAGTCATGCGCGAACACGAATTCATCGATATCCAGCACGCCGGTCTCCTCGTCGAGCGTCAGATGGACGGCGCCGGTGGAGAAGCTGTACGCCGGGGCGTAGTTGGTCGTGTTGACGCCGTTGTACTGGCTGTCGTCGGTGCGATGGTAGAAGGAGCCGACGCCGACGAGCTCGTCGCCGCCCTTGACGGTCATGTACTTGAACATCGCGTCCGCCATGGACATCTGCAGCTCGGCGTTCTCCTTGCTGATGACCTTGCCCTCCAGGCACTCCAGCGTCGTGGGCATGACGCCCCACATCGGCGCGATGACCTCAAAGAGCTGGCGCTTGGCGTCGACGGCGGCGCGGCGCGCGGCGTTGCCCGCGAGGAACGTGACGCGGCTGCCATAGGAGCCGGAGTCCCACGGCGTGAGGAACGTGTCGGACATGAAGGTCTTGACGTCGCTCATCTGCAGGCCGAGCTCCTCGGCGACGATGGCGGTCATGACGGTATCGGAACCCTGGCCGATGTCATGGGAACCGATGTACAGCGTGACCATGCCGCGCTTGTTGAGGCGGCACTGCACGCAGGCAGAGCTCTGGTTCGGGGCCTCCAGCACGGCGAAGCCGGTGCCGGAGACGAAGCCGGTGCCCGCGAAGCCGATGCCCTCGCCCTTCTTCATCTTGCCCTTGCGCTCATACCAGCCGATCTCGCGGGCCGCGGTGTCAAGCGTCTCCTTGTAGGCGCAGGAGGTGATGGACAGGCCGGCCGGGGCGACATAGCCCGGATCGGCGGCGCTGATCTTGCGGAACTCGACCGGGTCGATGCCCAGCTGATCCGCCGCGTACTGCATGTTCAGGTCGTGCGCATAATGCACCTGGCAGGCGGTGTAGCCGCGCATGGCGCCGGAGGACGGGTTGTTCGTGTAGACGCGGTGCGCGAGGAAGTCGACGGAGTTGATCTTGTAGGGGAAGTTCGCCCAGAGGGTCGACTGCGCGCAGGCCGCGACGCCGGAGCCGCCGTAGGGGCCGCCGTCCAGCACATGATAGCACTTCTTGGCCAGCAGCTTGCCGTCGGCTGCGAAGGCGGTGTCGATGTGCATGTAGATCGGGTGACGGTTGCGGGTGGTCTGGAAGACCTCCTCACGGGTGAGGATCATGCGGACCGGACGGCCGGTCAGCTCGGCCATCTTCGCGGCGCACAGGCCAAAGGAATAGGAATCGAGCTTGCCGCCGAAGCCGCCGCCGACCAGCGGCTTGATCACGCGGACGCACTTCTCCGGCACGCCCAGGCAGCGGGCATACCAGAACTGATCGACATACGCCATCTGGGTGGACATCCAGATCGTGTATTCGCCGTTGCGGTAGGTCGCCACGGCGCCGTGCGGCTCCATGGCCGCGTGTACCATGCGGTGGGTCTTGTAGTTGCGGTGCTGGACATACGCGGCGTTCTTGAATTCCTCGTCGATGTCCGTGCCGGCCTTCATGATCGACTTCATGCCGATGTTGTGGATGCCCTTGCCCTCCCACTGGATTTCGGGGGCGTCATCCTCCATCGCCTTGAAGGGATCGAACACGCCCTCAAGCACCTCGTATTCGACCTTGATCAGGTCGACGGCGCGCTGGGCAGTCTCCTCGTCGATGGCCGCGACGGCGGCGATATCGTCGCCCACCTGCTTGACCAGGTCGGAGCAGAGCACGTCCTTGTCCGCGAACTCCGCCGCGAATTCGCCGTTGCCGACCTTGCTCTTCCACTCGAAGTCCTTCGCCGTCAGGATGCACTTGACGCCCGGCAGCTTCTCGGCCTCGCTCGTGTCGATGGACTTGATGCGCGCATAGGCGTAGGGGCTGCGCACCATGCGGCCAGTCAGCATATCCGGGAACATGATGTCGCCGACATACTTGCCGTGGCCGGTGACCTTGTCCTCCGCGTCGATGCGGACGTAGTTGTTGCCGCCGGTCAGGCGGTAGAACTCAGGCTTTTTAAAATAGTGCTTATCGCAGTCCTTATTCATTACGCTTTGCCCTCCTCCCAGTTCATTTCAGCGGCGGCCGCCTGAATCGCCTCGACGATCTTGGCGTAGCCTGTGCAGCGGCAGAGGTTGCCCTCGATGGCCTCGCGGATCTCCAGCTCGGTCGGATGCGGGTTGACATCCAGCAGCGCCTTCGCGGACATGATCATGCCCGGCGTGCAATAGCCGCACTGCAGCGCCCATTTCTCGATAAACTGCCTCTGAATCGGATGCAGCTTGCCGCCCTTGGCGATGCCCTCGATCGTCACGACCTCGCGGCCCTCGCACTCCACAGCGAGCGTGCAGCAGGAGTTGACCGGCTTGCCGTCCAGCATCACGGTGCAGGCGCCGCATTCGCCCTGCTCGCAGCCCTTCTTGGTGCCGGTCAGGCCGAGCTTGTCGCGCAGCAGATCCAGCAGCGTCATGTTGTCCTTGACGATGACCTCCGTCGGGTCCCCGTTGAGCGTGAAACTCAAAACTCGTTTGCTCATGATTCTGCCTCCTTAGCCTTCCAGCGCCTGCTTGATGGCGCGCTTGGTGAACACGCGGATCATATCCCTGCGGTATTCCGCAGAGGCACGGATGTCGGAGATCGGGCTGCAGCAGCGCACGACGTACTCCGGGAAGCTTTCTCTCATGCATTTTTCAATCCTGTCGTCGCTCATGGAGGTGTTGCCGCCCATCAGCTCGCTCAGGTTTGAGAATACGCACAGCGCACGATAGCAGCCGGGCGCAAAGCGGGTTCCATACCGCGCGTTGCAGGTTTCCTCCGAGAGCAGATGGCGTCTGGCCAGCGCGCGATTCCCAAGGATCAGCTCGTCAAAGAGGCGCTCGGTCTGCTGGCGTTCCTTCGTGCGTCGCAGGCTCTGCGCCTCCCGGGTGTCGGCCTGCTGGCTGCGAAGCTGGTCGATCCGCCGGCAGACCCGGCTGAGCGTTTCGTTGAGCTGCGCCTCGTCGATGGGCTTGAGCAGGTAATCCATCACGCTGAGTGAGACAGCCGTTCGGGCATATTCAAAATGTCGGTAGCCGCTGATGAGGATGAACAGCGGCGAGACGCCCTCCGCGCGCACGCGCGTGATCAGCTCCAGCCCGTCGAGCCCGGGCATCTTGATATCCGAGAGCACGAAGTCCGGCTGCAGCCTCAAAATGCTCGCGAGCGCGGCGCTGCCCGTCGTGCAGGTGTCGCAAATCTCGATTCCGAGCTCCTCCCACCTGCCGAGCTGCTCAATCAGGCGGATGATTTTCGCCTCGTCGTCCGCGATGATCGCCCTGTATTTCATGTGTATCCGCTCGCTTTCTGCGCGCTTTTCGCGGCGCGCCGTGTCCATCCGTCGCCAGGGAAAGCCCCGGGTATTCCCGCCGCCGTCCATTTTCGCTTCGCATCGGGGAGGATTTCCGTCTTGAGCGATTTCCCAAAAAGGGATGAATCCCCCGGGACGCCTGGCCCCGGGGAATCTCCATTACTGCGCCTCTCGCGCCACAATTCCGTCGATATAGTTGTAGAGATCCTGCACGTCGATCTCGGCGGGGCTGTGCGGCTGATCCCAGCTGATCTCCACGACGGAATCCTCAATCCGATCCGCCGCATAGGCCGTCAGGGCATTATGCATCAGCCACGCTGCCGGAATGCCGTGGTCGCCGTCGGCATCGACAAAGGCGCTGCCCTCGTTGCTGGCCTTGTTGTAGGAATCCAGGCTCGGGCACATCTTGTTTCGGTTGATGAAGCGGCCCATCTTTCATCTATCTGCTTGCAGCAGGATGTCCCCGCCTTTGCCGGTGGGATGTCATACGCCCTAAGACTCACGGCGCCTTTGCGCCTGCGCCGGGGCCGCCCATGGAGACGGGCGCATAGCGATCAGCATAGGCGCCAAACGGGCCGTCCTCATAGGGGAAGCCGTCCGGAATCACGCCGAGCTCGGGCGCCCAGCCGGAGCCGTAATACGCCGACCATGCCCACTAGGAGACCGGCGGCTGCTCCACCTCAAAGAGTGTGCCGTCCTCGTTGTAGACCGGATAGTCCTTGCGCTCGCCCGTCTCGGGGTCGGAATAGCGGATGGTCTGGTCGCCCGGGCCCTCCGCCGTGACGAGAATGTGCTTGACGGTCGTCTTTCCGCCGGTGTCGCCGGAGCCGAAGATCGTGCTGACCGCGCTCAGCTGCGGCAGCGCAGCCTCCTCGGCAAACCCGAACGCCGGGATGAGGCTGCAGGCGGCGATCAGCGCCGCAAGCAGAAGAATCCATCTTTTCATGTGCCCGTCCTCCTTGTCGTCCTTGGGTTGTTGCCGTCCGCATGAGTCCGTGCTGCCCTCCTCTGCGCGCAGCGGAAGCCAGCCTGTATGGTGTCAGAACACCCTCTCGGGGCGCGAATCAAACGAGGGTGTCTGAGGGCTCCTGTTACGCGCCCGCGCAGATGCTGTCAATCCATTCAAGCACCTCGCCCGGATAGTCCGCCTCGCTGTGCGGCTGATCCCACACGAGCGCGTAGTTAACCGGATGCCCGGCGTTTTGCAGCTTGACCGCCAGCGTCATCGAGACGCTCAGCGACGTGTCCGCATCGCTCGCGCCCACGCGGATGCGGTAATGCTGCGCCTGGGGATTTTCGGCGTGTGCGCAGATAAAGTTCAGCGGGTTGAGCAGCGCGATGCGCTGCGCCAGCTCGCAGTCGCCGCCCACGTCAAACGCCGCTTCGTAGCGCGCCGCCTCCTGAGGGAAGGCGCTGCGCAGCGCGCCGATCGCCTCCCCGATGACCGGGTTGAAATGCGCGAAGTCGGCCTGCGCCGTGCCAAATTCCTCGTTCTCCCCGCTGTCGCACGTCAGCTTGTCAAACGAGGTGCAGGGCTTCATCCGGCGGCGATGCCTGAGCACATAGGTATCCAGATCCGTGATCGTGGCCCGCTTGCCGTCCCAGATCAGCCAGTCGCGCTTGTCCGCGCCCTGGCGTCGCTCCATCTCCGGCTTCATCTCCCGGAACGGGACGCCCCTGGGCGGGCGGGACATGAGCTCACCGAAACCGGGCCTTCTGGCCGGCGCGTCCGGGGCGAGGCCGATGCCCGGGCCCGCGTGATGCAGCGCCTTGGGCGCGTCCTTTTTCGGCGCGGGCGCTTCGTAGGTGTAGCGGCCGCAGAGGTAATCCTTCACAGAATACTCCGCCTGGAGGAGGCCGCGCTCAAGACGCGAGAGGTAATCCGTCGCGGCGTCGCCGAGGCAGTCCATCAGATAGTCGTAGAACGGGCCGCTGCGCCCGCCGGTATACAGCGTCAGCGGCTCGCCCGTCCGCGGATGGCGCAGGCCCAGCGCGTTCACATAGTCCGCATAGCGGGCGGAAAGCTCGGCGGAGAGCGCTTCCTTGAAGGGCGTCATCGTCTCCGCAGGGCCGGCAGGCGAGTCCTCGCAGGTCTTGTCCGCGTGAAACATCCACTCATACGCCAGGTCGGCATGCTCCAAGTCGATGATCGGGCAGTAAATCTGCGCGGCAAAGACCGCGTCGCTCTCGTCCATGAACGCGCCCGCCGCTTCCAGATAGCGGTCGTAGGCGGGATGGTCGCCCGTCACGCCCAGCAGCGAGCTCATTGCGCCGCCCGCGCTCCAGCCGACGGAGATGATCCGGCTCCAGTCGCCCGGCAGCGCCGCGCGGTTGTGGCGCAGGAAGCGGATCGCCGTCTTGAGATCGACCAGCGTGATGGGCGCCTTGCCGGCGGGCCTCCCCTGCGCGTCGCGGGATTCGCGCCCGCGGCAGCCGCAGGTCACGTAGATCAGCCCGTGGCGCAGGTACTGCTCCGCATAGCAGCGCGGGCCGCCCAGCCAGGTATGCGGCATCTGCATGTAGCCGGCCGAGTTGTTTTCAAACACGACGGGCACCGTCGCCCCCGTGTAGCGCCCGCACCGGCCCTGCGGATTCGGCGTGCCGTCTGCGTTCAGATAGGCCTCCGGCACGAAGATGGAAAGCCGCTGGAATTTGGGCACATCGGCCTTCTGCGTGTAGAGCACATCCTCCAGACACCAGCAGCCGTATTGCGCGTCAAACGTCCATTTGTCCCGGCAGTCTGCAAGCTCGGCCGTCTGATTGACGACCGGAATCTCCTGCGTCATGGGAATCATTCGCATTCTTCCTTTCCTGGCAGCCGCGCCTGACACGCTCTGCCCGTCCAGCGGCGGAAATCCTCCGCTTCAAGGTCAAACAGGTCGAGAATTTTGCCCGTCAGATGGTGCAGCATCTCTTCGATGCTGTCCGGCTTGCTGTAGCAGCTGATCACGGGCGGCAGCACGACCGCGCCCGCCTGCGCAATCTCCAGCAGGTTTTTGAGGTGAATCGCGGAGAGCGGGCATTCCCGGGGCACGACGGCCAGCCTCCTGCGCTCCTTGAGCGTCACATCCGCCGCGCGCAGCAGCAGGTTGTCGCTGTATCCGCAGGCGATGCCCGCCACGGTCTTCATGCTCGCGGGCACGACGATCATCCCCCGCGTCCGAAAGCTGCCCGAGGCGATGGCCGCGCCGATGTCCGCGCTGTCATAGACCGAGGCGCAATGCGGCGCGAGGTCGCGCGCATGGAGACCGCATTCCTGCGCAAGCGTCATTTCCCCGCCGCGGGTCACGACGAGATGCACCTCCATGCCCGCGGCGTGGAGCGCCCGAACGACGTCCACCGCCAGCGGAGCGCCCGACGCGCCGCTGATGCCGACGATGATCCGCTTATTCATGGAGCCACTTCCTGTAATCGAGCTCCATGAACGGCGCGCGCCGGAACTTTTCCTTCAGATGGAACGGCACGGTGCAGTCGAAGATCGTCTTCGTGCTCACGCCCACATCCGGGATGGAGGGGCTGTACGCCGGGTTGCTGGACGGGTCGAGCGGATGGCAGCGCACGCCCGGGATCGTGATGATGTCGCGGTCGCCCTGGAAGCGCGTGTTCATCGCCCAGAGCACGTCGTCGGTGTCAAAGAGATCGACATCCTCGTCCACGAGAATCACATGCTTGAGCTCCGGGAAGGCGGAAAACGCCAGCAGCGCCGCCTGCCGCTGCTTGCCCTCGTCGGTATGCACGCTCTTGACGCACTGGAGCACGGCCATGTACTTGCCGCCGCCCGCGCGATGGGCGCAGACGTTTTTGACCTTGCCGGGCAGGGCCTTGTCGATCAGCGCGAGGATGCTCGCCTCGGTCGGGATGCCCGCCATGTTGACATGCTCCTCGCTCGGGCCGATGCAGGTCTGCATGATCGGGTGGCGGCGATGCGTGACCGCCTTGACCTTGAGCAGCCAGCATTCGTGGCTCGCGCGCCCATTGTAGCCGGGAAATTCCGGCATCGCATAACCGGTATGGGAATTCTGATCCTCGACCACATGGTTGCTGCCGGCGAGGATCTCGCCCTCGATGACGTATTCGGCGTTGGAGATGGCCGACTCGCGGATCGTCTTGCAGGCGCACAGGCGCACGGGCTCCCCGCGCAGCGCGCCCGCGATGGAGAGCTCGTCAAAGCCCAGCGGCGTCGTCGGCGGCTCGAAGCAGGAGGTGAGCTCAATCGCCGGGTCCACGCCGATGGAGACGGAGATGGGCAGCGGCTGCCCCAGCTCGGTCGCGCGCTCCGCCATCGCGCCGATATGCCGCGAGCCGGGCTGCAGGAAGATCGAAAGCTCGTCGCGCGACTGAATGCACATGCGGTGAATGGTCACATCCGACAGGCCCGTATCCGGATGCGTGGCGTAGCACATGCCCAGCGTGATATACGGCCCGGCATCCATCGGGGTGTTCGTCGGGGCGGGAAGGAGCCGGAACAGATCAAAATCCGGATCGCTCGCCAGATGCACGACCTCCTGCGCGGGGGCGGGCTCCTGCGTCACGACGGGCGCAATCGGCTCGCGCACGCATTCGCACAGCAGATGGCCCAGATCCTCCTTCGCGCAGCCGAGCATCGCGGCCACACGGCTGCGGCTGGCCAGCAGACCGATGAGCACGGAGGCGTCCGGATGGCCGTTGACGCTTTCAAAGAGCATCGCCGGGCCGTTCACGGTCGTCGGGCGCATGACGGTGCCGCCCGCGCCGACGTAGCGATACACGCCGGAGAGCTCCGCCGCGGGGTCGACCGGCGTCCCCGTGCGGATCAACTGGCCCGGCTGATGGTCAAGAAACGCGATCGCGTCGCGCAGGGAACGGATGGAAACGGGCCTTCTTTTCACACGCATCGCTCAAGCTCCCCTCTCGAGCGCCGGGACGGCCGGCTTCCTTCCGGCGAGCACATCCTGCACAAAGCCGAAGACGACCCGCTGGTTTTCTTCCTCCCCAAAGCGTCTATCGCCATGCCCCGCGCCCTCCAGCAGCGTGAGGAACACCCTGTCCCCCAGGCCCTTCTCGCGAAGGCCCCGGACGAATTCCTCGCTCTGCGCGCAGGGCACCAGCTTGTCCGCCGTGCCATGCTGCACGAGCATCGGCGCCATCCGCGCGCCCGCGTAGCTCAGGGGATTGGCCCGCTCGCAGAGCGCGTCGGGCGCCTGCGCGACGGGCATGCCCAGATACTTCGATTCAGGGGACTGCGGCAGGTCGTGCTCTGCGATGCCCATGCCGTTCTCCCTTGCCTGCGCGTCCATGGTCTTGAAATCCATCGGCCCGAACTGGTCGACCGCCGCCAGCACAAGGGGCTGCGGCGCCTCCTGCGGCACATCCGTCTCGCCGGAGAACGCGCCGTTGGGGATGTTCATGCCCAGCATGGCCGCCAGGTTGCCGCCCGCGCTTCCGCCGATGGCGATGAGGCGCTGCGCATCCAGACAGAGCCGCGCCGCATGCGCCTTGACATGGCGCACGGCCGCCCGCGCATCCAGCACGGCCGCCGGGAAGGCCGCCTCGCCGGAGAGCCTGTATTCGACGGCGACGACGGCGATGCCTCGCCCAAGCGCCTCCAGATACGGCGTCAGATGGCCGTCGCGCTTGTCGCCCATCGCGAAGCCGCCGCCGTGGATGTAGATCAGCGCGGGAAACGGCCCCTCGCCTGCCTCGGGCAAATAGACATCCAGCCGCTGATTTTCGCTCAGACTGCCGTAGGGCAGATCGAGCGTCTTCCGGGCAATGCCGCTGATATCCGCCATCGGCGGCGTCAGGTCGTTCGGGCGTTTTGTCTGCTGCATGATCAAAATTCCTCCTTGAACGGCGGCGCTTTGCTGCTTCGGCGCGCAGGACGCCGTCCGTCTCTGCCCCCCGCGCCCCTCTCCGCTGCGGGAAAGGCCGTATTTCTGCGCATCCAGCATAGCACCCGCGTCTTGAAAAAGTAAAGGCGGATTTCCGAATTGCTTATTTGATTTTTTTGTCTTTAATCAGAGGAAAAAGCGCTTCATCCCCTTTTTTCCCCTGATTCTCCCGAATAAAGCGGCTTCCTCGATGCCGGAGCGCCCCAAGCGCTTATTCTATATTCTTTTATATTTCCATCCTTTGGGCAAGAAAAAAGCGCCGGGCTCTCTTCCGGCGCTTCCGCTTTTCAGTTGTTGATCCCGGCCTCATCCCAGCGCGACATCCAGCGCCATCATGAGCGTAAAGCCCAGCGCGAAGAGGATCGTCCCGACATTGGAATGCTCGCCCTCGGACATTTCGGGGATGAGCTCCTCGACCACGACGTAGACCATCGCGCCGGCCGCGAAGCCCAGCAGATACGGCAGCGCCGGCACGGCCAGCCCCGCCGCCAGAATCGTCAGCAGCGCGCCCGCCGGCTCCACCGCGCCGGAGAGCATGCCGCAGGCAAAGGCCCTCCCCTTGCCCATCCCCTCCGCGCGCAGCGGCATGGAGATGATCGCGCCCTCCGGAAAATTCTGAATGGCGATGCCCACGGAGAGCGTCAGCGCCGCGGCGAAGCCCAACTCCGCGCTGCCGCCCAGCCAGCCCGCGAGCACGACGCCGACGGCCATGCCCTCCGGCAGATTGTGCAGCACGACGGCGAGCACCATCATCGTCGTGCGGGAGAGCGCCGCCCTCGGGCCCTCGGCCTGCTCGCTGTTCAGATGCAGATGGGGAATGAGCCTGTCCAGCAGCAGCAGGAACAGCACACCGATCCAGAAGCCGACAGCCGCCGGGAAGAACGACCATTTGCCCAGGCCCGCCGCCTGCTCCATCGCGGGAATCAGCAGGCTCCAGACCGAGGCCGCGACCATCACGCCGGCCGCAAAGCCCGTCAGCGCGCGCTGCAGCGTTCGGCTCATCTGATCGCGCATGAAAAAGACGCAGCCGGCGCCCAGCGCCGTGCCCAAAAACGGAAGAAAGATGCTCACAAGAATATGCACAGGGTTTCTCCTCCTCTTCGTATGCTCGCTCGGAACCGCGCGGCTCCGCCGTGCCGCCAACAGGATACGTCATTTTGACCCCCGTGTCAATGCATCTGTTTGCGGAGCCTACCCAATTTCCGCGCAGCGCTTTCGCGCGTGAAACCGGCAGCCTGAACAGCCATATCCCCTGAAATATGGGAAACTCCTCCAAAGGAGGAATCATAACGCAATTTTTAAAAACTTTTTAAGAATTGCTCTTGATTTTTTCCGGCTTTTCGTTTAAAATATCCGTTGAAGAGAATTCATAGCAGGTGTATCTTTAAAGATTAGGCCTGTTATGTCGAAAATGGGAGCAGGGCTGATATGGAGCCGCGCAAGAATTCCGAATCCCCTTCCGGCATGCCGGAGGATTCCTTCTTCGCCAAAGATACGGCGCGTTACCGCGTCTCCCCGGACTATGTGCTGCGGGAGGTCGCTGGGGAATGCGTGATGATCCCCATCGGTGAGGGCTGCAAAATCAGCAATGCGCTGATGGCCCCCAACGAAACGGCCGTCTTTCTCTTCAAGGCCTTTGCGCAGCCCGCCCGCAGGGCGGAGGTTCTGCAAAAGGCCTTGAGCGAATACGACGCCCCGGCAGACGTGCTCTGCCGCTCCATCGATCATTTTATTGCAGAAACCGTAGCATACGGCATTCTGGAGGAGGTTGAATAGCATGAACAAGGTTTGGCAGGAGCCGCAGGTGATGGTGCAGCAGTTTGTGGCCAATGAGTATGTCGCGGCGTGCGGAGATCAGTATAAGACTTATCTGTTTGAATGCAACGCTCCGGGAGGTTGGCTCACTTACTATAGTCAACATGATAATGCCGTTGATGGCCAGCATGTTGACGATGGTAGTGACTATACGTTCTTTAGAACGTATTCTCCTTGCAACGAGAAACACGAAACAGGCGATATCGATGATTTTTACGATGGCTATGTCACCGACCGCAGAGGAAATGAGACCCCAGTTATTGTTTGGCTCGAATATGTATTTTTCCGTGGGGAACGCTATTTTAAAAACGCTCATGCCACTACAAAATTAAATATGAATGCATGGGAAACCGGTAAGTCCTGATTCCTCATCTTTCTCAAAAACGCTTTATGGATCGGAGCCTCGCGTTCCGATCCTTTTTCTGACCGGAAAGGAGAATCCCGACCATGCTGGAGATGGAGGACGCCTCCACGCCGGAGCGCGCGCTCATCGAAATCGCCAAGGCGCGCAGGGCGCCCATCAACGGGAGCCTCGAGCTGCTGCCGCTGTGCAACATGCGCTGCGACATGTGCTACGTTCGCCTGAGCCGGGCGGAGATGGAGCGCCTTGGCCGCCTGCGCACGGCGGAGGAATGGCTCTCTCTGGCGGAGCAGATGCGCCGCGCGGGCGTGCTGTTCCTGCTGCTGACCGGCGGCGAGCCGCTGCTCTACCCCGGCTTCAAGACGCTCTTTGCCGCGCTCCGGTCGATGGGCTTCGTGCTGACGATCAACACCAACGCGACGCTGATTGACGAGGGCTGGGCGGATTTCCTCGCGCAGCACAGGCCCCGGCGCGTTAACGTCACGCTCTACGGCGCGGATGAGGCGGATTATGCGCGTCTTTGCCATTTTCCGGGCGGCTTTGCCCGCGCCCTGCGGGGCATCCGCCTGCTTCGCGCGCGCGGAATCGACGTCAAGCTCAGCTTCAGCGTGACGCGCGCGAACCTGCCCCACATGGAGCGTGTCTTCGCCCTCGGCGGCGAGCTCGACGTCCCCGTACACATCGACCCCTACATGATGCCCGCCGTCCGCGAGCGCAGCCTGCCCTTTGACAGCCAGTCCCGCGTCTCGCCGGAGGAGGCGGCCCGCGCCGCGCTGCGCGCGCTGCGGCTCCAGCTGCCGGAGGATTTCTTCCGCCAATACGTCCGCCAGAGCCTTGAGCGGGTGCGCGATCCCGCCTTCCCCCGGGGCGACGGCCATGTCTCCTGCCTCGCGGGCAATTGCTCCTTCACGGTCAACTGGCAGGGCGAGATGCGCCCCTGCGTGGTGCTCTCCTCCCCGTCCGTCCCGGTCTTTGACACCGGGTTTGACGCCGCCTGGCAGACGATCTGCGAGCAGACGCGGGCAATCCGCATCCATCCCCAATGCACGCAATGCAGCCTGCGGCCTCTGTGCAAGATTTGCGCGGCGGCGGCCCTGCTGGAAACCGGCGCGTTTGACGGCATACCGCCCTACCTCTGCCGCTATGCCGAGGAGACCCTCCGGCTGCTTTTGGAGGAGGAAAAGCTGCATGGATAAGTGCTTTCGCATCGGCGATTTCCGCTTTCGCCTGCTCGCCCCGGATTCCCTCCCCTGCCCCGCAGGCTTTCTGCGCTTTGAAACGGCAAGCGCCGATGTCGAAATGACCTTTCGCGTTTGCCTGAGCGACAGCCTTCCCCCGCCGGAGGGGGAGATCATCGCCAGACGGCCCGACCTCGTCGTCTATGCCTCGCCGCAGGGGGAGAGCCGCCTCATCGGCCTGCGCGGGCGCGAGGGCTTCTATGCCCGCTACCGGGAGCTGTCGGGCGGGGAGGCGGAGGTGCTCCTCTCTGCCGCGGCGGCGCAGGAGCTGCGCGTCGACCCGGTGTTTGCCTCCCTCTTCGCGCTGGAACGGCACATGCTGCGCCGGGACAGCCTGATTCTCCATTGCGCGTACACGGTCTGCCGCGGCGAGGCGATTCTCTTCTCCGGCCCCTCCGGCATCGGCAAGTCCACGCAGGCGGCGCTCTGGGCGCGATACCGGGGCAGCCGCGTCGTCAACGGCGACCGCGCGCTGCTTCGCCGCGACGCCGGGCGATGGCTGGCCTGCGGCTGGCCCGTCTGCGGCTCCTCGGGCATCTGCGAGGTCGAGGATACGCCGGTTCGGGCGATCGTCATGCTGCGCCAGGGCAGGGCCAATCGCGTCGAGCGGCTCTCTCCCCTTCAGGCCTTCGCAAGCCTCTACGCGCAGATCACGATCAACGGCTGGAACCGCGCGTTTGCGCAGCAGGCGATGGCGCTCATCGAGGCGCTCGTCGCGCAGGCGCCCGTGCTGCTGCTGACCTGCGACATGACGCAGGACGCCGTCGCCTGTCTGGAAGCCGCCGTGTTTCCCCAAGGCCGCGAGGATGACGCGGCCGCTTCCGGCGGCGTAGCGCCCGACAGTCCCCCGCGCCGCGCGTGAGGGCAGGGCGCATCGGCTCGAGCAATCCCCTGACAGCACGCCCGACATGCCGGCGGGGGATTTTTCATTTCGGGGTGAGGAAAGGAGAGCGAAAAAATACCCGGCAGGATATAAACAATCCTGTCGGGTATGTGGTGCGGGAAACAGGACTTGAACCTGCATGAAATTGCTTTCACTAGAACCTGAATCTAGCGCGTCTGCCAATTCCGCCATTCCCGCAAAAAAGATGGTGGGCAGGGGTGGATTCGAACCACCGAAGTCTGTGACGGCAGATTTACAGTCTGCTCCCTTTGGCCACTCGGGAACCTACCCATATAAAATTGGAGCTGGTGAAGGGAATCGAACCCGCAACCTGCTGATTACAAATCAGCTGCTCTGCCAATTGAGCTACACCAGCACGATCTCAATGGTGTGAGCACGAAAGAAAAATATGGCGACGCGGAAGGGGCTCGAACCCTCGACCTCCAGCGTGACAGGCTGGCATTCTAACCGACTGAACTACCGCGCCGTATAATGGTGGGCCTTCAGGGTTTCGAACCCCGGACCGAGCGGTTATGAGCCGCCTGCTCTGACCACTGAGCTAAAGGCCCCTGAAGAACCATCCGATTGAAAAAAATGGTGACCCCGAGGGGAATCGAACCCCTGTTATCGCCGTGAAAGGGCGGTGTCTTGACCTCTTGACCACGGGGCCGCAACGTTTGCCGAGAAAAATTGGTCGGAGTGAAGGGATTTGAACCCCCGACCCCATGCTCCCAAAGCACGTGCGCTACCAAGCTGCGCTACACTCCGCCGGAAACACGCTTCCCTGATCTCAGGCACGAAATATATTATACAGGAGACTGTCGGTTCTGTCAACTGCTTTTTTGCGCTTTTTCGCCGTCTGTCCCAATCTTTGTCCGAAAATTCGCCCGCCGCCGGTTGACAGAAGCGCCGCGTTTTGTTATGCTGTATTTTGTGCAAATCGGGCGGTCAACGGCCGCCCTTTGTCTGCCGGGATACATTGTCCGCGGCCACGCCGCGCTATTTCATGATGAAGAGGGCCATATCATGCTTCAACAGGAAAACCTTCCCATCCTCGGCGCGCTGGGCATCAGCGACGCCGTCTGCCGCTATGGCGAGCAGATCGCCGCTTCCCTGCGTCCGCGCTTTGACGCCATCGACGAAATCGCCGAATACAATCAGGCCAAGGTGCTTGCCGCCATGCAGAAGAACCGCGTGAACGCGGGCTGCTTCGCCGCAACGACGGGCTACGGCTATAACGACGTCGGCCGCGACACGCTCGAGCGGGTCTATGCCGACTGCTTCCACACCGAGGCGGCGCTCGTGCGCCCGCAGATCACCTGCGGCACTCATGCGCTCGCCGTCGCGTTCAGCGCCAATCTCCTCCCCGGGGATGAGCTGCTCTCCCCCGTCGGCCGCCCCTATGACACGCTTGAAGAGGTCATCGGCATCCGGGAGAGCGCCTGCTCCCTCAAGGAATACGGCGTGACCTATGACGAGGTCGCGCTCCTGCCGGATGGCAGCTTTGATTACGAGGGCATCCGCCGCAAGATCAAGCCGCAGACCAGGCTCGTCACCATCCAGCGCTCCAAGGGCTACGCGACCCGCCCGACGCTCTCCGTGCAGCGCATCGGCGAGCTGATCGCGTTCATCAAGGGCATCCGCAGCGACATCATCTGCATGGTCGACAACTGCTATGGCGAGTTTGTCGAGCGCATCGAGCCCAGCGACGTCGGCGCGGACATGATCGTCGGCTCGCTGATCAAAAACCCCGGCGGCGGCCTTGCGCCCATCGGCGGCTATATCTGCGGCACGAAGGCCTGCGTCGACCGCTGTGCCTATCGCCTCTCCGCGCCCGGTCTGGGACAGGAGGTCGGCGCTAATCTTGGCCTGATGACCGCGCTGTATCAGGGCTTCTTCCTCGCGCCCACGGTCGTCGCGGGCGCGCTCAAGGGCGCGATTTTCGCCGCGAACATCTATGAGCGCCTCGGCTTCCGCTGCGTCCCCAACGCGACGGAATCCCGTCATGACATCATTCAGGCCGTCGAGCTGGGCAGCGAGGAGGCCATGCGCGCCTTCTGCCTGGGCATTCAGGCCTCCGCGCCGGTGGACAGCTACGTCACGCCGCTGCCCTGGGATATGCCCGGCTACGATAGCCAGGTCATCATGGCTGCCGGCGCGTTCATTCAGGGCTCTTCGATTGAGCTCTCCGCCGACGGCCCGATCCGCGAGCCCTACGCCGTCTATTTCCAGGGCGGCCTGACGTGGACGCATGCCAAGATCGGCATCCTCATGAGCCTGCAAAAGCTCGTCGATGCGGGTCTGGTAAACCTTTAACGCTATGCTGTCCGTTTTCTTTCTGGCATCGGTTCTCCGATGCTTTTTTTCATTCTGCCCTTGACGGCCGTTCTTTCTTCCTGTATCCTATAATCAACAAACCCATTCGAAAGGAAGGATGATTTCATGAGAAACCTGCTCCGTGCTCTGCTGCTGAGCATACTGCTGCTCGCCGCCCTCGCCCTCCCGGCGCTGGCTGAGGATGCCGTTTCCTCCGCCTCCGTCGCCGATTTCTACGGCGATTACGCGCTGACCGGCGATGCGCTGATGGACGCCATCAACTCCTTCTCTGGCTGCTACCTCGTGACTACTGTGAGTCCAGAGGGCGTGCCCAACACTGCCTACTTCATCTTCGCCATGGTCAAGCACGAGGACAAGTATTACCTCCAGCTCGGCCTGGCTGAAAACCAGTCCAAGGCCAATCTCACCGCCAATGGTGAGGGCATCGCCATCTATGCGGCGAATCCCACCGGCGAAGAAGGCGCCAAGCCCTACGCCGTCTCCGGCGCGCGCATGTGGTTCAAGGCTGTCGAGGATGAAGCGCTGCTCGATGCGCTCAATCCGTCTGGCCGTGAGGGCGCAATGTTCTTTGAGGTTGTCGAAGTTCGCTCTCTGGGCTAATCTTCCCGCTAATCAAAGGGGCTGACAGGTCATCGCCTGTCAGCCCCTTTTTTATGCTGTTGCTCTGACGTTTCGTCAGGACACCGACGGCCTTCTGGCCATCGCGCCGTCCGCGCTCTCGCGGCGCGTCTTGCCGCTGACCGGCTTGCGCTTGGGCTCGCCGGGAATGAGCGTCGGCTCCTGGTTCTTGGTGATGGTGTCCTCCGTCACGATCACGCGGCTCACATCCGCGCGCGAGGGCAGCTCGAACATCGTGCCCATCAGCGCGTCCTCGATGATCGCGCGAAGGCCGCGCGCGCCGCTCTTGCGGGCGATGGCCTTGCTGGCGATCGCCTTGAGCGCCGCCTCCTCGAAGTCGAGCTCGACGCCGTCCATCTCCACCAGCTTCTTGTACTGGCGCACGAGCGCGTTGCGCGGCTCGGTCAGAATGCGCACGAGCGCGTCCTCGTCGAGGTTGTCGAGCGTCACGATGATCGGCAGACGGCCGACAAACTCGGGGATCAGGCCAAACTTGAGCAGATCCTCCGGACGGATATCCGCGAGCACCTCACCCACGTTGCGCTTCTCGCGGCTCTTGACCTCGGAGCCAAAGCCCAGCGAGCCCGCGCCCTCGCGCTTCTCGATGATCTTGTCGATCCCATCGAACGCGCCGCCGCAGATGAAGAGGATGTTCGTCGTGTCGATCTGGATGAATTCCTGGTGCGGATGCTTGCGCCCGCCCTGCGGCGGCACGCTGGCAACCGTTCCCTCGATGATCTTGAGCAGCGCCTGCTGCACGCCCTCGCCGGAGACGTCGCGCGTGATCGAGGGATTCTCGCTCTTGCGGGCGATCTTGTCGATCTCGTCGATGTAGATGATGCCCCGCTGCGCCGCCTGAATATCGTAATCGGCATTCTGAATCAGGCGCAGGAGGATGTTTTCCACATCCTCGCCGACGTAGCCGGCCTCGGTCAGACTGGTCGCGTCCGCGATGGCGAAGGGCACCTTGAGGATCTTCGCCAGCGACTGCGCCAGGAAGGTCTTGCCGCAGCCGGTCGGGCCCACCATGACGATGTTCGACTTCTGCAGCTCGACATCCCCGCGCTTTTTGGGCGCGTTGATCCTCTTGTAGTGGTTGTAGACGGCGACGGCAAGCGCGCGCTTGGCCTTGTCCTGGCCGATGACGTACTCGTCGAGCACCGCCTTGATTTCCATTGGCTTGGGCAGATTCTGCGGCTCCTGGCTGGGCGCCGTGCCCAGATCATCGGCGATGATCTCCTGGCACAGCGCGACGCACTCGTCGCAGATATACACGCCATTGCCGGCGATGATGCGGCGAACCTGATCCTGCGTCTTGTCGCAGAAGGAGCAGCGCGCGACGCGCGGCTGCTTGGTTTCGTCCTTATCTCTTGGCATTTCGCACCTCAGATCCTTATGATTCCCGTCGGAGGGGGTTATTTCTTGCGCGGCCGGTAGATGTCATCGATGATGCCGTAGGCCAGCGCCTCGTCGGCGGTCATGAAATAGTCCCGCTCGACATCCCGCTCGATCTTCTCAAGCGGCTGCTTCGTCATCTCGCTCATCAGCGCGTTCATCTTGCTCTTCGTGCGCAGCAGCCACTGGGCATGCAGCTGCACGTCGGTCGCCTGGCCGCTTGCGCCGCCGCTGGGCTGATGAATCATGACCTCGCTGTTGGGCAGGGCCAGACGCATGCCCGGCTCGCCCGCCATCAGCAGGAACGCGCCCATCGAGGCGGCCATGCCCAGGCAGACGGTGCGAACCTTCGGCTTGATGTAGCGCATCGTGTCGAAGATGGCCATGCCGTCGGTCACGCTGCCGCCCGGGCTGTTGATGTACATGGAGATATCCGCATCCGGATCCTCCATCTCCAGGAAGAGCAGCTGCGCGACGATGCTGTTGGCCAGGGCCTCGTTGACCTCGCCGCGCAGGAACACGACGCGATCCTTCAGCAGACGGGAATAGACGTCATACGAGCGCTCGCCGTAGGGCGTCTTTTCAATCACGCTCGGCTCAAAGTAATAGTTGTTGCTTGACAAGGTTGAGACGCCTCCTTTGCGTCGCTTGACGGGGATCAGGCCTCGGCCTTGGCGTTGTCGCAGAGGAACTTGATCGCGTTGTCGCGAATGGCGTCAGCCTTGAAGTACTCGCGGTCCGCCTCGGTGAGCGTCGCCTTGAGCTCCTCGACGCTCTTGCCGGCCTGCGGCGCGAACTGCGCGATCTGCGCGTCGATCTGCTCCTCGGTCGCGTCGATGGCCTCGGCCTTCTCAACGGCCTCGAGCACGAGGTGCGCGCGCACGCTCTTCTCGGCCTGATCGCGGTAGTTCGCGCGGAAGGCCTTCTCGTCCTGGCCGGTGTACTTCATGAAGTCCGCCAGCTTGAGGCCCTGGGAGGCCAGGCGATACTCGAAGTCGCGCATCATGGAATCGATCTGGCGCTCGATCATCGCCTCCGGGATCTCGACGGTCGCGTTCGCGATGACCTTCTCGATCACGGCGTTGGTGAAGGCGTTCTGGTCGCGCTCGGCCGCCTGAGCTTCCAGTTTGGCGCGGATGTCGGCCTTGTATTCCTCGAGGGTGTCAAACTCGCTGATGTCCTTGGCGAAATCGTCGTCAAGCGCAGGGAGCTGCGTCTCGGTGATGCCGTTGACCTTCACATGGAAGACGGCCTTCTTGCCCGCGAGCTCCTCGGCGTGATACTGCTCCGGGAAGGTCACGTCCAGATCCTTCTCCTCGCCGATGTTCATGCCGACCATCTGCTCCTCGAAGCCCGGGATGAAGCTGTGGGAGCCGATCTTGAGGGTCTGGCCCTCGGCGGTGCCGCCGGCAAAGGCGACGCCGTCGACGCTGCCCGCGTAGTCAAGGTTCACGGTATCGCCCTCGGCGACGGCGCGGCCCTCGACGGCGACCTCGGTCGCCTGCTTGCCGCGCTCCTCCTCAACCTTGGCGTCAACCTGCGCATCGGTGACCTCGGTCTTCTCCTTCTTGACCTCGACGCCCTTGTACTCGCCCAGGGTCACGTCCGGCTTGACAAAGACCTCGCAGGTGAACTGCAGGTTCTTGCCCGCGCCGATCTGCCCAATCTCGATCTCCGGACGATCGACAACCTCGACCTTGTTCTCGTCGATAGCCGGGCCGTAGACCTCGTCAAACACGAGCTCGAAGGCCTCGTCGTAGAAGACGCCCTCGCCGTACATGTTCTCAATCAGCTTGCGCGGAGCCTTGCCCTTGCGGAAGCCGGGGATATTGACCTGGCCGCGCACCTTGATGTATGCCTTGTCCATGGCCGCGTCGAACTGGGCCGCGTCGATGTCAAAGGACAGCTTAACCTTATTGCTGGAAATCTTTTCTACGGTGGTGCTCATTTCATTTGCTCCTCCACTGGTAATGGTTGCGTCCCGGAAACCCCAAAACGCTATCTTATATTATAGCACGCTTATATAGGAAGATCAATCCTAAATCCGCGCCAGCCCGGGTTTTTTCCTGTCTTTTTGGCCCGGTCAGCCGCGTTTTTTCCGCCGTTTCCCATTGTATGCGCCAGGCTTTTCGTTCATGCGCGCGAATAGAAGCCCGTGCTTCCCCGCAAACTTTCATCGGGAGGAATTGCCATGAGAGATACGCCGCTGATCGTCGTTTGCGCCCGGCCCGCCTCGCTCGAGGATGCCCTGGCGCTGCTGCGCCGCGCGCGGCGGCTGCTTCATGCGCTCGGGGAGGACGGCACGCTGCTGCTGCTTTGCGCGCTGCCCGATGCCGACGCATCCCGCCTGCCGCAGGACGACGCGCTCATCCGTCTGCTTCAATCCGGCATCGCCAGCGCAGACGCCCGCCTGCGCGGACGGCTTCTGCTGCTCGTCTGCCCGCGCGCGTGGGATGACGCCGCGCGCGCCTACGTCTGCCGGCCCGACGCGGCGCTATTGACGGCGCGCCTGCTCATGGGCCTTGAGCCCGGAATGCGCTTTGAGGCCGCCAGCTTTTCCCCCGCCTCGCTCAAAGGCACCCACGCCTGCGCGCTGCTGCTGCCGGATGCCTTTCTCTGCACGCCGGATATCCCCCGGCGCCTTATGGAGGCTCTCGACGCGCTGCCCTGCGTGACCGGAAGTATCCTGCCCGCGTTCGCCTCGCGCGACACGCTGCTCACGCGGCTGCAGCGCATGGGCTTTGACCTCTCTCCCGTGCGCGAGGCTGCCGCGCTTTTCCTCGCCAAAGAGGGGCTGGCTCCACTCGATGGGCGTCCCGTGCTGCTCTCCGCCGGGCTGCTCGAAGCGCTTGCGCAGGGGAAGCCCCTGCCCGGCTGCTGCCCGTTCGCACCGAATTTCCCCTTCGTCCGCCGCGAGGCCGACACGCCCGATTCCCTGCTTGCCGGAAACCGCGCCGTTCTGGCCGAAGCCCTGCGACAGGAACAGCCCTCCCCGCTCCGCCGGCGCGTGTGGCTCGAAGCTGTGCTGCCGCTGCTCCGCCTCCTGCTCCTCCTCGCGGGCGCGGCGCTGGGGCTTCCGCTGCTGTGCGCCGTCGCCGTCTTTGCGCCCGAGTGGCACGCGCTGCTGCATCCCCGGCTTCTGCCCGGCATGCTGGCGCGGCTTGTCCTGCTTCCCGCGCAGGCGATGGGCGCGCTCGACGTGCTCCTGCGCCGCCTTCTTGCCCGCTCCCGCGTCTTTCGCGTCGAGCTCCCCGCCTCCGCCTTTTCATCCCGGGCCTGCGTCGTCTGCGGCATCGCGCTGCTCCTTGGCGCGATTCTCTCCGCGCGCGCCGCCGCGCCGCTGCTCGTCGTTTCGCTGCTCTGGCTGTTTGCGCCGGTGATCTTCTCCGCGCTGGCCTCGCCCGTCCGCGAGCGCATCCCCCTCACGGAAACCGAGCAGGAGGAGATGCTCGGCCTCGCCCGCTCCGCCTTCTTCCGCCTGCCGGAGGGCAGCGCCTGTCTGCGCGCACTCGCCGACTGCGCGGGCTGCATGCTCGGCCTGCTCGAGCCGGACGAAGCCGCCCGGCGGGTCGAAAGCCGGCTTGAGCAGCTGCAAACGCCGCCGTCCTCCGCCCTGGAGCAGGCCTGTCTGCTCTCGTGTGCCCAGTTTCTGCGCGAGCGGATGGCTGCATGTGACGCGGCCCTGCGCCCGCTGCCCGCGCGCCTGGAGGCTGCCGTCTCCGCCGCACCGCCGCCCAAAGGGCCGGGCCGCCTCGCCGCCCTACTGCGCGCGGCGCGCTCCGGCGATGTGCGCGCGTTTGACCAGGCGGAAGCCTCCGGCGATGCGATCGACGCGCTCTTCCTCCCACCGGCGCCCGGCGCGCCCGGCGGGGAGCATACTGCCCTGCTCCCCCTGACCCATCCGCATACCTTTCTCGCCCATCCGCCGCCGGAAACAGGCAAGGGCGGGGAAACGGATGAACTGCTCCGCTTCCTCGCCCTGTCCGCCTCGGCGCTGCATGCGCCCTTTGCCGCGCTGCTTGCGCGCTCGCCCGTCGTCGAGGCCTATCTGCCGCTGCTCGCGCGCGTTCCTCCGCAAAAGCGGCGGATACCCGCGCGCGGCGCGCTTATCCGTTCACGTTGAAGCCCGCCTCGCGCAGTGCCGCAATAACGCGCTGCGCATGCTCGCGATCCTGCGTCTCCATCGTGATCTCCAAAATGGCGTCCCGGATGTCGAGATCGACGTCCGTCCGGTCGTGATGAATCGCCATGACGTTGGCGCCGTTGCCGCCAATGATCCTGCTGACCTGCTCGAGCTGGCCCGGACGATCCTGAAGGATGATGCGCAGCTTGGAGACGCGGCCCGCGCGCAGCAGGCCCTTCTCGATGATGCGCGAAAGCATCGTCACGTCGATGTTGCCGCCGGAGATGACCGCCGCGACCTTGCCGCTGACGTCAAGCTTGTGGTTCATGATCGCGGCGACCGGCGCCGCGCCCGCGCCCTCGGCGACCATCTTGCCCCGCTCCATGAGGAACAGGATCGCCTGCGCGATCTCGTCGTCATCGACCGTGACGATTTCGTCAAGGTATCGGCTGCACATCGCAAAGGTCAGCTCGCCCGGCTTCTTGACCGCGATGCCGTCGGCGATCGTCTTGGCCGAGGGCAGCGCGACGACGTGGCCCGCGTCCATGGAGGCCTTCATGCCGGCCGCGCCGCTGGCCTGCACGCCGATCACCCGCACGTTCGGATGGAGCATCTTGACCGCCGCCGCGACGCCGGAGGCCAGCCCGCCGCCGCCGATGGGCACGACAATCGTGCGCACGTCCGGCAGATCATCCATGATCTCCAGGCCGATGGTGCCCTGTCCCGCGATGACCATCGGGTCGTCAAAGGGATGGATGAAGGTCGCGCCGGTCTCCTGCTGAATGCGGCATGCCTCCGCATAGGCGTCGTCATACACCGTGCCGTGGAGCACGACGTTCGCGCCAAGCTCGCGCGTCGCCTTGACCTTGGAGAGCGGCGCGCCCGCCGGCATGACGATCGTCGCCGGCACGCCGAAGGCCTTTGCCGCCAGCGCGACGCCCTGCGCGTGGTTGCCCGCCGAGGAGGCGATGACACCGCAGGCGCGCTCCTCCTCGCTCAGGCTGGCGATCTTGATGTAGGCGCCGCGCACCTTGAAGGAGCCCGTGTTCTGCAGATCCTCGGTCTTGAGGTAAATCTGACTCTGCTCGTCCGAGAGCGCCTTGAACTGCACGAGGCCCGTGCGCTGCGCCACGCCCTTGAGGCGCTCACGCGCTTCCAGAATCATTCCCAATGTGACTGACATTTCTCTCTCCCCTTGTCTTCCTGGGCGGGTTTTCCCGCCGCGTTCAGCGCTCGCGCGCCATTTCGTAGAGCATGATGCCGGCGGCCACCGCCGCATTGAGCGATTCCGCGCCGCCGCGCATGGGCAGCGCCAGATGATGCGTCGCCACGCTGCGAACCGCCTCGCTCACGCCATGCCCCTCGCTGCCGATGACGAGCACGCAATTTTCATGCGGGCAATGCGCGTAAAAGTCCTCGCCGCCCAGCTCCGTCGCGACGACGGCGTAGCCGCGCGCGCGCATGCTCAAAAGCGCCGCAGCCAGATCGTCCGTCCGCTTCACCGGCACGCGGAAGACGGAGCCCATCGTCGCGCGCAGCGTCTTCGCGCCGTAGAGGTCGGCGCATTGCGCGCTCAGCAGCGCGCCGTCAAAGCCGGCCGCGTCCGCCGTGCGCAGGATCGTCCCGACGTTGCCGGGGTCCTGCACGCCGTCAAGCGCGACGATGCGCCGCCCCGCGAGCCTGTCCGGCTCCCTGGGGATGGCCACCGTGCAGAGGATGCCCTGCGGCGTCTTCGCCTCGCTGAGCGCATGCATCACGGCGCCGGAAACCCGCAGCACCTCGCAGCCCGCCGCCTCCGCCGCGCCGGTCAGCGCCGCGTAGTCCGCCTCGCGCCCCGCCTCCACGGCGAGCGTCCGGCAGAGCGAGAGCGAAAGCGCCTCGCGCACCATCTTTTCGCTGTCGGCGAGAAAGAGCCCGCTCTCCCGGCGCGCGCGCGGCTTTTGAAGCTCGCGCAGGCCCTTGATCAGCGGGTTGCTGACGCTCGTAATCTCCTTCACCCGGGCATGCCCCCTTCAAACGTATAGGGCTATTCTATAATAAAACGCGGCCGGATGCAAGAGAAAAGCGGCCGCCCGCAAAGGACAGCCGCGTTTTCTTCTCCTCCACAAGGGAGGTAGTGCCGGTTTTTTCTGTTTCTGCCCGCCTCAGGGCCGGCCGTCTTGCAGACCCGTCAATAGACGACGGTTTCGCCCGCGCTCAATCCGCTGGCAATCTGCGTCCGCTCGTCCGTCATGAGGCCAGGCGTCACGCGGCGCGCCGTGCCGTCTGCCAGCGTGACGAAATAGCCCTCGCTGTCCTTTTGCAGCGCGTCCGTCGGGATGATCACGGCGCTGCGGGCGGTCTGTACGGCGATTTCGCCCGAGACATTCATCCCGCCGAGCACCCGCTCATCGACCTCGCCCACGTCGATATAGACGTCGTAGGTCGTCACGCCCGAGCCCACGTTGCCCAGCGGCGCGATCTTTTCGACCGTGCCCCTGAGCGTCAGATCGCTCAGCGCGTCGACGCTCAGCGTGACCGCCTGGCCCGGCTCCACGCTGACGATGTCCAGCTCGTCCACCGTCAGCATGACCGTCATGCCGTCCGTGCCGACGAGGGTCATCAGCTTCGTGCCGCTTGTGACGCCCGCGTCAAGCGCCGTATCGACCGAGACGACGACGCCGTCGCACGGCGCGACCACCTGCAGCGCTTCCCGCTTTCGCATGGCGGCGTCAAGCTCCATCTTGGCCTTCGCATAGTCGCGCAGCACGCTGTCGTTGTCAAGATACAGCGGAATCTCCTCCCAGACGATGCGCGCAAGCACATCACCGCGCCTGACCGTGTCGCCCTTTTGGACCGCCAGACCCTTGATCGTGCCGCCATAGGCGGACACCGCCATGGGCTTGTTGATCTCGAGGATGCCCTCGCCGATCGCGCCCTCATCCGCCGTCAGGACGGTCACAGGCGTGTCCATCTCAAATTCGTCGCTGTCGATCTGGATGGTGGCCTCCGTCCCCCGGCGCGTCAGGTTGACCACCACGCCGATCGTCTCAACGTTCTCGCCCGCAACGACCACCGTGTCCCCCAGATCAAGCGTCCCGCTCGCCAGCCCGCTGAGCTCGACCTTCATGCGTCCGTCGGTGGAGAGCATCATGACCGCGCCCTTCTCGCGGTAGACGGCAAGGGCATCGTCGCCCGGCTCGATGTAGATCGCCATGATCTTGCCCTCGCAGGGCGCGTAGATCGTGATTTCGTTGGAGAACTGGCCCAGCAGCGGCTCGCCCGTGTTGACGTCAAAGCGCGGCTCTCCGTCCTCGTCGTAGAGCTGGCGATAGACGTACTGCGTATGCGTCTGCGTCGCCGTGACGGCGTCCTGCGCATCGCTGAGCGCGCTTTCCAGCTCGCTGATCTGGGCGTCAAGCGCCTCATCGCGCAGCGTCATGAGAATCTCTCCCTCGCGAACCGCGTCGCCCATTTCCTTGTAAATGGCGCTGACCGTGCCGTCCGTTCCGGCGTAGACGCCCGGCTGGCTGGCCGGCTGAACGCTGCCCGAGCCGTAGACCGTGCGCGTCAGATCGCCGGTCACGGCCTGCGCGGTCTGCGCGTTGGCGCCGCAGGCGGCCAGCAGCGTGCCCATCAGCGCCAGCGCACAGGCGGTGATGCCTTTTTTCATCGCAACCGCCCCCGTTCTAGCTGTAATGCAGCGCGTCGATGGGCTTGAGGCAGGAGGCCTTGTTCGCCGGATAGAGGCCGAAGATGACGCCGACGGCCATCGAGAAGGCGATGGCCAGCTGCGCAACGCCCAGGCTCATGCTCAGCGACATGCCGACGTAGTTTTCCAGCACGTGCATCAGCCCATAGCCCAGCACGAGCCCCAGCAGGCCGCCCAGGCCGGAGATGACGACGCTCTCGATCAGAAACTGCAGCAGAATGTTGCGCCGCTTTGCGCCGATGGCCTTGCGGATGCCGATCTCACGCGTCCGCTCCGTAACGGAGACAAGCATGATGTTCATGATGCCGATGCCGCCGACCAGCAGCGAGATGCCCGCGATGCCGCCGAGCATGAGCGAAAGCGTGCTCGCCGTCTCGTTGGCCGTCTCCAGCATCTGCGTCTGGTTCATGACGGAATAGGTGCTCTCGTTCTGGTATTTCTTGTAGAGGAAGCGCTCGACCACCTCCTGCGCCGCATCGACGCTGAGCGAATCGACAGCGGAGACATAGATGGATGAGATCGTCGTGGATTCGAGCATCCGCTGCGCCAGCGTGAAGGGCAGCACGATGGATTCATCCGAGCTGCCGGTCATCGAGGTGCCCTTGCTCTCCAGCACGCCGACGATTTTGAACTTTCTTGCGTCGATGTAGACCGTGTTGCCCACGACATTCGTGTTGCCGAATAGCTCCTGCGCCAGGTCAACGCCGATGACGCAGACCGCGCTGCGGTTGTCGACGTCCGCGTCGATGATATAGCGCCCCTGCTCGACGCCCTGATTGATGATGTACTGGTATGCCGGGAGCACGCCCATGACGTAGGCCGTCGTGTTCGTGCTACCCGCCTTGACGGTCAGGCTGCCCGTGCAGGTCGGGGAGACATAGGCGATGCTCTCATCCTGCTCCAGTTCAAGGATCTCGTCGAGCTTCAGGATGACGGTACCCTTTGAATTGCTGGATGCGGTCATGCCGCGCGCACCGCCCTTGCCTCCGACGCTGCGGGTCATGATGTTGACGGTCAGCAGGTTCGTGCCCATCGAGGAAATCGACTCGGTGACCGACGCCGTTGTGCCCTGGCCGATGGCGACCAGCACGATGACGCTCATGACGCCGATGATCACGCCCAGCATCGTCAGAAACGAGCGCACCTTATTGCCGGCGATGGCCTTAAAGGCCATGGAAATCGTCTGGAAGAGCTGCATCAGATCACCACCTCGCTCTCTGCGGCGGGCTCGAGCACCCTGCCGTCGTGGATGTGGATGGCCCGTGGGGTCTGCGCCGCAATCTTCGCGTCATGCGTGATGAGGACGATCGTGTTGCCGGCCTCATGCAGCTCGTGAAACAGGTTCATGACCTCGGCGCCGGTCTTGGAGTCGAGGTTGCCCGTCGGCTCGTCCGCCAGGATCAACGAGGGATTGCCCACCAGCGCGCGGGCGATGGCCACGCGCTGCTGCTGACCGCCGGAGAGCTCCGTCGGCTTGTGGTTCATGCGCTCGAGCAGGCCGACGCGCCGGAGCACCTCCTCGCTGCGCTCATGCCGCCTGCGCGCGGACACGCCCTGATAGATGAGCGGCAGCTCGACATTTTCCCTCGCCGTCAGCTTGGGCAGCAGATTGAACTGCTGAAAGACGAAGCCGATCTTCTTGCCGCGGATGGTCGCCAGCTCATCTTCGCTGTAATCGGAAATCTCCTGTCCGTCGAAGATGTAGGTGCCCTCGTCCGCCGTGTCAAGGCAGCCGATGATGTTCATCAGCGTCGATTTGCCCGAGCCGGAGGGGCCAATGATGGAGACAAACTCATGCGGCTTGATGTGGATGTCCACACCGTCGAGCGCCGCCACGACATTGTCGCCCATGCGGTATTCCTTGCGGATTCCCTGCATTATGATCATGCCGCGCCTCCTTTAAAACCCGAAGCCCATCATGCCGGGCGCGCCGCCGCCCATATTGCCGCCGCGGTTGTTGCCGCCCCAGCTGTTCGTGGAGGAGGAGGACGAGCTCGCGGTGTAGAGAATCACGTCGCCCTCGCTCACGCCCGAGAGAATCTCCGCGTAGTCGTCATTCTGCATGCCGGTTTCCACCCGCACGAGCGAGCCGGTCATCTGCGTTCCGGTCTCTACGCCCTCATAGAGCCAGGCCATGAGCCTGCGGTACGCCTCGCTCAGGAAGCTGCTCTCCGCTTCCCCGGTCTGCGCGCCGGTCGGCGTAGCGCTCTCCGCCGCGCCGTCTGTCTCCGTGGTCTGCGGCGTGCCGCGCGTGCCTCGCCCGCCAGACTGCCCCTCCGCGGGTGCATCACCCTGCGTGGGCACGCCCTCCGTGCCGCGCTCCGGACGCGTGCCGGAGGCATTGGCGCCCCGGGCAGCGGGCATCGTCTGGCTCGCGGCGACCGCCTGACCGCTCTCATCAGCGACCATCACATAGGTCTGGTTGTTGATGGTCATGATCGCCTCGACCGGCACATAGAGGGTATCCTCCTTGGAGGCCACCTGAATTTCGCCTGTCGCGTTCATGCCCGAGCGCACGCCCGTGCCGTTCGCGTCAAAGCTCAGCTCGACGTCGTAGGTCGTCACGCCGCCGGAATTCGTGCCGACCGGTGCGATTTTGTAGACCTCACCCTCCATCTCCACGCCGCTGAGCGCGTCGACGGTGATCGTCACCTTCTGACCCGGCTCCACGGAGACGACGTCCAGCTCGTCCACCGCGATGGTCAGGCTCATGTCCTCGCCCTGAAGAATCGAGCCGAGCAGCGTGCCGGAGGTGATCTCGTCGCCCTCGCTGACGTTGAGCGTCGCAATCTGGCCGTCGCAGGGCGCGAGGATGATCAGGCTCTCGCGCTGCGCCTTGGCGTCGGCGAGCTCCTTGGCCGCCGCCTCGCGCTGCAGGCGCAGGTTTTCAAGCGTCAGCGTCAGCGGGGAATCCTCCAGGGTGAAGAGCGTGTCCTTGCGCTTGACCTCCTGGCCGACCGTCACGCGGACGGACTTGATTGTCCCGCCATAGGAGGAGACCGCCATTGGCTTGTTGACCTCCAGCGTGCCCTTGCCGAGCACCTCGCCGCTCTGCGTGACAACGGAGACCTCATGCCCCATCTCAAACTCATCGCTGAGGATGGTGACGGTCGCGTGGGTGCCCTGCCGGGTCAGATCGGTGATCGTGCCGGTCGTATCGATGCCGACGCCCTGCACGAGCACGGTCTCGCCGAGCGAGGCGTTCATGCTCGTCTGCTCGCTGTCAAACTCGACCTTCATCCGCCCGTCCGTCGAGATGATCGCCAGCGCGCCCTCCCGGCGGAACACAGCCAGCGCGTCGTCCCCCGCCTCGGCATAGACCGCCATGAGGCGGCCTGCCGCCGGCGCGACGATGCTGGTCACCTTGGAGCCGACCGCGGTGCCCGTGATCGTGTCATCAAGCTCCCAGAGCGAAAACTCCAGATCGGTGATCGTGTCGTCCAGCTCGTCGTTGGTGATGACCGCGAGGATGTCGCCCGCCTTGACCTCGTCGCCGATGGCGACGCGCAGCTCGGTCAGCGTGCCGTCCGCCTCCGCGAGAAGATTGGGCTGGTTGACCGCGGAGGTCGTGCCCGTGCCATAGACGGTCTCCTCCATCGCGCCGCGCAGAACGACGCCCTGCGACAGGCTCTCGCTGTCCGCATTGCTCTCCGCCTGCTTGCCGATATATGCCTTGAGCAGGAAGAGAGCCGCTATTGCCAAAATGACAAGCAGCAGGATCTTGACAATCCGCTTGACCGCCTTTTTGACACGGCCCTTTTTCTTTTTGCGCACAGGCTTTACCGCTTCTGTTTCGCTCATTGACGTATTCCTCCGCTCCTGGTTTTCTTGGAATGTCGTCATTATAAAGGAACATTTTGTCAAGATTATGGCGCAAACGGGAACAAGTCTCGACCGGGCAGTCGGTGGCGCTTCCACTTTCAAGCCGCCCTGCACAGAGTTTTTCCTTGCCGCCCGGGCCCCGTTTCCTGCATAAAAAAAGCCCTCACGCCAGAGGCGTGAGGACTTGTTCATCATCAATAGCGAATCAATAGCGGGACGCGCGGCGCGCGGCGTAGCACTCGCTGCAATAGATGGGTCGGTCGTTCTTCGGGATGAAAGGCACGCGAGTCGGGGCGCCACACTGCGCACAGGTGGTCTCGTACATTTCGCGCTGCTGAGCCTCACCGGTAGCCGGGCGGCTGTTCTTACGGGCGATGCGGCAGGCCTTGCAGCGAGTCGGCTCATTCTGGAAGCCCTTCTCCGCATAGAACTCCTGCTCACCCGCGGTGAACACAAATTCCTGGCCACAGTCTTTGCAGGTCAACGTCTTGTCCTGATACATGGGATATTCCCCTCCGAAAAAAATAGAGATAGGCATGATCCAACCGGCTGACCTGGTCTTTGACCCCACACTCGCCGTCTGGAGCGTTCGCTCATACGCGTTTGTCGCGCCCCACTACTGACCCTCTCAGAATCGCTTCTGGACGGACTTACCTCTAAGCCGCACCATGCTCCCCGGCGCTTTGGCCGGATTACGTGGATCGCTTTGCCTGCGACTGGCATCGACTTTCAACCACAGACCCGATATGATCATCCTGCATTATTATAAGCGGAGAAAGGAAAAATTTCAAGCGCTTTTAGAAAGTTTTTCACAATTTTCTCGGTTCCTTGTCGGAATCCGCACGTTTTTGTCCCCTTTTTTTCGTCAAAGGAAACGATCTCCGGAGGAATTCCGGCAGGCCCCTGCCCCCAATCTGCGTGCGCGCGGCGACCAGCGCGCCGATGCTTTCAGCTCCGGCCTCGCGCAGCGCCCGGGCCGCCTCCCGGGCGGTGGAGCCCGTGGTATAGACGTCGTCGACCAGCAAAATCCGTCTTCCGCGCACGCATTCTCCGGCACGCATGCAGCCCTTCACGTTCTTTTCCCGCCCGCTTGCGGGGAGCGTCGTCTGCGCGGCCCGGCTGTCCTCGCGCGTGAGCGCCTGCGCGCAGGGCAATCCCCTTCTGCGCGCAACGGCCTGCGCCAGCAGCGCCGCCTGATTGTAGCCGCGCTCCCGCAAGCGCCGCCGCGTGGTCGGCACCGGGACAACCAGCTCCTCCCCACCGGCTCGAAGACCAGCCATGGTCTCGGCGAGCAGCTCAGCCGCTTCGCGCATCCCCTCAAATTTCAGCCCGAGAACCAGCCGCCGGGCCACGCCGTCATAAGGGTACGCTGCCCGGACATAGGCAAGCCCCTCGGCAGGAGGCCGCCGCTCTTCGCGCTCCGCCTTTTCCTGCTCAATCGCCTGCTCCTCCAGCAGCGCGGCGCAGGTCATGCACAGGCCGCTCCCGCTTTCCGGCACAAGCGCCCTTCCGCAGACCATGCAGCCGGCCTCCTGCGGAAAAATCCAGTCCTCCGCTGCCCTGAGCAGCCTCCTCAGCGCGCTCACAGGCTGCTCACCTGCTCAAGCCGCCAGCGGAGCGCGCTGTAGCGGCGGCGCGTGTTGGCGTTGGCAATCATCTGCTCGATGGCCGCCTCCCGCCCGACGATCATGACCATCCTGCGCGCCCGTGTCACGGCGGTATAGAGCAGGTTGCGCGTCAGCAGCATCGGCGGCCCGCCGACGGCGGGCATCACGACGACCGGGAATTCGCTGCCCTGGCTCTTGTGGACGGAGATGCAGTAGGCCAGCTCAAGGTCGTCGATGTCGCCGCCCTCGTAGGTCGCCTCTCGCTCGTCGTCAAAGCGGACGGTGAGCGTTCGCTCCTGCGGGTCGATCCCGCTGACAAAGCCGATGTCCCCGTTGAAGACGCCCTGGCCCTTCTCCCAGCCGAAGACACCCTCCTTCTGCCACTCGAGCTGGTAGTTGTTGCGCGTCTGCATGACCTTGTCCCCCTCGCGAAAGGTCGTGTCCCCTCGCGTGCGCTCCTGCTTGCCCGGGGCGGGCGGATTGAAGCGCGATTGCAGCAGCTGGTTGAGCGCGTAGACGCCACAGTCGCCCTTCTTCGTCGGCGAGAGCACCTGCATTTGCCGCACGGGATCGAGCCCCAGGAAGCTCGGCAGGCGCACGGCGCAAAGCTCCACTATCCGCCCCGCTGCGTCCGCCGGCGAGCTCGCCCGCTCAAAGAAGAAGTCGCTGCCCTTCGCGTTGAGGCGGGGCGCTTCGCCGTGGTTGATCCTGTGCGCGTTATAGACGATCATGCTCTTTTCGTCCTGCCTGAAGATCTCCGTCAGCCGCACGGAGGGCACGACGCCGCTGTCGAGGATGTCCCGCAGCACGTTCCCCGCGCCGACGCTGGGCAGCTGATCCGCGTCGCCGACCATGATCAGCCGCGTGCCCGGGACGAGCGCGCGCAGCATCGAGCGCATCAGGAAGATGTCGACCATCGACATTTCGTCGACGATCAGCGTGTCCAGCTCGAGCGGGTTGTCCTGTGTGCGGGCGAAGTCGCCCTCCTCGCCGCCGTATTCGAGCAGCCGGTGCAGCGTTCTGGCCTCCATGCCGCAGGCCTCGCTCATGCGCTTGGCGGCGCGTCCCGTCGGCGCGGCGAGCGCGATTTCCCCGCCCACGCTCAGCAGCTTGATGATGCATTTGATGATCGTCGTCTTGCCCGTGCCGGGGCCGCCAGTGATGACGGTCATGCCGCTTTTGACAGCCGTCTCTATCGCCAGCCGCTGCTGGGGATGCAGCGTGATGCCCTCCATGCGCTCGATCTCGTCCAGCTGCGCCGTCAGGTCGTCGGTCATGCTCGTGGGCATCGCGTCAAGCATCTCCCGCAGCCGCCGCGCGACCTCGCATTCCGCGCGGTAGGTCTGCGGCAGGTAGACGGCCACCTCCGCCTCCCCATCCTCCCGCGGCAGAATCTGCGCCGTGAGCTGATGGGCGAGGATCAGGCTGTCGATCATCCGCTCGATCGCGTCCTCGTCGTTGCCCAGCAGGCGCTTTGCCGTCTCGCAAAGCTCCGGCCGAGGCAGATAGCAATGCCCCGCGCTGCCCGTCGCCTCGGAGAGCGCGTATTTGATGCCCGCGCTCAGGCGGTATTCGCTGTCCCGCTCCACGCCCAGCGATGCGGCGATCCGGTCGGCGGTCTTAAAGCCGATGCCCTCGACATCCTCGACGAGCCGGTAGGGGTTCTTCGTGACGACCTGCTTGACGTTTTCCCCGTACTGCTTGAAAATCTTGACCGCGAGCGACGGCGTGATGCCGTAGCTCTGCAAAAAGATCATCGCCTCGCGCTGCTGCGCCTGCTCGGCGTAGCTCTCCTGAATCATCCTGGCGCGCTTTTCGCCGATGCCCGGCACCTCGAGCAGCCGCTCCGGCTCGGCGTAGAGCACGTCGAGCGTCTTTTCCCCGAAGGCCTTGATCAGCAGCTTGGCCGTCGCCGGGCCGATGCCGCGGATCATCCCGCTGGAGAGGTATTTCTCGATGCCCGAGAGCGTCGTCGGCTTTTCGATCTCGCAGCTATGCACCTTGATCTGCCGCCCATAGACGGGATGCTCGACCCATTCGCCCGTGATGCGCAGCTTTTCGCCCGACGCAACCGGCGGCAGAATGCCCACAGCGGAGACGCGCGTGCGCCCCGTCCTGACGATCAGCACCGTATAGCCGTTTTCGTCGTTGCGAAAGACCGTCTCGTCGGCAAAGGCCTCGATAACCTCCATGACGCACCTCCTTTGTATTTGTCCGCCGCAGCTCTCCGCGCCCGCGTCAGCAGCCCTTTCGGTTGCGCACCGGCCCGCGCAGCATGTCGCCCCGGTGCAGCTTTTCCCCGCAGGGCACGCGCACCCGCTGTCCCGGCACATTCGCCGCGGCGACATGCTCGCCCGTGCCCTCGATGACGATGTCCTCCACCATGAGCGTTTCGCTGCCCGCCGGCGTGACGGTCTCCAGCTCGTCGCCGACGAAGAAGCGGTTTTTCATCTCCACAAGCGCTTCGCCGCCCGATGCATCCAGGACATAGCCCATGTATTCGGCCGCCTGCTCCGTGCCCACAGCCCCGCCGCAGACCTCAGGCTGCCCGAAATAGAAGCCCGTATCGTAGGTTCTGTGGCTGATTTTATCCAGCTCCGCGCGCAGGCTATGCTTCTTCTCCTCAAACGCCTTCGGATCGCGCGCAAGGGCGTCCATCGCCCGGCGATACGCGCCGACAACCGTTCCAACGTAGAGCTCGTTCTTCATCCGTCCCTCGATCTTGAAGCAGGCGACGCCGCTTCCCATCAGCCGCGGCAGATGCTCAAGCATGCACAGGTCGCGGCTGGAGAGGATCGCCGTGCCGCGCCCGTCCTCCTCGACGGGCAGGTATTCGCCCGGGCGCGAGCGCTCCTCAAGCGCATAGCTCCAGCGGCAGGGCTGGCTGCACGCGCCCCGGTTGGCACTGCGCCCATTCAAAAAGCTCGAGAGCATGCAGCGCCCGGAATAGGACATGCACATCGCGCCGTGGATGAACGTCTCCAGCTCGATCTCGCCGCGCAGCTCCCGCGACATGCGCTCTATCTGATCAAGCGTCAGCTCCCGCGCCAGCACGACGCGGCTTGCGCCCATCGCGCGATAGACCCGCGCGCTCTCGCTGTTTGTCGTGTTCGCCTGCGTGCTGACGTGAATCGCAAGGCCCGGCGCCTCCCGGGCAATGCGCGCAATCGCGCCCAGATCGGAGACGATCACGGCGTCGACGCCCGCGTCCTTCGCCTCCCGCGCCGCGCGAACCATGCCCGGCAGGTCGCCGTCAAAGGCGAAGATGTTGAGCGTCAGGTTGACCTGCGCCCCAGAGGCATGCGCCAGCGCCGTCATGTCGGCAAGCGCCTGCCCGTCAAAATTGTCCGCCTGTGCGCGCAGGCCGTATTGCTTCGCCCCACAATAAACGGCGTCCGCGCCGAAGCGCAGCGCCGTCAAAAAGGGCCTCAGGCTGCCCGCCGGGGCGAGCAGCGCCGGCATCTCATTCATCGGTCAGCCCTCTGCTTCTGTCGTATTCCTCCCACAGCGGCCGGTACATCGCCACCGCTGCGTTGTGCTCCTCCAGCGTCTTGGAGAAATGCAGCTCGCCGGAATCCGGGTCGGTCGAGCAGAAATACAGGTACTTCTGCGCGACATACTGCTCGTCCGGATAGAGCGCGGCGACGACCGCGTCCATCGACGGGTTGCAGATCGGGCCGACAGGCAGCCCCGTTCGCGTGTAGGTGTTATAGGCCGAGTCGACCGCCAGATCGCTGTCGCTGAGCGACATCTTCTGCGAGCCGGAGACGTACTTGACCGTCACATCCGAGCCCAGGGACATGCCCTTCTTGAGCCGGTTGTGGAACACCGCGCTGACCTTGGCGAAGTCGGCCGTCTTGGCCTCCTTCTCGATCATCGAGGCGAGCGTGAAGACCTCGTCCATCGTCATACCCAGCTCCTGCGCGCGCTCGTCGTAGCCGAGCAGATAGGCCGCCTCCGTCTGGGAGAGCAGGCGCTTGATGATCGTGTCCGCGCTCGAGCTGGTGTAGATCTCGTAGGTGTTGGGCGAGAGATAGCCCTCCAGCGCGTAGCGGCGGCTGCCCGCGTCGTCCCGCGCGAGGATTTCCTCGATGAAGTAATAGCCGCGATAGCTTTCGCCGCTGCGGCACAGCGAGAGGAATTCCTCCGTATCCGAGAGGATACCCTTTTCCTTCAGATACTGCGCGACATCCTCCACCGTCCAGCCGGGGATGATCGTGATCGTCGCCGTCAGCGGCCTGCCGTCACCGGAGACAAGTTGATCGAGAATCTCCGTTGCGGACATGGCGCGGCTGAGCTCGTAGTCGCCGCTCTGGATCACCTGGCCCTTGCCCATAAAGTCGGCCATGTATTTGAAGACGGTGTGGTTGTGAATAAGCCCCGCCTCCTCCAGGTTCCGGGCCACCGTGGACAGCGAGCTGCCCGTGGCGACAGAGAAGGGCCGGGGCTGCGCATCCTGCGCGTCAACGGGCGCAAAGAACATCGCGTCGAGCTTCTGGTAGCCCGTGTAGACCAGCCCGCAGACAATCACAAACGACGTCGCGAACACGAGCACGGGCCGCAGCAGCTTCCAGATCCAGTCGTACCAGAAAAAGCCGTAGCGCCGGCTCTCGTGCAGCTCCCGCTCGTCAAGCTCTCCCGCGCGCTTTTTCTTTTTAGCCAAACGTCATTCCTCCACGATTTGCAATCAGTTTTTGTCGGGGATATCCAGCGTCACGCCCGCCGCGTCCGTCAAAATCCTGAAGACGTCCGCGAGCACCTTCTGCATCTGCATCTCCGCCATCAGGTAGGCCTGCACGTCGCTGTTCATGTACAGCAGGGCGGCCAGCTGCTGAAAGCGCTGCATGTCCTCGCCGGGCATTTCCCCCGCCGCGCCGACCATGCTCATCTGCAGGCGTACCTGCAGCCGCTTGTATTCCTCCAGCAGCAGCCGGTTCGTCTCGTCGCTCATGGCGCGCTCGCGCAGCTCCCTGAGCCTCACGCATTCCTCGCTCCTGCTGATTTCGCCCGCCAGCGCGTGCGCGGTATCGTAAATGTTCATGGTGTACTCCCCTTTATTGCGAATGATGCTCAAAACAGACCGGCGAAATTGCTTTGCCGGCCCGGTTTTTTATCTTATGTTTCCATGATGATCGGCAGGATCATCGGGTTGCGCTTGATGAGGTTGAACAGGTAGGTATGCATCTCATCCTTGATGCCGTTTTTGATGGCGGTCCAGTCGCTCTGCTCAATGCGGTCGTAGCGCGCCAGCACGCTCAGGGCGACATTGCGCGCGCCGGAGATCAGCTCCTCGTTTTCGCGCACATAGACGAATCCGCGGGAGATCAGCTCCGGCCCGGAGGTCAGCTTGCCCGTCTCCCGGCTCACGCCGGCAACGACGATGATCAGTCCATCCTGCGAGAGGTGCTTGCGGTCGCGCAGCACGACATTGCCCACGTCGCCCACGCCAAGGCCGTCGACCATGACCGAGCCGGTCGGAATCGGCCCCGTGATGCTCGCCTCGTCGTCAGAGAGCTCCAGGGCCTGCCCCAGCTCCAAGATGATGACATTGTCCTGCGGCATGCCCAGATCCATCGCCAGCTGCGCGTGGCGGTGCAGCATCCGGTATTCGCCATGCACCGGGACGAAGTATTTCGGCTTGACCAGCGTATGCACAAGCTTGAGCTCCTCCTGGCAGGCGTGGCCGGAGACATGCACGTCGGCAATGCGGTTGTAGATGACCGTCGCGCCGCACTTGTAGAGCTGGTCGATGATGTGAGAGACCATCAGCTCGTTGCCGGGAATCGGCGAAGCGGAGATGATGACCGTGTCCCCCTCGCGGATTTGCAGCTTGCGGTGCTCGCTGTTGGCCATGCGCGTCAGGCCGCTCATCGGCTCGCCCTGACTGCCCGTCGTCAGCACGACGATCTCATTGTCGTCATAGCAGTCAAGATCCCCGATCTCGATATAGACATCCTGTGGAATCTTGAGCTCGCCGATCTCCATCGCCAGCCGCGTGACGTTGATCATGCTGCGCCCGACGAAGCAAATCTTGCGCCCGAACTCGATGCAGTTGTCGACCACCTGCTGGATCCTGTGCAGGTTGGAGGCGAACATCGCGATGATGATGCGCCCGGTCGCGTCCTTGAAGAGGCTGTGGAAGGTCTCCCCAATCTTGCGCTCGCTCATCGTGTAGCCTGCGCGCTCGATGTTTGTGGAATCCGCCAGCAGCGCGAGCACGCCCCGGGTGCCCCAGGCGGCAAGCGTGTTGAGGTCGGTCACCTCGCCGTCAATGGGCGTGTAGTCGATCTTGAAGTCGCCCGTCATGATGACCGTGCCCGCCGGGCAGGTGATCGCCATCGCGACCGCGCCGGCGATCGAATGGCTGACCTTGATGAACTGCACCGTAAACGCGCCGATGCTCACGGTATCCAGCGGCTTGATGACGTTATACTGAACATTGGAGATATTGTGCTCCGTCAGCTTCCCGCGTATGAGCGCGCAGGTCAGCTTTGTTCCGTAGATGGGCGCGGGCGCGTTCGGGAAGACATACGGCAGCGCGCCGATATGATCCTCATGACCATGTGTAATCAGATATGCCCGCAGGCGATCGCGGTTGTTGGTCAGGTACGTGACATCCGGGATGACAAGGTCAATGCCCAGCATATCCTGGCGTGGGAAGACAGAGCCGCAGTCCACCACGACGATATCGTCCCCATATTCGAAGGCCGTCATGTTCTTTCCGATCTCTCCGATGCCGCCCAGCGGGATGATTCTCAGCTTTCCCATCGGTTTTCGCCTCCTTCCGTTTTGTTCAAATGCATATAATATGTTTTAAAATCCACCTGCTTTGTACGCCAAGCGGACTCAAAAAGCGTAAAACGAACACGCTCAGGCAAGCCTGAGTAATTGATTTTATTATAACACAAAACGTACTGTTGTCAAAGAAAATGTTTGGATAAGTTTTCTGAAGTATTCGGGTCAGTTCTCTCCGCCCCGCGCCGGGCATCGTATTCTCCGGGGTTTTTGTCCTTTCGGGCGAAAAAAAGAAACGCCCGCCCCGGACGTTTCTCTTTTCATTTCTTTTACAGGTGGCGCTCGATCATCGCGGCGATATCCTGCTTGCCGCGCGCGCCGACCGCCTGCTCGACGACCTTGCCGCCCCTCAGGACGACCAGCGTCGGAATGCTCATCACGCCAAAGCGCTGTGCCAGCGCCGGCTCCTGATCGACATCGACCTTGCCCACAATGGCGCGCCCCTCAAACTCGGCAGCCAGCTGCTCAACAGACGGCGCGATCATCCGGCACGGGCCGCACCAGGTCGCAAAGAAATCCACCAGCACGGGCTTGTCGCCCGCGACGGCGCGCTCAAAGCTCTCCTGCGTAAAATGCTCCAGCATGTTTTTTCCTCCTTTATTTTTCCTGTTGGTTTTGTTGTCCCTGTACCTGTGTTCCCCTGAATCAGGCTCCCGTCATGGGCTTGGAAACGGAGACGATTCTCGGCTCCCAGCGTCCCCTGCCCAGCCGCGAATCGAGCACGCGCATCAGGGCATAGGCCGCCGCCGTGCCCAGCACGGCGCACAGCGCCATCAGCAGCTCCGAATTGATCGCCGTCGCGGCACCGCGAAGCAGCCAGCCGATGAACAGCCCGCCCAGAAAGCCCGCCAGCGGAATCAGATACGCCGTCGCGGACATCGCCACGACGTTCGAATCGTCGATTTCCACCTCGACGATATCGCCCTTCTCCGCCTTGCCGCGCAGCGTGATCGTGTGCTTGGCGCAGTCCGCGCTGCCGTGCATGCAGTTGTGGCATTCGCCGCAGGCCTCCGGCCTGTCGAAGACGACCGTCAGCAGGTCGCCCTCCACGTTGATGACAATTCCCTTGTTGGTCATGTTGCCGCTCCTTTGAAAACACTGTACAGGATGCGCATCGCGGCGCCCTTTCAAACGCCCACACGCGGCTTCCTGTGCCCTTTGCCCCCGGTCATGCAGGGCCGGTTATTCGAAGACCTTTTCAAACCGGCTGTAGCCCTCGGCCTCCAGCAGCTCGATCTGGTGCTTGATGTTCTTGCTCATCGGCAGCACGGTGACAATCGCGCCGGTCTTTCGCATCTCCTGCGCCTGCTCAAGCACCTCGATTTTGCGGCTCTGCGGCACGCGGTTTCCGATCAGGAAGGCCGTCGGCTCGCCGGGGAGCCTGTAGCTGCCCGCCATGTGATCCTTGAGAATGGTGACGATGCGCTCAAAGCCGATGGAGAAGCCGCTCGCGCAGACCTCCTGCCCGCTGAACTTGCCGATCATCTTGTCGTAGCGGCCGCCGCCCGCGATGGAGAAGTTGTAGCCGTCGATCGTGACCTCAAAGATCGGGCCGGTGTAATAGCCCATGCCGCGAACGAGCGTCGGGTCAAAGACGATCTTGACGCCCGGCGCGAGCATCGGCCTGACGCAGGAGAGGATTTCGGAGAGATTCGCCATCGCCTTCTGGGGGCGGTGCTCCTGCGGGATGCCCTCGCAGAATTCCTCGACGCTGATGCCCTCGCGCACGGCGCGGTAGACCGCCAGGTAGCGCGTGACCGCCTCCGCGTCATAGCCGTTTTCAAGCAGCTCGCGCTCAATGCCGTCCAGGCCGATCTTGTCAAACTTATCAAGGGAAATCAGCACGGAGCCGATCTGCTCCTGCGCAAAGCCCGCCGCCAGCGCCACAGCGCCGAGAATCTGCCGGTCGTTGATGTGGACGGTGAAATCGGTCAGACCAATCTCGCCGAGGATCTTCGTGATCATCGCAGAGGTCGCGGAGATCAGCTCGATTTCGGCCAGGCTGCTGTCGTCGCCCAGGATGTCGATGTCGCACTGCGTGAACTGGCGGAAGCGGCCCTTCTGCGGATTGTCCGCGCGCCAGACGTTGCCCAGCTGCATCGCCTTGAACGGGGAAGGCAGCTTTTCCTTATTGTTGGCGTAGTAGCGCGCCAGCGGCAGCGTCAGGTCGTAGCGCAGGCCGTTGTCGGCCAGCTCGCCGTCGCCCTTGTCCAGCGCGCGCTGAAGCTCTGCGCCGCGCTTCATGACCTTGAAGATCAGCTTCTCGTTGTCGCCGCCCTGCTTGGAGGTCAGGTTCTCGATGTGCTCCATCACGGGCGTCTCAATCTGCATGAAGCCGTAGGCGGCATAGCTCTCCTTGATCATACCCAGCACATGCTCGCGCAGGCGCATGTCGGCTGGAAGCATATCGCACATGCCCTTGACGGGCGTCTTGATAAATTTCATCGTCTTCTCCCTTTCATCGGCGTCCCGCATCGCAGAGCTGCCGTTTGGTTGCTTCGGTGCAATCTGATGTATTCGCGGTCATTCCTGGTTTTCCTGCATCCGACGCCATTCCTCGCGCGAGATCAGTACGGTTCTCGGCTTGGTCGGACCCTCGGCCTCGGCCGTGATGCCGCGCAGGGTCATCTCGTCGACCAGCCTGCCCGCGCGCGCGTAGCCCACGCGCAGACGGCGCTGGAGCATGCTGATGGACACCTGGCCCGCCTCCACGGCGAGCTCGATCGCCTTGTTCAGCATCTCGTCGACCTGCTCGCCGCCCTGCGGCGCGTCGCCCGAGGCGGCCTTTTCCTCCTCCGCGGCGCTGTTGAGCTGCTCGATGACCTCCTCGCTGTAGTCGGCGCTGTGCTGCCCGCGGACGTATTCGACAATCCGCTGCACCTCGTCGTCGCTGACGAAGCAGCCCTGCACGCGCGTCGGCTTGCCCGCGCCCTGCGGCGCATAGAGCATGTCGCCCTTGCCCAGCAGCTTTTCCGCGCCGCCGGAGTCGAGAATCGTCCGGCTGTCGATCTGGCTGGAAACGGCAAACGCGATGCGGCTGGGGATGTTCGCCTTGATGACGCCCGTGATGACGTTGACGGACGGGCGCTGCGTCGCGATGACCAGATGGATGCCCGCCGCGCGCGCCAGCTGCGCCAGGCGGCAGATCGATTCCTCAACCTCGCCGGGCGCGACCATCATCAGGTCGGCCAGCTCGTCGATGATGACGATGATCTTGCTCATCGGCTCCTCGTCCGGGCCGATGGCATTGTTATAGCCGCGGATGTCGCGCACGCCCATCGTCTCAAAGCGCTTGTAACGATGCTCCATCTCCACCACGGCCCATGAGAGCGCCGCGGAGGCCTTCTTGGGATCCGTCACCACCGGGATCAGCAGGTGCGGAATGCCGTTATAGACGGACAGCTCCACGACCTTCGGGTCGATCAGGATGAGGCGCACCTCCCTGGGCGACGCACGGTAGATGATCGAGTTGATGATCGTGTTGATGCACACGGATTTGCCCGAGCCCGTCGCGCCGGCGATGAGCACGTGCGGCATCTTCGCCATGTCCGCCACGACCGGCGCGCCGGAAATGCCCTTGCCCAGCGCAACCGCCGTCGGCGATTTCTCGCGCGTCATCTCCGGGCTCTCCAGCACGTCGCGCAGCGAGACCGTCTCGATCTTCTCATTCGGGATCTCGATGCCCACGGCGGGCTTGCCGGGAATCGGCGCCTCAATGCGCACGCCGTCGGAGGCCATGTTCAGCGCGATGTCGTCGACCAGACCGACGATGCGCGAGACCTTGACGCCCGGCGCAGGCTGAAGCTCGTAGCGCGTGATCGCCGGGCCGTGGGTGACATGCGTCAGCTTGGCCTGCACGCCGAAGCTCTCCAGCGTCTCAAGCAGCTTGCGCGCGCCGGCTTCATCCTTGGCGCGCTGGTTCGGGTCCTGATGGCTTCCGGAGCGGTCGAGCAGGTCGATCGGCGGGTAGGCGTATTCCTCCCTGGGCGCGATGGGCGCCTCGTGCGCGTCCTTTTTCGGCATGACCAGCGGCGTGCCGTCCATGCGCGTGCCGCGCAGCTGCACGGCGGGCGCGTCGCTTTGCCGCTCCTGCGCGGCCAGGACGTTCTGCCCCTTCGGCGCAGTTCTCGCCTCATGCTCGGCCTGCGCGGCGGCGACCTGCTCGGCAAAGCTCATGGGCCTTTCCGCGCCGCCCGTCCGGGGCGCTGGCCGCCAGCTGGCCGGAATGCTGGAGGGAACGTGCGTCTCCTCCTCTCCGGCAGAGGCTTCTGCCTGCCAGGAGGCGGCGCTCCACGGGGAAGCCTCCGCCTGCGTGGCGTCCGTCTCCTGCTGTGCGGAAGGAGACGTCCCGTCAGCCTCCCGCTCGTCATCCGGCGCGCATTCCATCTGCGCGCCGCCATCCCCCGCCTCAGGCGCATACGCCGCCTGTGCCGCTTCGATGGGCGCATCCATCTGCGCGGCTCCGTCCGGCGCGTATGGCTCCTGCTCGTCATCCTCCTGCGCATTTCTGCTTGCGGGCGCGGCTTCCGGCGCGGCGCCCACCGCCGCCTGCGGAGCGGAGGCCTCCTCCTGATCCGCCGGATGCTCCTGCGGATAGCCGGAGTAGGTTACATGGTTCATGCCGTAAAGGAAGGCGTCCTCCGCCTCCTTGAGGGTGAAGCCGGCGCGCCGTCTCGCGCCGCGCGGCTCCTGGCGCTCGTCGATGCTCTCCCGCGCGAATTCGTCGTTTCGCTCGATGTAGAGCGTCGCCGGGCCAGCGCTTCTGGGCGCGGAGCGGGCCGGGCGCACCGGCTGTCCCGCCGTCTCAAAGAACGGCTCCACCGGCTCCTGCGGCTCCGTGCGCACGACCTCGAGCTTCGGCTTTGCCTTTCGCCTCGTCCTGCGCGTTTCCTCCTGCGTCTGGGCGTCCGCAGTCGGCTCAGCCTCCTCCGGCTGCGCCGCCGGCTCCGGACTCCTGCCTGCGCGGCGCATGGCGCTCACCTGCCGGGCTTCATCGGCCAGGCGCTCCTCGCGGCTCTGCTGCGCCGGGTTTTCCCGCGCCGCGGCCTGCCGCTCTCGCTCCTCGCGCTTCTTCTGGCGCTGCTGGGCGAGCTCCTCCTCGCGCGCGAGCGCCTCCTCCTCCTGCGCGGCGCGCAGAGCTTCCTTCTCCTCCCGACGCTCACGGCGCTCCACACGCAGGTCATCGAGCCATCCGGAAACCGCCATGCCGACATGCCCGAAGGACACGCCGGTCAACAGCATCAGCATGAGCGCCAGCGCGAAGGTCAGCACGATCACGCTTCCCCACACATCCAGCGCCGTATACATCGGCCAGGCCAGCAGCGCGCCAATCAGCCCGCCGCCCTTGCAGTCAAGCGAAGCGCTCACATAGGAGCGCGCCAGAAAGCTGCCGTAGCCGAGCGCCTTGCCGTCCGCCAGCACGGCATTGCTGACCGCCCTCACCTGGAACAGCTGGAGCATCGCCTCCACCAGCAGAAACACGATCGCCCCGCAGATCAGGGGCCGCGCGCTCATCCGCTTTTCCGAAAAGAACACGAGCGTCACGCCCGCCCAGCAGACGACCAGCGGCAGCAGCAGGCAGAGCGTACCGCCCAGCCCGCGCACCACCAGCATGCACTGGTTGAGGAAGCCGCCGCCCGACGGAATGAACTGGCAGGCCAGCGCCAGCAGGCCCAGACACAGCACGATGATGCCGATGACGCCGCGCGGCTCTGCCCCCTTCTGCTTCTTTCGGGTTGCCGTGCCGCGCTTGCCGCTGACCGTTCTCTTCCTGTTGCTGCTCTTTGACGCCGTCTTTTTGGCCATCGGCCTATCCTCCCCCGGAGCGCAGGCCGATACCGGCGCTCCCGATCTGTTGATACAGTATTGTATGAAGCTGCGTATAAAACAATCCGCCCGACCGAAGTCAGGCAGATTATTCTAACACAATTTCAAAAATCAGTAAAGCCCCTCGGGCATGGCGTCACGCAGGATCAGGCAGCTGAGCACGCCCTGCGCGTCAAAATGCGCCTCGAGCACGACTTCGCCCGCCTCATAAAACAGGCTCTCCCCGGGCTCGAGCATCGCGTCCGCCGCGTCGCCGCCGTCATAGGTCATAAAAGCGGAAGGCTCGCCCAGCAGCGCCAGCACGTCCGCGCGCAGCGACGCGCCGGTCTCCAGCCCGTACATGGCGATGCGCGCACAGCGGATCGCGGAAACCGGCGTATCCGCCTCCGCCGTCTCGGCGTATTTGGGAATCTCGACCGCGAAGCCGCGCAGCTGCGGCTCCTCAAAGAGATAGACCTTGGCGCTGTCCGTATAGTCCGGGTCGGAGAGCAGCGTCAGCTTGCCAAGCACATCGCCAAGCCGGTCGCCGACAGCCGCCACGCTCATCACGCCGGGGAAGCGGCCCGCGGAAAGCTGCTCGATGAGCGCATGTCCGTCGGCCTCCTGCGCGCGGGAAAGCGCATAGACGGGGCTCCCCTCGCCGATCCACTGCGCGATTTCAAACCATGCGAAGTGAACGGCGCCGCTCTTCCCGCCAAAATAGCGGTAGCGATCCTCGGGATAGTAGACCGTCAGCCCGCCCTCGTCAAAAGAGAAGCAGTCCCTGGGCATCGGCAGCAGGTCGGCATACTCCATATAGTCGCTCAGCCCGTCGACGATCTCCGTCTCGATGATCGCCTCCATGCGCGAGACGGCCGCCTGGGGATCGTCAAACAGCGCGTCAAAGCCGATCTCCCCGCCGGTTGCAAGGTCGAGCGAGAGCGCCTTGACCGAGCAGCCGTCCAGCCCGCCAGCCTGCGTGCCCTCCCAGAGCAGCGCGATGGACGCGAGCTTCCCGTCGTCGTAGACGCGCGCCGTCTGCATGATGTGCGCGCCCGCCCTCTGGCTGACCTGCATCGCCTCATCGACGCCCAGCCGCTCCCGGATCAGCGCGTTGAGCGCAGTCATCCGCTCGCCTGCTGCGTCCGTCCCTGCGTCCTCCGCGGTCTGCGCCGCCTCAAGCACGGCGCCCGGCAGCTCAAGATGGCTCCCGCCAGCCTCCATCACATTCACGGTGATCGAAACGCCCTGCGGCAACAGTGCCTCCGCCGTGCCCTCCTCGCCCGCCGCGCAGACAGGCAGCGCCAGCGCCAGCGCGCATGCCGCGAGCATCGCTTTTTTCAGCATCAAATCGCCTCACCTCTTCCCGTTTATCATAGAGAAAAAAACGCCAGATGTCAAGAAGACGGAGGACACCGGCGTTTTCTTCCCGTTTTCCCGCGTTTTTTATTCTGTCAATCCTGTTGCAAGGCTCCTGCCACGGTTGCAAAGCAACAGGATTTGCAGCATTTCGTCGGAAATGCAGCCGGCATCATGCCGGTTAAAAAATCAGCGGCTGAAGCTGCTTTTCCTGAAGCGCCGCTCTCGCGGCCGGAAGCAGCTTTTCAAAGTCCGCGACGCAGCTCGTGGGCTTTGCATGCCAGTCATCCTGTTCAAACGGCACGAAGAACACGCCCCTGCGCCCCATCAGCAGGCCTATGCTGGCCGCCGAGCCATCGAGCGCGTCGTTGGTCGATACCGCGATGAGCACGGGCCGCCCGTTGCGCCGGTGGCTCTTGAAGGCGAGCGTCGGCGCGGTGTCGTAGATGCCGCAGGCCAGCTTGCCCAGCGTGTTGCCCGTGCAGGGCGCAATGATCAGCAGATCGAGCAGCTTTTTCGGCCCAATCGGCTCTGCCTGCGCGATCGTATGGATGACGCTGCGCCCGGAAAGCTCCTCTGCCTGGCGCACCCATTCCGCCGCGCGGCCAAAGCGCGTGTCCGTCGAATAGGCGTTCTGCGACATGATCGGCGTGATCGCATAGCCCTCCTGTGCCAGAAGCCGCATCTGCGCAAAGGCCCTGGAAAACGTGCAGAACGATCCCGTGACGGCAAATCCGATCGAAAGGCGCTCATGCTCCTCCATGCTGCTTTCCTCCCCGCTCCGCGTTCATCGCGCGTTCAAGCACCTCAAACAGCGCCGCGCCCGCATCCACCGGCGCAAAGCGCCCCGGCAGCCCGCTCTCGATCGCCATGGGCACGCCCAGATGCCGCGCGAGCTCTGGGTCGGCGCCGTAGGGCGCGCTCGCCAGCTCGATCACCTGCGCATGTCCCCTGAGCGCCGAAAGCGCTTCTTCATCCAGCACACGCGCGGGCACGGTGTTGAAGACCAGCTCCGCCTGCGCGCAGGCCGCCGTCAGCGCATGCATCGGCACGGGATGCGCGCCCATGCCGTGCGCCAGGCGCATCTGCGCCTCACTGCGCGCGCAGACGACGGCAAACGCCTCCATCGCCGTGAGCCGCGCGACCAGCGCGCGCCCGATCCGCCCAAAGCCCGTCACCAGGCAGCTTCGCCCAAGCAGCGCGCGCCCCGTCTTCGCGTGGGCCGCAAAGAGCGCGCCCTCCGCCGTCAGCGCCGCGTTTTTGAGCAGAAACGTCTCGTCCTCGCCTGGAAGCACAGCCATCGCCGCCTGCGGCACCTCCTGCGCGCGCACGTCGCCGCCCAGCAGCGCCGCGCGGCAGGGCGGAATCGCCGCGAGCGTCTGCTGCCGGTCAAGAGCGCCGCCCAAAAGCGTCTTCGCCTCAAAGCTCCTCGGCCAGGGCAGCAGCACGGCGTCCGCCCCGCCCAGCTCCTGCGCCTCCTCCGGCGCGCAGACATGGAGCGTCTCCCAGCCCCGCGCTCTCGCGGCGGCCAGCGCGCCGCTCAGACGTTCATCCCCGCCAAAGGCAATCAACCGCATCGCTCAACCCCCTCCCGGCGAGGGTATGCACCGCAAAAGCCGGGTATGACAAAGGGCGGCCGACCGGGCCGCCCTAAGCGGGATTTACTTGTCGAGCATCGAGGTGCAATGCGGGCAGCGGGTCGCGTCCTCGGCGATCTCGCTCTTGCAGAAGGGGCAGATGCGCGGCGGCTTCGCCGGGGCCTTCGGCGGCTCGGGCTTCTTGAGCTTGTTCATCAGGCGCACGACGAGGAACATGCAGAACGCGATCAGAATGAAGTTGATCACGTACTGGATGAACGCGCCGTAGTTGAGCGTGCCCACGCCCGCCGCGGTCGCCGCCTCAATCGAGGCGTACTTCTGGCCGTCCAGCGCGTAGAACAGGCCGCCGAAGTTGATGCCGCCCGTGATCACGCCCAGCAGCGGCATGAAGATGTCGTTGACCAGCGACGTGGTGATCGAACCGAACGCGCCGCCGATGACGACGCCAACCGCCATGTCCACGACGTTGCCGCGCATGGCAAACGCCTTGAACTCTTCCAGGAACTTCTTCATGGTTTTCCTCTCCTTTGTGGGTCAAATGTCCTTATGCAAAGGGCAGCCGGGCGCTCCGGCCTTCCCTTCGTGTCAATCTGTTTCTTCTGCCGCGGGCGCACCGGCGGCCTCGAGTTTCGCCGCGAGGGCGGAAAAGTCAATCTCCGGCAGCTCGGAGAGCGAGGTCAGGCAGAAATGGCGCAAAAACGCGTCCGTCGTGCCATAGAGAATCGGCCGGCCGAGCGCCTCCTTGCGTCCGACCTCCTCAATCAGCCCCTTGGCGACGAGCGACTGCACCGAATAATCGCATTTCACGCCTCGAATCTGCTCGATCTCCGCCTTGGTGACGGGCTGTCTGTACGCGATGACCGCCAGCGTCTCCATGACGGCCTGGGAAAGCGACTGCTTCTGCACCGGCTGGAGCAGCTTTTCGACATAGGGCGCGTAGTCCGGCCGCGTCGCCAGCTGCACATGCGCGCCGAAGCGCAGCAGCCTCAGCCCGCGTCGATCAAAGTCATAGCCGCTCTCCAGCGCGTCAAGCGTCTCCTCGAGCTCTGCCTCGCTGATCTCCATCGCACGGCAGATATCCTTCTTCTCCACGGCGTTGCCCGTGACGAAGAGAATGGCCTCGACGATGCCCACGCGCTCGCCCAGCTCAAGCCCCGGTTTCTCCTGCGCCGTCTGCGGCGGCAGCATCGTCATCTGTTCCGTTTTCATGATCTTCCCTCCCCGCGGGCAGGATCAGGATGTCCTCAAACGTCCCCTCCTGCTCGGCGCGCAGCCTGCCCAGCTTGAGCAGCTCGAGCATCGCCATAAAATAGGAGACAATCTCGTCGCGCGTCACATGCGGCGAGAGCATGTCCGTAAAGAGCACAGGCCCCTTGCGCAAACGCGCCGTCAGGTTGAAGACGCATTGCTCGATGGTAAACCGGTCGCGCGTGATCGAGCGGAAGACGCGCCCCGGCTCATCCGTCTGCGTCTGTCGGGCGATGATCCGCTCCAGCGCGCGCACAAGGCCCTGGAGCGACAGGCCCGTCAGCTCCACCGGCTGCGGCGGCAGCGGGTATTCCTCCGGCAGCTTCGAGAAGACCTGCATCGCAGCCTGCTCGAATTCCTTCATCCGCCCCGCGCTCTCCTTGTAGAGCTTGTATTCCTCCAGGCGGCGGATGAGCGCCTGCTCCGGCGTCTCCTCCCCATCCTCCTCAGGCTCCGGCGCGCGCGGCAGCAGCGCCCGGCTCTTGATCTCCAGCAGCATGGCCGCCATGGTCAGAAACTCGCTGGCCGTGTCCATATCGAGCTCCGAGACGCCCTGCATCGACTCGAGGTACTGCTCCGTGATCTCCGAGACGAAGATATCCTTGATGTCGACCTTCGCGCGGGTGATCAGATGGAGCAGCAGATCGAGCGGGCCCTCGAACTGCCTGAGCGAAACATAAACCGCCATCGCTTACCCCCAGATCGCCCGGACAGGCCAGAGCACGGCCGCCTGCGCGGGATAGACCGCCGCGCTGATGATCCGCCCCAGGATGCCCTGCGCGGAGAGCACGAGCACGATGAGCATGCCGATGCGAAACGCCTGCGGGGAGAGATGAAACCGGCCCCTGAAGACGATGTCGTTGAAGACATGATACCCGTCCAGCGGCGGCAGCGGCAGAAGGTTGAAGACCGCGAGATTCAGGTTGACCAGCGCCGTATACGCAAACAGCCGCACAAACGGCACGAGCCAGCGCACGGCGATCAGGCCGCCGAAATCCTCCGCCGCCGTGCCGGAGATCACCGACCAGACGGCGTTATAGCGATAGCTGACCAGCGTGCTCAGCCCGACCTCGCGCACGACGTCGGCGCGCCACATGAACGCGCTGCACAGCGCAGCCAGATACGTGAAGAGCAGGAAGAGGATCAGGTTGACCGTGATGCCCGCGAGGGAGACCGCAAGATCGGCCTTGCGGCGGTCGCCCTGAAAGCGATACGGGTTGACCGGCACGGGCTTGGCCCAGCCAAAGCCGACGAAGAACATCAGCAGCGCGCCCATCGGATCCAGATGCGCAAGCGGGTTGAGCGTCAGCCGCCCGGCGCGCTTCGCCGTGTCATCGCCGCAGCGATAGGCCGCCATCGCATGCCCCCATTCATGGCAGCAAAGGCCGATGAGCACCGCGAGCACGCGAAAAATCGCCTGATCAAAAAAGGCGAGCGGCTCGCGAAACAGGGTCTGCAAATATTCGAGCACGGCGTTTTTCCCTTCTCTCCCCAGAATAACTTTCTTATTGTAGCGCATGGGCCGTTTTTCTGTCAAGGGGCTGAGCGCTTGAATGGAATATCGCGCCGAATCCTGACAAGGCGCTTTGCTACGCGCGAAGCAAAGAAGGGGGGCGGGGAGCGGAGTCCACCGCCGCCGGTGGCGGATGACGGTGGACGGAGCGTCGGATTTTTTTGAGGGAGGGGTGGAAAAAGCCCTCCCTTTGGGGGGAGGGCCGGAGAATTTCCTTACGGATTGAGCCTGTTCGGGCCGCGGAAGATGAACATCGCTTCCTTGATCGTCATGCCCAGCAGCAGCATGGTCAGGCGGTCGATGCCCAGGCCGAAGCCGCCGTGCGGTGGGCAGCCATACTTGAAGAACTCGAGGTAGAATTTGACGTCCTCGGTCAGACCCTTTTCATCCGCCTGCGCCTTGAGCTGGTCATAGCGATGCTCGCGCTGCGCGCCGGTCGTGATCTCCACGCCGCGCCAGATCAGGTCGTAGCCCTGCGGCACGCCGTTCTCGTCGCGCATGTGGTAGAAGGCGCGCTTTTCGGCGCTGTAATCGGTGATAAAGAGGAACTCGCTGCCATACTTCTTCTTGACCCAGTCGTAGGAGAGATGCTCCGCCTCGGTCGTCAGGTCGCCCTTCTCCTCCTCAGGCACCTTGTAGCCGAACTCGCGCTCGAGCTCGTCGTACAGGTCGGCCAGCTTGATGATCGGGAACGGCCCGTCCGGCACGATGACCGGGATACCGAACTGCTTCTCGATCTCCTCGCCATAAGCCTCCTTGACCTTGGAGAGCGCATAGGTCAGCAGACCCTCCTCCATCTTCATGACATCGCGGAAGGAATCGATGAAGCTGAACTCAAGGTCAAAGCCGGAGAACTCGGTCGTGTGCTTGCTGGTGAAGCTCTTCTCCGCGCGGAAGACAGGCCCGACCTCGAAGATGCGCTCCAGCCCCGCGGCCATCGCCATCTGCTTGTAGAACTGCGGGCTCTGCGCCAGATACGCCTTGCGATCAAAATACTTGACCTCAAAGACATCCGCACCGGACTCGCTCGCCGCGCCGATGAGCTTCGGGGTATGGATTTCAATGAAATTGCGCTCGCGCAGGTAGTCGCGCATCGCGCCGATGAGCACGGTCTGCACCTTGAACATCAGCTGGTTCTTCTCGGTGCGCAGGTCGATCCAGCGGTAGTCGATGCGCTGGTCGATGGAGGAGCGCTCATGGCCCTTGCGCGCCTCGCGGTCAATCGGCAGCGGCGCCGCCAGGGACTCGATGGTGATCTTGCGGGGATAGATCTCCACGCCGCCGAGCTTGACGTATTCGCTCTCAACCGCCTTGCCCTCCACGGTAATCACGGAGTCGAGCGTGATCTGGTTGACCGTCTCGTCGAGCGCTGCGTCGCAGCCCTTCTCCACGGTGATCTGCACCTTGCCAGTGATATCCTTGAGCACGATGAACGCCATCTTGCTCTTATTGCGGATGTTCTCCACGAAGCCGCAGACCTTGATCTCGTCCGCGCCGCGGACCTGTGCCGCATAGGTTCTTTCCATGTCCGTATCCTCCGTCCACATTAGGGTTTTCAACGGTTATCATTATACCTGTATTTTCCGGCAAATCAAGCCCCAAATCCGCCGGGCGCGCCTTTTTCTTCTCCCAGCGTGCCTTTCCGGGACGCAGGGCCCGCTTTTTGAAAACCTTCCCCGCATGTGGTTGACATTCCCTTTTTCGCATAGTATAATATCAGACGCGCACGCGCTCGTAGCTCAGTTGGATAGAGCGTCAGACTCCGACTCTGAAGGCCGCACGTTCGAATCGTGTCGGGCGCACCAGCAGACAGCCTTTGATTTTACAGGAAAATCAAGGGCTGTTTCTTTTTGCTCCTGTGCGCCTTCCCTGCGCCGTGCGGTGCTTGACAAGCGTTTTGACATCCCCTGCTTTCCGCCGCGCGCGAATCTCCTGCGCAGCGCCGGGCAATCCTGCACCGTTTGACAAATAATCAACCTCTTTCTTCAAGCGAAATGCACCTTTTTCATTTTGAAATCCCAATTTCTATTGACAATGTTTACCTGCCGGTGTATCATAACAGGAACTTGCAGGAGCACCTGCGGTTTTTTGCATATTGTCTTGAGAAAGGATGATACCAAGATGAAAAAGTGGATTGCTCTTGGCCTCTTTGCGGTCATGCTCTTCACCTGCCTCGGCGCCTTTGCCGAGGATCAGTATCTGAGCGTCATGCTCAGCACCAACGTCATGAGCCTGGACACCAACCTGGCCACGGACGGCGAGTCCTTTGAGGTCATCGCGGACTGTATCGACGGCCTGACGCAGATGGACGCCGACGGCGCGGCCATCCCGGCCATCGCCGAGAGCTACGACATCTCCGAGGACGGCAAGACCTACACCTTCCACCTGCGCGACGCGCAGTGGCAGAACGGCACGCCCGTCACCGCCAACGACTTCGTCTTCGCCTGGCGCCGCATCTGCCAGGAGGCCGGCGAGTATGCCTACCTCTTTGACAGCTCCGTCGGCTGCGTCAAGGGCGCCGACGCCATCATCTACGAGGGCGCCGATCCCACCACGCTGGGCGTCTCCGCGCCGGACGAGAAGACCTTCGTGGTCGAGCTCGAGGTTCCGGTTTCCTTCTTCCCGTCCCTGATGTACTTCCCGACGTTCTACCCGATCAACGAGGAGTTCTACAACAGCCTGGAGGCCGGCACCTACGGCACCAGCCCGGAGACCTTCCTCGCCAACGGCGCGTTCGTTCTGGAGAGCTACACCCCCGGCACGGCCAACCTGACCGTCAAGAAGAACGAGACCTACTGGGATGCTGACCGCGTGCAGCTTCCGGGCATCAAGTACCAGGTCGTCGGCTCCTCCGACAACGCGCTGACCGCCTTCAAGACCGGCGCGCTCAACGTCGTCACCATCAGCGGCAACCAGGTCGCCAGCGCGGAGAAGGACGCTGCCCTCTCCCAGAACCTCAAGGTCACCGGCGCCGGCTACCTCTGGTATCTCACCTTCAGCCAGACCGAGAACAACGCTCAGGGCGGCATGCTCGCCAACGCGAACCTGCGCCTGGCGATCTCCAACGCCCTTGACCGTGAGGCCCTTGTCGAGGACTACGTCATGGATGGCTCCCTGGATACCTACACCGCCGTGCCGCCGCAGTTCGCTGCCAGCGCCACCACCGGCGAGGACTTCTCCGCCGATCAGGAGCGCTTCGCCGATGTCTGCGGCTACAACCCGGAGAAGGCCGTCGAGTACTTTGACGCCGCCGTCGCCGAGCTGGGCGTCGATACCTTCACCTTCACCATGATCTACGGCAACAACGAGGGCGACGAGGTCGCCAAGGTCGCTCAGGCGATCAAGAGCCAGATCGAGGAGACCCTCCCGAATATCACGATCAACCTCCAGCCGATGACCAAGGCCGAGCGCATCGACAAGATGCAGAACGACAACTACGATGTCGCGCTCACCCGCTGGGGCCCGGACTATGCCGATCCGATGACCTACCTGGGCATGTGGATCACCGACAACTCCAACAACTACGGCTTCTGGAGCAACGCCGAGTATGACCAGCTCATCGCGGACTGCACCACCGGCGCGTACATCTCCGATTACGACGCCCGCTGGGCTGCGATGTATGACGCGGAGACCCTCGTGATGCAGGAGGCTGTCATCGCGCCGCTGTACACGAAGGCCAACGCGAACCTGATCAGCGCCGGCGTTGAGGGCATCGAGTTCCACCCGGTCGCCCTGAACCGTGTGTACAAGAACACTACCCTCCAGTAATCCGCAGATTACAGCAATCATCTCAGGCAGAGCGGTCTATCCCAAGGGCCGCTCTGCCTCTTGCTTCACGGGCGTTTCCCCTTCCCCGGCGCAACCGACGCGCCGGCAGCCAACCATCTGATTTCTCTTTCCTCAAGGAGCCGGATTCTATGACAAAATATGTCCTCAAGCGGGTCGGCATGGCTCTTGCAACCCTGCTGATCATCATCTTTCTCCTCTTCGTGCTCGTTCGCATCATGCCCGGCAATCCGTTCCCCGCAGAGCGGATGAACGACCAGCAGATCGCCAACAAGCGCGCCGAGATGGGCCTGGACGATCCCATCCCCGTCCAGTTCTTCAACTATATGGTCAAGCTGCTCCACGGCGACTTCGGCAACGGCACCTCTCTGTACAACGGCGCGCCGATCAAGACCGTGCTCTCCACCTGCGTCGCCAACTCCTTCCGCATTGGCGGCATGGCCGTGCTGCTGGGCACGATCGTCGGCCTGCTGCTGGGCATCTGTGCCGCGCTCAACCGCGGGCGCTTCCTCGACGGCTTCTGTACGGTCGTCTCGATTCTAGGCGTCTGCGTTCCCTCGTATGTCTTTTTGATCTTCCTGCAATACAATTTTGCCTACAAGCTCCCGCTTCTCCCCTATTTCTTTGATTCCACGAAGTTCCTCAAGTCCTCCGTCGTGCCGGTCGTCTCCATGAGCCTGTTCACGATGTCGACCATCGCGCGCTTCACGCGCAATGAAATGGTCGAGGTCATCGACAGCGACTACGTCCGTCTGGCCGAATCGAAGGGCCTGTACGGCGGCAGCCTCGTGCGCCGCCATGTGCTGCGCAACGCGCTGATTCCGATTGTGACCGTGCTCGCCCCGCTGGTCGTCGATCTGCTGACCGGCGCGCTGGTCGTCGAAAAGATCTACGGCATCAATGGCATCGGCAAACTGATGGTGGACGCCATCGCGGGCGAGGGCGTCGACTACAACTACGTTCTTGCGCTCGGCATTCTCTATTCCTCGCTGTACATCGGCATCATGCTGGTCGTCGATATCCTCTATGGCGCGCTGGATCCCCGCATCCGTGTCGCCGCGAAGGGAGGCGCGGACGAATGAAAAAGCCTGTTCTGGCCTGCGAGCCTTCGAACTACACGCCCGTCGCGGGCGACTTTGAGCTGCTGGAGCAGCAGGATATTCAAACCGACAAAAACTTCGCCTCCCAGGGCTACTGGAAGGGCGTTGCGATCCATTTTTCTCGCAACCGCCGCGCCATGGTCGGCCTGGTGATCGTCGTGCTGATGATCCTGCTGGCCGTCTTTGGCCCGATGATCAGCGGCTACCGCTACGATGAAATCGTCTCCGCGCTCAACGCGAAGGGCCGCAAGAAGGCCGCCGTCGGCATCTCGCCGCGCATCCCGGCCATCCATGAATTCGTGACCGGCTCGCCCTATGACGACATCTATGCCGACAAGACCTTCCTCTTCGGCACCGACGACCTGGGCCGTGATCTCTGGACGCGCACCTGGTACGGCGCGCGCGTCTCGCTGCTCATCGCCTTCGTCACGATCCTGATCGACATGATCATCGGCATGAGCTACGGCCTGCTCTCCGGCTACTTCGGCGGGCGGGTGGACAACGTCATGCAGCGCTTTGTCGAGATCGCCAACAGCATCCCGCGTCTGGTGATTGTCTCCGTGCTCGCGATCTTCATGCCCAAGGGCATCGGGTTGGTCATCGTGGCGCTGCTGCTGACCGAATGGATCGGCATGAGCAAGATCGCCCGCGCGGAGATGCTCAAGATGAAGGAGCAGGAATACGTGCTCGCCAGCCGGACGCTCGGCGCGAGCAACACGCACATCATCTTCAAGGAGATTCTGCCCAACACCATCGGCCCGATCATCACGCAGGTGATGTTCTCCATTCCGACCGCGATTTTCACCGAGGCGTTCCTGAGCTTCGTCGGCGTGGGCATCGTGCTGCCGCAGTGCTCCATCGGCACGCTGATCGAGGACGGCTTCAACAACATCACGACGCTGCCTTACCAGATTTTGCCGCCGATCGCCGTCCTTGCGCTGCTGATGCTCGGCTTCAACTTCATCGGCGACGGCCTGCGCGAGGCGCTGGCGCCGAAGCTCGAGGACATGTGAGAAGGAGGGAGATTTGATGCAAGCCAATAAAACGATTCTGCAAATCAAGAATCTGGATATCTCCTTCCGCACCAACGCCGGCGTCGTCCACGCCATCCGCGGCGTGAACCTCGACCTGCAAAAGGGCGAGACCGTCGCCATCGTCGGCGAGTCCGGCTCCGGCAAGTCCGTGACGATGAAGGCGGCCGTCGGCCTGCTGGACAGCAACGCCACGGTCAACAGCGGCGAGATTCTCTACACCTACACGGACAGGGACGGCGGCGAAAAGACCGTCGACCTGCTCCGGCTGACCAAGAAGCAGCTGCGCACGGAGTTCAACGGCCAGCGCCTGGCCATGGTCTTTCAGGACCCGATGACCAGCCTCGACCCGACCATGACCATCGGCAAGCAGATCATGGAAACCATGATTCTGCACAAGAAGATGACCAGGGAGGCCGCCAAGGCCCGCGCGCTTGAGCTGCTCACCCTCGTGGGCATCACGGATGCGGAGAAGCGCTTCCGCAGCTATCCGCATCAGCTCTCCGGCGGCATGCGCCAGCGCGTCGTCATCGCCATCGCGCTCTCCGCAGACCCGGATATCCTGATCTGCGACGAGCCGACGACCGCGCTGGATGTGACCATCCAGGCCAAGATTCTCGAGCTGATCAAGGACATCCAGCAGAAGATGCACCTCTCCGTCATCTACATCACGCATGACCTGGGCGTCGTGGCGAAGGTCGCGGATTATGTGAACGTCATGTACGCCGGCAAGATTGTCGAGGTCGGCAATGTCGAGGAGATCTTCTACGAGCCCTGCCATCCCTACACCTGGGGCCTGCTTTCCGCCATGCCCGACCTGGAGACCGACGACGACAGGCTCTATTCCATCCCCGGCAGCCCGCCCAACCTGCTCCATGAGCCGGCAGGCGATGCCTTCGCCGCGCGCAACCAGTTCGCTCTGGCCATCGACAAGAAGGCCGAGCCGCCGCTGTTCCAGGTTTCCCCGACGCATTTTGCGGCGACCTGGCTGCTGCATCCGGACGCGCCCGATGTCAAGATGCCGCCGGAGCTGACAGAGCGCCTCGCGCGCGCAAGAAAGGAGGCGGCGAAGTATCTATGAGCGAACCGCTGCTGAGCGTACAGAATCTCAAACAGTATTTCCCCATCTCCCGCTCCTACACGGTGAAGGCCGTCAACGGCGTCTCGTTTGACATCTATCCCGGCGAGACCTACGGCCTGGTCGGCGAATCCGGCTCCGGCAAGACGACCATCGGCCGCAGCATCATCCGCCTGTACAACCCGACGGAGGGCAAAATCACCTTCGGCGGCCGGGAAATCTCCGGCAGGATGGATGCCGCCACGCGCGCCATGCTGCGCACGGACATGCAGATGATCTTCCAGGACCCGATGGCGAGCCTCAACCCGCGCAAGAAGGTCGGCGATATCATCGGCGAGGGCCTCGACATCCATCACCGCGCCGCCTCCAAGGCAGACCGCGAGGCGCAAATTGGCGAGATGCTGCGCAAGGTTGGCCTCTCCCCCGAGCATGCCGTCCGCTATCCGCATCAGTTCTCCGGCGGCCAGCGCCAGCGCGTGGGCATTGCGCGCGCGCTGATCATGCATCCGAAGCTGATCATCGCGGACGAGTGCATCTCCGCGCTGGATGTCTCCATTCAGGCTCAGGTCGTCAACCTGATGAAGGACATTCAGGAGGAAACCAAGTGCGCCTATCTGTTTATCGCGCACGATCTGAGCATGGTCAAGTACATCTCCGACCGCATCGGCGTGCTGCACCTGGGCTACATGGTCGAGTCCGGCACGAAGGAGGAGATCTTCTCCAACCCGATTCATCCCTATACGCGCAGCCTGATCTCCGCCATCCCGCATCCCAATCCCGTCGTCGAGAAGCGCCGCACGTCGCTGACCTATGACTACGCAACCAGCGGCATCGACTATGCCAAGGGAACGGAGCACTCGGCCGGCGGCACGCATACGGTGCTGGCCACGGACGAGGAATTCGCCGCGTGGATGAAGGATGCTGCGCCGGTTGTCTAAAAAAGGAACAGAAAAAGGGAGCCCCGCCGTCTGGCAGGGCTCCCTCTTCTGTTTTTTCGTGCAGGCTTATTCCCCGCGCCCGATCTCCACGCGCGTCGTGCCGCTGGTCAGCATGATGCCGTCCCGGGCCAGCTCCTCGCGCACGGCGTCGAGCAGCGGATAGTAGACGTCCCAATAGCGCTGCGACGGCATCCAGACGCGCAGCAGGAACGTCACGCCCGTCTCGCCGTATTCGCTGACGCTGGCAAACGGGGCGTTCGGCCCCTCCTTGACGACGTCGGGCATCCGCTGCCCCGCGCGCCGCAGCGCCGCCGTCACAGCCGCGTTTTCATGCGCATAGCCCACGCGCACGGTCACGTCCATGCGCCGCAGCGAGCGCTTGTAGTGGTTCGTGATGCGCTGCGCGGCCAGCTCCTGATTGGGCACGAGCACGAGCTTGCCGTCCGGCATGACCAGATGCGTGTACATCAGGTCGATGGATTCGACCTCGCCCTGCGCCCCGGTCAGCTCGATATAGTCCCCCGCCGCAAAGGGCTTGGCCGTGAGGATCACCATGCCGCTGACAACATTGGCCAGCACATTCTGAATCGACAGCGAGATTGCCAGAGCAAAGAGGCTCAGCAGCGCAACCAGCGACGTGACCGGCACGCCGAGCTGACCGGCGACCATCGTGCCCAGCACGATGTAGAGCACGATCTGCGCGGCGGAGCGCAGAAAGCCGGAGAGCGCCCTGTCCAGCGGCAGGCGATCAAGCGCCCGAGCCGCCAGATGCATCAGGATGCGGATGGCGACAATGCCCAGCAGCAGCGTCAGCGCCGCGCCAATCCAGCCCTCGAAGGAAACCTTGTCAAGCGCCTGCGCCACCGCCTGCGCGTCGATCGCCTGCGCATCCATCATCGTCGTTTCCGTCAAAAATACCTCCGTTCTGTACCGAATTGCGTTCGGGTTGAGAACGATAGGGCTGCCGCCCTATAACCTGCCCGAGGGACAACTCCCTCGGACTCCCTTCTTCGCTTCGCATGCGTGAAAGCAGCTAAGAATCAAACCAGAATTACAGCCTGATCAGCTCATACTCGCGGCTGCCCAGGCCGATCTTCTCCGCGTGCTCCAGGCAGCTGCGCCATTCGGATTCCGGCGTAGAGTTGGTGAACGGGTCCCCCCAGTCCGCAAACCCCGGCTTCTTGAGGTTGTCGGCAAGCTGGCTGTTGGCCATCGGGCTGGCCTGCATGCACAGGTCGACACAGGCCTGATCCAGCGCCAGCGGGTCAAAGGAGGCGAGCATGCCCAGATTCGGCAGGATCGGCGCGTCGTTTTCGCAATGGCAGTCGCAGTTGGGCGAGACGTCGACGATCAGCGAGATATGGAAGCCCGGCCTGCCGTCGACGACGGCCTTCGTGTATTCCGCCATGCGGCAGTTGAGCAGCGCGTTCGCGTCGTCGTTGTCAAACTCGATCGCGTCGAAGTTGCAGGCGCCCAGGCAGCGGCCGCAGCCGACGCAGTTGTCCTGATTGACATGCATCTTGCGGCGCTCCTCGTCAAAGACGAGGCCGCCGTTGGCGCATTCCCGCTGGCACTTGCGGCAGCCGCGGCACAGATCCTGCGCGATATGCGGCTTTCCGCTGGAATGCTGCTCCTTCTTGCCCGCGCGGGAGCCACAGCCCATGCCGATGTTCTTGATCGTGCCGCCAAAGCCGGTCATCTCGTGGCCCTTGAAGTGGGTCAGGCTGATGAAGACGTCCGCGTCCATGATCGCACGGCCGATCTTCGCCTCCTTGACATATTCGCCGCCCTCGACCGGCACGGCGATATCGTCGGTGCCCTTGAGGCCGTCGCCGATGAGAATCGGACAACCGACGGTCAGCGGCGTAAAGCCATTCTCCCAGGCGCATTCGAGGTGCTCAAGCGCGTTCTTTCGGCTTCCGGGGTACATCGTGTTGCAGTCAGTCAGGAAGGGCTTTCCGCCCAGCTCCTTGACGACCTCCACGACGGCACGGGCGTAGTTTGGGCGCAGATAGCTGATGTTGCCCAGCTCGCCGAAGTGCATCTTGATGGCGACAAACTTGCCGTCCATGTCGATGGTGCCGATACCGGCCTTGCGGATGAGCTTTTTGAGCTTGGCGGGCAGCCCGTCGCCGAAGGCAACCGTCCTGAAGTCTGTGAAATACACCTTTGCCTTTTCCATCATGATTTCCTCCTCCCGGATATTCAAAACATGCATATCAAAAATCCGTCACTCAGCCTGCGACAAACGCCATCGACAGCGCCAGCATCAGCACGAGGCTGACAGCGATGGACGCCGAGTTCGTGAAGCTGGCCAGCGCCGTGTCCGAATGGCAGCGATCCGTGTAGAGCGGCGCAAGACTCGACAGCGGCGCAAAGCAGATGACCGCCAGCGTCTGACGGATGACGAGCTCAAAGGGCGTACAGAAATACACGGCCAGCGCGAAAACCGCCGCAAAGGCATAGCGCCAGAGCAACTCCCTTGCCGTCTCCTTCAGCAGCGCCTTGTCCCCCGCCGGCTCGAACATCATGCCGATCATCAGCATCGCGACAAAGGCGTTTGCCTGCCCTGCGGGCCGCGTGAGCTCAAAGAGCGCCCGGGGCAGCGGGACATCGAGCGCCGCCAGCAGGATCATCACCATGTAGGTGTCAAACGGCGTCGATTTGAGAAACTTGAGCAGGATGTCCTTCGCGCTCTCCTTCGTCTCGCCGCCCGTATGCAGCAGCGTGGAGGTCATCGCGTAGGAGCCGCCCGTCATCATGACGGCATTGCCCGTGTCAAACATGCAGGCGGCCACGGCGCCCGTGCTGCCAAAGAAGACCTGCACCAGCGGCAGCGAGAAGCAGCCGATGTTGTAGCCGCCAATGTTGAGCATTCGATAAGCGCGCAGGCGGGTTTCGTCCCGCCCCGTCGAAAGAAACATGACCAGCATCGGCAAAAACGCGCAGAGGAAGCCGATGCCAACGATCAGAAACAGCTTGCCCTCGCGCGCAAAGCCGTCAAAGGCCTGCACAATCGCGCAAGGCAGCGTGATGTTGATCATGATTTTGGAGATCAGCCGGTGATCGTCGCGCCCAAAGAAGCCGGCGCGCTTGAGCAGATACCCCATCGCGATGACGAGCACATAGGACAGGGGCTTGAGCATGATATCCATTTGCGTTGATCCTCCCAGCAGGCTGTAACAGCGCCGTTTTCGCCTGTGAAAAAAGAATCCCGGGGAAGCCTCCCCGGGAAATTCTGCTTAGCCCTCGACGGCCTCTTTGAGCACCTTGCCCGGCTTGAACATCGGGGAGCGGCGCGCGCCGATCTGGATCTCCTCACCGGTCTTGGGGTTGCGCGCCTTGCGCGCCGGGCGCTCCTTAACCTCAAAGGCGCCAAAGCCCACGATCTGAACCTTCTCGCCATTCTTGAGGCTCTCGGCGATGATATCGCTCATCGCGCACAGGGCGGCCTCAGCATCCTTGCGGGTCAGACCCGCCTTCGCGGCAATCGCCGCGCTCAGTTCGTTCTTGTTCATGATGAAAAATATCCTCCTTCAACAACGCCCGCGCGCGTTTTGCGCGCCGCTTTGCGTCAATCGCTCAAAATCGCGATTAAGACATATTCTACATGGTTTCCGCCTTTCATGCAAGGGGGAAGACGCATTTTCTGCGAATTTTCCTGACTGCTCAACGTTTTTTTCCCGTCTTCCCGGCGCGTGTGAGCCGCTTTTGCGTCGCCGTGCGCAGTGCGGTTTCCGCGTCAAGCCCAAGCGCCTGCGCCAGATGCGCGCAGGCGGCGAGCACCTCGCCCAGCGCCGCCTCGTCCCCGCGCTCTGCGAGCCGGCAGACGGCCTCCTCGAGCGCCTTGAGCGCGTCCCCATCCGTGATGGGCGTGTCGCCGTCCAGGCGTTTGGCGACCTTCTGCGCACGCATCAGCGCAGGCAGCGAGGCCGGCACATCGAGCGCGCGCTCCAGCGGCGTCTGCTCGCCGCGCTCCCGGCGCTTCGCGCTTTCCCAAACAGTGCCAACCGCCTGCGCGCTGTCCGCCCGGGCGCGGCCGAAGACGTGCTCGTGGCGCGTGATCATCTTGTGTGTCGCCATACTGGTGACGTCGCGGTCGGTAAAGTCCCTGTGCTCCGCGCCGATGGCGCTGTTGAGCACGACCTGCAGCAGCACGTCGCCCAGCTCGTCCGCGATCTTCATCGGATCATCGCCGTCCATCGCCTCGGCGGCCTCGCAGGCCTCCTCGATCATGAACTGGCGCAGCGTGTGATGCGTCTGCGCTCTGTCCCACGGGCAGCCGCCCGGTCCACGCAGCCGCGCGATCACCTGCACAAAGTCCTCGTAGCTCGCCCGGGAGCGATCATAGACGCTGACCGCCGGGACGAGCACCGCCGTCCTGTGGTCGTAATGGCTCTGCCTGTCCAGCTCGCACAGGGCGATGGGCCGCGCCGCGGCAAACGGCTCCGCCGCGTTTTCAAGAAAATACACGGTCATCTCATCGTCAAACAGGTCGCCAAGCCAGAGCTTGACGTCGGAGGCCAGGCATCGGTTGTCGATCTCCGTGACGACCTGCGGGCAATCCGCCTGCACGCGCAGCGCGTCGACCGACAACGCCGTGACCGTGCGCAGGTTCTCCGTGTTGACGCCATAGGGCAGCACGGCGCAGGCCGTGTTTTCCGCCAGCGTCACGCCGCCCTGTACGCGCAGGGCGATTCCCTCGGGCAGCGCCTTGGCCAGCGCGCGGACCGTCGCGTCGTTTGCCGGCTCACTGACGGCGTAGCAAAGCCCATCCGTCTCCCCGGAGCGGGCGATCAGCGTCTTCGCCGCCAGCACGCAGAGCTCATCAAAATCCTCGCTCTGCTCGTAGAGCGCGTCGAGCGTCTCAAAGGCGACGCCCTCCCGCTCAAGCAGCTGCGCCGCCGCGTGGCGGCGCGTGCGCAGCACGAGCGTCTTCGCCGCCTTCATCGCGGCAAGCGCCCCTAGCGTTAAAAGCTCGCCCGAGTCCGGCCCGAGCGAGAGAATGGTGATGGTCTTCATGCCTTGTTCAGTACGCTTTCAATGATGAAGCGCGGGCGGCGCTTCGTCTCGTTGTAGATCTTGCCGATGTATTCGCCCACGATCCCCAGGCTCAGCAGCTGAATGCCGCCCAGCAGCCAGATGGAGCCCATCAGCGACGTCCAGCCTGCGGAGGTATGCCCGGCGATCTTGGAGACCAGCGCGTAGAGCAGCATGACCAGGCTGATCAGGAAGACGACGACGCCTGCGGAAAAGACGAGCCGGATCGGCTTGACCGAGAAGGAGGTGATGCCGTCTGCGGCGAAGGCGATCATCTTCTTGAGCGGATACTTGCTCTCGCCCGCGAAGCGCTCCGCGCGCTCGTAGGAGACCGTCGTCCACTTGTAGCCGATCTGCGGCACGATGCCGCGCAGGAAGAGGTTGACCTCGGAGAACTGCGAAAGCCCCTCGACCGCCCGGCGGCTCATCAGCCGGTAATCCGCGTGGTTGAAGACGATGTCCACGCCCAGCGCCTTCATGACCTTGTAAAAGCCCTCGGCCGTGAAGCGTTTGAAAAAGGTGTCCTTTTCCCGCTTGCTGCGCACGCCGTAGACGACCTCGTAGCCCTCGTGGTAGGCGTCGACCATCGCGTCGACGGCGTTGATGTCGTCCTGCAGGTCGGCGTCCATCGAGATGATCATGTCCGCGTAGTTGACGGCGGTCAGCAGGCCCGCCAGCAGCGCGTTCTGATGCCCGCGGTTGCGCGAGAGGTTGACGCCGGAAAACATCTCCGGCTCCTGCTCGTGCAGGCGGCTGATGATCGGCCAGGTCTGGTCGCTGGAGCCGTCGTTGACGAACATGACGCGGCTGTGCCCGCTGATCTTGCCCGCCGCGCGCAGCGCGTTCATCTTTTCGCGCAGGCGCTTGCTCGTCTCCGGCAGCACGGCCTCCTCCTTGTAGCAGGGAATCACAATGTACAGCGTGTTCTTTTCGTTCATCGGTATCCCGTTCCTTTCCGTCGTTCATCGGGGACGCCTCAACGGGCGTTCTGCTGTCCCTGCCCAAGCAGGCTGTCGCGCAGGGCGGCGAGCTCGCCGGCGCTGCGCGACAGCGCCGCAGCCGCACCGCTGAGCATCTTGTCCGTCTGCACGCAGGCCTGGCTGTAAATGCTGTCCGCGTCCTTTTCCGCGCGCTCGCGGGTCTCCATCGCGTAGGCCTGCGCGCGGCGGGTGATTTCGTTTTCCTCAATCATGCTCTGCGCGTTCTGCTGCGCCGCGAGCAGCACCTGGTCGGCGCGCATCTTTGCGTCTGCTAGCATCGCGTCGGCAGCGCTCTGCGCGTTCTGCCGCGTCGCGCGGTCATAGTCGTCGGCCTCCTTCTGCACGCTCTCCTTGAAGGCGTTCGCGTCGGCGACGGCCTTCTTGTAGCCCGCTTCCGCCTGGTTGGCCGTCTCCTCGGCCGCCCGGCGCGCATCCTCCATGATCTGCTGGCTGCGCTGCATGATCTCCTGCGCCTGCAGGACGGTCTTGGGCAGCGCGATGCGCAGCTGGCTGATGAGATTGCCGATCTCGTCGACGTTCACGACGGCCATGCCCTTGCTCAGGGGAATTCTGCGCCCCTCGGAGAGCTTCTGCTCGATCAGGTCGAGGACGCGCTTGGCCTGCGCGATGCTGTCGCCCCCGGCCGTCTGCTCCCTGCGGTAGGCGCGCTCGGGCGCGGGCTCGCGCGTTTCTCCCTGATTCATCTGCTCTCTTTCATCCATCGCTCTTCCTCCTTCTCTCCCCCGCGGGCCCATGCCGCGCGGATGTCCTGCGCCGTTCCCGGGGGAACCATGCGCCCGATATCGCCTCCGAAGGCCGCAACCTGCCGCACGACGCTCGAGGAGAGGAACGCCACATCCTCCGAGGTCGTCATCAGCAGCGTCTCCACGCCGCCGAGCTGGCGGTTGATCTGGGCCATCTGGTATTCCGCTTCAAAATCGCCCAGCGGGCGAACCCCGCGCACGACCGCGTCCGCGCCCACCTGCGCGGCGCAGTCGACGAGCAGCCCCCCGTGCGCAATGACGCGCACGTTGCCAATTCCCTCGCAGGCGCGCTCCAGCAGCTCCACCCGCTTTGAAACGGGGAAGGCGCCCGCCTTGTCGGGATTGTGCATCACGGCGACGACCAACGTATCGCACAGGCGGCTGGCACGCCGGATGATGTCCATGTGTCCGTTGGTCACAGGGTCAAAGCTTCCCGGATACAGCAGCGTCTTCACGGCGAATTCTCCTCTGTCTGCGTGCCGCGGCGCACGAAGGTGATCTGCGTGTCGCCATAGCTGCGAAGGTCGAAGGCGTCAAAGCGCGCGTCGAGCATCGGCGCACAGCCGCGTCTGTGCTCCACGACCAGCAGAAACACCGGCGCCAGCAGTCCCCTGTCATAGAGTTCCGCGCACATTTCGCCGGTATTCTCCATTCTGTACGGCGGGTCGATGAAAACGACGTCAAACACCTGCTTCTCGCGCGCAAGCAGCTCGATGGCCGCGCGATAATCGCGCGCGATGAGACGGCATTGCTCCTCCATCCGCGCAGAGGCGATGTTCTTTTTGATCGCCGCGCAGGCCGCGCGGTCCATGTCAATCAGCACGGCGCTTTTCGCCCCGCGGCTGACCGATTCGAGCGACAGCGCGCCCGTTCCTGCGAACAGGTCGAGCACGCGCGCCTCCTCCACGTCCCAGCGGATGATGTTGAACAGCGATTCGCGCACATAATCCTGCGTGGGCCTCGTCTTTGCCCCCGCCGGCGCGACCAGCGTCCGTCCGCGCGCGCGCCCTCCGATGATTCGCATATCCGCCTCCGTCCCTGACGCGCGCCTTGCCGCGGTCAGTCCGTTGATTATAACAGATTTTCCCCGTCTTTTCAACCCTGCGCGGTGCGCGCGGAGGTCAGATCAGCTCCTTGCGCTTCTTCTGTTCATTCTGCGTCTTGTGACCGTAGTGAACGTCTCCGCCGCTGCCGACAAGCTCCTGGGCCAGGTGGCTCTTCTGCGCCTTGCGCACGGCGACCTTCTTCGCCTTGCGATTCATCGCGGCCTCCTTCGCGCTGTGCGCCGGGCCGCGCAGATAGCCGAGAACATAGGCAACCGGATACGTCGCGATCATCAGCGGCGAGAGCCGGTCAATCGCGCCGCTCATCGTCAGCGGATTCCTGAAGAGATTGATAAAGATCAGCTCCATCAGCCGCACGAGCATGCGAAGAATCTCGTAGGCGCTGACGCCCGCCTGCTGCGCATAGGCCGCCAGCGGCGCCATCACATCCGAGCGCGTGCCGTAGCCGGAGGTCAGCCAGGCCGGCAGATCCTGCAGGGTATAGGTGTATTCCCTCGCCGTGGCGGAGATGAATCCGGCGAGAAGCAGCGGCAGACCGTAGACGCAAAGCGCCGCGCAAAGGGCCTTGAGCGGCTGATAGCAGCCCGAATCCCCCTCGGAGGGCGTCTGTCCGACGTGGAGCGCGCGCTCATAGGCGCGGCTGGCCTGCGCATCGGCGAGGCCCTTGGACAGACCCTCGCTGAAATGGATCAGCAGCAGGCCCACCGCAATGAGCAGCGAGATCGCCGCGCGCAGCCAGTAGCTGCCGATGGATTGCAGCGCGCTGAACATCAGCCCAAGCACGACCGTCGCGACGGTGATGCCCACCAGCTTGAGCGCCATGGAAGGCACCTGACGTCCCCACCTGCTCGCGCGATGCAGCGGTTTCCTTTTCTTTTGAGCGTTCTGCTTCTTCGCAGCAGGCTTGTTCTGAGTCATCGTCCGTTCCTCCCATTGGTCATATCTGTGCTTTCCGCGCCCGAAGGCCCGTCATCCCGGTCACGCCCGAGGGCGTGACGATCAAATCCATCCTCTGGTCATGCGCCTGCGCAGGCACGCGTTCAAGCAGCGCGAAGTCGTGGCAAATCCCCACGCGAAGGGCGTCCGTCTGCGGCAGGTAGCGGTCGTAATAGCCGCCGCCCTGCCCGATCCGCCCGCCGTCGCGCCCAAAGGCCGTTCCGGGGACAAGAATGAGGTCGATGCGCTCCGCCGGCAGCATTGGGCAGTCCGCGCCAGGCGCAGGAATGCCGTAATCACCGGGAATCAGCGCATCCAGACTGCGCACGAGCCGCGCTGTCATCCGTCCCGGACCCTCGCAGCGCGGCAGAGCGAGCGCCCTGCCACCGGCAAGGAGCTGCTCCATGAGCGGCAGCAGCGAGATTTCGCCCCCGCAGGCCATGTAGGCCATAACCGCCTGCGCCTGCTTCAGGCAGGGCAGCGCGGCGAGATGGGCGCAGACGGCGAGCGAGGCCTCCCGCTGCCGCGCCGCGTCCAGCGCCCTTCTCCTTTGGCGCATGCTCTGGCGCAGCGCCGTCCTTTCGTCCTCAGGCATGCAGCCACACGCGCGGCACGCGCGCCGAGGGCGAGCAGAGCACCTCATAGCTGATCGTTCCCAGCCAGTCGGCCATCTCCTGCGCGCTGATGCATTCATCGCCCTGCGCGCCCAGCAGCACGACCTCGTCGCCCGTCTGCGCGCCCGGGATGTCCGTGACATCCACCATGACCTGATCCATGCACACGCGACCGAGAATCGGCGCGCGCTGCCCGTGAACGAGCACGCAGCCCTTGCCCGACAGGCCGCGGCGGTAGCCGTCCGCATACCCCACCGGCACGGTCATCACGCGCGTGTCGCGCGAGGCCGTGAACGTACCGCCATAGCTGACCTGGTCGCCCGGGGCGATGGTCTTGACATAAACGGCGCGCGTCACCCAGCGCATCGCGGGCCAAAGCCCCTGCGCCTCGGGCACGGGCGGATAGCCGTAGAGCGCGATGCCGCCGCGCACCATGTCGTAGTGCGCCTGCGGATAGCGGAAAATCGAGGCCGTGTTGGCCGCGTGGCGCACAATCGGCGCGGGATGCACCTGAGCAATCGCCGCGGTCAGCGCCTCAAAGCGCGCAATCTGATCAAGCGTCCCCTCCCTAAAGGGCTCGTCCGCCGTCGCCATGTGCGTAAAGCAGCCGGTCAGCTCAATGCCCGGCAGGCTGTCGATCAGCCGGGTCAGCGTCTGCGCCTCCTGCGCAGTGCGCACGCCGATGCGGCTCATGCCGGTATCCAGCTTGAGATGCACCTTCGCCCTGCGCTCAAGACGCACGCCTGCGGCGCTGAGCGCGCGGATGCGCGCCTCGTCAAAGACGACCTGCGTCAGCTCCGCAGCGACAATCGCGTCCGCCGCCGCCTCCTCCACGCCGCCCAGCACGAGAATCGGCGCGTCGATGCCCGCGCGGCGCAGCTCGATGCCCTCCTCCGGAATGGCGACAGCGAGCATCGAGGCACCCGCCTCCAGCGCCGCGCGCGCGACCTGCACGGCGCCATGCCCGTAGGCATTCGCCTTGACGACGGCCAGAAACGCCGCGCCGCCCGCGATATGCGACCGCATCACGCCGACATTGTGACGGATGGCATCCAGATCGATCTCGCAATAATTCACTCTTTGCATGGCAAAGCCCTGCTTTCTGATAGGTTTTTTGGTTTTGTCGTCCGGCGCGCCGGACGTTTCTATTATACAGCCAAAGCGCGCAAAAGGGAAGGAAAAGCGCCCCCGCCCTTCTGTTTTTTGCGTGTCGCGCATAGCTGTTTGCGGGGAGGGATCGCCATGACCGTCTTGTTCTGTGCGCTGGCGCTGCTTTCGGGCGCTGTGGGCGCTGGCTTCGCCTCCGGACGGGAGATCGTCCGCTTCTTTGCCGCGCATGGGCCAATGGCCGCCGCGGCGATTCTGGGCGCTGTCGCCGTGATGGGCGCGCTCTTTGTGCATCTGCCCGCGCAGATGGAGCGCGCGGGCGTCTCCTCGCTGCCCGCGCTGTGCCGCTCGCGCTTCGGCGCGCGGCTGGGCGCGCTGTGTGCCGCGCTGTTTGCGCTGCTGTGCGCCGTGACGGGCGGGGCGATGCTCGCCGCCTGCGCGGAGCTTGCCGCCCTGACGCTGCCCCTTCCCCACAGCTATGGCCTCGGCCTGTGCGCCTCACTGCTGCTGGGCGCGCTGCTCGCGCGCAGGGGCATGGCCGGGCTGGCGCTGCCGGGCGCGGCGCTGGCTGCGCTGCTGCCCGCGCTCCTGCTTCGTCTGCTTTCTCTGCCGGTGGGCGAGGCCTGCTTTGCACCTGCGATGGCGCCCGACCTGCCCGTGCGCGCGCTGACGGACGGCGTGCTCTACGGCGCGCTCAACGCCGCGCTGCTCGCCGGGGCGCTGCCGCTGCTGCTCCCACTCTCCCGCCTGGAGCGGCGGCGGGCATCCATGCTCTTCTGCGCAGGCTTTTCGGTGCTGCTCGCGCTGGGCACGGCGGTTTGCCGCCGCCACCTGAGCGCCGTCTTCAATCAGCCCCTGCCCTTCGTCGTGCTCAGCCGCGCGCTGGGGCCGGGCGGCTATGTGCTCGTCGCCGCCTGCCTGTATGCCGCGGCGCTCTCCACGCTCTGCGCGCTGCTCGCGGCGCTTGTGCGCCTGCTGCCCCTTTCACCCCTGCCGGGGCTGCTCACTGGCGCGGCGCTCTGCCTGCTCTTCGCGCGCCTGGGCTTTGACGCGCTCGTCGCCCGGGCTTACCCGGTTCTGGGCGCGGTATGCACCGGGCTGCTCGCGCTGCTCAGCGTGCCGCTCTTCCCGTCCGCCTCGCGTCAGAACGTCAGCTCATCCGCGAGATAGCCGTCCCATGCGCTGCCCGTCGCCTCCAAAAGTGCTCGCTCAAAGTCCGCCTGAACGGCGATGCGTCCGGCGTTTTCCTGCGCATAGAGCCGCAGCGCTTCGAGAAAGGCCGGCTCGCCCGCCGCCTGCGCGATGCCCAGCAGCATGCTGCCGCCCTGATCGCGCAGCACCTGTGTGCGCTCCGCGTCGCCGCCAAAGTGCGCAAGCGTCGCGCCGACGGTCACGCCATAGGGCCGCGTGACGCGGTCGGCCATCGCAAGCTCCTCCTCCAGCCGCGTGAGCAGCGCACGCTCGCCCTTGCGCTGCGCGTAGGCCAGCAGCTCTGCGGCGGAACCGAGCGACGCGCTCAGCCAGGGCGCATTGTAAGGGTCGCTTCCGACCTGCACACCAAACGTCTGGCGCGCAACGAGCCGCGTGACCCGGCGCAGGAGCGCCTCGCTTCCCCCTTCCGCCGCAAGCGCGGCAAGGCCGGACGCTACCCGGCCATCTGAAAGCCCGCAGTCCGCCTCGACAAGCGTCAGCGACGGGAACGGATAGGGGATGCCAATCGCCTCCAGCGAATCAAGCGCCGTTTGCGCCGCATCGAGCAAGCTGCGCGCGCGGCCCGCGCTCGTCGCCTGTGCGCTGACGAGCACGCCGCCGGCCTCGCGGCAGAGGACGCTCTGGCTTTGCCCGACGGCAAAGGTCATGTCCCGCGCTCCCTGCATCTGGACCTCATAGAGCGTTTCCCCGACGCCTGTCTCCCATCGCGCGTCCGTCAGCGCGCCGCCGAAGGCGAGCGTCAAGCCATCCGCCGCATTGACGCTGAGCGCATAGTCAAATGCCTGCGCAAACGGGGCGTCGCAGAGCGCGTCATATTCGTCCGTCCGCCATGCGCCGCCCTCCCGGACAGCCAGCTGCGGCAGCGTGATCAGGGAGGCCGCGCTCTCCTTCGCGTGGCGGATCATGACCGTCCATGAAAGCTCCAGGATCTTTCCCGCCTCCCATCTGATCGGGATGCGCACGACGGTCGGATTCTCCTCGTCCGTCAGCGCCTGCACGCCCTCGCCATTCGCCGTCACATTCGTGATGCTGACGCTGTCTTCGCTGACGCCGTTCATCATCGCGCGAAGCACGACCTCCTCGAGGTCTTCGCCCGTGCGGTTGCTCGCGCGCAGCGTCTGCGTGCCGCGGAAGGTGCGCGTGCCCGCGTCATAGACGAGGCTGGCGCGCATGAAGTCGCGCGCCGCATCCGGCGCAATCGGGTCGAGCGCCGCTGTCAGCCGCTTCGTATCGCGGGCGCGCACGGCAAGCATCGCCAGCACGCACAGCGCTGCCAGGGCCAGCAGAACGATCAGGCGCTTTGCGCGCCGCTTTGTCCCCCTGCTCATGAAAACCTCCTTCGCCGCCTGACGCAAAGAGGCGGGCAGCCCTGAAGCCGTCCGCCTTTGTATCATGCCTTCTTGTCGAATTTGTTGCCGCAGCTCTTGCAGGTGATCGTCACGCTGCCCACGCCGCGCGGCACGCGCAGGCGCGCCTTGCACTTGGGGCAGGTGAAGTAGCGATACTTTTTGCTGTTTTTGACGCGGTTCATCCACTCCGTCACAGCGCGGCGCACATTCTGCGTCTTCTCCAGGTAGACCTGGTTTTCGTGCGCGCGGCGGTAGCGATCCTTGCTGAGCATGCGCACGAACATGACGATCAGCAGCGCGTCGGCCATCAGCGTCAGCAGCCCCAGCCCGCTGAGCGCGCCGACCACCGTCATCACCAGCGCGAGGATCACCATCGCGTAGCTGAGCTGATCCGCGCCATAGCGTCCCGACATGAACCGCGCCAGCGACGCGCGGATTTTATCAAAAAATCCCATTGTCACTCATCCTCCTTGGGTCGTCGCTACAAGCATACGGCAACGCCTGCAAATTGTCAACTCCTTTTGCCCGGCGGTCATTCCTTTTGCCCGCAGACGACCGCGGCCCTGGACGCTCAGCGCGCGAGGCGCTTAAGCCGCGCGATGCCCATCGCGTCAAGCTCCCGGGTCGCCCGGTTCCACTGCGTGGGATCGGCAATTTCCTGCGGCTCATGCGCGTCCAGGCCAATGATGACCTGCACGCCCTCGTCCCGCGCGATCTCCAAGAACTCCGGATGCGGATAGCTGATCCTGTGCGTGATGCCCGCGATGTAGCGGTCGTGCAGGTTGTATTCCATCGGCACGCCGCGCTCGCGGCAGACCCGGCTCAGCTCGCGCGCCGCCGCGCGGCAGTTGTCGTCAAACGGCCTGTAGCTGCGCATGAAGAGATCGGGGTGCGCGAGATAGGCAAACAGCCCGGTCTCCACGCCCTGCGCCGTGCGCTTTACATAGGTGGAAAGCTGCTGCGCCGTCCTCGCGTTGCCAAAGTACATGCCGCCCTCGTCGGTGCGGTCGTAGTGGTTGCCCAGAATCAGGTAGTCGAGCTTCTTCTCGCGCGCCGTCTCCCTCAGCCAGTCGATGTAATCGGGGAAGTACTCGCATTCAAAGCCCACGCGAATCGCGATCCGGTCCGCGTATTTCTTCTTGAGCGCGCGGATGCTCCCCAGGTATTCATCCATCTGGCTGAGCAGCATCCTGACGCTCGGATGCGTGAAGCCCGAGGCGTAGGGCCAGGGGACGTGATCAGAAAAGCCGAGCTCGTCAAAGCCCTGCGCGATGGCCGCGCGGACATAGTCCTCATCCGCGCCGCTGGCGTGGCCGCAGCGCAGGGTATGCGTGTGATAATTCGCCTTCATGCTTCAATCCCTATCCTCGTGCAGGGCACGCGGCCCTCGACCAGATCGCTGATGCGATGCCTGCCATGCCCGATGATGACGGTCGTGCCGCGCAGCGCGGGGCCAAGCGCGTATTCCAGCTTGGCATACGCGCCGTTCGCGCCCGCGCGGGAGGCGCCGACGCAGTGCTTCTGCAGCTCGCGCACCTTCTGCTCAAGCCGCTCCGCGTCCGGGGCGAGCACGTCGCGCACGAGCGTCGACGGGTCGGCCGGATTCTCGTAGATTCCCTCGGTCGAGGTCATGATCAGCAGCACGCGCGTGCTCACCAGCCCCGCGATGACGGCCGCCGTCTCGTCGTTGTCCACGCACTCATGCACCTCGCGCTTCTCCCGGCGCAGCGCCGACAGCTCCCACTTGCGGTTCTCCTCGTCGGAGACGGGGTCGTTGTAGTTGACGATCGGGATCGCGCCCTGCTCCTTCGCGCGCAGGAAGAGGCGGCGCAGGTGCGCCCGCTTCTCCTCGTCGTTGAAGTGCTGGTGCTCCACGAGCACCTGGCGCACGGAGTATTCCTGCCGGATGAAGTGGCGGTACTGCTCCATCAGGATGGTCTGTCCCTGCGCGGCGTAGTCGGTCTTCGCGTCGACGCTGTCGCAGCTGAGCTCCCGGCCCGTGCGGCGCATGTAGTCAAGCCGCCCGATTTCCGCCGCGCCAGAGGTCACCCAGATCATCCCCGGGCGAAGCTCCCTGCCCAGCCGGGAGAAGATATTGTAATCGATATCTGCGTCCTCACGGCGGATGAGCGCCATCGAGCCGATCTTGCCGACGAGATCAAAATCGTAGGTCATGCCTGATTCCCCCTCATTTATGGTAGCGCTCTCCGGCGCCGATCTTCATCGCGCGATACACCTGCTCCAGCAGCATGACGCGCGCCAGCTGATGCGGGAAGGTCATCGGCGAAAAGGAGAGCTTCATCTGCGCGCGCGAAACGACGCGCTGCGACAGCCCCAGCGAGCCGCCGATGACGAAGACGACACGGCGGCCCGTGTCGATAAGCGACGTGAGTTTTTGCGAAAGCTGCACGGAATCCATCTGCTTTCCGTCGATGCACAGCGCGACGACGATATCCCCCTCGCGGATTTTGGCGAGGATGGCCTCACCCTCCCTCTCCCGGATCTGGCCCTCAATGGCGGGCGAGCTGTTCGCCGGCTCGGGCAGGTCGGGCAGCTCGACGGTCTCGAATTTGCCGAAGCGGGAAAGCCGCTTTTCGTATTCTGCGGCCGCCTCGCGCCAGTAGCGCTCCTTCAGGCGGCCGACGCAGATGAGCGCCAGATTCATGGCTTCACCTCCGGCATCAGCAGGCAGCAAATGACCGCCGCAAGCAGCAAAAGCGCCGCAAGCCCAAGACGCGCGAGCTCCCCGGGCGTCATCCGAGCGCCGGAGGCGATCTGCGCGCGCTGCTGCTGCGGTCTGGCTCGCCACGCGCGCAGCAGCATGCAGGCAAAGCCCGCGCTCATCGCCAGGCGCAGCGCGCAGGCGGGCAGGCTCAAGCGGTCAAACAGCGGCGTCAGCCCCGCAAACGAGATCATCACAATCGTCAGATTGTAGCACCCGTGCGCCAGCACCGGCGCAAGCAGCGAGCCCGTTCGCAGCGTCAGCGCACCCAGCAGCACGCCCAGCAGCGCGCAGGGCAGCATGCCCTGACCCATGTGCATCAGCGCAAAGAGCAGCGCCGTTGCCAGCACGGCTGCGCGGCGTCCATAGGGCGCGAGCACGCCCAGCAGATAGCCCCTGAAGAACGCTTCCTCGCACAGTGGCGCCAGCAGCGCGCTTTTGAGCAGCACGGGCAAAAACAGGGCCGCTGCCCTGCCCGACGCCATCGGCGCGACGGTCTCCTGCGGCCAGGCGAGCAGCGTGCCCAGCACGTCATGCAGCAGCGTCAGCGGCGCGACGGCGAGCACGCCCGTCATCGCCAGCGCAAAGAGCTGCTCCGGCGAGAGCGCAGCCATTGGGATGAGGCGACGCTGATCCCCGTCGAGCACGAGCAGCCCCAGCGCCGCGGGCAACGCGAAGGCCGTCACCGTCACCAGCGCATCCGCCAGCATGGCAGAGATCCCGTCCAGCCCGGAAAAGGCCGTCGCGCGCAGCGCCTGCCACAGGAAGACGAGCAGCGCGGCGAGCAGCGTCAAAAGGAGCGCGGAGCGCGCTTTCACACGCCGCCGCGCTCCGGGCCTCTTCGAGCCTTGAGGATTCAGTTTTTGTCTTCTGCCGCTCATTTGTCAAACACGTAGTCGCGCTGGATGAAGTAGCTCAGCGCGAAGAGCACAAGATCGACCGGGATCTTGATGATTGCCGCGGAAACCGGCAGCACGCTCGGCAGCACCTGCACGAGCGCCGCGCCCAGCGCGCCCTGCACGACGGCCAGCGCATAGTACTTGACCATCGAATGCCTGCCGCCGCGCCCGGAGAAGACCGTGTGCTTGTTGAGATGGTAGTTGACCTGCGAGGAGACGAGCCGGGCCAGCGCGTAGCTGAGCAGCGGCGCGAATTTGAACGCGCCCAGGCAGAGCCAGTAGAGCAGGTAGTCCACCGCAAACGAGGTGACCGACGAGAAGAGATACCTGAAGATCACCATGTAGATGCGCAGCGCGTCGCGCACCGGGTTGAAGTGACTGCCGGCGTTGTCGTCGATGTAGATCGTCTCAATCGGCACCTCGAAGACGCCGATGCGCATGTCCCGCAGCTTGAGCAGGACGTTCATCTCGTATTCATAGCGCTCGCCGTCGATGCGCACCATCGCCTCCAGCGCGCAGCGGGGCAGCGCGCGCAGGCCCGTCTGCGTGTCGCGGACATGTACGCCGCTGGCCAGCGCGTAGACAAAGCGCGTGATCCGGTTGCCCCAGCGGCTCTTGAAGGGAACATTCCCGCCCGTAAACTCGCGGGAGCCGAGAATCAGCGTATCCGGATGCTCCCCCATCGCCTCGATCAGCCGCAGAATGTCCGCGGGCGTATGCTGTCCGTCGGCGTCGGCCGTGACGATGCCGGTCAGGTCCGGCCAGGCCAGCATCGCGGCGTTGATGCCCGTCTTGAGCGCGCGGCCCTTGCCCATGTTGACCGCATGCACGGCCACCTGCGCGCCCAGCGCGCGGCAGCTTTCGAAAATCGGCGCGTAGGTCTGCTGGCCGCCGTCATCCACCAGCATCACCTCAAGGCCCTGCCCGCGCAGCTCGCGCGTCAGCTCGATGAGGCGGTCGTCCGGCTTGTAGGCGGGAATCAGCACGATCACTTTAGCGTTGTGCGTATGCTCCATATTGTCTCCCCAGCGGCTTTGATCCGCCTGTCTCTGTATTCCCCCCGGGCGCACAGGCCCAAGTATGCCAAGTATACAGCGAATGGAGAAAAAAGTCAAACGGTTCGATCTTTTTTGGAGGGTTTGCGCCGCGCCTGCGTTGTTTTTTCGGGCGCATGCGCTTTTCCTTGCGATTGACTCCGCTTTGTGATACAATGAAGCAATTAAAGGATATCCCTGCCGCCCCCGCGGCGCACGGAATAAAAGGAGGTTCCTTCCCATGGAACAGACCGTCAGAAAGCAGCGCATCCTCTCCGGCATTCAGCCCTCCGGCACGCCTACGCTGGGCAACTACATCGGTGCGATGCGCAACTGGAAGCTGCTCGAGGATGAATACGACTGCCTGTATATGATCGCCGACCTGCACGCCATCACCGTGCGTCAGGAGCCCGCCAAGCTGCGCCAGCAGTCCATCCAGCTGCTCGCGCTGCTGCTGGCCATCGGCCTTGATCCCGAGAAGAACGTGCTCTTCTTCCAGAGCCACGTTCCGCAGCACGCGCAGATGAACTGGCTGCTCAACTGCTACACCTATATGGGCGAGATGAGCCGCATGACCCAGTTCAAGGACAAGAGCGCCAAGCACTCCGACAACATCAACTGCGGCCTGTTCACCTATCCCGTGCTGATGGCCGGCGACATCCTGCTCTACCAGGCAAACCTCGTGCCCGTGGGCGTGGATCAGACGCAGCACCTGGAGATCTGCCGCGACATCGCCGCGCGCGTCAACGGCCTATACTCCGGCGTCTTCACGATTCCGGAGGGCTACTATCCCAAGGTCGGCGCGCGCGTCATGAGCCTGCAGGAGCCGACGCGCAAGATGAGCAAGTCCGACGCGGACGATTCCTTCATCAGCATCCTCGACGGCCCGGACGCCGTGCGCCGCAAGATCCGCCGCGCCGTCACCGATTCCGACGGCGAGATCCGCTTCGACCCGGAGAACAAGCCCGGCGTGTCGAACCTGCTCTCCATCCTCAGCGCGCTGACGGGCGAGACGATCGACAGCCTCGCCGAATCGTTCGCCGGCAAGGGCTATGGCGACCTCAAGAGCGCCGTGACGGACGCGACGATCGAGACCCTCGTGCCAATCCAGACCCGCTTCAACCAGGTGATGGCCGACAAGGCCTATCTGGAGAGCGTCTACCGCACGGGCGCCGAGCGTGCCAGCCGTATCGCGGAGCGCACGCTTGCCAAGCTCATGAAGAAGATCGGCTTCATCGCCAAATAAGCGGCGGGCAGTGCCCGCTTCCTCTTCCGAAACGCTTTTCCCTGCAACAGGCTTCTGTGCTCGCCGCAAGCAGCACGGATTTTGAAAACGATAGAAAGAAACGCGCGAAGCGAAGAAGGGAATTTGAGGGACAATGTCCTTCAAGCAGGTTTGGGCGGCAGCCCAACGAATCCCATTCGATCAAAAGAAAGCCGTTTCAGAGCAGGATGCGCAGCATCCTACGATTGAAACGGGGATAATCCTGCAAAGCCGCATGAATCTGCCCACTCTTCCCCCACCCGTACACGAAAGGAGCGCATGGCCATGTGTGAGATCAACCTGACCGGCGGGACCTGCCCGCAGGCGGAAATCGACGCCTACATTGCCCGCGGCACGCAGCTTTACGGCCGCGAGCCGGACGCCATCGACATTCGTCTCGACGGCGATTATGTGGAGCTCGCCTATCGCTTCCACAACCAGCCGTTCCACCGCATCCGCCGCATCACGGGCTATCTCGTGGGCACGATGGATCGCTGGGGCAACGCCAAGCGCGCCGAGGAACGCGACCGCGTCAAGCACGGGATTTCGATGTGACAGCCAAATGACAGAAGCGGGAACGTTCTTCCCGCTCTTTTTGTCAATTGTTCAAAGCCTCCGCCGCCTCCGCTTTCCGACAGCATGCCCCTGCGCTTTCTTACGCAATGGAATCGGATAAGCGCATCAATTTCTCTCCTTATTACGACGTTGTAAAAGCAGAAACTCTGTGTTATAATTTTCTCAATCTGTTCCCTCTTCGGGATGCCTCCCCTTTGCAAACCGACCGATAAGGAGACTGCTGAACCATGAAGAAACTGTTTTTCGCGCTGCTTGCTGCCCTGCTGCTTGTGACCGCCTGCGCCCTGGCCGACGCGCCCGCCAACGTCTACGCGCTCAAGGGCCCGACCGGCATCGGGATGGTGGGCGTCATGCGCGACGCCCCGGAGGATTACGCCTTCACGCTCTGCGGCGCACCGGACGAGATCGTCGCCGCCCTCGCCAGCGGCAGTGCGGACATCGCCGCCTGCCCGACCAACCTCGCCGCGACGCTCTACCAGAAGTTAAGCGGTGGCGTCAGGCTCCTGGCGCTCAACACGCTGGGCGTCCTGCACGTCGTGACCGCCGACCCGGCCATCGATTCCATCGACGACCTCGCCGGGCGCACGGTCTACGCCACCGGCCAGGCCAGCGTGCCGGAATATGTCATCGACTACATCCTCGAGCAGAACGGCCTTGCCGGCAGCGTGACGGTCGAGTATGTCGCCGAGCACAGCGAGCTGGCGACGCTGCTGGCCAGCGGCCAGGTGGAGACGGGCATCCTCCCCGAGCCGCACGTCACCAGCGCGCTCATACAAAATGACAGCCTGCGCGCCGCGCTCGACGTGACGGCGCTCTTTGAGGATGCCGCCCGCAGCGCCGGCAATGACGACATGGTGCTCTCGATGGGCTGCGTCGTCGTGCGCACGGCGTTTGCGCAGGAGCACCCTGAGCAGGTCGAAGCGTTCCTTGCGCAGTACGCCGATTCGGTCGCCTTCGTCAACGCCGATCCCGACGCGGCGAGCCAGCTCGTGGAGCAGTTCGGCGTGATGCCCAAGGCGGCAGTTGCCAAACGCGCGATTCCGAACTGCCACATCGTCTTTGTCGCGGGCGAGGAAATGCGCGCGCAGATCGAGCCGCTCTATGAGCTGCTCTTTGCGGCCAACCCTGCCTCCGTCGGCGGCGCTCTGCCGGACGACGCCTTCTACTATGCGCAGTAACAACGTTCGCCCGCGCGTCCATGCTCTGCTCGAGCGCGCGGGCGTTTTTGCCTTTTATATCGCCCTCTGGGCGCTCGCCGCACGATGGGTCAATTCGCCCCTCCTGCTGCCCACGCCGCTGGCCGTGCTGCACCGGCTGGGCGCGTTGCTGCCAAGCAGCGGCTTCTGGCTGACGCTCGGCGCGACGCTGCTGCGCACGCTGCTCGCCTATCTGCTGGGCATCGCCTTCGCCGTGCTGCTCGCAGCGCTCTGCTGCCGCTTCCGCGCGGCGGAGCTGCTGTTTTCGCCGCTGCTCTCCGCCGTGCGCGCCACGCCGGTGACCTCATTCATCGTGCTGGCGCTGGTCTGGCTCTCCAGCGCCCGTGTGCCCGTGCTCACGGGCTTTCTGATGACGCTGCCCGTCGTCTATTCAGCCTTGACGCAGGCCGTGCGCGCCATCGATCCAAGGCTTCTGGAGATGGCCCGCCTCTATCGCTTCGGCCGCGGCGGGACGCTGCGCCGCGTCGTCCTGCCTTCGGTGCTGCCCGCGTTTGTGGAGAGCTGCCTGGCGGCCATCGGCCTGTGCTGGAAGGCCGTCGTCGCCGCGGAGGTCATCGGCGTGCCAAAGCTCGCCGTCGGCAGCCGCCTGTATGAAGCGAAGATCTATCTGGAGACGGACAGCCTGCTCGCCTGGACGCTCATGCTCGTGCTGCTCAGCGTCCTGCTGGAAGCGCTGCTGCGCCGCCTGACCCGACGCTTTTCGGAGGTGCGCCATGATTGAGCTGCGCGATGTCCACATGGCCTACGGGGAAAAGACCGTCTTTTCCGGCCTCTCGCTGCGCTTTGACGCGCCGGGCGCGTATGCGCTGCTCGGCCCCTCCGGCTGCGGGAAGACGACGCTTCTGCGGCTGATCGCCGGTCTGGAGACATCGCAGCAGGGCGGGATCGTGCGTCCGGAGCGCCTGTCCTTCTGCTTTCAGGAGGACAGGCTCCTGCCCTGGTACTCCGTTGCGCAAAACGTCGCCCTGGCCCTGCCGCGCGAGGTGCAGCGCGACAGGCCGCGCGCCATGCGCCTTGCGCGGGAATGGCTCGCGCGCGTCGGCCTGGAGGGCGAGGCCAGCGCCCTTCCCGACGCCCTCTCCGGCGGGATGAAGCGCCGCGCGGCGCTCGCCCGTGCGCTTGCCTTTGACGCGCCCGCGCTGCTGCTGGATGAGCCGTTCCGCGCGCTCGACGAGCAGACGCATGCGCAGATGCTCGCGCTCGTGCGGGAGAACGCGAAAGGCCGCCTGCTCCTGCTGGTCACGCACGACGCGCGCGACGCGGAGGGCATGACGGCGGTGACGCTGGGGTGAACGATCTTTCCTGTTCATATTGATATCATTCAAAATGCTTTTATCAGCGCGAAGCGAAGAAGGGCGTCCGAGGGGGTTCAACCCTCAGACGCCCTTCTTCGCTTCGCGCACATCAAAGCAAATCTCAGATCCAATTACAGCTTCGCCAGCTCAACGGCGATCCTCGCCGCGGCGCGCGCGTTATTGAAGGCGAGCTGGATATTCGTCTTGAGGCTGTCGCCGCCGGTCAACTCGACGATATGCGCAAGCAGGAACGGCGTGATGTTCTTGCCCTTGACGCCGGCCTCCTCCGCCATCGCGAGCGCCCTGTCGATCGTCGCGCTCATCGCGTCAAAGTCCATCGCGTATGCCTCGGGCACCGGGTTGCCGATCAGCAATCCGCCGCCCAGGCCCATGTCCCACTTGGCCTTCGCAATCGCGGCGACGTCGGCGGGCGTCTTCGCGTTGTAGTCGACGCCAAAGCCGCTCTTGCGGCAGTAGAAGGCCGGGAAATCGTCCGTATCAAGGCCCAGCACCGGCACGCCCATCGTCTCCAGATACTCGAGCGTCCGCCCGATATCCAGAATCATCTTCGCGCCCGCGCAGACGACCGCGACCGGCGTATGCGCCAGCTCCTGCAGGTCGGCGCTGATATCCATCGAGTCCTCGCCGCCGCGGTGGACGCCGCCGATGCCGCCCGTGGCAAAGACGTGCACGCCCGCCAGGTTCGCCAGGATCATCGTCGTGGCGACGGTCGTCGCGCCGGTCAGCTTTTTCGCCGCGACGATGGGCAGGTCGCGGCGGCTGACCTTGAGCACGCCCTTCGCCTCGCACATGCGAACGAGCTCCTCCTCGGTCAGGCCCGCCTTGAGCCTGCCGTCGATGATCGCCATGGTCGCGGGCACCGCGCCCTCCGCGCGGATGATTTTCTCCACCTCGCGCGCAAAGCCAAGGTTCTCGGGGTAGGGCATGCCGTGGCTGAGAATCGTGCTCTCCAGCGCGACGACAGGCTTGCCCGTGCGCACAGCCTCCTCGATTTCCGGCGTGATGTCCATAAACTGCTTCAGATCGATCGTGCTCATGTCAGATACTCCTTAATCATGGTTTTCAGCGCCGCGGGATTCATCCCGCTGCTGATGGTGTCGGGGGAAGCGATGGCAACCATGCCAGCGGCCATCGCGCAGAGCACCGTTTGCTCCGCGTCAAAGCCCCGGCGCGTCGCGTAGACGATGCCCGCCATCGAGGCGTCGCCCGCGCCCGTCGCGTTGACCATGCCGCCAAACGGACGGCTGACGCGGCGAATCGCGCCCTCCGGCCCCTTGTAAAGCATGCCCTCCTGCCCCAGGCTCACAAACACGCGCCGCACGCCCCTGCCGCGCAGGATGTCGCAGGCCAGCTCCAGGTGCTCCGGCGTATCCACCGGGCAATCCGTGAGCGCCTCCAGCTCCATGCGGTTGGGCTTGACCGTGTCGAAAAATCCAATGAAGGGCTTCAGCTCCCTCGCCCAGGCCGTCGACACGGGGTCGACATACAGCGGCCTCGTGCAGACCTGCGTCAGCCGCTCCAGCGTCCTGGCGGAGAGGTTGCCGTCGCAGACGACGAGATCCGCGCCGCAGAGCACCGCCTGCGATTCATCCACCAGCCGCGCGTCGAGCTTCTTGATGATGTGCATGTCGCTCATCGCCAGAAGCATGTCGCCGTCCGCGTCCATGATCGAGATATAGCTCGAGGATCGCTCGCCCGGCAGCATGCGCGTGAAGCGCATGTCGATGCCCACGCGCTCGCAGCCCTCGATGATGCTGCGCCCGTGCATGTCGTCGCCCACGACCGTCACCAGCCGAACCTCCTCGCCCAGCCTCGCCAGGTTTTCGCAGATGTTGCGGCAGACGCCGCCCAGCGACATGTGCAGCGTGCCGGGGTTGGAATCACGCATGATGAGCGGATGGTCGCCGCGGCCATGGATGTCCATGTTCGCCCCGCCGATGCCCGCAATATAGCCCAAGAGAAGCCCTCCTTTTCCTCTTTGGTTGTCTGTCTCTATTGTACCCGCTTTCGCCGGCGAAGGCAAGAGGCTCCTGCTTCCGCCGGCCGGTGGGTTCAGCGCTGAATTCCAACCTTTTTTCCTCAGTATACTTGATTTTTCGCTCTTTTTCGCCTATAATAATCAGCAATGTGCATGGAACGTTCGCGTTTTATGCAAAAAACACAAAAGGAGTTTTTCGTCATGGAGAATCAAGGTATCCGCGACGCGCGCGCCCTGGGTATGCCGAAAATGCTCGTGCTGGGTTTGCAGCACATGTTCGCCATGTTCGGCGCGACGATTCTTGTCCCCGCGCTGACCGGTCTGAGCGTCTCGGCGACGCTGCTGTTTGCCGGTCTTGGCACGCTGCTGTTCCATTTCCTCGCCAAGGGCAAGGTTCCCGCGTTCCTGGGCAGCTCGTTCGCGTATCTGGCCGGCTATGCCGCCATTGCGCCTGCGGGCGAAGCTGAGCTTCTTCCCTATGCCTGTGTGGGCGTCGCCTGCTCCGGCCTGCTCTACCTCGTGCTGGCCGCTCTGGTCAAGAGCTTCGGTACCCAGCGCATCATGCGCTTCTTCCCGCCGGTCGTGACCGGCCCGATTATCATCTGCATCGGCATGACGCTCGCCAATTCCGCCATCAACAACTGCACGGGCCACTGGGCCGTCGCGCTGCTGGCCATCGTGACCGTCGTCATCTTCAACATCTGGGGCAAGGGCATGCTGAAGATCATCCCGATCCTGATGGGTGTGCTCGTCTCCTATGCGTTCGCGGCGCTGCTGGGCCAGGTGGATTTCTCCGGCGTGGCCGCCGCTTCCTGGATCGGCCTGCCGGTCAAGGTGGAGAACACCGTCTTCTCCCTCATCGGCAACTGTGACACCAACCTGCTGGTGACCGCGATCATTGCCATCATGCCCATCGCCTTCGCGACGATGATCGAGCACATTGGCGACATCTGCGCGATCTCCTCCACCGTCGGCGAGAACTTCATCGAGGATCCGGGCCTGCATCGCACCCTGATGGGCGACGGCCTCGCGACCGCGCTGGCCTCCCTCTTCGGCGCGCCCGCGAACACCACCTACGGCGAGAACACCGGCGTGCTCGCGCTGACGAAGGTCTATGACCCGCGCGTCGTCCGCCTCGCCGCCGTCTTCGCGATCCTCGCCTCCTTCTGCCCGAAGTTCTCCGCGCTGATCGCCGCGATGCCGACCGGCACCATCGGCGGCGTCTCCCTGATCCTCTATGGCATGATCTCCGCGATCGGTGTGCGCAACCTGGTCGAGAATCAGGTCGATCTCTCCAAGAGCCGCAACGTCATCGTCGCCTCCCTGATCATGTCCCTGGGTCTGGGCATCACCTTCTCCGCCGCCGGCGCGATTGCCTTCAACGTCGGCAGCCTGACGATCCGCTTCTCCGGTCTGGCCGTCGCTGCCATCACCGGCATCGTCGTCAACGCCATTCTGCCGGACAAGGACTACGTCTTCTCCCACGATTACCAGAACGGCAAGAAGTAATTCCTGCCCCGCTCAAGGCCCATCCTTTGGGATGGGCCTTTATTGATTTTGGTGAATTTCTTCTGCCCTGTTCTGGCCTCGCTCGCAGCGCCGCAGGATGAACAAGCTCTTTATCAGTGAGGCAACCGGCATCATGCCGGTTTGCTGCTCAAATTCACCTGCAAAGCCTCGACCCGGGAGAAAAGATTCCCATGAAAACAAGAGCCTGTCCGCGTGAACGGACAGGCTCTTTGAGGTTTTTGAGATCAGCGCATGATGTCCGGCAGCAGCATGGAGATACCGGGAATGTAAGTGATCAGCAGCAGCATGGCGACCATGACCGCGTACAGCGGCAGCATGTCCTTCGCCGTGCGCTCGATCGGCGTCTTGCCAATCGCGCAGCCGACAAACAGCGCAGAGCCGACAGGCGGCGTGCACAGGCCGACAGCCAGGTTGAAGATCAGCATCGCGCCGAAGTGCACCGGATCCATGCCCAGCTGCGTGATGCAGATCGGGGCGAGGATCGGCGTCATGATCAGGATGAGCGGCGCCATATCCATGACGCAGCCCAGCGCGAGCAGCAGCACGTTGATAATCAGCAGCAGCAGATACTTGTTGCTCGTGATGCTGATGAGCGCGTTGGTGATCGCGGCCGGGATGCGCAGCATCGCCATCATGCCGGCGAAGGCCTTCGCGGAGGCGATCAGCGTCAGCACGATTGCCAGCGTCTTGAGCGAATTCTTGAGAATGCCGCCCATCGCGCTGAGCTTGACATCGCGGATGATGAAGAACGCGACGATGAACGCATACACGCAGGCGATAGCCGCGGCTTCCGTCGCGGTGCAGATGCCGGCGGTGACGCCGCCGATGATGATGATGATCGTGCCCAGCGGCAGGATGCCGTCGATGACGACCTTGAGGCGCTGGCCCTTCGGAACCTTGTCGCTGACCGGATAATGGCGCTTCTTGGCGAGGATATAGCACTCCACGCTCAGCGCCAGGCCCAGCAGGATGCCCGGAACCGCGCCGCCCATGAACAGCTCGGCGATGGAGACGGACGCAACGCCCGAAACCGCCAGCGCATAGATGACCATGTTGTGGCTCGGCGGAATCAGAACGCCCTGGCAGGCGGAGGTGACGGTGATGCCGACGGCGAAGTCGTCATCATAGCCCTGCTTCTTCATCATCGGGATGAGCATGGTGCCCAGGGAGGAGACGTCCGCCACGGCGGAGCCTGAGATGCCGCCAAAGAGCATCGAGGCCACGCAGTTGACGATCGCCAGGCCGCCCGGCAGCCAGCCGACCAGCAGATTCGCAAAGGCGATCAGGCGCTCGGAGATACCGCCGGTGCCCATGATCTCGCCCGCGAGAATGAAGAACGGAATCGACAGTAGACTGAACGAGTCGACGCCCTTGACCATGTTGGTCACGACGTCTTGCAGCTGGATGACAACCGCGCTGATGAAATCCATGTTACCGCTGGCGACCAGCGCAGCGATCATCTGGCTCTTGAAGATCAGCGCGGAGGCGATCGTCGAAATGAGGAGCGAGAAGGAGACGGGCACCTTCAGCAGCATCAGAACGATAAAGCCGCCCAGCAGCACAATGCTGGCCAGAGTGGTAGTTGTCATGCCTTGGCGCCTCCCTTCGCTTCTTCCTCAGCCTTCATCATGGCTCTGGCCTTCTCCATCGGATCATCCATCTTGTCGGAGAAGAACGTATCGCCCGGCTTGAGCACGCCAGTGAGGAAAAGGATCGAATGGAACAGCATCACGCAGCCGGAGATCGGAATGGAGACATACTGAATCCAGACCGGCCACTGGGTCATGGGCAGCTTGCCGCCCTTGGACGCCAGGGAGAAGCAGTAGTCGCCGCCAACCTTGATCATGAAGATGGAGATCAGCAGAATGCAGACATCGGTGAAGACGTTCAGCGCCTTCTGCGCCTTGCCGCCCTCGGGCAGGCGGTTGTAGAGCACGCCCACCGATGTGTGCAGATGGTCGCGAACGCCCATCGCGCAGGCGAGGAACGCAAAGATGGCAACCAGCACGCGCGGAACCTCTTCCGCCCAGGAGTTGCCGGTGTTGAAGACAAAACGCGCAATCACGGTGTAGGTGACGATCACAACCAGCGCGAGCATCGCAACCTGAGCGACGCGCAGCAGGATCGTACACAGCCAGTGATCGATTTTGCGCAGGATATTGGCCATACGCATTTCCCCTTTTCTTTGGAGGTCTGTGGGTCAGTCGCCGTTAAGGTTTCTTAACTTCCGGTGAAACTGAAGAAAGGGAGAGGGCGAAACAGATCCCCCTCTCCCCCTTGTTTCAAGAAAATCAGAAGTTCTCGCCGACAGCCTTGATCTGCTCGATGATGTCTTCGTAGCCAGCACCGAACTCGTCATACAGCGGAGCCATCTTCTCTTCGTAGATCGCGAGCTGCTCGGGCGTCAGGTCAACGATGGTGCAGCCGGCGTCGCGGATGATCTGCTCGGCGGACTGCTCCTTCAGAGCCCACTGCTCCTTCTCATAGGCCTCGGTATCCTTCGCGGTCTGCTTGATGATCTCCAGGTCCTCCGGAGAAACCATCATGGAGGCCAGCTCGCTCATGATGAGGATTTCCGGCACGCGGGTGTGATAGTCGAGAACGTAGACCGGAGCGGCCTCGTAGTCGCCCATGTTCTGGTAGGTCGGCCAGTTGTTCTCAGCGCCGTCGACGACGCCGGTCTGGATGGAGGAGTAGACCTCGTTGGCGCCGATGCCGGTCACGCCGGTGCCGCCCAGCAGCTCGATCATGCGGACCATCATCGGGTTGTTCTGCATGCGGATCTTCAGGCCGGTCAGGTCAGCCTCGGCGAAGTTGCCCTTCTCATAGGCGGCCTTGGTGATGTAGAAGGAACGGGCGCCGGAGTCGTAGTAGCACAGGCCGATGAGGCCGGAGCCGCTCTCCTGGATGGCGTTGAGCATGGTCTGGCCGATCTCGCCGTCAAGAACCGCCCACTCGTGCTCGGCGTTCTTGTACAGATACGGGAGCTGGATGGCGTTCAGCGCCGGAACGTAGGACGCAACCGGGGACGCGGACACGCGGGTGAAGCCCAGCGTGCCGGCCTGGAGCATCTCGATAGCGGTGTTCTCGCTGTCAGCGAGAACAGAGCCGGAATACACTTCGATCTTCACGCGGCCTTCGGTGCGCTCCTCGACGAGGCGAGCAAACTCCTGGTCAGCCAGAGTGGTCGGGTAGCCTTCGGCGTGCGTCTCGGCGAGCTGGAAGACGACCTCAGCGCTGGCCATCGAGGCGAGCGCAAGGACCAGCACGAGAGCCAGCGCCACAGCAAACAGCTTTTTCATGATGGGTTCCCTCCGAATAAATTATTTCTCTAACCGCATGCTCGATACCGGCATGCGGACAGATTCTCTCCTGTGTCCTGCCCTGCTTTTATCGGGCGGGCCGACGGAAGTCGCCGGCAGGGCTAAGCCTTGCCGACTGCACTGCAGTCAGCATTTTCATATCTTAATGCTTTCCAAATGTTTTTCCCATAAATCTTAATGCGATTATACTACATGTCTGACGAGATTGTCAACCGATCCCCGTCAAAATGATGCATCCTGACAATATTCCATCAGAATTATCCATTGGCCATAAATTCTATCGAATGCCAATTCCAGTTTTTCTGGAGAAAAAAGAAAAGCTCCTCCCTTTCGGGAGGAGTGTCAGAATTGCTTTTCGCCCTCTTCGGGCCTTTTAAAGCCTACTTTTTTCGTTGGTCTATTTTTTTCGTCCATCCATCAGAAATTTTCGCCGACCGCCATAATCGCGTCGATCACGTCCTGGTATTCGCTTCCATACTTTTCGTACAGGCTGATGCCGCCCAGCGCGTCGCTCGGCGTGGTCATCGCAGCCTGGAACTCGGCATGGGCCTCCGGCGTCAGCTCGGTGATCATGCAGCCCGCAGCGCGGACGATCTCCTCGGAGGCGGCTTCCTTCTCAGCCCACTTTTCCTTCTCGAACTCCTGCGTCTCCCTGGCGACGGCCTTGATGATCTCCACGTCGGCGGGATCCAGCTCGCTCAGGACGGCGGCAGAGGCAAGCAGTACCTCCGGCACGCGGGTATGCTCGTCGAGCACGTAGTAGGTCGCGGCCTCATAGTCGCCCATGTTCTGGTAGGTCGGCCAGTTGTTCTCCGCACCGTCGATCGTGCCCTGTTTGATCGCCGAATAGACCTCGTTCGGGCCGATGCCGGTCACGCCGGTGCCGCCCAGCACGTTCGTCATATCCACCATCATCGCGTTGTTCTGCATGCGGATCTTGAGGCCTTTCATGTCCGCGACGCAGCTCACCTGCTTGACGGTGTAATAGGAGCGAGCGCCCGCATCGTACCAGCACAGACCGACGAGGCCGGAGCCGGAGGCCTCGATGTCCGCGAGCATGTTCTGGCCAATCTCTCCGTCGAGCACCGCCCACATGTGGTCGGCGTTCTTGTACAGATACGGCATCTGAATCGCGTTCATCTTGGGGACATAGCTCGACACGGGCGAGGCCGAGACGCGTGAGAACGCGATGTCACCCAGCTGCAGCGCCTCAATCGCGCCGGTCTCCTCACCGTAGAGCGTGCCGCCGGAGTAGACCTCCACCTTGATGCGGCCCTCAGTCCGCTCCTCCACCAGGCGGGCGAATTCCCGGTCCGCCAGCGTGGTCGGATAGCCCTCCGCATGCACCTCGCTGAGTTTGAGCGTCGTGGCGGCGTTCGCCGTGCCCAGCACGAGCACGAGCGCCAGCGCCAGGGCCAGAGTGATCCATTTCTTCATAGCAATACCCTCCGTTTCGTTGTTTTCAAAACCCTCCCGCGCTGCCTGACCTCGGACGCAGCGCGGCGGGATTTGCAGCATGTTATCCGTAAGACAGCTGGCCTCCTGCCGTTTTTCTTTACCGCGCTCCTGTTGCGCGTGGCAGGCGGCCTTCCTCAGCCGGCGTAGCCCATCAGCATCCTCGGCAATGACAGGGAAATTCCCGGGATATACGTCACCAGCAGCAGCACGACGACCATCACGGCATAGAGCGGGAGCATGTTCTTCGCCGTCCGCTCGATGGGCGTCCTGCCGATGGCGCAGCCGACGAACAGCGCGGAGCCGACCGGCGGCGTGCACAGACCCACGGCGAGGTTGAAGATCATGATCACGCCAAAGTGTACGGGATCGACGCCCACGGACGTGATGACCGGCAGCAGGATCGGCGTCATGATCGTAATCAGCGGCGCCATGTCCATGAAGCAGCCCAGCACGAGCAGCAGCACATTGATGATCAGCAGCAGAATGTACCGGTTGCCCGTGATGCTCAGCAGTCCGTTTGAGATCGCCGCGGGAATGCGCAGCTCCGTCATCATGTAGGCAAACGCCTTTGCTGTCGCCAGCAGCGTCATGACGATGGCCAATGTTTTGAGGCTGTTTTTGATGACCCTGCCGATATCGCGCAGGCGCACGGAGCGGAAGACGGCCAGCGCCAGCACCATCGTGTAAACACAGGCGATGGCGGAGGCCTCGGTCGCCGTAAAGACGCCCGCGCCCGTGCCGACCATGATGATCACCAGCGTCAGAATCGGCAGGATGCCCTCCTTGAGCACGCGCCAGCCCTGGCCCTTGGGAATGCCCGTGCCCTTGGGAAAGCTATAGCGTTTGGACATCACCATGCACATCAGGATCATGCCGCAGCCCAGCGCGATGCCCGGCAGCAGGCCCGCCATGAAGAGCGTGCCGATCGAGACGCCGCCTGCGGCGAGCGCATAGATGACCATGTTGTGGCTGGGCGGGATGAGCACGCCCTGGCAGGCGGTGGTGACGGTCAGGCCGACGGCGAAATCCTCGTCGTAGCCCTGATCCTTCATCATCGGGATGACGATTGTGCCCAGAGAGGAGACGTCCGCGACGGCCGAGCCGGAGATGCCGCCGAAGAACATCGAATCGAGCACGTTGACATAGGCCAGACCGCCGCGGAAGCGGCCGACGGCGAGGTTGGCGAGGCTCACGATCTTCTCCGAGATGCCGCCCGCGCTCATGAACTCGCCCATGACGATGAAAAACGGAATCGAGAGGAGCGAAAAGTTGTTCGCGCCGTCCACCATCTGACGAACGAGCACGGAGAAGTTCGTCCCCGTAATCAGCGCGCTGGCCAGCGTGGAGAGCAGCATCGCAAACGAGACCGGAATCTTCGCCGCCAGCATCACGGCGAAGCCGCCGATGAGGACAATGCCCGCAAGCATTTCGGTCATGCGTCAGCCCTCCTTCTTCTGCGCGGCCTCAAGGGCCGCCTTGTCGGTATAATCGACCTCCGCCTCCGAGTAGAGCAGATCTCCGCGCGGGAGGACGCCCGTGAGGAAGAGGATCGAATCCATCGTGATCACAAAGCCCGCAATCGGGATGGGCAGGTACTGCCATGCCGTGCTGATGCCCGTGATCGGCAGCACGCCCGGCAGCGCAAAGAGCTTCATCGTGCGCCGCCCGCCGGAGATCAGCATGAACAGGCCGCACAGCAGCGTCGCGACATCCACCGCGATGTCGAGCGTCTGGCGGGCCCTGCCGCCCACCCTGAATCGGTTGTACACCGCGTTGACCGAAACATGCATGTGGTCGCGAACGCCGATGGCACAGGCCATGAACGCGAAGACCGTCACCAGCAGGCGCGGCACCTCCTCCGCCCACGATAACCCCGTGTTGAAGACGTACCGCAGAATGACCGTCAGCGTCACAATCGCGATCATCGCCAGAATCGAGATCTGCGCGATCACCAGCATGATCCTGTGGACGATGTGGTTGACCCTGAAGAGAAAGCCACGGATTCCCGGCATCGCCGTCCCCCCTTTCCTCAAAACCCTTTCCTGTTGCGCCATGTTTTTTTCCTCCTTTGTGTGCGCGGCATTCTGCGCCCTTGTGCGCGCACGCTCTTGCGTTTGTCTTCATTGTACAGAAACCATTTATGCGGTTCCACACAAGTTAAGGGTTCTTGTCGGCCTCCTTCCCCTTTTTGACGGCCAGTTGATAAACCGGCGTTTATAAAAAAGTATCGATAAATATATATTGTCGGAGCAAAAAAAAAGACCGCAGAATTCTCTGCGGCGCCACGACGCCTCTTCCTCTGCGCGCAAGTGAAAACGGGAGCCGCAGACGCTTCTGCGGCTCCCGTCCAATTCTTTGATCCCGATTACTTGAGGTAGATGTGGCGCGGCAGACCGTCGATATACACCGGGGTCAGCTCCGCCTGAATCAGCGGACGCGCATAGGTCAGGAATTCCTTCTTCATGCCGGTCTTGTAGTCGTTGATCCATTCCATCGGCACCTTCTTCTCGAAGTTGGCGACGTCGTGAATGTCGCGCAGCTCGGTCGTGCTCTGATAGGGATCGTTGGAGATGCGGCGGATGCCGATCATCACGCCGGTATGGCCCTCAAACGCAGCCTTCGCCGCGGCGCCGCCGACCTGATAGGCCTCGGTGACGTCGGTACGGCTGGAGACGTGCGCGGCGCAGCGCTGGAGCGTGGAGAGCTCGATGGAGCGGGTCTTCGTGTCCAGATGGCGCGCGACGAAGTTGGAGAGGTAGCGCGCCGTACCGGTCAGGCTCTTGTGGCCGAACGCGTCGACGGAATGAACGTCGTCTGCCAGCTCGCAGACATAGCGGCCGTCGGCCAGGCGAACGCCCTCGGAAACCGCCACCACGATGGAGGAATTGCACTTTTGCAGCGTTTCAACCTTGGTAATGAATTTCTCGGGGTCAAACGGCACCTCGGGCAGGCAGATGAGGTCGACGCCCTCGCAATCCTCGCCCTGCGCCAGCGCCGCTGCCGCGGTCAGCCAGCCGGCGTTGCGGCCCATGACCTCGACGATGGTGACATACTTCGTGCCGTATACCGTCGCGTCGCGGATGAGCTCCTTCATGACGACGCCGATGTACTTGGCGGCGGAGCCGTAGCCCGGGGTATGGTCGGTGCCCATCAGGTCGTTATCGATCGTCTTGGGCACGCCGACGAAGCGAATGTTGCTGCCGATCTGCTTGGCATAGTCGCTCAGCTTGCAGATGGTGTCCATGCTGTCGTTGCCGCCGATATAGAAGAAGTAGCCGATATCCATGCGGTTGAGGATCGCGAACAGATTTTCGTAGACCTCGGGATGCTCGAGATAGCTGGGCAGCTTGTAGCGGCAGCTTCCCAGATAGGAGGACGGGCTGCGCTTGAGCAGCTCGATCTCAAGCGTGGAGCCCAGCGTCGCGCCCAGATCGACCACACGACCCTTGAGCAGGCCCTCGATGCCATGCAGCATGCCATAGACATGTTCCGCGCCGCGCATCTGGCAGGCCTGCAGGACGCCCGCAAGGCTCGAGTTGATGACACAGGTCGGGCCGCCGGACTGACCGACGATAGCATTACGTCCCATAAAGATTCCTCCAATTTTTCGTGTTAGTTTATTTACATTATAGCATAACCCATCATGATTTCAACCACATTTTTCACGTCTTTCTCCATTTTTCTTTCCAGAAAGTGTCAGTTCATCAGACGTCTGATGAATCAATCCCGCTTTGCGCATCGGCTTTCCTTGCCCTGCACTGGATCGCCGCATCGCCTCCGCGCACGCAAAAAGACGCGGCCTTTTCAAAAAGCCGCGTCCAAATGTGGTTTTTTACAGCTCCGCCGTCGCGCTCATGCCTACGCGAAGGGTTTCTTCCTCCTCCAGGGAGAAGGTCACGTCGAACTCGCCCCTGTCGTTGGCCGAACGTGCAATTCTCACAAGCGTCGCCGGGATCGTCTCCTCCGGCAGAGCGTCGAGCGTGACCGTCGCCTTCATGCCCGGGCGAAGCCCACCGAGGTCGTTTTCGTCCACAGAGCAGACGAGCTGCATGCCGCCCGCCGGGCAATACGTCGCCATCGGCGCATCCTTTTCGATCTGCGCGCCGCTGTTCGCGCTCACGCTCAGCAGCACGCCGTCCTCCGGCATGACGACGGCGCTGTCTCCGCCCGTCGCTGCGCCGGTCTGATCCGGCACGACGGTCATCAGCAGGTCGCCGCGCGAGACAGCATCCCCCTCCTTCACATGGACGCCCAGCACATAGCCCTCCGCACTCACGGCGACGGGATCCGCGCGGTTCAGCTTGCCCGAGCCGATGCAGCTGTCGCTGTCAAAGTCGCTCTCGCGGTAGACCTTGATCTGCTCGTCCACGCGCAGGCCGTCGCTGGTTTCCACCTCCAGCGCATAGCTCTTGCCGCTCACGCTGATGACGCGCGCCGTGCCCTTGCGGCTGCTGCTGCTGACCGAGCGGACATAGACCTGCTCGCCCGGGTGGATCACCTTGTTCTCGCTGTCGCTCGCCGCGCCGCTGATCGTGCAGTCGCCCGTGTAAACGACATCCTGCTCCAGATACGCCAGCGCGCCGTAGCGCCTGGTGAGATAGGCGGCGCTGTCGCCCGGCTGCGCGTAGAGCGCGGCGACCACACCGTCGCAATCCGCTCTGATCTCCGTCGCCGAGATGGTGAACAGCGTCTCGCCCGCCGCGAGCTCGTCGCCAGCCCGAACGCAGAAATCCCCCGTGATGCCGCTGTACGGGGCGAAGACCGTCAGCGTCTGCCCCGCCTCGATAACGCCGTCGAGCCGAAGCGTCTCCTGCGCACAGGCCGCGCCGCAGATCATCAGGCAAGCGGCCAGCACCGCCGCAATGCTCGCTTTTTTCATCGGATTCATCCTTTCCTGTCCTTCCGTATTCCGCGCTCACATGCTGCGCAGCGCGTCAATGGGGTTGAGGTTGCTCGCCTTTCTCGCCGGCGCCCAGCCGAAGATGATGCCGACCGCGCCCGAGAAGCCGACGCCCAGCACAATCGCAAACGAGTTGAGCGCGAACGTGATCTCCGTATTCGCGCAGATGACGACGGCGATCGTCAGGCCGAGCGCGGCGCCCAGCACGCCGCCCAGCAGCGAGAGGATGATCGCCTCGATCAGAAACTGAATCTGAATCTGCCCGGGCTCCGCGCCCAGCGCCTTGCGCAGGCCGATCTCCGTCGTGCGCTCCGTGACAGTGACGAGCATCATGTTCATGATGCCAATGCCGCCCACCAGCAGCGCGATGGACGCGATGCCCACCAGCAGCGACATCATCATCGAGGTCATCAGGTTCATCGCCTCGGTCATCGACTCCATGTTGATGATCGTGTAGGTGTCGTCCTTGTAGTTGAAGATGGCGTCGAGCACGGCCTCCATCTCCTCCACGGCGGCGTCCGTCTCGTCGGGATCGGTCACATAGACCTCCAGCGTCGAGGCGGTCGAGGTGCCCAGGAGCTTTTTGCCCGAGGTATAGGGCACGTAGACCATGCCGTCGCCCGTGCCGCCCATCAGAATCTGTGAAAAGAGGCTGGCGTTCTCATCCTCGTCGATCGTGCCGACGACGGTGTATTCGCGTCCGTTGAGGTAGAGCGTCTGCCCGAGAGGATCCTCGCCGAAGAAGAGCGTCTTCGCCGCATCGCCATCCACGAGACAAACCCGGCTGGTCTCGCGCACGTCAATCTCGTTGATCGCCCGGCCCCGCGCCAGCAGGCTGGCGTTATGCACAAAATACGCGCCGTCGTTGCCCGAAACGGTGATCTTTTCAGACCAGACATCCCCGCGCTTGGCCGTCACCTTCGCGCTCAGCGACGGCGATACGCCCGCGACATGCTCGCAGTCAAGCAGCGTTTGAATGTCCGCGTCCGTGAGTCCGCGCTTGAGCGCCGTGCCCGTGATCTGCACGCGCAGCGTGCCCAGGCCCATCGCGTCAAACTGCTCGTTCATCGTGTCCGTCGCGCCCTGCACGACCGTCATCAGCGCGATGATCGCCGCGACGCCGATGATGATGCCCAGCGTCGTGAGGAAGGAGCGCAGCTTGTTGCCGCGGATGTTGTCCATCGACATGCCGATGCTCTCCATCAGCATGTCCCACTGCTGCTTAATCATAGACGCTCACCCCCTCGGAAAGCTCGCCGTCGAGGATGTTGACGATGCGCGTCGCGTGGCGCGCGATCTTGAGGTCGTGCGTGATCATGACGATCGTGCGCCCCTCATGGTTGAGCTCGCAGAACAGCTCCATCACCTGCTCGCCGGTCGCCTGGTCGAGCGCGCCGGTCGGCTCGTCCGCCAGCAGCAGCGTCGGATTCGTCGCCAGCGCCCGCGCGATTGCCACGCGCTGCTGCTGGCCGCCGGAGAGCTGATTCTGATGGTGATGCATCCTGTCCTTGAGGCCGACGCGCACGAGCATCTCCTGCGCGCGCCGCGTTCGCTCTTTGGGCGGCACACCGGCGTAGATCAGCGGCAGCTCGACATTGCGCAGCGCGTCGAGCCGGGGCAGCAGCTGAAACTGCTGAAAGATAAAGCCGATCTCCCGGCTGCGGATGCGTGCGAGCTGCTTCTGGTCGAGATCCCGGATGGTTCGCCCGTGCAGGATATAGGTGCCCGCAGTCGGCGTGTCCAGGCAACCGATGATGTTCATCAGCGTCGACTTGCCGCTGCCCGACGGCCCGAGGATCGAGAGAAACTCGCCCTCGTCGATATCCAGGTCGATGCCCTTGAGGATCGTCTGGATTTCTCCGCCCATCTCATATTGCTTGACGATCCCGCGCATCGAGAAAAAATCGTTGCTCATCCGCGCCGTCACCTCGACTCGCTGTGCTGATTCATCATCTGCACCTTCAGCTCGGCCAGAGTCAGCGCGTTCTGCATCAGCACGGTCTGTCCGGCCGAGAGTCCCTCGGTGATCTCGGCGTTGATACCGTCGCTCGCGCCGACGCTCACGTTCCTTCGAACAACGTCCTTCCCGTTCTCCGCGCGCAGGAGCACGTAGGGCCTGTTGTATTCGTCAAAGAGCAGCGCGTCCATCTTGAGCAGCACGGCATCCTCCGCGTGGCTGCGCAGCACCTTCGCGCTCACCTGCATGCCCGGATAGACGCCCTCCATCGCCTCCATGGCGACCCGGACCGTATAGTAGGAGAGGTCGCCTGAGGCCGTGCCGTTCTTGTCAAGCGCCGTGACCTCGCCGTCATAGACCTGCTCCGTCGCCAGAATGGACACCTGCACAGGCGTTCCGGGCGTCACCGCGTCCACGTCGTATTCGTCGACGTTCAGCCGAATCTCCAGCCGGCTCATGTCGATGATCTGCGCGAGCGTCTGCCCGGCCGCGACGACGTCGTCCCCGGCGACGGGCAGGCTGGTGACCTCGCCGTCGATATCCGCGCGGACGATCCCGCCGTTTTTGAGCTTGAGCAGCCGGTCGCCCGAGCTGACCTGCTGATTCTGCGCGACATAAACGGCGCTGACGGTGTCCTCCTGCGCGCTCGTCAGGGTCTGGATGCGCGGCGCGCTGACCAGCCCGTCAAAGTTATAATAGGTCGTGAGGTCGCCCGTCGTCACGGGCACCTCTGTATAGCTGGCCTCCTTCGTCTTTCCTGACAGGAAAAGCATCCAGAGGATGACCAGGGCCACGAGCGCCAGAAGCACCCACTTGATCCACTTTCTCTTCTTTTTCACGCGTTTGCCTTCCTTCCGTTTGGCTTGTCTTGCTGCCTGGCGAACGGGGTTTCCCCGAGGCGTCCCTTTCCCGCCTTCGCCTTATTCGATCATTATATCATGAGAAGATGAACATTTTGTGTCTATCCGCCCTTCTTTGCATTCGGTCAGTTCTTTCGCCCGGCATCAACCCCTTCGCAGCCTCATAGGATGAACCGATAACGAAACGGAGGGATGTCGCCGATGAAGACCCGATCCCTGTTCCCGGGCGCGATGGGCCCGGAGGGCTTTATCTCCTGCTTTGATCATCTGATGCCCGAGGCGCAGCTGCGGCGCATGCTGATCCTCAAGGGCGGCCCGGGCGTGGGCAAATCGACGTTCATGCGCCGAATCCACGCGGCGCTGGGCGGCGGGGATTCGCCTGCGACGCTGTATTTCTGTTCCGGCGACCCGGACAGTCTTGACGCCGTCGCTCTGCCCGAGCGCGGGCTGCTCGTTCTGGATGGCACCGCGCCGCACGTCGTCGATCCGAAGATCCCCGGCGCGCGCGACAGCCTCATCAATCTCGGCGCTTGCCTGCACGAGGAGGCCATGCGCCCGCGCCTGCCGCGCATCCGGGACTGCATGGCCGACCATGCCGCCTGCTCGCGCCGGGCCCGCGCCTGCATGCGCGCCGCCTGCGCGCTCGCGCGCGACAGCGCCGCCGTGCTCGCCGCCGCTGCGGACGAGGGCAGGCTCGCCCGGATGACCCGCGCGCTGATCCGCGCAGTCATTCCCCGGGACAGCGCCGAGGAGGACGCTGCGGCGGTACCGTCCGTGCGCCCCGTGCTGACTGACGCCGTCACGCACAAGGGGGAGCTCTGCCTGATCACGGATAACGCGCTGCCGCGCGTCATCCGCCTTGTGCGCCCCTGGGCGATGGATCTGACGCCCACGCTGCGCGAGCTGAGCTTCGCCGCGCGCGCCGCCGGCTATGCCGTCGAGGAGCATCTCTGCCCCACGATGCCCGGCAGCCTGCTGCATCTGTCCATCCCCGCGCTGCGCACGCTCGTCACCACGAGCGATCTGCTCCCCTCGGAGCTGACGTTTGATCTGGGCGCCTGTCTGCCCCGCGACAGCCTGCTGCGCCACGAATGCGCGCTGGAACAGGCGCATGCCGGCTTTAAGCTTCATCTGCATCGCGCGGTCAGCGCGCTGGCGCAAGCCAAGCAGCTGCACGACGAGCTGGAAACCTTCTACGTGCCCAACATGGACTTTGCCGCTTGGCAGCGCATCCTTGACGAGACGCTCGAGTCGCTGCAATCGTCCTGCTCCGGCTGAGGCCGGGCAAAAAGCGATTCCCCTGATCCAAAAACAGAGGAGCCTGCGGCTTCCTCTGTTTTCTTATGATTGATTCCTGCAAGGCGACGTCCTCGGCCGCAAAGCAGCGGATGGGCAGACCTTGGCCGGTGATGCCTCCGGTTTACATCGCCCGGATGACGTGGCGGTCAACCCTTCGATAAAAGGCCAGGGTCAGCGCCAGGGAGACAAGCTCCGCGATGACGAACGCCCACCAGACCATCGTCACGCTGCCCGTCAGCCGCCCGATCACATACGCGCAGGGGACAAGCACGACAAGCTGGCGCACGATGGAGACAATCATCGAATAGACGCTGTACCCCAGTGCCTGGAAGACCGACGTGCTGCCGATGCAGAAGCCCGCGATCGGGAAGCTCAGCGAGATGATCCGCAGCGCCGGTTTGCCGATGCGCAGCATTTCCTCCGAGGCATCGAAGATCGCCAGCAGCCTGTCCGGTATCGCGTGGAAGAGCAGCGTACCCGCCGCCATGATGCAGATGGCCGTGGTGATGGCATAGCGGATGGTCTTACGCATGCGCTCCGGCTTGCGCGCGCCGTAGTTGAAGGCGACGACCGGCACCGTGCCATTGTTCAGGCCGAAGACAGGCATGAACACAAAGCTCTGAAGCTTGAAATACACGCCGAAGACCGCGACCGCCGTCGAGGAAAACGCGATGAGAATCTGGTTCATCAGGAAGGTCATCACCGAGCCGATCGACTGCATGACCACCGAGGGCACGCCGATGGCGAGGATGCGCCGCAGCGTCGGCCCGTGCGGACGGAAGCCCTTCATGCTGATGGGCACCTCCGGGTTCATGCGGATGTTCATATACAGGCCAATGCCTGCGGCAATCCATTGACCGATCACCGTCGCAACCGCTGCGCCCGCCACACCCATGCGCGGCGCACCCAGCAGGCCGAAGATCAGAATCGGATCGAGAATGATGTTGATGATCGCGCCCAGCGCCTGGCTGACCATCGTGAGCATTGTCCTGCCCGTGCTCTGGAGCAGGCGCTCAAAGAGGATCTGCATGAACAATCCGAGTGAGCCGACCATGACGATGCGCGTATAGACGATGCCGCTTGCAACAATCTCCTCGATGTCGGTCTGCGCGTGGAAGAACGGCTCGACGACCGTCAGCCCGCCCAGGACGAAGACAAGCGCCGAGATCAGCAGCAGCAGCACGCCGTTTGTCGCCGCACGCCGCACGCCCTTTTCGTCCTTCGCACCCAGCGCCCGGGAGAGCACGGCATTGAGGCCGACGCCCAGGCCCGCCGCCACCGCGATCATCAGGTTCTGCACCGGGAAGGCCATGCTCAGCGCCGCAAGCGCGTTTTCGCTGATGCGCGCGACGAACATCGAGTCGACGACGTTGTACAGCGCCTGTACCAGCATGGAGAGCATAATCGGCAGGCTCATGCTCGCCAGCAGCCTGCCCACGGGCATGACGCCCATCTTGTTTTCCGTTTTCTGTTCCATTTTCTTCTCCCTTCGCCCTGCGAAAAAGCCAAATAACAAGGGACTATTGTACTATGCTTCAGCAAGCCTGTCAAGGCGAATCCTGAAGCGGTTGCTTCTTCCGTTTTCTTCTCTATCACTGATAGAACGCAAGAGAGCTCCGGAACGCCTCCGGAGCTCTCCCGAGCCTTCTCAATAGCTGAGCAGGTAGATGATGGTGACGCACAGACCGATGGCAAAGAGGATCAGCCCATAGCTCATCGTGTGCGTGATGCGCTGGGCAAAGTCGATCAGGCCATCCCAAAGTCCGGCGAAGAAGCCGACAAAGTGATGCTCAACCGGGCGCTCGCGCAGCACCGTCTGGTTGAGTCCCTCCGTCACGCCGTCCGCACAGGCGCCCACAGCGCAGGTCACGGGATTGCCGACGCTCACACGTGCCCGACGCCGGTTGGCAGAGAGCACGGTTCTGGCCAGAATGTAGGCGACGGCATCCGTCACCGTGCCACAGACGCGAGCGGCGAGCGTGCCCACTCCGATCAGCAGCGCGATCAGCGGCTTGTACACCCGGTTTTCAAGAATCGGCTCCGAGCCCAGCGAGGCAACCGCCCCGCCCGCGCGCAGCAGCAGGCCGATGGCCGGCCTGTACACGCGCTCCTCGATGTCAAACCAGGCGGGCCAAAGGTCGGCATAGACGCGAACCTCGCCCTCGCTGCGCATGAGCAGGCGGCGGATCACCAGGCAGTAGACCAGCACGCCAATGGCCAGCGAGATACAGGCGCCCTTGAGGTTGGCGAGCGAGAAGTAGGCGACCGCGTGCGCCGGCGCTGCGGCATGCAGATAGCCGCCCGCAAAGTCTGCAATGGCATCCATCGTCAGGTTCGGCCGCACGCCCAGCAGGAACACCAGCGCGGCGCTGACCGTCAGCGCGACGGCAGACAGCGGCGACATGTAGCGCCCCATAGCGTCGTAGCGCGCCTGCTCGCTGGGATGCTTCTGCCAGAAGAGGCAGATGTAGAGCTTGATCATATAGGCGCCTGTCAGGCCGCCCGAGAAGAGGTAGATCCACTCCGCTCCCTTGTACAGCAGGCTCAGCGCGCCCAGGCCCTCCTCGACGAGCAGCTCCGCGTATTCGACGATGCCCTCGTGGATCAGCGTCTTGGCGACGTAGCCGGAGAACAGCGGCACGCCCATCAGGCCGACCGCGCCCATCAGGAACGCGAAATGCAGCAGCGGCTTTCCGCGGCCAAAGCCGCGCACGTCATTGAGGTTCAGCTTGTGCAGGTTCATGTAGACGACGCCCGCCGCCATGAAGAGCACGAGCTTGAAGAGCGAATGGTTGAGCATGTAGAGCAGCGCGCCGCGTGCGGCGAGCGCGTTCTCCTCGCCCAGCAGGCAGCTCATCGCGATGCCCGTGAGGATGAAGCCAATCTGGGACATCGAGGAGCAGGCCAGTGTACGCTTGAGGTTGACGGAGAAGACCGCCAGCACGGCGCCGCCCAGCATCGTGATCAGCGCGAGCGCGAGCAGCATATTGCCCCACGCCTTGCTCTCGCGGAAGATATTGGCCGAGACGGCGATGATGCCAAACACGCCGGACTTGGTCAGAATGCCGGAAAGCAGCGCGGAGGCCGGCGCCGGGGCGACGGGATGCGCCTTGGGCAGCCAGATATGCAGCGGAAACATGCCCGCCTTTGCGCCGAAGCCGAAGAGGATGCAGATGCCCGCGGCCCAAAGCGCGCCCTTGTCCGTGCAGGCTTCCGCCGCCTCATAGAGCGCGTCGATGCGCAGCGTGCCCAGCGTTCTCTCCAGCAGGAACAGGCCCATCAGCATGACCATGCCGCCAATGACCGCGACGGCGAGGTAGGTCTCCGCCGCGCGCAGCGCGCCCGGAGTCTCGTCATGCGCGACCCAGGTGTAGGAGGTGAAGGACATGACCTCAAAGAAGATGAACGTCGTGAACAGATCCGCGGAGAGAAAGACGCCCAGCGTCGCGCCCAGCGTCATCAGGTAGAAGAAGTAATAGCGGTTGCGGTTGCGGTAGTGATGCGCGAAGTAATCCCTACTGAGCATGGACGTCGCCAGCCACATCACGCCCGCGATGACCGCATACAGCGCGCGGAAGCCGTCGAGCTCAAAGCTCAGTCCCTTGCCGCAGAAGCCGGGGATGGACATCTCATAGGCCGTCCCCCGCGCGACGCCCACGAGCATCGCCGCAGCCGCAATCAGCGTCAGCGCGCAGGAGCCGATCACAACCCAGTTGCGCAGCTCCTTGTTCCTGCGGCCAACCAGATAGGAGATGACCGCGGCGATCATCGGGAAGAAGACCAGAAAAGCCAGCATCATGCTATCCCCTCCCTCACAGCACGCCGGCGGCAATCGCCGTCAGGCGCTCGACAATCGGATTGGAGAACAGGCCGCACAGGAGAATCGCCGCAATGAGCACGAGAAGCGGCAGCTTCATCTTCCAGCTCGGGTCGCAGCGCACGCCGACGCTCACGCCGCCGCCCTCTTCAAGGGGCCTGAAGTACATCGAGAACGCGACGCTCATCAGATAGATGGCCGTCAGCACGGCGGAGATCAGGAGCGCTGCCAGAGCGACATAGCCCATCACCTGCCCGCGCTCAATGGCCGCCGAGCCGATCAGCCACTTGCTCACGAAGCCCGGCAGGCCCGGCGTGCCCATCAGCGCCAGCGCGCCGACGGTATACACCGCGCAGATAAAGGGCATCGCCCTGTGCAGGCCGCGCAGGCTCTCCACCTGCGTGCGCCCGGTCTTGACCAGCACGGCGCCCGCGCAATAGAACAGCGTGATCTTGATGAGCGCGTGGAAGAGCATGTGCGACAGACCCGCCGCCAGCCCGGCCGCCGTCATCAGGCTCGCCGCCAGCACGATATAGGACAGATTGGAAACCGTCGAATACGCCAGCCTGCGCTTGAAGTGATGCTCGCGCACGGCCATCGTGGAGCCAAAGACGATCGTGATGGACGCCAGCGCAATGGCAACCGCCTGCGCCGCCGTGCCGCGCAGGAGCTGCGCGCCGACGGAAAAATACGTCATGCGGATGATCGCGAACGCGCCCGCCTTGACGACCGCCACCGCGTGCAGCAGCGCCGTCACGGGCGTCGGCGCGACGGAGGCCGACGGCAGCCAGGCATGCATCGGGAACACGGCTGCCTTGACGCCGAAGCCCACGAACATGCACAGATACCCCAGCTGCGTCGCAAAGGGATGCGCCGCGCCGAAAGCCTCGCCCAGCACACCGCCCATCACGAACGCGCCGCCGTTACCAAAGACCGTCACCAGCATGACGCCAATGAACGCGAGCGCCGCGCCGAAGAAGGAATACATCATATACTGATGGCCCGCGCGGATGGCCTCAGGCCGCGTGCCGTGCATGACCAGCGGCAGCGTGCTCAGCGTCAGAAACTCATAGAACACATACAGCGTCATGAGGTTCGCCGCCATGCTGATGCCCAGCGTCACGCCGTAGGTGATCGTGTACAGCGCGAAGAAGTGATCCTCGCCGCCCTCATGCTCCATGTATTCGAAGGCATAGAGCGTCGCCAGCGGCCAGAGGAAGGCCACCAACGCCGTAAAGACGCTGCCCACGCCGTCGAGCATGAACGCGATGGGCACCGTTTTTGTCAGGTAAAACAGCGTATGCGCCTGGCCATCGCCCGAAAGCAGGCACAGGAGCACGAGCAGGGACGTGAGCAGCGTCACGCCCTCGACCGCGATCTCCCGGGCCCGGCGGGTTTTGAAGCGCACCGCCAGCATCGCCGCGCCTGCGGCGATCGGAAGAAAAACTGCAACACTCAACATGGCTTTTCTCCTTGCCGCACATCAGAGCACAGTCGAAGCGACGCTCGCAAAAGCGCTGATCAGCGGCTGCGCCAGCACGCCCGTGAGCACGACGCCCGCCACCAACAGCAGCATCGGCACGAGCATCAGCCAGCCGGGCTCCTTCTTCTCCAGGGAGGCGTAATCATAGTCGCTGCCCGGGAAGAAGCCATAGATCGTGACGGGCAGCAGATAGGCCGCCGTCAGCAGCGCGGAAACGATCAGCACGACCGGGCCGAGCACGGAGAGCGCGCCCATGCCGCTTGCCAGAGAGCCCGTCGCCAGCTGCCACTTGCTCACAAAGCCTCCCGTCGGCGGGATGCCGATCAGACCCAGGGAGGCGATCGTCCAGCACCAGATCGTCACAGGCATCTGCTTGCCAATGCCGCGCAGGTCGCTGACCATCGTCTTGCCGGTCTGATGAATGATCGCGCCGGCGCACAGGAAGAGCGCGTCCTTGATCGTCGAGTGGGCGAGCACATGCAGCAGTGCGCCCTCAAACGCCTCAGGCACCATGCAGGAGAGGCCGAAGAGCACATAGCTGACCTGGGAAACCGTCGAATAGGCGAGGCGCTTCTTGAGCAGCGGCTCGCGGTAGGCGAGCATCGAGCCCATGAACACCGTGATCAGCGTGAGGATCATGAACGCCGTCTGCACCCAGGTGCCCGCGAGCGCCTTCGCGCCGACCAGGAAATACACGACGCGCACAATCGCCAGCACGCCGGCCTTCGTGATCACGCCGGAGAGCACGGCCGAGGCCGGCGCCGGCGCGACCGGATGGGCCGTGGGCAGCCAGCCGTGCATTGGGAACATGCCGGCCTTCGTGCCAAAGCCCAGGATGACCAGGAACGTCACCACGAGCAGGCCCGGGGTCACGACGCCGGAGAGCGGCGCGACGCCGCCGGGCGCGAACGTCACCGTGCCCAGGTAGTGGTTGAAGAAGAAGATGCCCATCAGGCCGAGCATCGCGCCGAAGATCGAATAGACCAGATACTTGACGCCCGCGGCGACGGCCTGCGGCGTACGCTCATGCACGACCAGCGGCACGGAGAGCAGCGTCATCAGCTCGTAGAAGACGTAGAGCGTCACCATCGAACCGGCGAAGCACTGGCCCACCAGCGCGGAGAGCACGGTCATGTAAAACGCCTGGAAGCTCGCCTCATGCGCGTCGTGCTCCAGATATTCCAGCGCAAACACCGCTGCCAGCAGCCACATCGCGCACATCAGCACCGCAAAGACGCAGCCGACCGTGTCCACCTTGAGGAAGATGGAGAGCGTCGGGGTCATCTGAAGGAGCGTGACCTCCAAACCGCGCGCGCCGCACAGCGCCAGCACGGGCACAAACTCGAGCGCCAGCGCGCCGCAGCAGAGCTTCGCGCGCAGCGAACGGCTGCTGCGGGCGGCGGGCAGCAGGAAGATCAGCACACCTGCGAGCGCCGGCCAGAAAATTGCAAGAATCAGCATAGCATTCTCCTCCATCCCTTAAGCAAATCGGGCAAGTCCCGCGGCGAGCGCCGCGAGAATATCTTTGGCAAAGAAGCCGAGAACTAGGTTGAGCACGATGAAGCCGGCGATGCCCGCCGCCGTCAGCGCCTGCGGTCTCGTGCGCACGACGGCCTTGCCGTCATGCCTCGGGGTGAACAGGTCAACTGCCGTCCCGAGGAAATACTGCGCGTTGAGCAGCGTGGAGACCGCCAGCACGACCAGCGCCGCGACCATGTGCTTGCCGCCCGCGTCAATCGCCGCCTGCGAGAGCATCAGCTTGGTCATAAAGACGCCCAGCATCGGAATACCGACCAGATTCGCTCCGCCCAGCGCAAAAGCCGAGGCCGCCAGCGGGCTTCGATAAAAGCCCCCGCGCAGGTCGGCGCGCAGATGCGTGCCGCCGCTCGCCTCGTCAAGCTCCGCAGAGGAAATGAAGAGCATCGACTTGGTCGCCGCGTGCGCCGCCACATGCCACAGCGCGCACAGCACGCCCGCCCCGGACGCCATGCCCAGCGCCAGATAGATATAGCCGATCTGCGCCACGGACGAGTAGGCGATCATCATGCGCACGGTTTTGGCGCGCATCGCATTGATCGAGCCCATCACCATGCCGATCGCGCCAAAGACGAAGAGCACGTCGCAAACGCCCAGCGAAACGACGACGTCAAAGCCGATCACGCGGCAATAGACCTTGATGAGCAGGAAGATATAACCCTTGGAGACGATGCTCGAGAGGATGGCCGAGGCCGTCGGCGTCGAGTTGGAATACGCGCCGGGCAGCCAGGTGTCAAACGGGAAGAGCGCGCTCTTCATCGACAGGCCGACCGTCATCAGCGCGACCGCCATCGTCAGCGGCTCGCGATATTCGCCCGTGGCCGCCAGCACGGCGATGCTCTCCTGAAGGTTCTGCATCAGCAGATGGCCCGTGATGGAATAGAGCAGCACGATGCCGATCAGGAACAGGCTCGAGCCCAGCAGGTTCATGATCATGTAGCGGACAGCAGCGACGAGGCTCTTGCCGTTCTGGCGGATCATGACCAGGCCGGCCGCGGCCAGCGTGTTGATCTCGATGAAGACGTAGCCCGTGAACAGGTCGTTCGTGTAGACCAGCGCCAGCAGCGAGAGCAGCGTCAGGTCGACCATGATGCAGTAGATGTTGTACTTGCTCGTCTCAATCTGCAGCATGCTCCTGCCCAGTCCGCCCAGGAAGGAGAAGAGAATCACCAGGCAGAAGACCATCATCATGACGGTCTCCAACGCGCCGATGCGGATTTCGTTGCCCCAGGGCGCGGGAAAGTGGCCCATCAGGTAGACATAGCTGTCCCCCGTTTTGAGCGTGTAGACCATCACGCAGGCCGTCATCGCCGTCACCGCGCCGATGACAAAGAGCGTCATCTTCCTCGCCGCGCCGCTTCCCAGCACGGAGGTGATCACCGCGCAGATCAGCGTCAGCAGGATACAGGCAAAGGGAAAATTCTGAACCAGCTGCACGTCAGACCTCCTCCTTTCCCGCGAGCATGACAATCTCGTCGAGATTGAGCGTATGATAGCGGTAGTAGAGCCGCACGGACAGCGCCAGCATCAGCGCCGACACGCTAACCGAGACGACGATGCCCGTGAGCACGAGGCCCGCCGGAATCGGGTTGATGTAGGCCTCCACGCTCTGGATGCCGTCGACGACGATGGGCGCCTTGCGCCCGGCGATAAAGCCCTGCGACGCCAGCAGCAGATAGACCGCCGTATCCATGATGTCCATGCCGATGATCTTCTTGATCAGGTTCTTGTTGAGCATCATCGTCGTAAAGCCGATGCAGAAGAGGATGACGGCCGCGGTCGCCTCAAAATTGGTCAAAAGACGCTCCAGCATGTCACAGTTCCCCCTTCCTGAACACCGCATAGAACGCATACATCGTGCAGGTGACGATGAAGCCGACGCAGATATTCAGCACCAGAATCAGGCCGCTTGAAAGGATCGCGCCCGGCGTGCCCAGCGGAATGACGCTGTGCAGTCCGTTCGCGCCCGTGTAAAACGAATAGCACTTGCTCACCGCGTAGGTCAGCAGCGCGCAAAGCACGACCCGCTGATAGGTTCTGTAGGTGAAGAAGCGGCGGATGGCCTCAAAGCCGAAGGCTGTGACATAGATCATCAGCGCCGCCCCCATGATCGCGCCGCCGGAGAAGCCGCCGCCGGGCGAAAGATGGCCGTTTAAAACGACGTAGATGCCCAGCAGCAGCACGACAGGCACAAGCACCTTTGCCGCATGCTGCAAAATCGTGTCGTGATGCGGCTCATAGAAGGTATCCGAATGCGGCTGCTCGCGGATGACCCGCGCCAGCGGGCTGAACGTCTGCGAATCGGCATCCAGGCGCAGCAGCAGCAGCACGACCATCGCCGCCGTAAAGAGCACGCTCGACTCGCCAAGCGTATCAAACGCGCGGTAATCGAGGATCATGCCAGTGACGATGTTGACCGCGCCGGTCTCCTGCAGGCCGCTTTCAATATAGCGCGCCGGGACCTCGTTGTTCGCCGGATGCCCGGCGCTTCCATAATCCGGCAGGCATGCCGCCGTATACAGGAACAGCGCGATCATCGCCAGACAGACCGCGACGCAGAGCACGCAGTATACGCCCCGGCCAAGCCGCCCGCTGCGGCGCTCATTCCAGGTGCGCAGGCGCGCCGCCGTCTCTCGCTCCTCCTCGATCTCCGCCTCGAGCATCCGGCGGTACTCGATATCCACCGGCATCTCCTCGCTGAGGGCGGGCTGCGTCTGGCTTTGCGCCATGCGCTCGTCGAGCGCCTCGTCGGAGGAAGCAAGGAAATGCGTCAGGCGCGAGCGCGCCCTGAGCAAAAGATCAGGCCTTTCCCGCTTCATCGCCTTCACCTCCGCTTCTCTTCTCCTGCGCGAGCTGCCTGGCATGGCGCTCGCGCACCTGGTTGCGCGCGTCAATCGCGTGGATCTTTTTGAGCGTCAGGAAGAGCAGCAGGCTCGTGATGCCCGCGCCGACCGCCGCCTCCGTAATCGCCAGATCCGGCGACTCCAGAAGAATCCATACGATGGACATCAGCATCGAATAGCCCATGTAAATGACCACGCTGGTCAGAAGGCTGCGCGTCATGCATACGGCAATCGCGCAGGCGATCAGAAACACCAGAATCAGCTGAACTACGCCCGTCATTGCTCTCCCTCCTTCGGCTGTGCCTGCGTCAGGGAGTCGCGCACGGTCATATACTGCCCGCGATCCTCGTTGGTCTCCACCTCCAGCCGGCACAGCAGATGGCTGGCGACCGGCGAGCTGATCCACATGAAGACGACCACCAGCACGATCTTCGCGGCTGTGAAGCCGTCCGGCGCGCTGACCGCCAGGCCCAGCAGGCACAGCCCCAGGCCCAGCGTGTCGTTGAGCGCCGAGGCATGCATCCTGTTGGCGGCGTAGTGGAAGCGGAAGACGCCGAACACGCCGATGCACAGAATGATCAGCCCTGCCGCGACCAACGCTGCGGTCAGTGCAAAGCGAATCCATGCGATCATTTGAACATCTCCTCTCCGCCGTCCTGCCCGCCCGAAAGCCGGGCCTCCTCATGCCTGCGCTCGCGATAGACGCCCGTATACACCTTGCACAGCACGACCACCGCGAGGAAGCTGATCATCGCATACACCAGCGCGACATCCGCCAGATATCCTTCGCCCAGCGCGATCACCAGCACACAGACCATCACGATGGTCAGCGTGCCGATCATGTTGACCGCCAGCACGCGGTCAGAAATGCGCGGGCCGCGGATACAGCGGATCAAGCAAAGGATCGAAAGCACAGCCAGCACTGCCATCACCGCGACCGTCAGGCCGTGATACGCCTGCTCCACGCTCATTGCCGCGCCTCCTTTCCGCCCTTTTCGGCTTTTTTCTCCTGCTTCTTGCGCGCGCGCGCCTCGGCGCGCTGCTCCATCTCCCGCAGGCGCTGCACCATGATGCCGTCGCTCAGGCCCTCCGCCAGGCTGCTGTCCAGGCAGTGAACGACAAAGTCGTCGCCCTCGAGCTGGCAGGTGATCGTCCCCGGCGTCAGCGTGATGGAATCCGCAAGCACGACGCGGTGGCGCTCCTCCCGAAGTCCGCTGCTGAAGCGAACCAGCTGCGGCTGCGGCTCAAAGCTCAGGTCAAGAATCATGCCGATGACCGCCCGGTTGGCCTTGACGATCTCCCCAAGCAGCATCGCGCCATAGCGCACGGCCGAGAGCAGCCCCCGCGCGAGCGACCGCTCCTTCTCCATGCTGTATCCCATGAATTTGCAGCAGAAGGCGGTCAGCAGCGCCGCAAAGACGACGCCAAAGGCGCCGATCTCCAGGGTCCATCTGCCGTTGAGAATCACCCAGAGCGCAAAATATGCCAAAAACATGCAAACCCTCCCATTCTTCAGGAATCGTGCGCCGCGTGCCGGCGAAAACGCCGCCGCGCAAACAACCAACCTATTTTAGTCACCTTCATTGCCGGTTGTCAACTGCCTGAATGCTTTTTTTCGCGTTCTTCCCACGTTCTTTGCGCTTCTGCAGGCGAATACCGGCGATTTATGCGTCCTTTCCGCCCATTTGCGCCGCGCCCGGCGGTCATCCGCCGGCCTGTTTCTCTATATAAAGGGAAATCTGTGTCATTTGGATGTTCTTTCGTGGGCTCCTCCTTCATACAGTTAAGACAGATGCCATGCCAGTGAGGAGGTCTGCCCTTGATTGCCAGAGATCAAACCCCGAATGAATGCGAGCAGATTTACGATCTGCTCCTTCCCTACGCCGATACGCCCGGCGTGCGCCGCGTATTGCAGGACGCCCAGGAGGTCTCGCGCCTGCTCACGCTCTATTCCTTTCGAACGCCCCAGCTCGCCGACCGGCTCTATGACATGCTCCAGGAGCGATACCGCTACGAGATCTGCGCGCTCTACGGCGGGCATGCGCTGCGCCGCCAGACGGACAGCAGCTACATTCGCCTACAGCAGCTTTTAAGCGCGCTGCTGCGCGTCGCGGCCTCCCGCGTGTGCAGCGAGGGTCGCCTCCTGCTCACGCCCTCTCAGATCGCGCAAAGCGACGGGCTGTTCCTCCGGGCGCTTCAAAATGCAGCGGGACGCGGTTAGATCCGCGCCCCGCATTCTTTGATTGTCCCGTTTACTTGACGCCGCACTCGGCCTTCAGCTCCTGCTGGTATGCGTCGCGAATCGCGCCGAAGGTCTTCTCGTCCTTCATGCCCACCGGCTTGCCGTCGATCTCGCGGATGCGGCAGGTCAGCGCGCTGGAGCTGGAAAAGAACACCTCGTCCGCCGCCATCATCTCCGCGACCGTGAAGGGACGCTCCTGCACCGGGATGCCCAGCTTCGCGCAGATTTTGAGGATGTGCGCGCGCGTGATGCCCGGCAGGATCAGGTTGTCGCAGGGCGCGGTGATGAGCGCGCCGTCCTTGATGATGTGCACGTTGGAGTGGGAGCACTCGGTCACGCGCTCGCCGCGATGGAAGATGGTCTCATCGCAGCCGGCCTCCTCGGCGCGCTGGTTCGCGATGACCGCGGGCAGCAGGTTGATCGTCTTGATGTTGCAATGGAAGAAGCGCGTGTCCTCCATCGTGATGCAGCGGTAGGCGCCGAACGGGTCGCGCATTGAGTTCGGACGCACGAACGCCCAGATGCTCGGCGTGGGGCCGGCGTTCTTGTAGGCGTGGCCGCGCGGGCCGACGCCGCGCGTCACCTGCCAGTACAGGAAGAGCACGTCGCCCTCCACCTGCCGCACGAGGTCCATGAGCATGGCCTTCATGTCTTCCTTCGTCATCGGGATGTCGATGTCAATCAGCTTCGCGCTGCGGTAGATGCGGTCGATGTGGTCGTCAAACGCCATCGGCACATGGTTGACAACGCAGGTCGCGTCGTAGACGCCGTCGCCGAAATAGCAGGCACGGTCGTTCATCGGGATCATCATCTCCTCGATGAGGCCCGTCCTTCCGTTGTAGTACGCGATATTCTTCATCTGTCATGTCCTCCCTTGCCTCAATTGCTCCGCCTTGAAGGGAATCTCCCCGGCGGCGGATAAAACGCCCTTTCGGGCCAGGAATCCCCGGTTCATTTGCGCGCAAACGCCTCAATCTCCCGATCGACCTCGTCCTGCGCCGCCCTTTGAATGCGGCGGATGAGCGCCTCATCCTTTCCGCCGACTGGCACCCCGTCAATCTCCCGGATGCGGCAGCACAGCGCGCTGCAGCTGGTAAAGAAGACCTCGTCCGCCGCCATCATCTCCGCGACCGTGAAGGGCTGCTCGAGCACGGGAATGCCCATCTCGCGGCATTGGGCGATGCGGTGCGCCCGCGTGATGCCCGGCAGGATCAGGTTGTCGCAGGGCGCGGTCTGAAAGACGCCATTCTTCAGGATATGCACATTGGAATGCGCGCATTCCGTGACCCGCTCGCCGCGATGCAGAATCGCCTCGTCGCAGCCGCGCGCCTCGGCGCGCTGGGTGTAGAGCACGCTGGGCAGCAGGTTGATCGTCTTGATGTCGCAATGCAGAAAGCGCGTGTCCTCCGCCGTGATGCAGCGGTAGTCCCTGTCCATCGGGTCAAGCACGTCCGGCCGGACGAACGCCCACAGACTCGCGCTCTCTCCGGCGAAGCGATAGGCGTGCCCGCGCGGACCAACACCGCGCGTCGCCTGCACATACACCATCGCCGTCGGGCTGTCGACCTGCGCACACAGCTTCAGCACCAGCTCGCGCAGCGCCTCAAAGGGCATCGGAATGCGGATCTCGACCTTGTCCGCCGAGCGGTAGAAGCGGCGCAGATGATCATCAAGCGACAGCGGAACATGCTTCGCGGTGAACATCGCGTCGTAGATTCCGTCGCCGAAATAGCACGCGCGGTCATTCATCGGCACCATCATCTCTTCAATCGGGCCAGTTCTTCCGTTGTAGTAGGCGATGTTCTCCACGTCTTCCTCTCCTTTGCCGTTTTTCAGGGCGCTCATCACGGCTCTCGCCGATCCGGCTCCTATCATACTCCCGCTCCGTGCATTTGTCAAACGGTTCGTTCGCAATTTTCTTCATTTTCTTTCAGCTTTCGACGGATTGCCGATTCATTCTGCATGGAAAATCCCTTTTTCATGCAAAACGCCTCTCTCTCTTCCGTCTCCTGTCAAACTATGCTATAATATGCACACCGGCATGCGCCAACGGATCTTCGCCAAGGAGGAAACCGCCATGGAAAGCCCGCTCTGCTCGATTCTTGTCCCCATCTACAATTCCGCCATCGATCTGGTGCCCTGTCTGGAGAGCATCCGGCATCAGAAATACCAGAACCTCGAGATTCTGCTGGTCAACGATGGCTCGAGCGACTCCAGCCTGGAAATCTGCCGCATGTATGCGCGGCTTGACCCGCGCATCATCATCATCGACAAGGAAAACTCCGGCGTTTCGGGCACGCGCAACGTCGCCATCGAGCATGCGACCGGCAAATACCTGCAATTCGTCGATTCCGACGACTATCTCGACGTCAATGCGACGCGCCTGATGGTCGAGGCCATGGAGGAAAACCGGGTCGACCTGCTGCTGTGCAACTACTGCTCCGTGACGCGGGACGAGAAGATGCAGGTCTTCGGCTTTCTCCCGCCGGATACCCGGATGGACAAGGCGCAGTTCGCCCGCTATCTGATGGAGGAGCCGGCAAGCTTCTATTACGGCGTCATGTGGAACAAGCTCTACCGCCGCGACATCATCATGGAGCACAACATCCGCTGCAATGAGGAATTCACCTGGTCGGAGGACATGCTCTTCAACCTTGAATACATCCGATATGCCGAGAGCTTCTATTCCCTGCGTACACCGGTGTATTACTACGTCCGCCAGAAGAAGGGCTCCCTTTCCGCGCAGGTAACGCCCGCGAAGGTGCTCTCTACAAAGGCGTCGCTCTTCAAATACTACAAGCAGCTCTACATCGACCTCGGCCTCTACGACAAGTACAAGCTCCAGATCTATGCTTATCTCGTCGCGATGGCCAAGGACATGTGACAGCCCTCATGGGCGGGGAGAAACGCAGCTATATCCCCGCAGAGCAGGGCGGTTTGATCCGATCATCAGCATGACACAAGGAAGGGAGCCCGGGGCAAATGGCCCCGGACTCCCTTTCTTGTGCGTTCAGCCTGTCTCCATGAGAGAAGTGAAATTACTTCTTCTCCTCCGCCTCCTTGGCCTCATCCTCATACATCTTGTAGAGCTGCTTCCAGTAGCGGTCGTCGTAGCCCTCCCAGAGCGGCTCGACCTTCGAAGCCTCGTTCATGAAGTAGAAGACGTCGCGCCCCAGCTCAAAGCGGCCCTTGTTGGTGTGCATGTCGATCGTCCACTCGGGCACCTCGGGCACGATGCCCTTCTCGTTCTCCTTCATGATGATGTTCTTGATCTGGTCCGTCGAGCGCTCCTTCTTGCAGCGGCAGAGGTAGCGGATGGCGTACAGGAAGAAGATCGGGCGGTCGCCGTCGCCGTAGGGGTATTCCTTGCGCAGCTCGTTGCAGGTCTTCACGATGACGCAGGCGTTCGGGTCGCCGAAGCCAATGTCCTCGATCGGGATAACCATCAGGCGCGTCCACATCTTCTCCTCATGGAAGGGCGAGGTGACGTAGAGCTCGTACGCCATACGCATGGCGGTCTGCTCGTCGCCGCGGCGGATGCACTTTTGCAGCGCGGAAATGACCAGATCGGCGCTCAGTCCGTGCTTGGTCTTGGTATAGGCCCAGGGATCATAATACTCAGCCATGTTGTTCTTCCTTTCCTGATTGCATGGAAACAGGGAAAGCACCGAACTGCCTCCCCTGTCCCTGTGAAGCCGTCAATCCACTGCTCAGCGGTTGGCCAGATCGGTCAGCGTCTGCGTGACATCCGCGCCGTGCTCCAGAATGCTCTGGATCGCGGTCGTGGCGTCAGAACGCAGCGCGGAAGCGCCGTCAAAGCCCGCATAGGTGTAGAAGGCATCCGCCTGAGCGCTCTCGGCCTTCTGCGCCGTGCCGGCGGCAGCCTGCCATTCCGCGGATTCAGCGACGGACCTGAGATAGGGCATGAACGCCTCGGAGGTCGTCACCGCGAAGACGTTCTCCGGCTGCTGCAGGTAGCGCAGGAAGAGCCAGGAGGCCAGGCGCGCGGCTTCATTTCCATTCACGTCCATGATGGCGTAGACGAAGTTCTCGGAGTAGTCGGCCGGCACGTTGGCCCAGCCTTCCTTGCCCTGCGGAATCGGCGCGCAGGCCCAATCCATCGTCGTGCCCTCGGGAATCTTGTACTGGATCCACTGCGCCTCGTTGCCGGAGCCGATATACAGCTGCACATCGCCCCTGCCGAACGGGCCGGAGAAGTAGTAGTCCTCGCCCGCCGTGCGGAAGATGCCGGCGTCGATCTGATCCTTGTACCACTGGATCGCATCGATGGTCGTCTGCAGGTTGTCGCCGCCGAAGAGGATGTTGCCCTGGGCGTCGGTGTAGCCCGCGCCGGCCTGCGTCGCCAGCGTCGTGAAGGTCTTGAAGGGGTCGTCCCAGCCGAACGCCGGGCGGCCGGTGATCTCGGTGATCTTCGTGCAGACGTCGACCATCTCGTCCCAGGTGGTCGGCACGCTCAGACCGTTCTCCTCAAAGAACGTCACGTTGTAGTACATGACCTCGCCGGAGACGTAGCCCGGGAGGGTGTAGATGCCCGGCTCGGTGTAGGAGGAGCCGAGGTTGACGAAGAAGTCATAGTAGTCGGACAGGTCGAGGCCGTATTCCTCAGACTCGATGTACGGCGTCAGATCGACGATGCACTGCGCCAGCAGGTAGTCCGGCACATAGGTCGCCTCGGTCATGACGACGTTGGGCACGCCCGCGCCCGCGCGGATGGCCGCGATGAGCTGAGTCTCCAGCGCCTCGGTGCCGCCGGAGATGATCTGCACATCGACGGTGATGCCGTGCTCGGCGCCGACACCGGCGTTGAACGCATCCACCACGGCCTTGAGGTCCGCGTCATAGGTCTCATTGTCCAGCATCTGCCAGAACGTGATGGTGATCGGCTCGGTGATCACGCTGTCGATGGACTCAGCCGAGCAGACGGCCGCGCCAAACACCATCAGCACAGCCATCATGAGGGTCAGGAGCTTTTTCATGAACAATACCTTCTTTCTTGTATTACATAAAGACTGTCACGCGGCCCTGCCGCCTGCTCAGCCTTTGATGCCGCCATTTGCCACGCCGGAAATGATCTGCTTGTGGAAGAGAACGTAGAAGATGACCATGGGGATGACCGTGATGCAGGCCGCCGCCATCAGGTAATGGTAATTGGCAGAGGCCATGTTGCGGAAGGTCATCAGGCCGGAGGTGATCACCCTGTGCTCGTCGCTGCGCGTGACCATGTTCGGCCACATGAAGGCATTCCACTGGCCGATGAAGGAGAGAATCGCGATCGTGGCAATCGCGTTCTTGTTCATCGGGATGACGACCTTCCAGAGGAACTTGAAGTCCGGGCAGCAATCGACCTTCGCGGACTTGAACAGCGCCGGGGGCATCTGCGTGAAATACTCCCGGAGCATGAAGATGTAGAAGCCGTTGGCCAGCGAGGGCAGCGCGATGCCCAGGAACGTATCCAGCAGCCCCAGATCCGCGATCGTCTCATAGTTCTGGATGATCAGCATCTCTTCCGGAACCATCATGGTCAGCATGAACAGGATGAAAAACACGTTCTTGAAGGGAAACTCGTAGATGGTGAACGCGTATGCGCCCAGAACCGAGAACAGCAGCGTGCCCGCAACCGAAATCGCGCAGACCGCCAGCGTGTTGCGGTAGTACAGCAGGAACGGCTTGAGATTCCAGGCATAGGCGTAATTCTCCCACTGCGGCTTTGCCGGGAACCAGATGGGCGGGATGGCGGTCGATTCATACGCCGTCTTGAGCGAGGAGAGCACCATGTAGATAAACGGGAAAAACAGGATCAGCGCGCCGATGGTCAGCGCAGCGTATTTGAGCGCTGTCAAAACGGCGCCACGCGTATCTTTGATCTTCATCCGGGTCCCTCCGTCAATAATAATGCACGAATTTTCTGGAAATCACGCGCTGAAGGATGGTCAGGCTCATGATCACGATCAGGAACAGCACGGCGGCGGCCGCCGCATAATTGACCTCGCCGCGCACGAAGAAATAATAATAGATGTAGTAGGCGATCGTGATGGCGCAGTTGCCGGAGCCCGCCGTCTGGGAATTGACGGACGTGAAGAGCGCGAAGACCTCGTTATACGTCCGGGCGACGTAGATGACGGAGACGATGATCACCATAAAGAAGGTCGGCGAAAGCAGCGGCAGCGTGATGCGAAAGAGCGTCTTGCCGGGCTTGGCGCAGTCGATCTTCGCAGCCTGGTAGACCTTTTTGTCGATCTTCTGAAGGCCTGCCAGGAAGAGGACGATCTTGAAGGCCAGGCCGTTCCAGATGCAGAAGATGCACAGCGCCCAAATGACCTTGCTACTGTCCGTCAGCCAGGCGACCGGATCGATCCCGAACAGGCCGAGGAAATAGTTGATATAGCCGTGCTGGCTGTGGAACAGCGTATAGAAGACCGTGCCGATGGCGACCGTCGAGGTGACATAGGGCGTGAAGAAGAGCGTCTGGAAGAGGCCCTGGAGCTGCTTGATGGAATTGAGCATCAGCGCGATGGCCAGCGAGAGGATGACCGTCGCCGGCAGCGCGACGAGAATCAGGATGCCCGTGTTTTTGCAGGCGAGCCAGAACGTCTTGTCCCCCAGCACATACTTGAAGGAGGCGAGGCCGAAGCCTGTGCCCTTGGAAATGATGTAGACGTATTTCTCATAGAAGGCCGTTCGCAGCACCGCCAGCATCGGATAGAACACGAAGAGCACGAAGATGATCAGCGGCGGAAGCAGATAGAGCCAGGCCTTCGGGCTGGCGACGAGCAGCTCCCCGTTCTTGCCCGTGAGCAGGCGGGGCTTTCTCTTTTTCTTTTCTCCGGTTTTCATCTGACACGCGCCCCCGTCTTTTCATCGAAGAAGTAGCAGCGGTTCTCCCGCAGGGTAAGCGAAATGCTGTCGCCCGCGCGCAGCACGGTCGCGGCGTCCGCGATGGCCTTGATCTTCTGGCCAGCCAGCGCAAACTCGATGATCTGATCCTGACCGCGCTGTTCCACGCGCGTGAGCGTCACGCGCAGCCCGTCGCCGGGCACCCAGGCCTCCGGGCGGATGCCCAGCCGGTAGCTGCCGCTCAGACCGGTTTCAAGCGGGAGCGACGTCCCATCCTCCAGCGCGATGCGGCCCTCCCCGGCGCGCACGCTCAGGTAGGAGATCATCGGGTTGCCCAGGAAGGAGGCGACAAACTCGTTGCAGGGGTTCATGTACATCTCATGAGCGGGCGCGATCTGCTGAACGACGCCCTTCTTCATCAGGACGATCCTGTCCGTGATGCTCATGGCCTCCTCCTGATCGTGGGTGACGAAGATCGTCGTGACCTTCGTCTCCTGCTGAATGCGGCGGATTTCCTGACGCATCTCGATGCGCAGGCGCGCGTCCAGGTTGGAGAGCGGCTCGTCGAGCAGCAGCACCTTCGGCTTCTTGACCAGCGCGCGGGCAATCGCGACGCGCTGCTGCTGTCCGCCGGAGAGCTGGCCCGGCTTGCGCCTGAGGTATTCCTCGATCTGAACGAGCTTCGCCGTCCGCTGAACCTCCTCGCGGATCTCCTCGCGGGTATAGCGCTTCCCCGTCGCGGGATTCCTGATGTTCGTCAGCGGGAAGGCGATATTGTCCGCCACGGTCATGTGCGGATACAGCGCGTAATTCTGGAAGACGAGCCCGATGTTGCGCTCCTCCGGCATGGCGGCCGTCACATTCTGCTCGCCGAACCAGATTTCTCCCTCGGTGACGTTCTCAAGGCCCGCAAGCATGTAGAGCGTGGTCGATTTGCCGCAGCCACTCGGCCCGAGCAGGCCCGTCAGCTCGCCATCCTCAAACGTCAGGTTGAGGCGGTCGACGGCCACGGCATCGTCAAAGCGTTTGGTCAGATCCTTCAGGACAATCTTCATTCTCTTCTGCCTCCATCCTCCGAAGCCGAAAGCCGGGCCGCTGTCCCTCCCGGCGGTGGGCAGTCCGGCAGACGAATCCGGTGGCTTTTCACATTGATATCGCTATTATACTGGGTTTTTGCGCACGTTTCAAGAATTCTATCGCTAATTATACGGGTTATTTGCAAAATATGGTCTCGGCCCGCCTTCCGCCTTCTCTTTTGCCTCTCGGACAGAGAAAAAGGGCGCCCTGCCCTCCCCTGCGGGGAGGGCAAAAGCGTCCTTTGATCAGGCAATCAGCCCTTGACTGCGCCCGCCGTCACGCCGTCCATGAACTGGCTCTGGGCAAGGAAGAACACGACCAGAGACGGGACGATGGAAATCAGCGAGACCGCCATGACGCGATTCCAGGAGAAGCCGGTGTCGGCGTCCATGCTCATGCGCACGAACAGCGTCGCCGGATAGCGGGCCGGAGAGTTGACGTAGAGCAACGGGCCCATGAAGTCGTTGCTCGACCACATGAACTGGAACAGGCCCGCGGAGACCATCGCCGGCCAGAGCATCGGCACGAGGACGAGCACCAGCGTCTGCATGATGTTGCAGCCGTCGATCTTCGCCGCCTCGTCAAGCTCACGCGGGATGTTGCGCATGAACTGAATCAGCATGTAGACGAAATAGGTCTCCTGCGCGAACAGCGAGGGCACGATCAGCGCGAGGTAGTACGGCGAATCGACCCAGCCGAATTTGCGGTACATCAGGAACTGCGGGATATTCAGCACGACCTGCGGCAGGAAAAGCGTCGCCATCAGCAGCGCAAAGAGCGCGTTGCGGCCGCGGAAGCGGAAGCGGCCGAAGCCATACGCCGTGATCGTGGAGGAGATGACGGTGAAGAGCACGCGCGGGAGCACATACTTGTAGGTATTGAGCATCGCGCGCCAGATATTGATGTCTCCGCCGTAGTCGTTCATCGCGGCGCGATAGCCATCCAGCGTCGGACGCGACGGGATCAGGCTCAGCGTGGAGAAGATCTCGTTGTTGTCCTTGAAGGTGGCGCTGACCATCCACAGCAGCGGATAGACCATGAACACGCCCACGCCAATGAGGATGACGTAGCGGATCGTGGTGCTCATCAGATGCTGCACCTTGAGGTTCGCGCGCTTGAACAGGAAGCGGTAGACCACGATAAAGAGCACCAGCGCGCCGAGCATGAGGTAGAAATTCCTGAGCTGCGCCACGGACTGCGCGAACGCGCCGGGCATGGTCGCGCCCGCCTCCACAGCCGCCGCGTCGGGAATCTGCACCGTGCCGCCGTAGATGCCCATGCTCAACAGGACAATACTCAGGACGAGGAAGACGATCATCGCAATACTCACGGCTTAACCCCTCCCATCGTCGTCGGAATAGTAGACCCACTTCTTCTGGCTGGCGAAGGAGATCAGCGTGAGCACCATGACGATCACGAACATGACCCACGCCATCGCGGAGGACATGCCAACCTTGTAATCCTTGAACGCCGTGTTGTAGACGATCAGGGAAATGAGCGTCGTCGCGTTGCGCGGGCCGCCCTGGGTGATGATGTACGGGCCGTTGAACTCCTGGAACGCCTGCACAAGCTGTGTCACCAGGTTGTAGAAGATGACCGGGGAAATGAGCGGGATGGTGATAGAGACGAACTGGCGGGCCTTGGACGCGCCGTCGATGGAGGCCGCCTCATACAGATCCTCCGGCACGCCCTTGAGCGCCGCGAGGAAGAGCACCATTGCCGAGCCGAATTGCCATACGCGCAGCAGACAGATGATGAACAGCGCCCAGCTCTTGTCCGCCAGGAAGTTGATCGACTCGAAGCCCAGCATCGTCAGAATCGTGTTGACCACGCCGTCGGACTTGAACAGCGCCTTCCACAGCACCGCAATGGCCACGGAGCCGCCCAGAATCGAGGGCACATAATAGGCCGTGCGGAACAGGCCGACGCCCTTGATCTTGAAGTTGAGGATATAGGCGATAAACAGCGCGAAAATCAGCTTGAGCGGAACCGTCATGAACGCGTAGGCGAAGGTCACCTGCAGCGCCTTGACGTTCTTCGATTTGGTGAAGGCATCGATGTAGTTCTGGAATCCGACAAAGTGCTGCGCGCCCTTGAACAGGTCATAGTCCGTAAAGCTGTACACGAGCGAAGAGATGAACGGATACAGCTTGAACACGCAAAAGCCGATCAGCCACGGCAGGATCAGGAAAAAGCCCATGTATCCCTGCTCAAGCTTGCTCAGGCCCCGGCGGCGCCTTCTCAGATCCGGACGAACCGCAGAAGCCCCATCCGCTTTCGTCATGAATCTCCCCTCCTATCTTTTAGTTGTCTGCCCGCCCGGCGGGCATCCCTTAAAACCGAAGCGGCCGGGGTATTCGCCTGACCGCTCCGAAATTATGGGATGATGGGATCAATCGTCGGCTTACGCAGCCTCGAGCACCTCGGTGATGCCCTCAACCAGCACCTCGGCGGCCTCCTCGATGGAGTAATCGCCGTAGGACAGGCCTTCCATCGCGTCGGCGTAGACGCCGTCGCTGTTCTTGAGCGCCGCGGCCTCAAACTGCGGGTCGAGCGTATTCTGGCACCAGGCCATGACCTTGGCGTTGGCCTCAGCGACGCGGGCGTTGAGCAGGCCCTCGGCCAGGCACAGCGCGTTCGCCTTCGCGGAGAGCGGGATGCCGCGCTGGCTGTTCATCAGGCGCGCGCCCTCCTCGCTGTTGAGCAGGAACTCGATCAGGCTGGCAGCCAGCTTCTTGTCCGCAGCGGTGTTGGCGATGCACAGCGCCATGGAGACCTTCGTGAAGCCGCCCTGGTACTCGCCGATGTCGGTGAAGTAGTCGCCAACGATGAACTCCTGGCCCTCGTTGAGCGCGGCCTCAAACTTGGAAGCGGAGGAATCCCACTCCCAGATGCCGGCGTACTTGCCTTCCATCCACTTGGGGTTCTTGTCCAGGCTGTCCGCGCCGTCGCCGGTCAGGGTCTGAGCGGACGGGATGACGTGCGCGTCCTCAAGGCTCTGGATGAAGGCCAGGCCCTCCTCGACTTCCTCAAGCGAGTAGTTGAGCTGACCGTCCACGACCCAGTCCTTGCCGTACTTGCACTCGAGATAGTGCACCATCAGGATCATCTTGTCGTAGGAGCCCAGCGCCAGCGGATAGCACTCGTCGCCCAGCTTCTCGGCGAAGATCGGGCCCGCGGCCATCAGGTCCGCCAGGGTTTTCGGGGTCTCCAGGCCAGCCTTCTCAAAGGTGGTCTTGTTCCAGTAGAAGATACGGCCCGTCATGGACACCGGAACCGCCAGCAGCTTGCCGTCGACGGTGCACTGCGCGAGCGCCTTCTCGTTGAACTGGGACAGATCGATCACGTCCGCGACCTCGTTGATGTCGTAGAACTTGGAGGAGCCGTCCGCATTGGTGAAGGAGAACAGCCAGTTCCAGTTGACCTGGTTGACGTCAAACGCGGAGTCGGACGCAAAATACTGGCTCATCTTGTCCTCCCAGCCGGACCACGCGCTGTAGGTGCAGGTGACCTCCGTGCCGGTCGCCGCCTTGAAGGCATCGACAGCCGCCTGGGTCGCCTCGTGACGCGCGTCGCCGCCCCACCACGAGAAGGTCAATCCATCGGCCATCGCCAGCGCGGCGTTTGCCATCAGCAGCATGGCAAGCAGGCAGACAACAAGTTTCTTCATTAAGTATTCACTCCTTTTTCTATTTGGAAAGAAGGTTTTCCCCCTCCTCCATTTCCCCAACGAGCATTAAGAATGGGTTAATTATATCATGTGGAATAAAGCTTGTAAATCGGTTTCGGAAATTTTCTTTTAACAGATTTCATTACAAACAAAACCGCCTTTTGTCCCAACTATCCAAATAAATCCAGCGATCTCCCGCTCACGCCCCGACGCAGGCCAGGCTCATCAGGAAGGGCGCGGTGCCCTTGGTGTCGCCGCTGCAGACCGTCTCGTGGATGTAGTATTCATAATCGCCGCTGCGGTAGGGCGACCCGCCCAGGCCCGCGACCTTGCAAATTTGCGTCAGCTCCGGATAGCCGTCCGCCGCCGTCACGACATTCTTTGCCCAGAGCGTGTCCATGCTCTCCCTGGCCATGGCGACAGCCTCTTCGCCCGCCACGCCAAGCTCCGCGCCGCGCATCAGGCCGTAGATGAACATCGCCGAGCAGGAGGATTCCGCATAGTTCTCTTCGTTGGCCGGCATGTCCATCACCTGATGCCAGAGCCCATCCTCCCCCCTGCTGCGCGCGACGGCGTCAAGCAGGCTGCCAAGCTGCGCGGCGATGGCGGCGTAGCCGGGATGCTCCCTGGGCATCACGCTGAGCACGTCGGCATGGGCCATCACGAACCAGCCCATCGCCCGGCCCCAGACGTGCGGCGAATGACCGGTTTGGGGGTCAGCCCAGGGCTGTGCCTTCGCGGAGTCCCAGGCGTGTACATGCAGCCCGGAGGGGAGCTTCGTCTTTTCAAAGATCAGCGTCATCTGGCGCACGACCTCGTCAAGCCACTGCGCCTCCCCAAAGGTGACGGCGAATTCCGCCAGGAACGGGCAGGCCATGTAGATGCCGTCCAGCCACATCTGCTCCGGGTAGATCTTCTTGTGCCAGAAGCCGCCCTCCTTCGTGCGCGGATGCGTCTGCATCTGGCTAATCAGATGTCGGCAGGCCTTCTCGTATTTCGCCTCGCCCGTCGCGCGGAACATGCGCAGCGCCGTGCGGCCCATGCAGATCATGTCGATGTTGTACTTGTCCGGCTCGTAGGTCAGAATCTCGCCCTCCGGCGTGACATATTTGTCCACGTTGGCGCGCGCCGCGTCAAAAAAGCGCCGCTCGCCCGTCTTTTCAAACACGTCGACCCAGGCCTTGGTGATGATGCCCCGCTCATAGCACCAGTGATAGTCGTATTCCTGCTCGCGCACGAGCGTCCCCTCTCCGGCAAGCAGCGTCTTCTCGTAGGCCATTACGCGTTCCCCTTTCTCGCTCAATTGGTTGTCTCGACGTCATGCAGCACGATCGCGTCTCCCTGCGCGCCCGTGATGCGGAAATTCTGCAAGGTCAGCCCGCGGACATGCTCCGCCGTCAGGCCCGCGCAGGTGACGGGCCGGGCCAGCGCGTTCATCACCGGCACCTCCGGCTCCGCCTTGACCAGATGCACCGTCGTGTTGAGGAGGCTGAAATCCTCGATGGGCGCCTCGGGCAGGCCGTAGATGCAACCCGCCGCGCTCCTGGCCCCCGTGACGATGCAGTCCGCGATGAGGATGCGTCGCACATGCGGCGTGCCCTCGTTCACCGGCAGCGCGCGCAGGTCCGTCACGACCGGATCCTTGCCGCCCTTGCCGCAGAAATACATCGTGTTGACGACGACCGGGCAGAGCACGTCGTGCATGATCAGGCCGGTCACGCAGATGTCCTCCACGCTGCCGCCCCGACCCCGGCGCGTCTTGATGCGAATGCCCCTGTCCGTGCCGTCAAATACGCAGCCGGTGATCGAAACCCGGCGGATGGAGCCGCTCATCTCGCTGCCCAGCACGACGCCGCCGTGGCCGTGCACCATCGTGCAGCCGGTGATGGTGATGTCCTCGCAGGGCATCAGCCGGTCGCAGTCCTCCGTGCCCGCCTTGATGGCGATGCAGTCGTCGCCGACATCCACATAGCAATCCGAAATCCGCACGCCGCGGCAGCTCTCCGGGTCGATGCCGTCGGTGTTGGGCGAGTCATAGGGGTTGATGATGGTCAGGCCGCGCACGCCGACGTTCTCGCAGGCCACCGGATGAATCGACCAGGCCGGGCTGTTGCGCAGCGTGAAATCTGCCATCAGCACATGCCGGCATTCCTCAAAGCAGACAAAGCAGGGCCGGGCCGCCTTCATTTCGCCCGCGCGGAACGCCGTCCACCATTTCCGTCCCTGGCCCTCAAGCGTGCCCGGGCCCGTGACGCTGACATGCTCCTCACCCCGCGCGTAGATCAGCGGGCGATGGCTGTCCTGCTCCCAGCCCTCCCAGCGCAGGCGAAGGACGGGGTACGCGTCAAAATCGTCCGTAAAGCGCAGCGTGCTGCCCGCCTCCAGATGCAGCTCGACGTGGCTGCGCAGCACAAGCCCGCCGGTCAGATACTCGCCCGCCGGCACGACAACGCGGCCGCCTCCCTGCGCTGCCGATTCGTCAATCGCGCGCTGGATGGCCTGCGTGCAGAGCCTGCCGTCCGCCGCGGCCCCGAATTCCGTAATCAACATGGTCAAGCCTTCTCCTTTCCGTCTGTGGTTTTCTTTTTTGCGCGGGCGGCGCGTTCCGTCGGGATGCGCGCTTGCCCGCAGGCGCATTCCATGCTACAATATCTCCATACAATTCAGTATATGCGATGCTGCACAGGAGGTCAATATGTTAATCGAGAATATTTGTACTGTTTCACCAAATTTGGAGGAATGTGCCCTGCAGCGTGCCCTCTCCGCCCTGCCGCAGGACGGCTCTCCCGCCGTGCTGCGCCTTGCGCCCGGCGTCTACCGCGAGAAGGTCGTGCTCGCGCGGCCCAACACGACGCTCGAGGGCGCCGGCGCGGACTGCACGCGCATCGTCTGGGGCGACGCCGCCTACACCCTTCTGGCGGATGGGCGCAAGCGCGGCACCTTCCGCACGGCGACGCTGCGCACGGATGCGCCCGGCATCACGCTGCGCGGCCTGACGATCGAAAACGACGCCGCGCCCCGCGAGGCGGCGGGCCAGGCCATCGCGCTCTACGCCGACGGCGACGGCCTGCTCTGCGAGGACTGCCGTCTGCTGGGCGCGCAGGACACGCTCTTCACCGCGCCGCTCCCGCCCAAAGAGATCGAGAAGGACGGCTTCATCGGCCCCAAGCAGCATGCGCCGCGCGTTGCGCAGCATCACGTCTACCGGCGCTGCCTGATCTGCGGCGACGTCGACTTCATCTTCGGCGGCGCGGCCGCATGGTTTGACCGCTGCACGATCAAGAGCATCGACGGCCGCAGCGACCGCAGCGCGCCCTACGTCGGCTATGCGACCGCCGCCTCCACGCCGGAGGGGCAGCGCCTTGGCTACGTCTTCTCCCATTGCCGCTTTGTTGGCGAGGGCGTGCCCGAGGGCAGCGTCTACCTGGGCCGGCCGTGGCGCGAATTCGCCAAAACGGTGCTGATCGACTGCGAGCTGGGCGCGCACATCGCCCCCGCAGGCTTTCACGACTGGAACAAGCCCGCCGCGCATGACACCGCCTTCTACGCGGAATGCGGCAGCTTCGGCCCCGGCGCTGCCGGGGAGCGCTGCGCCTTCTCCCGCGCGCTCAGCCGCGAGGAGGCCGGCTCGCTCACGCTTTCCGCCTTCCTCGCGCACTGGCAGGCGTGACGGTCATTCTCCGATCCAGCGATGCAGAATCGCGCATTCCTCCCGCGCCATGCCGGGCCAGACGTCCTCGCGCAGCGCGCAAAGACCGTCATTGTTCGCCCGGAGCACAGGCAGGAGGCTCGCCCAATCCATGACGCCCTGGCCGAGGGGCCGGTTCTCCCATTTGCCCTCACTGTCAAAGACGCCGTCCTTGACATGCAGCACGAGAATCTTCTCGCCAAACAGCGACAGCGCGCGATCGAGCAGCTCTCTTTGCGCCTGCGGCGAGGCCGTCTCCCGCGTCACGAGATTGGCCAGATCCAGCACGACACCCAGATGCTCGCTGCCCACGTCGTCAAGCAGGCGGCGGGTCAGCTCCGGCGTGTTGAGCGTGTGATAGGAAACCGGCTCGATGCCCACCCGCGCGCCGCACGACTCCGCCACAGCAACCGCGCTTTTCACAAAGCCAAGCAGGCGCTGATACGCCTCCTCCCGCTCCTCCTCAGGGAAGGTGAAATGGGTCGTCTCCGTGCCCACGCAGTGCGCGCCCAGCAGCACGCTGGCACGCAGGCAGCGGGCAAAGGCCGCCTTCGCGTCCGCCAGGCGCTGCGGATCCCTGTCGCTCGCGCTGACGTAGCAGCCCATGATGGGCAGCGCGATATTCTGGGCCTTAAACGCCGCGCGGATATCCGCGAGCGCCTCCGGCGTCATATACTGCTCTGCCGGCGGCGGAAAGGCCTTTGTGAAGGCCAGCTGCGTCGCGCAAAAGCCCGCCTCCGCAATCCGGTGCGCCAACTCCTGTGGGCAGAGCCGGCCAAAGTCATGTCCCCGCATTCCGATTCTCATCGTGATTCCTCCCGTTATTCAAGGTGATTTCATCTTAATCCCGCCGGGAAGGGCCGTCAAGAGCGTTTTTGCCTGCAGGGCCTCTTTTGGGCCCGCCGCAGCGGATGCTGCCGGTTAGGACTTCCCTGCGCCGCGCGCCATGAACGGCTTGTCCGGGGCTTTTGCGCATCCAAAAACTCAGCCGCCGCAGGGGAACGGTCCCCCTGCGGCGGCTGAATTCAGATTGGGAAGAGGTGGTCAGGTCAGTCCTCAAAGGTATACGGCTTGATCTGCCGCACAACGTCGAGGATCGTGCCGTCGCGCGCCTCGAGCACGGCGACGACCTTGTCCTCAAACTGCACGTCGTCCGGACGGCCGACGATGCTGTACGCCTTCTCCTTGAGGCTCTCGATGGTGACATGCGGGATGCCCGCGTCATCCAGGCATTTGATGAGGTCGGGGCGAAGCGGATTGACCGCGATGCCATAATCGGTGACGAGCACGTCGACGCAGTCGCCCGGGGTCGTGACGGTGACGACCTTTTCGCAGACCGTCGCCATGCGCCCGCGGATCAGCGGCGTGACGATGATGCAGACCTTGCTGCCTGCGGCGGTATCCGGATGCCCGCCCGGCGCGCCGCGAAGCACGCCGTCCGAGCCGGTCAGCACGTTGACGTTGAAGCCCGTGTCGATCTCCAGCGCGGCGAGCACGACGAAGTCGAGCTTGTTGACGAAAGCGCCCTTGTTCGCCGGGTTGGCGTACTGGCTGGCGCTCATCTCGTAGTGGCCCGGCGTCTGGTTGATGGAGTTGACGGCATCCAGGTCAAAGTCCTGCACGTCGATGACCTTGCCGACCTTGCCCTTCTTGAGCAGCTCAACCATCGGGCCGCAGATGCCGCCGATCGCCCAGCCCATCTTGATGCCGCGCTCGTCCATGTATTTTTCCAGGAACAGGTTGGCGGCGAGGCTCGGGCCGCCGACGCCGGTCTGGAAGGAGAAGCCCTCCTTAAAGTACGGCGTGGAGGCGATGACCTTGGCGACGTTTTCCGCCATCATCAGGTCGCGCGGGTTCTGGCTGATGCGCGCCGCGGCGGAGGCGATCTTCTTCGGGTTGCCGATGGAATCGACGACGACCACGGCGTCCACGTCAATCGCCTCGACGGAGGCGGGCATGTTCGGGAAATCGACGAGGCAGTCCGTGATCACGACGACGTGGTCGGCGTATTTCGCGTCCGTCATCGCGTAGCCCAGGCTGCCGCAGTTGCTCTTGCCGCCAATGCCCCGGCTGTTGCCGACACAGTCGCTCGTCGGCGCGGCGACGAACGCGATATCGATGTGCACCTCGCCCGCCTCGATGGCGCGCGGACGGCCGCCGTGGCTGCGGATGATTGCGGGCGTTTTGAGCTTGCCCTCGGAGACCACCTGGCCCATGCGGCCGCGGATGCCGGAGGTCTGGATACCGACGACCTTACCCGCCTCAATGTAATCTGCGATGGGATCATGCGCCTCGCCCAGCGACGTCGCGGCGATGGTCAGCTCCTTGAGCCCGAGCTCCTCGATTGCGGCCTTCATGACCATGTTGACCACGAAGTCGCCGTTGCGCAGATGATGATGGAAGGAGAAGGTCATGCCGTCCCGCGCGCCGCACTGGCGCAGCGCGTCGGCAATCGTCTCCACGATCTTGCTCTCCTTCGGACGCTCGTAGATGCGCGTGCGCGGGGCGGCCTTCTGCACATACCGGCCGTCCATGTAGTTCTTGCCCTGGTAGACCTCCTTGCCGCCCTCGAGCAGGAAGTCCGGGATTTCACGTCCGACTGCGTTTTTCATACCAACTCCCCCTCGTACATGCCGCAGGCCTTCGCCAGGCGGAGCGTGCGCTCAGCGCCCGGAATAAAGGCAATGTCGATCATCTTGCCGTTGACGGTGAACACGCCCACGCCTGCGGCGCTCTGCTCGCGGTAGGCGCGCACGATGGCTTCGGCCTGCGCGACCTCCTTCTCGGTCGGCGCGAAGAGCTCATGCACCAGGCGGATCTGCTTGGGATTGATCAGGCTCTTGCCGTCAAAGCCCATCGCCTTGTTCTGGCGCACCTCGGCCTCGAAGCCCGCCTCGTCGTCGAGATCGGTGAACACCGTGTCAAAGCACTGCACGCCCGCCGCGCGCGCCGCCAGCAGCATCTGTCCGCGCGCCGCCAGCATATCGATGCCGCTCGGGTCAAACTTCGTCTGCATGCACTTGCGGAAATCGCCGCCGGAGATCGCGACGCCGAAGAGGCGCTCGCTCGCGCAGCAGATCTCGTAGGCATGAAGGATGCCCTTCGGGCTCTCAAGCGCGGCCATCAGCAGCGTGCGGCCGACCTCGACGCCAAATTCCTTCTCCGCCGCCTCGACGGCCGCCTCGACGGTCTTGACGTCGTTTGCGCTCTCGCATTTCGCGATGCGGATGCCATCCGCCCCGCCGGCGACACAGACGCGGATATCCTCCTGCCAGTGCGGCGTGTCAAGGCCGTTGATGCGCACGATGACCTCCGTGCTGCCATAATCGATGGTCGTCAGCGCGTGATAGAGAGAGAAGCGCGCGGCGTCCTTCTGGTTTTCCGCGACGGCATCCTCCAGATCCAGCATGATGGAGTCGCAGCCATAGATGTAGGCGTCCTTGATGAGGCCCGGCTTCTGCGCGTTCATGAACATCATGGTGCGGCGCAGGCGGAAGCGCTCAGGCTTGGGTCGCTTGATCATCGAATGACACCTCCCCACGGGATGCCGGCGTCGCTCTTGCCGCAGCTGCGCAGCACGGCGCATTCCACGCGCGCCTTGAGGGTGCAGTCCAGCGCGCCCTTGTCCACCACGGTCACCCTGCCGCCGGTCACGCCCAGGCGGTCAAGCGTTGCCAGCACGGTCGCGCGAATCTGCCTGCCGTACTGGTTCATGACGCTCGAGGAGATCTCCAGCTCAACGCTGCCCTCGCCCGGCTCGACGGTCACCAGCGCGTCGCTGGACTCGAGCGTGCCAGCCATTGCATTCTTTTCAATCCGCATAATCTGTTCCTGCCCTCTCTTGTTTTTCCCGACTTCCAAGCGTCTGCACCGCCAGACTCCCTCAGCAGCGTCCATGATGAAGCAGCCAATTGCGCTGGGCGCGATCAGAATCACCGTTTGATCCGGCAGCCGGATCTGCCCCGGCCAGCGCCGCACAGACATCGACAAATCCATGTGGAATCATTTTGTGCTTCTTGCGCTTTTCTTGCTGACATGATAATATAAGACAAGCCATAATGCAAATATCGTTTTATGTATATTCCCCATAACACCAGGATTATGGAAAAGCACGGAGGCGTGGCCTTATGAACATCCGTCACATTCAGTATGTTCTCTCCATCCTGCGCGAGGGATCCATCACCGCGGCCAGCAAGAAGCTCTTCGTCTCCCAGCCCGCGCTCTCCCAGACGCTCAAGCAGATCGAGCAGGACCTGGGCGCGCCCATCTTCGACAGGACGACCGACCCGATCTCCCTGACCTACGCGGGCCAGCAGTATGTCGACGCGGCGCTCCAGGTGCTGGATATCGACCGCAACCTGCGCGCGCGTATCGCCGAAACCAGGAAGGAGCAGCACGGGCACCTCCGCCTGGGCATTTCCATGCAGCGGGGGCTTCAGATTCTTCCGCAGGTCATCCCGGATTATTCCCGGCTGTATCCCTATATCCGCATCGAGCTGATCGAGCACGGCAGCGCGACGCTGGAGCACATGACCGCCGAGGGCCAATGCGACCTGGCGCTGATTACGACCAACGAAAAGCCCAACAAGCTGCACTATGAGCTCATCGAAAGCGAGGAGGTCGTGCTGATGGCCGCGCGCTCCACGGAGCTCGCCCATCGCTTCGCGGACGGCGAGCCCATCGAGATCACGCAGGCGCAGAACGAAAAATTCGTCTCCATGCGCGAGGGGCACAGCGTGCGCACCATTCAGGACAGGCTCTTCGAGCGCCATCACCTCGCCCCGACGATCCTGATGGAGACGACCAACATGGAGGCCGGCAAGCACGTCGCCGCGCGCGCCAACGCCGTCATGCTCCTCCCCCAGGTCTATGTGACGTCCGATCTGCAATACCGCGTTCAGTGCCACCCCGTGCTCAACAACGACTATGAGCGTCATTTCTACCTCTGCTACCGCCGGGGAATGTATCTGACGCGCTACATGTCGGATTTTGTGCGGCTGGTCTGCGAGAAGCTCGGCGTCCCGTTTCATCTGGGCGAATGATCCGAAAAATGCGCCAGCAGCGTCAGCGCCAGCATGTCCGCGCAGCCGCCCGGGCTGATGCCCTGCACGGAGAGCTCCGCGTCCCACTGCAAAAGCGCGCTGCGAATGCGCTCGCCTTCCGCATCGGCGTCCACCGGTCCCGCCTCAAGCCGGGCGCAGAGCGCTTCGTCCATCTGCGCAGCCCGCGCGCGAAGCCGCCGCGCCCCTTCCACGCCGCCGCGGCGCAGGGCGTTGGTGTCCTGCGCGCGCGCCATGAGCGCCACCAGCGCGCACAGTGCCGCCGCCTCGAAATCCATGCCCGCCGCCAGACAGCCGCGCAGCCGGGGCAGACCCGCCTCGCGCACGCTGGCAAAGCCGCCTGCGGCCTCCGCGCGCACGCCGCCCACTCCCTGCTCCCGGTACAGGCGCTCTCCGGCTGAGCCTCCCTCGCCCCGCGCGCAGCGCGAGAGCTCCTGCGCCATGCGCGTGCGCGTCATCGCCGCGCAGCGCAAAAGCGCTGCCTGCGCGTCGCTCCCCTCGCCGTCAAAGCCCATGCCCAGCGACGCGCAGAGGATGCCCATCGAAAAGACCGCGCCCTTGTGGGTGTTGACGCCGCCCGTCGCCTCGCGCATCCTCGCCTCGGCCAGCAGCCCCGGTACGCGCAGACTGTCAAAGCAGCGCTCCTCCTCTCCCTCGCCGTGGGCCATGCCGGTGCGCACGCATTCCTCAAAGTACGGCCGCAGCGCGCAGGCGCTGTCGATAAACGTAAACAGATCCATATCCCTGTGCGCGCCGGGGCCCAGGCGGTCGACCAGGCCGGGCTTGGGCGCGAGCGCCGCCTCCGTCAGCAGGGCACGCTGGGCAAGCTGCGCGGTTTTCTGCGCAAACGCGTCGGCAAAGTGCTTGCGGATGATCGCCTTGGCGCGCTCAAAGAGGACGTCCGCGCTGTGCGCGCGGCTTCTCGCACAGACAGCCGCGACCTCGCCGCACAGCAGGCATCGCCTCGGCGGCAGGCCAAACGCCGTGCGTGAGAGCTTCTCCCCGCCCGTCGCGAGCACGTCGATGTCCAGCAGCCGGCCCATCGGGCAGCCGTCCTCCAGCGCGCAAAGCCGCCGCTTGATCTCCCCTGCGTCGCCCCGGACAGCGAAGACGGCCTCCGGGCCCGTCTTCTCGTGAATCTCCGCTTCAAAGCACGACGTCTGCGGCGCGAGAATCGCGCGAATCTGCGCCTTTCCCCAGTCAAACGCGCGCTCGATCTCCGCGTCCGTCTTGACCGGCCCGGCGATGTTCATCGTCAGACACACGAGCACCGCACCGGGATAGCGCGAGAGCAGCGTCCGCTGCATCTGCGCGCGCGCCTCCCGCGCCGCCATCATCTCCGCAACCGTCACCTGCATGCCCGTTTGCCTCCTTCTTTCTGTTTCTTCATTGTAGCAGAACCCCCGCGCGGGGACAAGGACGTTTTTCCCTATGCCCGCGATAAGCCAATTTCTATAACCGCCGTGCGCGCTTTCATGCTATAATCGATTCATTCCAACCTGACGGAGGCTTTCATGAGCGAATATACCCTCTGCCCCATCTCCCCGAGCGACCGCCGCGCCTGCCAGGCGATGGACGCGCTGCTCGCGCAGGAGGGCATCTCCCGCGACCAAAACCTGACCTACAGCGTCGGCCTCTTTGACGGGGACGGCGCGCTGGCGGCGACCGGCTCGCTCTACGCCAACACGCTGCGCTGCCTTGCCGTCTCCCGCGAGCATCAGGGCGAGGGGCTGATGGCGCAGATCGTCTCCCACCTCACCGAGGTGCAGCTCGGGCGCGGCAACGCGCATCTGTTCCTCTACACGAAGTGCGAGAGCGCCAAATTCTTTGCTCCGCTTGGCTTTTACGAGATCGCCCGCGTCGACGGCCGCCTCGTCTTCATGGAAAACCGCCGCACGGGCTTTGCCCGCTACCTCGACGGCCTGCGCGCGCAGCTGGGGGATACGCAGACGCCCGCCGCCGCGCTGGTCATGAACGCCAACCCCTTCACGAACGGGCATGCCGCGCTGCTGCGCCAGGCCGCGCATGAAAACGGGCGCGTCGTGCTCTTTGTGCTCAGTGAGGACTGCTCGCTCGTCCCCTACGAGGATCGCCTCGCGATGGTCAGGGCCGCCGCCGCGGCGTATGGCAACGTGACCGTCGTCCCCTCCGGCAGCTACATGATTTCCTCCGCGACCTTCCCTTCCTACTTCTTAAAGGACGATGCGCTCGTCACGCGCGTCCACGCGGCGCTCGACGCGACGCTCTTTGCCAGAATCGCCGCCGCGCTGCACATCGTCTGCCGCTACGTTGGCGAGGAGCCGTTTTCCCAGACCACCCGCGCCTACAACGAGGCGCTCGCGCGCATCCTGCCTGATGCCGGCGTTAAGCTGCGCGTCATCCGCCGCGCGGAGCATAACGGCGAGGCCATCAGCGCCTCGCACGTGCGCCAGCTCATCCACGACGGGCCCCTGGAGGCCATCCGTCCGCTCGTGCCCGAGACGACCTACGCCTACCTCTGCGGGCCCGGTCAGCGCGCCGTGGCACGCATCCGCGCCTGCGCAGACGTCATCCATCACTGATTTTCCGGCAAACGCCGGAATGCCTCCGATCCTCGCGGCTTTTTTATCAGGTTTATCCAATCATGCGAATGGTCTTTTTTCCCTTCCGTACCGTTCTTGGCGTATGCGGGGCGTTTCTGCCCGAGTTTTCGTCTCGGGTTTTGTGCGCTCTGAACGACAGGCCGCCAAAGCCCGCCATCTTGCGGCTCCGCGCATAGAAAACGGTTGTCTTTCAGGTGTTGCCTTTTGAAAAGATTTATGCTATGATACCTTTGTACAGGGAATTTTCCCTTGAAAATCCTCAAAAAAGATCAACAATACACCGTCAGGCGGTGCGCATGGCGCATGCCTGCCCTTGAAAGGAATCATCATCATTATGAAAAAGCTGATTTGCAAGGTCGAATACGACACCGAAACCGCCGAGCTGATCAAGAAGCGCGCGCACGGCGCCTTTGGCGATCCCGCCGGCTATGAGGAGACCCTCTACAAGACGCCGGACGGCAAGTTCTTCCTCTACGCCTTCGGCGGCGCCGAGTCCCCGTTCACCGCAGAGACCATCAAGCGCATGTCCGCCGCAAAGGCCGACGAGTGGCTCGCCGCCGAGAAGGCCTGAGCCGCTTCCGCAGCAAAAGAAAAAGCGCATCCCTTCCGCCCGATTCGGGCAGGGGGATGCGCTTTTCTGTTCAAGCCTTGTCCAGAGATTGCGCTGCTATGCGGAATCGGCCCGTCTCAATCGTAGGCTGCTGCGCAGCCTGCTCTGAGACTGCTTTTGCATGTGGGAGACAATAGGGCTGCCGCCCTGTGACCTGCCTGAGGGATTTCATCCCTCAGACTCCCTTCTTCGCTTCGCGCCTGTATAAGTAGCTCTGTCAGGCTGGAGATTACACGCCGGAATACGCGCTGTAGCCGCCGTCCACCGGCAGCACGATGCCGGTCACGAAGCCCGCGGCGCGCTCGTCGACGAGGAAGAGCATCGCGCCGATGAGCTCATTGAGCTCGCCGTAGCGGCCCATGGGCGTGCCGTTGATGATCTTCTGGCGGCGCGGGGTGGGCGTGCCGTCCGGGTTGAACTGCAGCGCATGGTTCTGCTCCGTCGCGAAGAAGCCCGGCGCGATCGCGTTAACGCGCACGCCGGAGCGCGCCAGGTAGGTCGCCAGCCACTGCGTGAAGTTCGAGACGCCGGCCTTCGCCGCGGAATAGCCCGGAATCTTCGTCAGCGGGCCAAACGCGCTCATCGAGGAGATGTTGATCACGCAGGCGCCCTCCTGTCCCAGCATCAGCGGGGTCAGGATCTTGCTGGGCATCCAGGTGCCGCGCAGGTTGAGGTCGAGCTCCTTCTGAATCTCGCTGGCCGGCACGTCAAAGAACGTCGTCTCCCCGCCGTCGGCCATCTGCTCCTGCGGCACGGTCGCGCTGCGCACGTTGCCGCCCGCGGCATTGATGAGGATGTTGAGCTTGCCGTATTTGCGCCCGACCTCCTCCTTGACGCGCAGCATCGCGGCCTCGTCCGTCACATCCGCGCTGATCGCGTCCGCCTCGCCGCCGCCCGCGACGATCTCGTCGACGACCTTCTGGCAGCGCTCCAGGTTGCGTCCCAGAACGATGACCTTCGCGCCGCAGGCCGCCAGCGCGCGGCAGAACATGCCGCCGATGCCGCCGTTGCCGCCCGTGACCAGCGCGACGCGCCCGCTCAGGTCAACATGAAAGGGAATGTCATACTGATATGCCATAAAAGTTCCTCCTCGCCGTCATGCCGTATGCTTCTGTTTGTTGGCTCAAGCCCTGTGCGCGCCCTCCGCCAAGGCAGAGAAAACGCGCGAATCCGTAACCTTTCTCTATTTCTCCGCCGGGCGCATAAATCCTTCATTGTTATTTATTTATCTCTGTTCCCCGCCCGCTGTTGAAAATTCTGGGCAAACCCGGTATAATAAGCGTGCCCCACGGCAGCGGGGAATCGCCGCAGAAAAGGAAACGCGCGGCAGGGAAGGCGGATGGTTTTGAAAAAGCTTTTGGTGTATATGAAGGGCTTTGGCCGCGAATGCGTGCTGGGGCCGCTGTTCAAGCTGCTCGAGGCGTCCTTTGAGCTGATCGTGCCGCTGATCGTCGCGGCGATCATCGACAGGGGCATTCCCACGCTCGACCGCGGGTACATCGTGCGCATGTGCCTCTGGCTCGTCGCGCTGGGCGGCGTCGGCCTGCTCAGCGCCGTGACGGCGCAGTATTTCGCCGCCAAGGCGGCCATCGGCTTCTCCGCGCGCCTGCGCCACGCGCTCATGGAGCACATCGGCCGTCTGGGCTACACGGAGCTCGACCGCATCGGCACCTCCACGCTCGTCACGCGCATGACCAGCGACGTCAACCAGGTGCAGACGGGCGTCAACATGACGCTGCGCCTGCTGCTGCGCTCGCCGTTCGTCGTCTTCGGCGCGATGATCATGGCGTTCACCATCGACGTCTCCTGCGCCGCAATCTTTGCCGGCGTGATCGCCGTGCTCTGCGTCATCGTCTTTGGCATCATGCTGGTGACGATTCCGATGTACCGGCGCGTGCAGGGGCAGCTGGACAGCGTGACCGCCGCAACGCGGGAAAACCTGACGGGCGTGCGCGTCGTGCGCGCGTTTGGCAAGGAGCAGGCGCAGGAGCAGCGCTTCCAAAAGCTCAACCGCCTCCTCACGCGGATGCAGCTCGCCGTCGGCCGCGTCTCCGCCGCGATGAATCCCGTCACCTACGTCGTCATCAACGCCGCCGTGATCCTGCTGATTTACAGGGGCGCGATGCGCGTGCAACTGGGCGACCTCTCGCAGGGCCAGGTCGTCGCGCTCTACAACTACATGAGCCAGATTCTCGTGGAGCTGGTCAAGATGGCCAACCTGATCATTCTGCTGACGAAGGCCGCCGCCTGCGGCGACCGCATCGCGGGCGTGCTCGACGTGCAGCCCGGTCAGGAGGAGGGCGGTCTCGTTCCGGCGGCGGATGCCCCACGCGGCCGCGTCGTCTTTGACCACGTCTGCCTGACCTATCAGGGCGCGGGCGCGGAATCGCTCACGGACGTGAGCTTTACCGCCGAGCCCGGCCAGACCATCGGCATCATCGGCGGCACGGGCAGCGGCAAGACGACCCTCGTCAATCTCATTCCCCGCTTCTACGACGCGACACGGGGCCGCGTGCTCGTCGACGGCATTTGCGTAAACGACATGAAGCGCGAGGCGCTGCGCCAGCGCATCGCCGTCGTGCCGCAAAAGGCCGTGCTCTTCAAGGGCACGATCCGCAGCAACCTGCTCTGGGGCAACCCGGAGGCAAACGAGGAGGCGCTGCGCCGCGCGCTTGAAACCGCGCAGGCGCTCGACGTCGTCGCCGCCAAGCCGCTGGGCCTCGACGAGCCCGTCGAGCAGGGCGGGCGCAACTTCTCCGGCGGCCAGCGCCAGCGCCTGACGATTGCTCGCGCGCTCGTGCGCGATCCGGAAATCCTGATTCTCGACGACAGCGCCTCCGCGCTCGACTACGCGACGGATGCCGCGCTTCGCCGCGCCATCCGGCAGATGGAAAACCCGCCGACGACGTTCATCGTCTCCCAACGCGCCGCGTCAATCCGCTTCGCGGACCTGATCCTCGTGCTCGACGACGGCAAGGTCGTGGGGATGGGCACGCACGACGAGCTGCTCGCCGCCTGCCCGGTCTATCAGGAGATCTATCGTTCCCAGTTCAGGCAGGACAGTGCGCCCGCCGCCAGGGAGGTGACCGCCCATGCCTGACAGGAAGAAAAAGCCGTCGAACCAGCGCGCCGTGCTGCGCCGCGTGCTCGCCTATATCCGCCCGCACATGCCGCTCGTGGCGCTCTCGCTGCTGCTCTCGCTCGTCTCCGTCGCGCTGACGCTCTACGTGCCGATCCTCGTCGGCCGCGCGATCGACTGCCTCGTCGGGCCGGGAGCGGTGCGCTTTGATTCGCTCGTGCCGATCCTCAAAACCATCGCCGTCTGCGTCCTGGTGACAGCGGGCGCGCAGTGGCTCCAAAACGAGCTCAACAACCGCGTGACCTACAACACCGTGCGCGATATCCGCCGCGACGCCTTCGCGCATATCCAGACGCTGCCGCTCAAGTATCTCGACGCGCATCCGACCGGCGACATCGTCAGCCGCATGATCTCGGATGTCGACACGTTTGCCGACGGCCTGCTGATGGGCTTTACGCAGCTCTTTACCGGCGTCATGACGATCCTGGGCACGCTGATCTTCATGCTCACGCTCAGCGCGCCGATCACGCTGGTCGTCGTGCTGATCACGCCGCTGTCGCTGTTCGTCGCCAACTTTATCGCGCGGCGCACCTACGACATGTTCCGCCTGCAGACAAAGACCCGCGGCGAGCAGACCGCGCTGATCGACGAGGCCATCGGCGAGCAGAAGCTCGTTCAGGCCTTCGGCCACGGCGCACAGACGCTCTCCGAGTTTGACGAGGTCAACGAGCGCCTGCGCCAGTGCTCGCTGCGCGCGACGTTCTTCTCTTCGCTGACCAACCCCTGCACGCGCTTTGTCAACGCGATCGTCTACGCGGGGGTCGGCCTGACCGGCGCGCTTGCCGCCGTCAGCGGCGCGCTGACCGTCGGCGGGCTCTCGAGCTTCCTCTCCTACGCCAACCAGTACACCAAGCCCTTCAACGAGATCTCCGGCGTCATCACGGAGCTGCAAAACGCGCTGGCCTGCGCGGGGCGCATCTTCGAGCTGATCGACGAGCCGTCGCAGACGCCCGATCCCGAGCCGGCAAAGGCGCTTGGCGACGTGCGCGGCGAGGTAGCGCTTGACCACGTCTGCTTCTCCTACACGCCCGAGCGCAAGCTGATCGAGGACTTCACGCTTCGCGTCAGACCCGGCCAGCGCGTGGCGATTGTCGGCCCGACGGGCTGCGGCAAGACGACGCTCATCAACCTGCTGATGCGCTTCTACGACGTAAACAGCGGCGAGATCCGCGTCGACGGGATCGAGACACGCGAGGTCGCGCGCGGCGCGCTGCGCCAGAATATCGGCATGGTGCTCCAGGACACCTGGCTCTCCTCCGGCACGATCCGCGACAACATCGCGATGGGCAGGCCGGACGCGAGCTTTGAGGAGATCGTCGAGGCGGCGAAGGCCGCGCATGCGCACAGCTTCATCCGCCGCCTGCCCGACGGCTACTCGACCGTCATCAGCGAATCGGGCGGGCAGCTCTCCCAGGGACAAAAGCAGCTTCTGTGCATCGCGCGCGTCATGCTCTGTCTGCCGCCGATGCTGATCCTCGACGAGGCGACCTCCTCCATCGACACGCGCACCGAGCTGCGCATCCAGTCTGCCTTTGCGCAGATGATGCAGGGCCGCATGAGCTTCATCGTCGCCCACCGCCTCTCGACGATCCAGAGCGCGGACGTCATCCTCGTCATGCGCGACGGGCACGTCGTCGAGCAGGGCACGCACGAGGAGCTGCTCGCCCGCGGCGGCTTCTACCATCAGCTCTACGAGAGCCAGTTCGCGCAGTAAGCGCACAGCTCAAAAAGCAGCCGCGCCGGAAAAGCATCCGGCGCGGCTGTCCTATACCGATTCAATTCACAGAACATTTATGTCTGATACTGTCCTCAAATCAAATCGATCCTTCAACAAATTCCCCCGTCAGGTAACGCTTCGCTCCCTGACTGCCTTTAGGAAATGGCTTCGCCACCAGGGAAACGTTGGGCTGCCGCCCAAGCCTGCCAAGGGACTTCGCCCCTTGACCCCATGTTCGCTTCGCGGCTGTACTCCAGCCCATCGATCATTGACCGCGTTATTCCCCGCTCAGCCTGACGACGATGGTGCCGTCGATCATCTGGCAGCTGCCCTCCGCCGGGAAAACCGGCATCGCCTGCACGTCCTCACGCAGGGCGAGCATTTCCGCCTCATAATAGCTGACCAGATTGCAGGGATAGCCCATGATCTCCCACATGTACCAGGTGAGCTCCTCCTGATTGGTCGCGGCAAAGTTGTTCTGCGCCGCGTCGAAGTCCGCCAGAGGCTCAAAGCCCGCGCGGTTCATCGCCAGCGGCAAATCCTCCAGCGAACCCAGCAGCGCGACAGGCGTCACGCCCGGGTCGTAGCCCTCCGTCCGCTCCACACGGTCGAGCACGCGGGTCATGACCGAGAGCGTGCTCTGCTGCTCGAGGTTCTTCTTGAGATAGACCTGGTTGGAGAAGATCACCGCGCTCAACAGCAGCACCCCTACGCCCGCGCCCAGCGCGACGCCAGCCGCCCGGCCCAGGGACTGCCTCTTCTCCCGCAGGTCAAAGAGCATCAGCACGCCGGCCGTGAGCAGCCAGTAGGCGCCGGTCTGCGCCGTCGTCGAGGGCGCTTCGCTGGCGAAGACGGGCAGATTGACCGCCAGCGGCAGCCCCAGCGCCAGCAGCGCCGCAAGCGCGCAGACGCCCCTTCCGCGGCCCCGCAGCAGCAGGATCAGCAGCGCGGCGCCGCCCGCCAGAAGCAGCGCTCCCAGCACGCCGCCCAGCGCGCGATAGGCCGTCATCGGCTGCACCAGCTGCCGCAGCGGCTCCAGCCAGGCGCCCGCGAGGCCCCCCTGTGCCGCGCCCAGCGGCCCTTGCAGCGTCGCCTGCCAGTCAAGGCCCAGACGGCGCGTCATCACGGCATACCCGGCGACATGCAGCGCCGCTCCAGCCAGGAGCGCGAGCGCACCCCTTCCAAGGACGCCCAGCGCAGCACGGGGCCTTTCCTCCTCCAGCAGCGTGCGCAGCGCGATGAGCACCAGCAGCGCCGCCCCGGCGGAGAGCATCGGCGCGCGCAGTGCGGCGCCTGCGCCGAAGAGCACGGCAGCGGCCGCCGCGCCAGGCCAGCCCCGGCCCGCAAGCGCCGCGCCCAGCACGCACAGCAGCAGCGCCAGGAAGCAGGCGTCGGCGATGTGAAGCTGCGACGCGTTGATCGCCGTCACGCAGGCGTTCAGACTGAGCACGCCGCACAGCAGCGTCAGCGTCAGTCGCGTGCGGATATGCAGCGCCTGCGCCGCGACCACCGCCGTCAGCGCGAGATACAGGCAGCTCAGCAGCCCAACGAGCATCGGCGCGGAGAGCTTGCCCCGCAGCGTCCAGTACAGCGGCTGCGCCCAGCTGCCCGAGCTGATCTGCTCCGAGCGCAGCACGGTTGGGTTGAGCGCCACGCCGCTGCCCGAGTAACCGATGTTGAACCAGCAAAAGGCGTGGCCGATCAGCAAAAATGCCAGCGTGCAGAGCGCCGCATACAGCGCTGTGCGCCTGGACGGCTCCGTTTTCAAAAGGTCTTTCAAGGTTTCAAGGCTCCTTCCATCCTCGCAGGCAGGCCGCGCGGCCTCTGTCTCCGCTTTACCGGGATCTATCATTTCAGCCGGACAAAGGCAATCCCGTCGATCATCTGCACGCAATCCGGATCCGGGAAGGCCGGAATGTCCTGCGTGATCGGATCCTTCGTATAATCCATGCAGACCTCCCAGCGGATCAAATTGACCCGATACCCCAGCAGCGTCTGCAAATACCAGGCGTGCGAGCGGTCATAGGCGTCCGCGTAGGTCGAGCGCATGCCCTGAAACTCGGAGATGTCCTCAAAGCCCGGGCGGATCATCGCCACCTTGGATGCGGTCAGATAGTTCAGCAGCACGACCGGTGTCTCGCCCGGCTCATAGCCCTCTTCCCTCTCAAGCAGATTCAGCACGCGGGTCATGACAGAGAGCGTGCTTTGCAGCTCGAGGTCGCGCTTCATGTAGAGTGTTTGGGCCGTCAGGATGCTGACGCCCATCACGCCCGCAAGCAGCATGGGCGTCGCCGCGCGCAGCACAGCCGGGCGAATGGCAATCGTCTCCCCCGCGCGCTCCGCCAGCAGGATGCAGAGCACATAGAAGAAGAAATACGCGTAGTTCATCAGCATGTGGACGATGCCCTTGGAGATGAACGTCACGAAGTTCATGCCAAAGGGCAGCATTGCGAGAATCAGCACGATCAGCCCCCTGGACGCCAGCGGGAGCTTGTGGGCCAGGCCGATCAGCGCGCCGAGCGCCAGCACGGCCAGCAGCACGTTGACCGCGGGCGGGAGAAAGGTCGCGTCCTGCGGCGCAAAGAAATAGCGAATTGGCTCCCAGCAGGTCTTTTTGAGCAGGTCGGGAATTGCGGAAAGCGTATAATGGCCCACCTCGGCCACCGTGTTGTATTCCGTGGAGACCGACGTGCCGTAGAGCGCAATCGCAAGCCGGTAAACGAGCGCATAGAGCAGCAGACCCGCAAGCATCGCGCCCGCATGGCCCAAGCCCTCGATAAGCAGCGCGCCGGGCCGCTCCCCGTCAAGCGCGCGGGCAAGCAGCATCAGCATCACCAGCGTGGCCGCGGCCTGCAGATAGCTCTGATACAGCCCCAGCGCCATGCAGTAGAGCAGCGGGCTGAGCAGAAAGCCCCGGCGAAAGCGCGTCTGCACGAAGACCGCCGCTACACACAGCAGCAGCGAGAGCATGTACACATCCACCCAGGGCAGGTAGGAGGCATAGGACACGCAGAGCGTCTCGTTGACCGCGAGCACCCCGCAGGTCAGCGCAATGCCCAGTCGGCTGCGAATACCCGTCAGCGCGAGCACGATCAGCACGGCGCCGGCCAAAAACGCCGTCGCGAACAGAGCGACGACGGGCGGCGCGGTGATATAGCCGCGCACCAGCCAGTACAGCGGCTGCATGAACCGGCCCAGGGAAATCTGCGTCTCGATGTCCACCTGCTCGGCGATGAGCATCGCGTCGAGCCCAAAGCCCGCGTTCAAAAAGCGGTACGCATGCGCCAGCAGCGTCAACGCCACCGTGCAGGCGGCGGCAAAGCACATGTCCTGTGCCGTCAGCGGACGCCTGCGCGGCGCCGGCCGATGCTCAACGATCCCAATCCTCATTGATCCGCACACCTCTGCGAGCGTAGAGAAGGTCCTCATCCGTGATCCTGCGCACCGGACGGCAGGGCACGCCGAAGGCCACCGTGTTGGCCGGTACGTCATGCGTGACGACGCTGCCCGCGCCGATGACACTGTTTTCCCCGATCGTCACACCGGGCAGGATGACGGCGTTGGCGCCGATCCAGACATGCGCGCCGATGCGCACGGGGAGCGAAAACTGCGCGCCCTTGTCGCGAAACGACGGATGCACGGGATGCCCGGTCGTCGAGATCGTGACATTCGGCGCGAACATCACATGGTCGCCGATCTCGACCACGCCGTCATCGACGATGGTCAGGTTGAAATTCGCGTAGACGTCGTCGCCGACATGCGTGTTGCAGCCATAGGCAAAGTGAATCGGCGCCTCCATCCAGAGATTTTTACCCATGCTGCCCAGCAGGCGGCGCAGGATGTCGTTTTTGCGCGCCATATCCGAGGGCGGCGTCTGGCCGTAGGCGAAGCAGAGCTCCTTGCAGGCCCTGCGCTGGCGGTCGATCTCCTGCTCGTAGGCGATATCCTCCGGGGATGTATGGCCGAACTCCACATAGACCTGACCGGTCTTCATCTGCTTTTCAAGGCTCACAGCTCGTTCCTCCCGCGTGTCGTTGTTTTGCGGCCCCTTCGGGCCAAAAGGCCGCCGGTGGGACATGCCCGGCCGGCGGCCTGAATCACATTACTCCCCGATCGGCCCCGCATCCCGCAGGAAGGCGCAATAGCAGCGATAGCCCTCATAGAGATCCACCTTGCTGATGACCTCGTAGGGCGCATGCATCGAGAGCACCGGGATGCCGGAGTCGATGACGTTCATGCCGTACTTGGCGCACATGTAGGCAATCGTTCCGCCGCCGCCGACATCCACGCGGCCCAGCTCCGCCGTCTGGAACGCCACGCCGGCGTCATCCATGATCCGGCGCAGCGCCGCGATGTATTCAGCGTTGGCGTCGTTGGAGCCGCCCTTGCCGCGGCTGCCGGTGAACTTGTTGAAGCAGACGCCGCGGCCCAGGAACGCCGCGTTCTTCTTCTCAAAGACCTGCGCAAACGCCGGATCAAAGCCCGCGCTCACGTCGCTGGAGAGCATGCGGCTGTTGCCAAGCGCGCGGCGCAGCGCGAGATCGCCCGGCTCCCCGGCAAGCGCGCAGAGCTCGGCGACGATATTTTCAAAGTAGCGGGAATCCATGCCCGTCGCGCCGACGCTGCCGATCTCCTCCTTGTCGGTCAGCACGCAGCAGAGCGCATACTCCGGCACGCCCTCGAAGTCGAGCACGGCCGCCAGGGACGGGTAGGCGCAGACGCGGTCGTCGTGGCCATAGGCCAGAATCATGCTGCGGTCAAGGCCCGTCTCTCTTGCGCGGCCCGCCGGCACGACCTCCAGCTCGGCGGAGAGGAAATCCTCCTCCTCCACGCCATACTGCTCCCGCAGCAGCTTCAGCACGCCCGCCTTGACAGGCTCCTTCTCCTCACCCTCCAGCGGTCTGCCGCCGACGAGCACGTTGAGCGCCTCGCCCTCGATCAGATCCTTCGCGGTCTTGCCCATCTGCTCCGCCGCCAGATGCGGAAGCAGGTCGGTGATGCAGAACACGGGCTCGTCGTCGCGCTCGCCGATGCTGACGGTCACGACCGTGCCGTCCTTTTTGGCGATCACGCCGTGAAGCGCGAGCGGCGAGGCCAGCCACTGGTATTTCTTGATGCCGCCGTAATAATGGGTATCCAGGTAGGCAAAGCCCTCCTCCTCGTAGAGCGGGTTCTGCTTGATGTCAATGCGCGGGGAATCGATGTGCGCGCCGACGATGTTCATGCCCTCGCTCAGCGGATGGCGGCCCAGGACAAAGGCCACAAAGCATTTGCCCATCCAGGCGCGGTAGACACGGTCGCCCGCGGCGAGCTTGCGGCCTTCGCGGATGCAGTCCGCCAGATTCTCGAAGCCCTTCTCTGTGGCCAGCCTTTCAGAAACCGTCACGCATTCGCGCTCGGTCTTGCCCGCGTCGATATAGGCGCAATACGCCTTGCTCATCGCCTCAATCTGAGCGAGCTCCGCCTCGCTGCGGCCCGCCCATGCGTTTTTTCTCTCCATTCCGGTTCATCCTCTCTTCCGTCTCTTCGATCTGCGACCGCCGCACTTTGGATCCGGCCGTCAACATTCTTATTATAGCCGATCTTTCCTCCCGCTTCAAGCCTTCCCGGCTGAGAGCAGCAGAAAAGGGCTGTCAGACGCATTCCGTACACTCCAGAAAAACATTTCTCTGAACCACTTGACCTTTGGGCTTGGGGCTCTGCCCCAAACGCCCCGCCAAAGGGCTTTCCGATCGCCCTTTGGAAACCTTCGGGCGCCCGGCATTCGTTTTCCTGAATATTTGGATTCTTCTTCTGACAGCCCATATCGCCTGATTCTGTTTGGCCTCAGGCCCTCTTCTTTGCCTCCTCAAAATCGGCCCACATCCTCCTGAGCAGCGCAGGGTCGCTCAGGATATCGCAGGCTGTGCCGGCCAGCGTCTTGGCGCCGTAGAGGATGGCATCATGCCCCGCCTGCGTCTTGCCCGCGTCCACGAAGGCCTGCGGGCTCGACGTTCCCTCGGGGACGAACTTGACGCGGATGCAGCAGCCCGGCATGTGGTTGGTCACATTGCCAAAGTCCGTGCTGCCCGTCTTTTTGCGCACGGGGCCCAGGCCCGGCGCGCCGCAGGCGCGCGCGTTGTCCATGATGACGTCGTTGAGCGCGTAGCAGGGCACCTTGTTGTCCAGCGACTTCTCCTGCTCGATCTCAAAGTCGACGTCCGCCATCATCGCCGCGCCCTTGATGATCTTCTTAAAGCGCGCGCAGACGTCGTTGAGCACGTCGCGCGAATAGCTGCGCAGCGAGAATTCGCCGATCGCCCGCGCGGGCACGACGTTCGTCGGCCCCGGGCTCTCCTTGATGGTGTAATGCATGCGCGTATCCTCGCGCACATGCTCGCGCAGAAATTCGATGCCGTTGAACGCGAGCAGAAGCGCATCCAGCGCGCTGCGCCCCTTCTCCGGCGCGAGCGCCGCATGCGCGCCCACGCCCCGGAAGGTGACGAGGAAATTGGAGAGGGCGAGGCTCTTCTCGTCCACACAGGTATCCGGCCCGCCGTGCATCATCAGCGCGACGTCGATATCCCGGAAATAGCCGTCCTCCCACATGAAGACCTTCGCGCCGCGCGTCTCCTCCGCCGGCGTGCCGTAGACGACCACGCTGAAGGGCTGCGCAAAGCCCGCCTCCCTGAGCGCGACGGCCACCGCGCAGATGCAGGGGCCCTGCAGATGATGGCCGCAGCCATGGCCAAGTCCGCGAAGGGCGTCGTATTCGCAGAGCAGGCCGATGCGCGGCCCGCCCTCGCCCTGCCTGTACACGGCGCGGAAAGCCGTCGGCCAGCCCTTGAGCCCGCGCCCAACGCAAGAGGCGACACCCGGGCAAGCCGGATATCGCCTCCTTCTTTTGTGGAATCGCTTTCCTGTTGCGCAATTACTTCGCCGCGGCGGCAGCCTTCGCCAGCGCAGCGAGCTGATCGGTGATGTGCACAGTGCAGCCGCTGACCAGGTCGGCGTCGGTCGCCACGCCCGCCTCCAGCGTCATGCCGGTGATCTCCTCGACGGTCTTGCCGATGCACCAGGCCTCCAGGGCCTCCATCTGCTCGTCATACTCCTTGCCGATGGGGGAATACTTGCCCATGCCGTAGCCCTCGCCCAGCTCCTTCTTGCTCTGGGGCGCCATGGTGGCCTCGCAGGTCAGCGCGCCGGTCGCGTCGAAGGTGCCCTTGCTCTGCACGACATCGAAGCTGATGGAGGTGATCTTGCCCTCCTCGTCGATCGTCACGGCGCACACGGTGGTGTCGACCTCGACGGAGCCGGCCGCGTCGGCGGTGGCGGCGGTGCAGGAGACGGCGGTCACGGTGCCCAAGCCGGTGGCGGCGAGCGCGCCGGTCGCGACGGTCAGCAGCAGCGCAGCGAGGATGATGGCAGAGAGAATCTTCTTCATGGTGTCTTTCCTTTCTTTCCATTTGAAGTCGTATCCTGGCGGCCTCCCGCTTGAAGCCGCCTGTCGATAGCTCGCATTATAGGCGGCACTTATGTCAAAAGTGTGGTTTTTCGACAGAAAGTTTTTCCCAAATGACTTTTCATCGATTCCATCTTGGAAAGTGACTTGGCAGTGGTTTGTTGTGCCGCAAACAGAAAGAAGGCTCCCGGATGGGAGCCTTCAGGCCATTTGCGGTTTACTGCGCAGCCTTCGCAGCCTCGATCAGGCCGTTGACATAGCCCAGCGTGTCCACCAGCGTGCAGCCGGTGACAGCGTCGACCATCTCCTCAGCGGTCTTGCCCTCGACAGCAGCCTCAAGCTCGGCAATGGTCTTGCCGGTCACAAAGGCTTCAATCGCGGCGTAGTTCGCGTCGAGCGCGACGGTAGAGCCGGCCTTCTCGGCCATGTTCGCGCTGTACTGCGCGGCGTTGACCTTCTTGGAGGCCAGCACCTTGCCCTCGGGATAGCTCGTGCCGAAGTCGGCGTCGCTGTTGGGCACGCCCACGCTCGTGTCGGCAGCCATGAACTGGAACTCGTCGATGTAGGCGTCGGCGATCACGCCGTCCTGCATCGCCACGGTCAGCACCGCAAAGCACTTCGTGCCATGCGCGGCATATTCAACCTGACCGATCTGAACGCCCTCAGCCATCGCCGGGATGACCAGGCACAGCAGCAGCGCCGCCAGCACAGCGGCAGAAAGGATCTTCTTCATGGATCATCTCTCCTTTTCCCACTCATCCTCCGCCCCGCATCGGGGGCTTTGGATTTTTTTTACATTATAATGGGGATTTGTGGCAAAAGTGTGTTTTTTTGGACAAGAATCAAAAGAAACACATTTTATTTATGCGCCGTTCAGTCAATTCTGTAGGTATGCCGCCCCAGCCCATCCCAGATGGCGGAGATGACCTTCGGTGCGCGCAGTGTCGCGCCGCTGGAGACATCCGTGTCCGCGACAATCTCGCCGGGCAGATAGAGGTCGTTCACACTGGCAACCGGCCGGCCAACCAGATACGCAATCAGCTCCTCAAACTGTGCGGCAACCTGGCGTACGCCGTCAGGCGCCTCCTCGCTCAGGTAATCCTCATTCTTATAGGAAAGCGTCCGGTAGTGAATCTCCGTGAAGCGGTTGTCCTCGACGGTGAATTCCAGCGCGACCTGCTCGCCGCCGTCCTCCATGTAGGAGCCGCGGTAGACGCCGTCCGCATAGGGCTCAGCCGCGGGCAGCTTCGTCGTATCCACCAGCTTGTAGGGATGGCGGTTGAGCCCGTCCCAGAGCGCGGAGATGAGCTTGGAGGACTGCATCGTCGCCGTCGTGACCGCGTCGACGTCCTCGACAATGTCGTAGGGGCTGTACAGATCGTCAATCGCGTCGACGCCCTTGCCGATCAGATAGTCCGCCAGCTGACGGTACTGGTCAAGCGTCGCCTTCTGCGCGTCGCTCGCGTCCTCGCTCATGTAGTCGCCGTCCTTGTATTTGACGCCCCTGTAGACGATGGAATCAAACACCCCGCCCCGCAGCTCAAACTGGATCGCGATCTGTTCGATGCCGCCGTCGTAATAAAAGCCGCGGTAAATGCCGTCGGAATAGACGGCCTCGCCGGCCGCCGCGCTGCCCATCAGCACGCACGCAAGGAGCACGGACACAAAAAAAAGTTTCATTTAAAAAGCCCTCCTTCCGGATGGTCTCTTGATTGTAGCGTTCGATTATGGCAAAAGTGTGGCTTTTTGGGCGCTTTCCCGAAATTGTCAATCAAAATTGACAATCCCGCGCAAAGCCCCTACAATAACATTGCCAGTCCGGGCTTTTTGTCCGCAGCCGGGGCGCACAAAACCGCTCCGGCCCGGGAAGGATAGAAACGCCCGTCCCCTGCTCAAACCCCTGCCCGGCGGCCTGGAAGCATCCCTCGCCCGCCCTTCAGGAAACGGAGGCCCTGCGCATGAACCCGATTCTCGTCGTCGACGATAACGAACAGATTCTCGAAATCCTGACCCGATATATCAAGGCCGAGGGCTGGACCTGCCTGCCCGCGCGCAGCGGCGAGGAGGCGCTCTCCCTCTTTGACGCCGCCGCGCCCTCGCTCATCCTGCTGGACATCATGCTTCCGGGCATCGACGGCCTGGAGGTCTGCCGGCGCATCCGCAGCGTGTCGAGCGTGCCCATTCTGATGATCACCGCGCGCGACGAGGATGCCGACCGCATCCTCGGCCTGGACATCGGCGCGGATGATTACATCATCAAGCCGTTCTCGCCCGGTGAGGTCATGGCGCGCATCCGCGCCGTGCTGCGCCGCCTGCCCGCCGCATCGACCGATGAGACGCTCGTCATCGGCACGCTCTCCATCCACCTGCCCTCGCTGAGCGTTTCGCTGGATGGGCACAAGCTCAGCCTCACGCGCCGGGAAATCGAGCTGCTCTACACGCTCGCCTCCTCCCCGGGACGCGTATTCACGCGCGACAACCTGCTCACCCTTGTCTGGGGCTATGAGCACGTGGGCAACTACCGGGCCGTCGATTCCCACATCAAGCGCCTGCGCCAGAAGCTCGACGCCTATCCGCACGACTTCTTTACCATCGCGACAGTCTGGGGCGTTGGCTACAAATTCGAGAGGACACTGCCATGACAGAGCGTATCAAGCACCGCCGCTCCATGACGGTTCGCCTCTTCCGCCTCTTTGCGCTGCTGCTCATCGCCTTTACCATCATCCTGAATCTGCTCTATACCGCGCTGATGCGCCGGCAGATGATCACGCATTACAGCCAGTCGATGCAGCGCGACGCCTACGCCATCTCGCAGAATCTCTCGGAGCTGATCGCGCCATCGAGCTATGAGTCGCTCGACGACACGCGCTTCATCGTCAGCGAGGACACGCTTGCGCCCTACATGGCGCTCATCGAGCAGATCACGAGCTGCAACGTCTACCTGATCGACACGAGCCACAATGTCACCGGCTATTTCGACGGCGTCGTGCAGAAGCTGACCAATCCGCTCCTGCCCGCCTATATCGAGCAGACCATCGCGCTGGGCTTTATGGGAAAGACCCCCTTTATTCAGGCCGAGGACGGCGGTGAAACGCACCTGACGGCCTGCATGCCGATCATGAATGCGCAGAGCCGTGTGCTCGGCGTTGTGCTGCTGGAATCGACGCTGCGCGAGCTGGGCTTCACGCAGGCGCCCAGCCGCACCACGCTGTTTGTCAGCTGCTCGGCGGCGTTCCTGCTCTCCGCGCTGCTGGCGCTCGTCTTCTCCCATCAGTTCACCAGGCCGATCTCCTCGCTGCAAAAGGTCGCCCTGGAGCTGGCAAGCGGCCGCTACGAAACGCGCACCCGCGTGCGCCAGAAGGACGAAATCGGTTCTCTCGCCCGCTCGATGGATATCCTCGCCGAGCGGCTTGAGGAATCCCGCCGCCGCGACGAGCAGCTGCGCAGCCAGCAGCAGGCATTCTTCTCCAACATCTCCCATGAGCTCAAGACCCCGGTGACGGTCATCCGCGGCTCGCTTGAAGCGCTCAGCGACGGCGTGATTTCGGATGAAAAGAGCGTGCGCGCCTATTACGCGCAGATGATCGAGGAAAGCCGCTGGCTCCAGCGCCTGATTCAGGATCTGCTCGAGCTTTCCCGGCTGCAAAGTCTCGAGTTTTCGCTCACGATGGCCGATCTCGATCTGCGCGAGCTGCTGGGCGACGTGGCGATGAGCGCCAACGCGCTGTGTGAGCGCAAGGGCGTGCTGCTCTCCTGTGAGGAGCCCGACCGCGCCTATCCTTTCCGCGGCGACTACACGCGCCTGCGCCAGATGCTTCTCGCCGTCGTGGACAACGCCGTCAAATTCACGCCGTCCGGCCGGCATGTTCGGCTATCCATTCAGGGCGAAAACCCGGAAATTCACATCTCTGACGAGGGTACAGGCATTGCCGCGCAGGATCTGCCGCACATCTTCGACCGGTTCCATCATACCCACGATGCCTCCCGCGAGAGCACGGGCCTCGGCCTGGCCATCGTCCAGGAGATCGCCCGGCGTCACGCCATCAGGATCGACGTCCACAGCAAGGAGGGTGAAGGCACGACCTTCATCTTCCGCTTTCCGAAAGCCTGAGCACCTTCCGGAGACGGCGTCCAGTAACGCCGTCCCCGGAAATTTCAATTTCAGGGGTTGACTTTCTCTTTTCTGCATGCTATAATCTATTCTGTTCTCAGCGATATGGTCTGTTGGCTCAGTTGGTAGAGCACATCGTTCACATCGATGGGGTCACTGGTTCGAGTCCAGTACAGACCACCAAATAGCCACCCTTCACGGGTGGTGTTTTCTTTTCTTCAAATCTTGTCCGTTGCCGCGTCTCGCCTCACATCGATGGAGGTTGACCACTGGCCGCCGCCTGTGGCGGTTTCAGGCCGTGGGCAACGGTTCGAGTCCAGTACAGACCACCAAAAGGCGCTGTCTCTCATGGCTTGATTCAGCCATTTTGAGACGGCGCCTTTTGATCTTGTCTCCGAATCCGGCCCGTTGCCGAGCCGCCACTTGCTTCACATCGATGACACCTCGCGCTCTCACCCCTCAGTGAATCGCCTCTAAAATCGGCCGTCCTTCCCCCGGTTCAATGCCGCTCCAAAGCGCGGCGAGGAGGGCGGCATCATGCGCCTGCCACGCTTCGTCGTCAAGGTCAAACGTCTCGTCATAGACGGTCTGCCACGCGCCGCGGACAAGCCTCTCCGCCTTCGCCTGGAGCTTGTCGCTGGTGATACCGGCTTCCGGGGGCAGCATCGATGCGCGCGCAAGCTGCACAAGCAGCCCGTTTTGCCACTGGTACAGCGCATAGCTACCGGTCGCCGCGCCGTCATGCAGATAGTTGAGCACATAGCCCGTCTGCGGGTAGAGCGTGCAGCGATAGACAGAGAAATCCGCCAGCTCGCCATGCTCGACAAACCGCCCCGAGACAGGCTCGTAGAGGTAATGCGTGCCGAAGGCGTCCGACGCCCCCGCGATGCCCATCAGCAGCAGGTCGGGGTAACCGTCCATGTTCACGTCGGTCGGATACACCGCCTTCCAGTATTCATCCATGCGCCCGCCCGTGTAGACAAAGCTCTGCGTGGTCGTGCCCTGCGTCTCCACGCGCACGCTGTACGTCGCCTCGCCGTATCCGGGATTCTCGCCGAGCCGCGTCACCTCGACGAGGATGCGGCGGCCGCCCTCGTCAAGCGTCAGCGTCTGCACAAGCTGCGCGCCGCCCGAGGAAGCCGTTCCGCCCTGCGCGCTGCCCGGGTAAGGCGCGTCTCCCGCAGAGACCGCGTCTCCCGCAGAGACCGCGTCTCCAAGCGTCACGAGCGTGTTTTTGATGTAGCCCTGTCTGCCGCCCGCGTCAACGAAATACCAGCCGCCCTTCGTCTCGCCGTAGACCCTCACGGCTGCGCCGTCCTTCAGCGTCCCCAGCACGGGCGCGTCCGCAATGGGCTCGCCGCGCAGATTGACCCGTGAGCCGGCATTTCTGGGCGAAATGATGCCCGTCGGCATCAGCGAGTCGACCGGCGTCCCACTCAGGTAGCGGGTCATCATGTAGCCGTTCTGCGTGCCGATGACGACCGCCGACCAGCCGTTCCCCGCATCCCCCGTGACCTCAACCGGCGTCCCCGTGAAATACAGGCCCATCGACGTTCCCTGCGTCGAGCACTCCGCGCGCAGATGGACGCGGTCCGCGCTGCCGCCCGCGACATACGCCGTCCCCTGCGCCAGCGCCAGGGACGTCCAGGCCAGCAGCAGCCCAAGCGCCGCCAGCGAAGCAATACCTTTCTTCCTGTTCATTTCAATCTCTCCCCTTTCTGATCGTACCCTGGAAACGACGAAAGCGACCGCCCCTTTCTTCCCATTTTGGGAAAATCTTTGCCGGTGCCTCTGCCGCTCCATGATCGCCGCGCCCGTCCCTCGCATCTTTTCGCCGCCAGAGGCATACGCTTGTGCAGGCATGTCCCGATTTGCCCTTGTCTTTGCGGCTGACTTCGGGTACAATGAGGATACTTGTTTGCGAAATCAGGAGGCTTTCATGGACGCGCTGATCAAGTCCCTTGTGCAGTCCGGCTTCGCGCCGGATCGCATTCTCCCCCGCGCTCCCATGTCCCGCTATACGACCTTCCGCGTCGGCGGCGAGGCGGATGTGCTGGTCAACATCGCTTCCGTGGAGGAGATCGGCATCGCGCTGCGCGCCGCGCGCCGCTGCGGCGTGCCCGCGACGGTCATCGGCAACGGCTCCAACCTGCTCGTGCGCGACGGCGGCATCCGCGGGCTCGTGCTGCGCGTCGCCTCGCCGTTTTCCGCCATCCGCCGCGAGGGCGACTGCCTGATCGCGCAGGCCGGCGCGACGCTGGGCGCCTGCGCGCAGATGGCGCTGCGCGAGGGCCTTGGCGGCCTCGCCGAGCTGGCAGGCATCCCCGGGACGGTCGGCGGCGGCGTCATCATGAACGCGGGCGCCTACGGCAGTGAGCTCGCCAACGTTGTCACACGGGTGCAGACCCTTGCGCTTTCCGATCTCAAGCCGCTGAGCTTTGAGGGCGACGCGCTCGGCTTTGCCTACCGCCGCAGCGCCATGATGGACGCGCGCGTCGTCGTCACGGAGGTGACGCTGCAGCTTTCGCCCGGCGACCCCGGGGCCATCCGCGCGCGGATGGAGGCGCTCGCCGCCGCCCGCCGCGACAAGCAGCCGCTCGAATACCCCAGCGCCGGCAGTACGTTCAAGCGGCCGGAGGGGCTCTTTGCCGCCAAGCTGATCGACGACTGCGGCCTGCGCGCTCTTCGCGTGGGCGACGCGCAGGTGAGCGAAAAGCACGCCGGCTTCATCGTCAACCTCGGCCATGCCTCGGCGGCAGACATTCTCGCGCTGATGCAGACCGTCGCAGAGCGCGTGTACAGGGAAACCGGCGTCATGCTGGAGCCGGAGGTCCGCATTCTCGGCGAGGACGCTCGTGCCTGAGCGCCGCCGCCACTTCATACGGAGGAAACCCGTCAGGGGAAAGGAACACTTCATGAGATTTCTGATTGTCACCGGTCTTTCCGGCGCGGGCAAGACGAGCGCCCTGCGCCACCTGGAGGATATCGGCTTTCTGTGCATGGACAATCTGCCGCCGATGCTCCTGGAGCAGGCCTTCCTGCTGTGCGAGAAGGTCGAGCCGGACAAGCCCGTCGCCCTGGGCGTCGACTCGCGCAGCGGCGCGCTGTTTGATCCGCAGGCCGTGCTGCGCGCCATCGAATCGGGCTCGGGCAGCCATGAGGTCTCCATCGTCTTCCTGGAGGCGGACGACGAGACGCTGATTGACCGCTACAAGGAGACCCGCCGCGAGCATCCGCTCGCCCGCGAAGCCCGCTCGCTGGAAAGCGCGATCCGCCTGGAGCGTGAGCTGCTTCAGCCGCTGCGCGAGCATGCCAGCTTCGTGCTCTCCACAGGCGGCTTGCGCACCAAGGAGCTCTTTGCGCAGCTGGACGACCTGGTTCTGCGCGGCGAAGCCGCACAGGCCATGCGCGTGGAGATCATGTCCTTCGGCTACAAGCGCGGCATTCCCCGCGAGAGCGACCTCGTCTTTGACGTGCGCTTTCTGCCCAATCCTTATTACATCCGCGAGATCCGCGCCTGCACGGGGCTTGAAGCGCCCGTGCGCGACTATGTGCTGGGCAAGCCGGAAACCGCTGAATTTCTCACGCATCTTTACGGCATGGTCGACTACCTGATTCCGCTGTATCAGCGCGAGGGCAAGCGCCGGCTGATGATCGCCGTGGGCTGCACGGGTGGCGCGCATCGCTCCGTCGCCATCAGTGAAGCGCTCGGCGCGCATCTTCGCCAGCTCGGCCAGACCGTCAATGTCACCCACCGCGACATCGCCATTGAGGAGGCGAGCTGGCCATTCCGGCGCACGATCGGCGACGCCGCAGAGGAATCAAGGGCCTGACGCCGCGCAGGGCGCGGCATAAAACCGCATCAAAACGCGCAAGATGAGACCATCCGAAAGGAGGCCGCACCATGCGCGTTTCTTCTGTTCCCCCTTCCACGGGCATGCCCGTCCTTCCTCCCGAGCAGCCCATAAGCGCCGCGCCCGCTCAACAGGAGGCGCCGGGCGGTCTGCCGCCGTTTTCGCCGTTTGACACGGCCGCCTTCGAGGCGGCCTATCGCCGAAGCGTGCCCGTCTTCCTCGTCATCGGGGAGCTGACGGAGGCCTTCGCCGATCCCGCCGTCGCGGCGCATCTCGCCGAGCGGACGATCCCCGTGCGCCTGCTGCCCGGCGAGCGGCCCGATGTGGAGCTGCTCTGCCAGCGCGCCGGCGTGCTCTTCTCCCAGGAGGGCGCGCTGCCGCTGTGCGCGCTGCTGCTCAGCGACGGCCGGCCGTTTCTCGCCGCGCCGCTGCCGCCGCCCGGTTTCGCGCTCGACCCCGCGCGCCTGTTCGTCTGGCTCACGCAGGCGGACAGGCGCTTTTCGCAGAACCTGCCCGCGCTGACCGGTCAGGCCGCGCAGGTCATCCGCTCCCTGCGCGCACAGCCGCTGCGCAAGCCCTATACGCCTTCGGACGCCGCGCACGACCTCTCCCGCGCGCTTCTGGCCGTGGAGGACAAGGCGAGCGGCGGCTTCGGGCAGACCAAGACGCCCTTCGTCTGCGGCCTGCGCTTTTTGCAGCATGAGGCTGTCCGGGGCAGCCACGCGGCGCACGGCGCGCTCTCCCGCTCGCTTGACGCGATGCTCACCTCCGCGCTCTACGACCCGCTCGACGGCCTCTTCTTCCGCGCGACGCTGACGGACGACTGGCGCGTCTTCGTCCCGGAAAAGCCGCTGGGCGTCAACGCGATGCTCGCGCTGATTCTGCTGGAGAGCGGACGGCGCAGCGAGGCCCTGCTCACGCTCGGCTCGGTCATCAGCCTCTTTCCCGCAACAGGAGGCGCGTTCTCCCCCTTCCTGCACGCCGAAAGGGAGACGTATGCCTTCTCGCCCCAGCAGGTCTGCGCCGCGCTGGGCAGTGAGGATGGACTGCGCGCCTGCCGTCTGCTCGGCCTGCTTCGCCAGCACACGCCGCCCGAGCCCGACGTCACGCCCAGCCGCTTTTCCCCCGTTCCTGAAACGGGCCGCCGTCCCTCGCCACAGGAGGAGGCGCCGCTTTGCCCGACGCTCAGCCCCTCGCTCACGCCGGAGGATGCCGCGTTTCTTCGGCGCGTCTCCCCCGCGCTGCTGCGCGTGCGCGCGGCCCGCGCCCGGCAGACGCCCGCGCCCTGGCTGCTCGTCGCGGACGCCGCCCTCGCCGCCGCCGTCCTTGCCCAATGTGGGCAGAAGCTCGGCGAGCCGCGCTATCTGCTCGCCGCCCAGCGCGCCGTCACGCAGCTTTCCGGTCTGCCCACGGCGCGGGGCGCGCTCACGGGGCTGCCCGCCTCCATTTCCCCCGTCAGCCCGCTGCTGGCGCAGGCCACCTGCGCGGCAAGCGCCGCGCTTGCGCTGGCGATGCTCTCCCTTGGGCGCGGGGAGGGCATGGGCGACTATGCCGCCGGCGGGCTGCGCCTGCTCAGCGCGGCGCTCCATGCGTTCGTCCGCCCGGACGGGCTGGTCATGCATACGCCCGAGGATGCCGCCGCGTGGTTTCCCCGCGTGCCGGCGCTGTGCGACAGCGAGCTGCCCTCACCCGCCGCGCTGCTCGTGCATGCGCTGCGCATCGCGCAGGCGCTTCGCCCACAGGGGCGCTTTGACGAGGCCATCGAAACGATCTGGCAGGCCGCTGCACCCCATGTGCGCGAGCGTCCGCTCGAATGCGCCGCGCTGATCGACGCGGTCAGCCTTTGATGCCTGTTCCATGCCAATCTGCAAAGCAGGATCAACCATCTCTTTTTCGTCATGCCGGCGCACTCAGCCTTTGAGCAGCCCGCGAAGCACCTCGGTATCGAGGTTGAAGAGCGTCTCCTCGCCGGAGAGGACGCCGTCGCTGAGCTCCGTCTTCGCCTGCTGCAGCTTGAGGATGCGCTCCTCGACCGTGTCCGCGGCGATGAGGCTGAACACCTGAACGCCCCGGGTCTGCCCAATGCGGTAGGCGCGGTCGGTTGCCTGATTCTGCGCGGAGGTGTTCCACCAAGGGTCGTAGTGGATGACGACGTCCGCGCCGGTCAGGTTGAGGCCGGTGCCGCCCGCCTTGAGCGAGATGAGGAAGACGTCGCCCTCGCCGGCGTTGAAGGCGTTCGCCAAGCGCAGGCGCTCCTCCTTGGGCGTCTCGCCGGTCAGCAGCAGAACATGATGCCCCTGCTCGGTCAGCGCCTGGCGCAGCAGCTCGAGCATCGAGGTGAACTGCGAGAAGAGCAGAATTCTGTGCCCGCCCGCAAGGCTGTCGCGCACCAGCTCGACGCATTGCTCCAGCTTGCCCGAGCCGCCCGCATAATCCTCCAGACACAGCCGCGGATCGCAGCAGAGCTGGCGCAGGCGCGTCAGCCCGGCGAGCATGCGCATGCGGTCCTGCGCGTCGGCCAGACCGCCCTCGGCCTCGTCCATCAGCCGCGCGGCGTAGGCCGCGTAAAGCCTGCGCTGCTCTGCGGTCATCTCGCTGGTCATCAGGGTTTCGACCTTTTCGGGCAGGTCGTCAAGCACGTCCCGCTTCATCCTGCGCAGGATGAACGGCGCGACGAGCAGCCGCAGATGGCGGCGCGCCTCCTCGTCGCCGTCCCGGACGATCGGCCCCTCGAAGCGCTCCTTGAATTTCTTGTAGCTTTGCAGATAGCCGGGCATCAGGAAATCAAAGATCGACCAGAGCTCGCTGAGCCGGTTTTCCACCGGCGTGCCGGTCATCGCAAACCGGTGGCGGGCGTGCAGCGTCTTGACCGATCTGGCTGCCTGCGAGGCGGCGTTTTTGATGTACTGCGCCTCGTCGAGCAGCACATGGGACAGCTCGATGCCCTCATACAGCGCCGCGTCCCGGCGCACCTGATCATAGGAGGCGATCGTCAGCTCCGCCGGCTGCTCCGCCTGAATGAGCGCCCGTCGCTCCGCCGCGCCGCCCATCAGCGCACAGGCCGTCAGCTCCGGCGCGAATTTGCGCGCCTCGGCGAGCCAGTTGAGCTGAAGCGACGCCGGGCAGACGACCAGCGCGCGCAGCCTCTCGCCGCGCTCCTTTTCGCACAGCAGCAGCGCCAGCGCCTGCACGGTCTTGCCCAGGCCCATGTCGTCGGCCAGGATGCCGCCGAAGCCCTCGCCGCTGAGCGCGCACAGCCACGAGAGCCCTTCGAGCTGATAGCCGCGCAGCGTGCAGGCCAGCCCCGCGGGCTGCTGCGCCCGCGCCGTCTGCGCGCTCTTGAGCTTGTCCATCCAGGAGCGCAGCTCGCCCGGGGCACTCAGCTTCATCTCCGGCCTGTCCTTGAGCGCCTCCTCCAGGTACATCGCCCGGCTCGCGGGCAGGTCGGCGCCCGCCTGCGCCTGCTCTGCCGTCGTGTCCAGCCCGTCGAGCAGCTGCGCGGCCTCCGCCGCCTGCGAAAGCGCCTCGCCGGAGAGGAAGGTGCCGTCCTCCAGGCGGACAAAGCGGCGCTTTTGCCGGTAGGCCGTATAGGCGCTCCCCAACTCCTCCTGCGTAAAGCCGCCCAGATCGGCCTTCAGGATCAGCGCTTCTCCCGCCGCCGAGAGGCCGAAGGTCATCGTCCGCGGCCGCTGCACGTTCATCTTCGCCAGACGCTCGGCGATGAGCACCTCGCCCCAGGCGCACAGCGCGGAGAGCTCCTGCGTCAGCAGCGCGTAGACCGCCTCGTCGTCGCCCTCAAACGCCCGCTCGCCGGTAGGCAGAGCAATCGGGAAGCGCGCGCTTACGGCCTCCATCGCCTCCTGCTCGGCATAGCGGTCGCGGCGGATTTCTCCATCCTCGCTTGTGGGCAGCAGCACGCGCCCGCCGTAATCAAACTCCGTGCGGCAGGTCAGCCGGCCCTCGTCATCCATGTCGACGCGAAAGCGCACGGCCAGCGCCATCGGTGTGTGCTCGGCCAGCAGCGCCGCTCCCTCCGCCAGGTCAATCCGCCCTGCGACAGGCAGAAGCAGCCGCGTGCAGACGGCATCCAGCTGCTCCCCCTCCAGCGGCAGTCCGTCGGGATAGCTCTCGCGCACGGCCAGCAGGCTGCGCAGGCCGTCAAAGCGCTCGCCCCAGGCGCACAGAAGCTTCCCCTCCTCCGGAAGGAGAAAATACGCGCCCGCCGCGCCGGTAACCACCCGCTCTGCGCCGACTTGCAGGATCGTCCTCCCGTCCTGCTCCCGCAGGGCGACGCGCAGCGCACCCTCGCCCGCCTCCACCGTCATGCGGCGGTTCTGCCCGCCAAATTCGCAGTCGACCTCCCGCCCGCACAGCAGGCGCATCACCTGATCGAGGTTCGTGCCCTGAAGCAGCAGCCGGCCCGCGCGCGTCTCCATGCGCTCGGAGAGCGCGACGATCTGCCAAAGCAGCGCCCTGTCCCGCTCCTCGACATCCGTCTCCTTGTGGGAAAAGGTCAGCTCCTTGCCGTAGACCGCCGCCTGTCCGTCGCGCATCCGCTGCGCAAATTCGTCAAAGTTTCGCACGACATAGGCGCGCCTGCGGCCGATGCGCAGCTCCAGCTGAACCTTATCCTCCGAAACGTGCAGCGTCGGAAACAGGCGCACGCTCTCCTGGCTCTGCGCGCCCCTTCGCATGCCGCCCGCCACAAGGCCATCCACAAAGCGGCGGCGCTGCTCCTCCTTAAGGCGCAGGCGCTCCTCCTCCTCGCGGCGAATCCGATCCCGCCGCTCGCGCTCCTCCTGCAGGCGGCGCTGCTCAAGCGCCTGTTCTCGCTCCTCCTTCATGCGGCGGTACTGCTCCAGCCGTGCCCGCAGGCCGCCGGATCCCTCGCGCCTGGAGGCGGCGGTCGGTCCTGCCGACACGCTCTGCTGTTCCCCCCGGCACAGCGCGATCATCGCCGCCGCGACGTGCTTGCAGCCAAATTCGGCGCGCATATACGCGGGACAGTCGCATTCGCAGGAAGGGAACGTCTCCGTCTCCTGGTCGTAGACAAACGAGACGCTGTAATACTCGCCGTGGCCGCGCACGGTCGCGCTGCATTCAAGCCGCGAGCCTATCGTGTCGACGCGCAGATTCCGAACGCGCCCCTCGTCCGCATAGGCGCGCCCGCGCGCAAAGAACGCCGTATTGTTGATAGCCCTGCGGGCCTGCGTGAGTGTAAACATGTGCTTCCCCATTGAGCCGGCGCAGGGCCGGCCGCCCTTCCAGTCAGATTCATTCCGAACGCCGCCCCAGCCCGGCGCGTCCCTCTCGGCGCGATAAAGTCGCTTCATTATAACATACTTGTCCGCAGCAGGCCAGCCGTGCTACAATATCCGCAACTGCAACTTTCCCGTTTTCAAAGGAGGCGCTGCGCATGCGGCTTTTCTTCGGCCTCTCCCTGCCCGATCCGGCCCGCCGGGCCGTCGCCGCCTTCGCCGCGCAGGCGCAGTCCGCCGTGCCCGGGCGGTATGTCCCCGCAGAGAATTACCATGTCACGCTGGCGTTCCTGGGCGAGGTGGAGCCCCAGCGCCTTTGGCAGGCGCAGCAAACGCTTGCGCGCTGCGCGCAGGCCTTTCCCGCGCCCTGTCTCACGCCCACGGGCGCCGCGCTCTTTGGCCGGAGCCAAAACGGCATCCTCGTGCTGCGCTATGACAGCATGCCCTGCCTCGACACGCTCCACGACGCGCTCATCAGCGCGCTGCGCGCGCAGGCTCTGCCCGCCGACCCCGGGCCATTCACCCCTCATGTGACGCTGGCGCGACACGCCTGGGCGCAGGAGGATACGCTGTGCGCGCTCGGCGCGCCAGAGACTGCGCTCTTTTGCGCCGCGCAGGCGCACGTCTTCCTCAGCGCGCGCGACGCAGACGGTGTTTTGCGCTATTCGCCGCTGTTTTCGACACCCTTTCGCCAAAATCTGTGAATTCGCGTCTTCAATTCTTAAAATTCATCTTGACAAATGTTACAAGCTGTAATAAACTGGTTACACAGTTGAGATGAAAGGAGACGCATGCCCTCATGAAATTCGGTGCGTCTAACAAAAAGTGGTTCATTGTCGTTTTCGCGGCGCTCATGATGAGCGTATGCGTCCTTGCATACGCGCAGAGCTATACGCTCGGCGACGAAGCCGATGAAATCGCGACGATTCAGACTGCGCTCAAGCAGCTCAAGCTCTATTCCGGCGAGATCACCGGCCATTACGGCAGCAAGACGCAGGCCGCCGTCAAGGCCTTCCAGAAGAAATACGCGCTGAATGACGACGGCATCGCCGGCGAGGACACGATCAAGGCCCTCTTCGAGGCCTCCGGCATCACCGCCTCGTCCTCCTCCGGCTCCTCCTCTTCCTCCTCCGCCGCGGCGGACAGCTCCATCCTGCGCTATGACAGCCAGGGCGATGCCGTCCGCAAGCTTCAGCAGGATCTGACGGCGCTGGGCTATTACAACGGCACGGTCAGCGGCCACTTTGGCTCCAAGACCGAAGCCGCCGTCATGAATTTCCAGAAAAAGAACGGCCTGACCGCCGACGGCATCGCCGGCGCGAAGACCCTGGCGAAGATCGCCACGGCGCTGAGCGCGTCGTCCTCCTCGTCGGGCACCTCCTCCTCTTCTTCGAGCACCTCGAGCTCCTCTGTGCTCAAGTATGGCACGCAGTCCGACGCCGTGCGCACGCTGCAAACCAACCTCAAGGCGCTGGGCTACTACACCGGCTCCGTCACCGGCAACTTCGGCAACCTGACCAAGGAGGCCGTCTATAACTTCCAGCGGGCAAACGGCCTGTCCGCCGACGGCATCGCCGGCGCGAAGACCCTCTCCGCAATCCAGAGCAAGCTCTCCGGCTCCTCGTCCTCCGGCTCAACTTCTACCGGCTCGTCCTCCTCGTCCAGCTCTTCTGCGAAGCTGGATACGACGGTCACGCTGCAGAAGAATTCCTCCGGCAGCGAGGTGCTCAAGCTGCAGACCATGCTCACGACGCTGGGCTTTTATAACGGCAACAAGACCGGCAACTTCGGCGACAAGACGCAGGAGGCCGTCGTGGCCTACCAGAAGTCGAAGGGCCTGACCGCCGACGGCATCGCCGGTGCCCGAACGCTCGCCGCGATCAACGCGGACATCAGCAACGGGACAGGCTCCTCCTCTAGCGCCTCGTCCTCCGGCTCCAGCCTCACCGCGAAGGCCTCGAGCGTTCTCTACTCCAACTTCTACACCTGGCGCACCAAGTACAGCAACGGCGAATACTGCACCGTGTACGATCCCAAGACCGGGTACTCCTGGCGCCTGCGCATCATGACGAAGGACGCACATATGGACGCCGAGCCCGCCACGGCCGAGGATACCGCGATCATGCTCAAGGCCTTCGGCGGGCAGACGACCTGGACGCCCAAGGTGGTCTGGGTCACCTTCTCCGACGGCAAGACCTATATCGGCTCCACCCACGACGTGCCCCACTCGCCGCAGCATCTGAGCGACAACAACTTCGACGGCCACCTCTGCGTCCACTTCCCCATCTCGATGGACGCGGCCAAGGCGATCGGCCCCTACGCCACCAGTCATCAGGAGGCCATCCTCGATGGCTGGGAGGCCATCCAGAAGCTGCAGTACTGATTGCCGGTTCTTTTCCCGCCCCGGGCCTTGCCCGGGGCTTTTTCGTTGCGTCCGCGCGCGTCCCATGCTATAATAGAGGCAGCATTCGGCCCTATCCGGCCGCCAACAAGGAGGATATTACCCATGAAAGACGCAAACTGCGGCTACTGCATGCGCGGCGAGCTGCTCGACGCCTTCGGCATCGTCATCTGCGAGCTCAGCGTCAGCACGCTGATTCTCTTCAAGGAGCAGAGCCATCCCGGCCGCTGCATCGTCGCCTACAAGGATCACGTCAGCGAGATCGTGAACATCAGCGATGAGGAACGCAACGCCTTCTTCGCGGACGTGAATCGCGCCGCCAAGGCGATTCACGCCGCCTTCCACCCCGACAAGGTCAACTACGGTGCCTACGGCGATACCGGCTGCCATCTGCACATGCACCTCGTGCCCAAGTACAGGGACGGCTATGAGTGGGGCGGCGTGTTCGCCATGAACCCCAGCAAGACCCTGCTGACCGACGAGCAGTATGCCGAAATGATCGAGAAAATCAAGGCAAACCTCTGAGCGCGCGCCCTGACCCGCTCTGAAGCGCCAAAAAGCAATCCGCCAAAGCAGCCTGATCGCCGCTTTGGCGGATTGCCTTTTTTTATTTTGTCAGCTCGACGAACCTTTCGCGGATTTCCTTCTCGCTGCCGCCCTCGAGCACGCCCTGCGCCATGTCCTTCGGGCCGCCGCCCTTGCCGCCGAACGCGGCGCACAGCCCCTTCACCACGGGGCGCACGTCCTCCGTCTGAGCGCAGAGCGCAAAGCTCCAGCCCACCTCGCGCGGGATCAGCACGAGCGCATAGCGCGCGCCCTGCGCAAGCTGCCCGGCGGCCTTGCGCGCCTGGGACGGCGCCAGCGCGTCGCAGACGACCACGCGGACAGCCTCGCCCGCCTGCGCTTGCGCGAGCATCTCAAACAGCCGCATGCCCAGCGCCTCGCTGCGCGCGCGCAGCGCATCCCGCTCGGCGAGCAGCCGCTCCGCCGCCTCGCCGATTTCATGCTGCCTGGCCGAGAGCGCGACGCTCACGCGGCGAACCTGCTCCATCAGCGCGTTCTCCTCGCCCAACGCCCTGCCGCCGCAGAGGATTGACACGCGCACGCCGCTCTTGTATTTCTGCCAGCCGATGACCTTGATCTGCCCGATGCAGCCCGTGGATTTGACGTGCGTCCCGCAGCAGGCACAGGTGTCCGCCCCCGCGATGCGCACGATGCGCACGTCGCCGTCGATCGCCTTCTTGCTGCGATAGCTCATCTGCGCCAGCTCCTCGCACGGCGGCACGAAGGCCTCCACCGGGATATCCGCCCAGACGGCCTCATTGGCCAGCAGCTCGACGCGAAGTATATCCTGCGCAGTCATCGGGCCATTAAAGTCCATCGTGACGGCCTCCGTGCCGATGTGGAAGCCGACATTGTCGTAGCCAAAGAGCCTGTGAACGATGCCGGAGAAGATGTGCTCGCCGCTGTGCTGCTGCATCATCGCGCGCCGGCGCGCCACATCGATGCGCCCCTCGACCTGGCTGCCCACCTCGAGCGGCGCATCCGTCGTATGCACGACCTCGCCCTGCACCTCATGCGCGTCGAGCACATGCGCAGCGCCCAGCGTGCCATGGTCGGCGCCCTGACCGCCGCCCTCCGGGAAGAAGGCCGTTCTGTCGAGCACGACGGCATAGCCCTCTCCCCTGCGCTCGCAGGAGCGCACCGTCGCCGTAAATATCATCAGCTCCGCATCCTGATCATACAAGCGAATTGTCATCCATATCGTCTCCTCCGTGTCGTATGCTCCAGATTGTAGCACATTTCGCGAAAAAAAACAAATTCTATGGAGGCGGTTTTGTGCTATAATGAAGAAAAGCCGGGCAGGCATACCCGGTTCCCAAAAAGGAGGTACCCCCCATGAGCAATCCATTGATCATCACCATCGGCCGCGAATACGGCAGCGGCGGCCACCAGATTGGCGAAATCGTCGCCAAGAAGCTGGGCATCGCCTTCTACGACAAGCAAATCATCAGCCTCGCCGCGCAGAAGAGCGGCCTCTCCGATGAGTTCATCGCCAACAACGAGCAGCGCGTCAAGAGCGGGCTGATGCAGAATCTCGCAGCCTCCGCCGCGTATTCCAGCGGCTTCTTCTCCAGCCAGTATCTGCCCCTCTCCGAGTCGATCTTCATCTCCCAGGCGCAGGTCATCCGCGACATCGCCGCCAAGGAGAGCGCCGTCATCGTCGGCCGCTGCGCGGACTACGTTCTCGCCGGCCGCCAGAATACGATCAACGTCTTCATCCACGCCCCGAAGGAGGCGCGCGTCCAGCGCATCATGGCGCTGTACCACCTGGACGAGGCTGCGGCGCTCAAGGCCATCGCCACCTCCGACAAGGAGCGCGGCAACCACTATTTCCGCTACACCGATCTCAAATGGGGCAAGGCGCAGAATTACGATATCTCCATCAATTCCGCTCTGATGGGCATTGAGAAGACAGCGGAGATGCTGATCAGCCTTGCCAACATCGAGGAGCGTGCCTGATGCGGGCGTTCGTTCCCTCCGAAACGGCGCTCGTGCTCGGCGGCGGCGGCGCGAAGGGCGCCTATGAAATCGGCGCCATTGCCGCGCTTGAATCGCTGGGCATCCGCGCGCTCAGCGTATACGGCACGTCCGTCGGCGCGCTCAACGCGGCCATGTATGCGCAGGGCAGCATGGAGGCCGCGCAGGAGCTCTGGAACAGCATCCGCCTGAGCGACGTCGTCAGCGAGGAAAGCCTGTCCATCGCGGACGACGCGGAAAACATCTTTGACCACCCGGACAAGCTCCTCGAGTTTGTCACCCGATACGCCCAGAAGAAGGGCATCGACGTTTCGCCCCTTTCGGGCATCATCCAGCGGGTCGTCAACGAGGACGCCGTGCGCAGGAGCACGGTGCGCCTCGGTCTGGTCACGACGCGCTTCCCGACGCTGGCCATGGTCGAAAAGCGCATTGAGGATATGGAAAGCGGCACGCTGCACAGCTGGCTGCTGGCCAGCGCCTCCTGCTTCCCCATCTTCCCCATGACCGTCATCGGCGGAGACCGCTACATCGACGGCGGCTTCTGCGACAACACGCCCGTGGAGATGGCGGTGCGCGACGGCGCGCGGCATATCATCGCCGTGGACATCGGCAAGCACCGCTCCCACGCGCAGTTTTCCCGCCGCCCGAACGTCACCTATATCCGCACGAGCCATCCGCTCGGCGGGCTGCTGACCTTCGACCCGGCGCTGTCCCAGCGAAACCGCATTCTCGGCTACAACGACACCCTGCGCGCCTTCGGCAAGATGCGCGGCACGAAATACGCCTTCGATCCGGTCGACGCGCAGGGGCTTTATTCGCGCGCGGAGGACTTCATCGTCCATCTGACGCGGGCCGAGGCGGATTTGCGCCTCCCCAACGCGATGACGGCGCATGCCGCCGGCTCGCCGCTGTTCTCCCTGCTCGAGGAAGAGCTCGCGCCCGGGGCGGATGGCATCGACTATTTCCTGCGCGCCTGCGAGCTCTGTGCCGAGATCGCCCAGATCAACCCGGCGCAGGTGTTCACCTTCAGCGCCTTTGTCGACGAGCTGCACGCCCATCTGCCGCTTGACAAGGCGGAATCGATGCTCGGCTCGCTGCTGGGCGGGCGCATCGGCGTGCTCTTCGCCTCGCCGCAGCCGGACAGGCGGCTGATCATCTCCTGCCTCTACCATCTGCTTCAAAGGGAAAACACGTTCTCCTCGCTGGCGATGCACACGCTTTCCGCGTTTCCGCGCGATATGCTCTGCGCGATCACGCTCAAGGAAATCCTCTGAGCCGCGCTTTTCCCGCCGTAAAGCCATTCCAGTCAGGCAAAAAACCCTCCCGCGGAGGGAGGGCTCTTTTCTTATGGCCGCGCAAAACGGCGTTTGGGGCCGGCTCACGCCAGCTCGTCATACGAATCGATCACAATGTCGCAGGTATCCTGCATCTGCGCGCGGACATGCGCATTCGTGCTGTCCGTGATGCCGACGACGCCCAGGCCCGCCGCCCGCGCGCCCTGCATCGCGTAGAGCGAATCCTCGAACATGACGCAGCGCTCCTTCGGCACGCCGATCATACCGCAAAGCCGGTCATAGAAGCCCGTCTCGCCCTTGTTGCCGCCGACGAGGTCCGTGCTGAAGATGTAGTCAAGTCGGCGAACGAGATCCATCCGGTTGAGAGCGATGAGCGCCTGCTTCGCGGGCGTCGCCGTCGCCAGCACACAGAGAACGCCCTGCTCGCGCAGGCGATCCAGATACGCGCCCGCGCCGCTCTTGAGCGGCACGCCCGCCGCATAGATGGGCTCCATCGCGCGGCATGCCTGTGCGCAGAGCGTTTCAAAGTCGCTCTCCAGCCCGAAGCGCTCCTTGAAATACGACACGACCTGCATGCCGGTCAGGGCGAACATCTCCTTTTCCTGCTCCGGCGTAGGTTCAATCCCCCGGCTGCGGACGAATTCCGCGTTCAGCTGCCGCCAGCAGGGCATGGAGTCGATCAACGTGCCGTCCATGTCAAAGATGGCGGCCTTCATCGTTTGAAGCTTTTCGTTCAAAATCATCATCCTTTCACAGCTGTTCCATTATACCCGTCCCGCCGCGCCCGGTCAAGTGCGCGCCGGGGAATCGATCGGAGGCCGCCATGACAAAAGACCAGTATACCCGCATGACGCAAGCCGTCCGCCGCGTCTGCGACCGCCTGCCCGGCGGCGCCGCCTGGCTGCGCGTACCGACCTATTGCTGCGCCGCGGCGTATCTGTTCGCGTTGACAACGCTGATGCTTCGACGCGACGGGCGGCTTCTTCGCCTGCTGCTCGTGCCCGCCGCCTGCTTCCTGGTGGTGACCGTGCTGCGCCCGCTCATCGGCCGCCAGCGCCCCTATGACCGCTATGGCGCGCCGCCCGTCGGGCGCTACCGCCCGGGCAAGGGCAAGAGCATGCCCTCCCGCCACACGGCCAGCGCGGCGGCCATCGCCTTTGCCGTCATCGCCGCCTTTCCCAGCGTTCCCTGCGCGGCGGTCATGCTGCTGCTGTGCGCCATGATCGCGGCGCTGCGCGTGCTCTCCGGCCAGCATTACGTCAGCGATGTGCTCGCCGCGCTCGCGCTGAGCTTCGTCCTCTCCGCCATCGGCTACCTGCTCTAACCCTCACGGCGCCAAACCGGCAGGATGCCGGCTGCGTCTTCGACGAAATGCTGTGAATCCCGATGCTTTGCGGCCGAGGCCGGAGCTTTATACGAGCATTTGCAGCGTCATACAGAAGGAAGTGAACCCATGACACCTCAGCAGCGAAGCGACATGCTGCTTCATGAGCCTGTGAGCCGCGTCATCCCGAAGATGGCGATTCCGACGATCATCTCCATGCTCATTACGAACATCTACAACATGGCCGACACGTTCTTCGTCAGCCAGATCGGCACCTCCGCCTCCGGCGCGGTCGGCGTCATCTTCTCCGCGATGGCCATCATCCAGGCCATCGCCTTCACCATCGGCATGGGCAGCGGCACGAACGTCAGCCAAGCCCTGGGCGCGGGCGACGAGGAGCGCGCCAAGCGCTTCGTCTCCACCGGCTTTTTCACGGCCTTTCTCGTCGGCGTGGCCATCGCCGTCCTCGGCCTGAGCAGCATCGACTGGCTCGTCCGCTTCCTCGGCGCGACGGAGACGATCGCGCCCTACGCCAAGGATTACGCGACCTACATCTTCTACGCCGCGCCGTTTATGATGTGCTCGTTCGTCATGAACAACCTGCTGCGCTTTGAGGGGCTGGCGGCCTACGCGATGGTCGGCATCACGACCGGCGGCATTCTCAACATGGTGCTCGACCCGATCCTGATCTTTGGCCTCGGCCTGGGCACGGCGGGCGCGGCCATCGCCACGGCGATCTCTCAGCTCGTCAGCTTCACGATTCTGCTGCTGATGACCTGCCTGCGCCCCGACGCCATCTCGATTGATCCCCGGCGCTTCAGCCCCAGCCTCAAAATCTACGGGCGCATCCTCTACAATGGCTTCCCCTCCCTCGGACGCCAGGGCATTGCCAGCGTCTCGACGATTCTGCTCAACACGACCGCCGGCGCCTATGGCGACGCAGCCATCGCCGCCATGTCGATCGTCAGCCGCTTCGTGCTCTTCATCAACTCCTCCGTCATCGGCTTTGGTCAGGGCTTCCAGCCCGTCTGCGGCTTCTGCTACGGCGCGGGGAAATACAGCCGCGTCCGGGAAGCCTTCTGGTACTGCGTCAAGGTGACGACGGGCATTCTGCTCGTGCTCTGCGCGATTTCGCTGATCCTCTCCCGGCCGATCGTCACGGTCTTCCGCCGCGACGACCCGCTCGTCATCAGCATCGGCACGCTCGCCCTGCGCCTCCAGCTGTGTACGCTGCCCCTGTGGGGCTTCATCACGATGAGCAACATGTTCACCCAGTCGATCGGCTACGGCGTGCGCGCGACGCTCATCTCCGTTTCCCGTCAGGGCATCTTCCTGATTCCCGCGCTGCTGATCCTTCCGCGGCTGCTGGGGCTGGCGGGCATACAGCTCGCCGCCCCGGTCAGCGACGTCTGCGCGTTTGTGATGTCGCTGCTCATCGTGCGCAGCATCCTGCGTCAGCTCGAGCGGACGCCCGACAGGGTGTGATCCAATTCAAGGTCGCTTTCATTCGCGCGAAGCGAAGAAGGGAGTCTGAGGGATGAATCCCTCAGGCAGCCCTATCGTAATGATCATCAAGCTCAAGAAATCAGTCTCAGAGCAGGCTGCAAAGCAGCCTACGATTGAGACGGGTTGGATGCGCAAAAACATCATGCTTTTTGAAAAACAGGAATGGCCACCCCTGGGCAGCCATTCCTGTTTTATTCCGTCCTGAGCTCCTGCACGCGGCTGATGATGATGGAAATCGTCCCATCGTCATTGCTCACGACGGCAAAGCTGTTTTCGTCGTCCGCCAGCGTGCGCGGCAGCGTGATGGAGATGCCGTTATCCGTCTTGATCTTCACCTTCTGCAGCTGCGCCATGACGCGCTTGTTCTCCACCGGGATGACCGGCTCAAGCGCCTCCTCCTGCATCTGCCGTCCGACCTGCTCGATGATCGCCTCGCGCTCAGGATCGCTGCGGAAGACCTCCTGCGCGACGTCCTGCACGTCGATGACGCCCTTCTCCTCGATGGATTTGCTCATCGCGCGCTTGACCGCGGGGCGCAGCTCCTGGGGCGTCATGTCCGGCGGGGCCGCCTGCTCGATCATCTCCGTCACGGCGGCGACGGCCTCCTTCGTCGTGCGCGTCGCAGCCATCGAGAAGAGCGCCTCGCCAAAGAGCTGGCGGTTGCCCACGTTTGTCAGCACGGCCGTGTCGCGCAGGCGGATATCCCCCGTAGAGAGGTTGACCACAAAGCCGGCCGTGCCCTTGCTGCCCGCAAGCGGGAGCACCGTGCCATGCGCCAGCAGCTGCGTGAGCACGCCGTTTTCCCCATCCGGCTCCACCTGATGCACGACCGCCGCGCGGTAGGGCAGCATCGCGACGCACAGATGCGGCTCATTGTCCCTGTCAAAGGAAAAGACCGCCAGGTCAAAGCCCTCGCGCGGGATCTCCAGCGTCTGCATCGCCTCGTCCATGCTCGCAAGCAAGGCCGACGCCGCCTCCCCAAAGGGCAGCGTCAGAAACCGGCGGAGCAGCTCCTCCTGCGCGCCGCCCGGCTCGACGCAGGTCGTCCGGCTGCCGTCGGAGCTCATCAGCTTGTCCGCCACAGCGGAAAGATAGGCGCAGGCCCCTTCGTCCGGCTTGGCGGGCCGGGCCGGGAAGATGGGCGAAAGCGCGCTCCCGTCGTAGACCGCGATGGCCGCGCGCGCAATGATGTTCATGTCGTTCACCTCGTCATGGTTCTCCGCGAACACAGTTTCGCGGATGCAAAGGGCTCTTTACAGCCGGATCAGGAGCATATACAGCGCCGTTCCCACGCCGATGCTCAGCAGCGTGTTGCGCCTCCACAGATGCAGCGCGACAACTGCGGTAGCCGCGAGCAGCTGCGCCGCGCCCGCTTCAAATGTGCCATAGGGCACGCCCTTGAGGCAGTAGACGACCAGCGCCGCCATAATCGCGGCGGGCAGCGTCCGCCCCAGCGCGAGCACGAGGCGCGGCGCGCCCCGCTTCCCGCCGAAGCAGACAAACGGCAGCGCGCGCAGCAGAATCGTCACCAGCGCGCAGATGGCCACCACGGCCAGCGCATGGATGCTCATGCCTTCGCCCCCTTGTGTGCGTCCATGACGGTCAGCAGCAGCGCCGTCGCCGCCAGCGCGGGCGCGAGGAACTGCTCCGGCCCGAGCAGCAGCAGGCTCAGCAGCGCGCAGACCGCGCCCAGCGCCATCGGCAGCCGTTCGCTTTCGTTCATTGCCCGCTCGACGCAGATCACGACGAACAGCGCCGTCATTGAAAAATCGATGCCCGTCAGATCGAAGGGCAGCTGCTGCGCCAGCACGGCGCCGATCAGCGAGCCCGCGATCCAGTAGAGCTGGTCGTACAGCCCGACGCGCAGCATCACGCCGTCGCTCTCCTGCCCGTTCATGCCGCAATAGACCGAGTATGTCTCATCGCTGAGGGAAAAGATCATGTACGGCCGCATCGCGCCCATCGCCGAAAACCGCTCGATCAGCGAGAGGCCATAAAAAAGATGCCGCGCGTTCACCATCAGCGCGGTCAGCGCGACGGTCACCAGCGACACGCCCGAGGCCAGAAACGGCACCATCACAAATTGCAGGCTGCCCGCGTAGACGAAGGTGCTGATGAGCAGCGCCCAGGATGGGCCAAAGCCAGCCTGCGCGAGCGTCGCACCGAAGGCGATGCCCAGGAAAATATAGCCGCAAAGCACGGGCAGCGTCAGCTTCGCCGCCCGGCGCGCGGCGTGGATGTCAGGCATCGCCGCCCGCCTCCCCGATGCGCTCAAAGCGCCAGGTCTGCCGCGCCTGCGGATACTTCTCCCTGTCGACGGGCGAAAAGAACATGGCCTTCGGCCTGACCCAGACGCCCCGCTCGCCGTAAAGCGCGCGATAGACGACCAGCTCCTCCTGCGTCTCCGAATCCCGGGCAAAGCAGAGGATTTCATAGCGGTTTCCCTTGAAATGCCGGACGACATCGCCCGGCTGCATGCGTTCCTCCATCTGGTTGTATCTCCTCTGGGCGCTCACGCGCCGCCCTTGTCCTCCTCGCCCAGCACACGGGAAAAGCTGAAGAGCAAACAGAGCATTGGCTCAAAGAGCGCGTCGCCTTCCATGTCCATCAGCCGCTGAATCTTGCTCAGGCGGTAGCGGATGGTGTTGGGATGCTGATACAGCGCCCTGGCCGTGGCGCTGACCTCCATGTGCTCGCGGACGTAGACGCGCGCCGTCTGCTCCAGCGCAGCGTGATTCTGCGCGTCATAGGCGCGGATGCTCGCGAGACTGCGGCGGCATTGCTCACAGACGAATGCGTTTTCGCTCATCGGAAACAGCCAGGCATAAAGGCCCAGCTCCTGCGCGCCCAGACAATTCCTGCCCTCCAGCTTTGCCGCCCGCGCGGCGTAGACGCCCTCGCTGAACGCGATGCCCAGTTCGGCCTGATCCTCCCGGGCTCGGCTCAGGCCGATCAGCAGCCTGTCCGCAGGAAGCTGCGCGCGCTCCAGCAGCGCGAGAATCTCCTCCTGCGCGGCCTGCTCCCCTTCGCCCGCCTCCAGACGGCAGAGCATGAGCATCATCCGCCGCCATTCCATGACGACGAGACGGCGCGCGGCCTTTGCGTCGCCGCACAGCAGCGCATAGAGCTTCTCATCAAGCTCCGGCATCCGTTCCCGAGGATACAGCGCGCAAACGAGATACGCGCCCTCGCCGCTCGGATCGATCCGCGCAGCCCGCTCCCGCGCCTGCTCCGGCGTCAGTTCGCCGTGCATGAGCGCGTCGATCTCCTGCTCAAAGCCCGCAAAATGGCGCTTGCCGCGGATGAGATCCGTCACCTCGAGGATGGCCTCCTCGATATAGGTGTCATCAAACAGGAACAGCGGCGCGCCCAGCTCGTCCGCCCGCTCGATCACGGAATGCGGCAGCTCGCTGAAGTACGCCGTCTTGACCAGCAGGCCCGCGATGCCCTGATTCATCAGCGCCAGCAGCGACTGCGTCATGAGCTGCTCGTCGCTTCTGGCGTAAGCCAGCGTCGTCACAACCAGATCGCCGCGGTAAAAATCGGCCAGCTGCATCCGCGAAGGGTCATATTCAAAGAGCACAGCGGCCGTGACCGTGCGCTCCAGTCCCTCCCGCCCCGCAATCAGGCGAAGCCCCTTGAGGGTTTGCAGCCGATACAGCTCCCGAATCCGAATCAAATTCCCAGCCTCCCACACCGTGAACCGCTGCCCGCCCCGAAGGACAACCAGCGTCACCATGTCTTATTGTAGCATTCTGTCACTTGATTGGCAAGCGGGAGGACGTGTGTTTTCCACATTCCTGTGCGCGGTTTTCTGCGAAATGAAAAAAGCGGGGGAAGCACCCCGCCGGAAAAGCCGCGCGTCTTAGAGCACAAAGAGCAGAATCGCTATCGTATGCAGCACGCTGCCCAGGATCACAAACAGATGGAAGATGCTGTGCATATACCGCTTCGTGCGGCCCATGCCGTAAAGCACCGCGCCGGCCGTATAGCTGACGCCGCCCAGCAGAATCAGCCAGAACCCGCCCCAGCCGATCGCCTCGATCAAAAGCGGCACCTTGAAGATGATCGTCCAGCCCATGCCGATATAGCAGATCATCGAGAAGACGCGGAATTTATGCAGATCGATCGCCGTCAGCGTGATCGCGACCGCGGCCAACGCCCAGATCACGCCCAGCAGCACCCACGAGGCTACCGGGTCAATCGGGCGCATGGCGCTGAGCAGGATCGGCGTATAGGTGCCCGCGATGAGGACGTAGATCGTGCAGTGATCCAGCACCTGCAGCACCTTCTTCGCCATGCCCTCATGCAGCCCGTGGTAGATGCTGGACATCGTGTACAGCAGGATCATCGAGACGCCGAAGACGATTGAGCCGGCCAGGCCGAAGCCATTGTGATGCAGCGCCGAGCGCACGATGCACAGCACGAGCGCCGCGACGCCGATCGCCCCGCCGACGATGTGGGAAATCATATTGAAGCGCTCCTCCCCCTTGGTATAGGTGGGGAGCACACGGTCCTTGAGCTTGGTGCGCATGGAAAAGCCTCCTTGAACCCGCGTATAATCTGGTTTTCATTTCTAGATTGCATTGTATCACGAACCATGATTGTTGTCAACACCACCGGGCGCTTTTTTACGCCGGGACGGTATCCGCCGCGCGGGCGCCGGCACAGGGCCGCCTTGCCCGCCTCAGGAGCATGATCGCACAGAAGCTTCGCCGCCGCAAGCATCACTGCGGACGTCCAAAACGCAAACGCTCCCGCCCTCCGGCCTGCGCAGCCGGAAGGCGGGGAGCAGCGCTCAGTAGATCAGGTTGACCAGGAAGGTCGAGTAGACAGGTACAAAGGTCAGGAACAGGAGATCGACCGCGCACAGCAGATAGAACGGCACGGCCTCCCGGATGAAATCCTTCGTCTTGCACTCCGTCACGCCGCAAACGACGAACATCAGCGTGCCCATCGGCGGGGTGAACGCGCCGATCATGTTCGCGAAGATGAACATGACTGCGAAGTGAATCGGATCGATGCCATAGGCCGCCGCAACCGGCGCGAACAGCGGCACCAGGATGATCATGGAGGCGTTGCCCTCGATGAACATGCCCACAATGATCAGGAAGATGTCCACGGCGACCATGAAGACCCACTTGTTGTTGATCGTCGCGACCATCCACTGCGTCAGGCGCTGGGGGAGCTGCTCCTTGGTCAGGATCCAGGAGAACGTGCTCGCCGCCGCGACAATCAGCAGGATGGAGCAGGTCGTCAGCAGCGTCTCCTGCACGGCCTTGAGGAAGTCCTGAAACGACAGCTCACGGTACAGGATGCCCAGCAGCAGCGCGTACATGCAGGCCACGGAGCCGGCCTCGGTCGCCGTGAAGATGCCGATGCGGATGCCGCCGATGATGATGACGGGCAGCAGCAGCGGCAGGAACGCGGGCCTGAGCGCGCCCATGAGCATCCTCGAGCTCATCTTCTCCCTGCGGATGGAGCCATAGCCGCGCTTTTTCGAGATCACGGAGACGATTGCCATCATGGAGGCGCACAGCAGCACGCCCGGGCCGATGCCCGCGACGAAGAGCTTGCCGATGGAGATGTTGGCGATGCAGCCATAGAGGATCAGGCAGATTCCCGGCGGGATGAGCGGCGTGATCATCGAGGAGGCCGCCGTGACGACCGCGGAGAAGGGCTTGGAGAAGCCGCCGCGCTCCATCTCGGGCACGAGCATCTTGGCCTCCATCGCGGCATCCGCCAGCGCGGAGCCGGACAGGCCGCCCATCAGCGTGGAGAGCAGGACGTTGACCTGCGCCAGACCGCCGTGCATCCTGCCGGTGAGCACCTTGCAAAAGTCCATGATGCGGCGGGTCACGCCGGTGTAATTCATCAGCGCGCCCGCGCAGACGAAGAACGGAATCGCCAGCAGCGAGATGCCCTCGCAGCCCGTGATGGCCTGCTGAGCGAAGACCATGAAGTTTGTGCTCGGCGTCAGCACAAAATACGCGGCGGACGCGCCGAGCACGGCGATGAACACCGGCACCTTGAGAAAGAGCAGCGCCAGCAGAAGGACGATCATGACAAGGACTGCTGTACTCACGGGGTTTCCTCCTTCCGCGTTCTGCGCTCCTTCACCCTGCGCCAGAGCATGACCGCGTAGCTGATCATCATCAGCACGGCGGACACGGGGCCGATGCCGTAGATGTAGGCATAGGGAATGCCCAGCATCGGGGTGCAGCGCCGCGTCTTCAGGAAGAGCTGAACATATTTGATGGACGAGCGCAGGAAATAGATCAGCACCGCATAGACGACGATTGCGATCAGCACCTCAACCACCCGCTGCGCCTTCTCGGGGAGCGAATCGACGACAATCTCGATGGCCACATGGCTGCCCCGGCGGAAGGCCACGCCCGCGACGAGGAAGGCGATCCAGACCATCGCGGCAAGCTGCATCTCCTCCAGCCAGTTGAACGGCGCGTTGAACAGATAGCGCGCAAACACGCCCAGGAAGGTGCTCAGCACCAGCGCCGTCAGGATGACGCCCGCCAGAACCATCTCGATATTGTCAAGGATCTTCCACAGGATGTTTTTCTTTTTCACTTGCGTCACCTCGGAAAAGAGCGGCGGCCCGCCCGGGAACGAATGCATGTTCCCGGGCATGCCGCCGCCTCATGTTTCGTTTACTTGCCCATCGCGGCGCGGACGGTCTCGTAAAGGTTCTCGGACCAGCCGAACTCGTCGCCCAGGTCGTAGAAGGAGAGCGCGGCCTCCTGCCAGAGCGCCATCTGCTCGTCGGTCAGCTCGGTGATCTCAACGCCCGCCTCGATCATCTTCTGCTTGTAGCCGTCGATGGCCGCCTCCTGCAGCTCGTTGTTGTACAGGCCCGCCTCATTGCCGGTCTTGACCAGCAGCTCCTGCTGCTCGGCGGTCAGGCTGTTGAACCAGTCGGCGCCCGCGCACCAGGTCGTGAAGTTCTTGATGTGGCCGGTCATCAGGATGTACTTGTTGACCTCCTGGAAGCTGCGGCCGTAGAGCGTGGACAGCGGGTTCTCGACGCCGTCGATGGTGCCCATCTGCAGCGCCTGATAGACCTCGCCCAGATCCATGCCGATGGCGGTCGCGCCCAGCGCGTTGAAGCCCTCCATGTAGATCTTCGCGTTGGCCAGGCGGATCTTCATGCCTTTGAGGTCCTCAGGCAGGACGACCTTCTTGTTGGTCATCAGCTCGCGCTCGCCATAGATCCAGTTGGAGGAGATCAGCTTGAGACCGCAGGCCTCGAGCTTCTCGCTCTGCTCGGCATACCAGTCGCTGTCAAGCAGCGTCCAGACGTCGTCCCAGCTGCCGAAGAAGAACGGGCCGTACATGATGCCCATATCCGGCACGCCGTAGTCCGCGTAGAACGCGCCGTCGGCGATGGTGATGATGTTTTCGCCCATGACCATCTGGTCGATCAGCTCGTTCTTGGAGCCGAGCGCGCTGTTGGCGAAGAGGTTGATGTGCATCGTGCCGCCGGACTGCTCGTCAAGCAGCTCCTGCCACTTGACCAGCGCCTGGCCGATCGGCTCCTCGAGCGTGTTCTCGAAGCCGATGTTGATCTCGAGGACGTCATCCGCCAGGGCGAGGGCGCACGCAAGCGCCATCACGAGGGCCAGCACGAGAGTCAGGGTCTTTTTCATAGAGAATACCTTCCTTTCTTTTTAAAACTCAAGCTCCATCTTCACGATTGAGCCTGCATTTTCATGGAGACAGGCAAACGCCTCAGGCGCCTGCGCCGCAGGGAACGTGCGCGTGATCAGGCTGCTCAGATCGACCCGGCCCTCCCGGACGTATTGCATGGTCTGCGCGAAGTCCGCGCGCGTCGCGGCGCGCGAGCCCATCAGGCACAGTTCCTTCTTCTGGAGCAGCGTGAAATTGAATTTGGCAGGCTGCTTGCTCACGCCAATCTGCACCATGCGCCCCCTCGGGGCAGCCGCGTCGACGCATGCGCAGAACGACGCCGGCACGCCCGCCGCCTCGACGGTCACGTCAAAGCCATCGCCCCGTGTGATGTCCGCGGCGGCCGCGGCGATGCTGCCGTCGCCCTCATTGAGCAGGCAGCCATCCACAGGGAAGTGGTCGCGGACAAACGCCAGCTTGTCCGGCGCGATGTCGGCGATGTATACCCTGGCGCCCTGCAGCTTCGCCGTGACCGCCGCGAGGATGCCGATGGCGCCCGCACCCATCACGAGCACGCGCTCACCGGGGACGATCTCCGCCCGAGAAACGCCGTGATGACTGATGCAGAACGGCTCCACGAGCGCCAGCTCGCGTGGGTCGATGCCCTCGCCGCCGTAGACGCGCTCCGTCGGCACGGTGATGTAGTCCGCGAAAGCGCCCTCGCGCTGCACGCCCATCGTCTGGTTGTTCGCGCAGCAGTGGACGAAGCCGCGGCGGCAGGCATAGCAGGTTCCGCAGTTGAAGTAGGGATTGCAGGTCACGAGCTGGCCGGGGCGCAGGGATGGGCTGTCCGTCTCCACGACGACGGCGGAGAACTCATGGCCAATGGTCCGGGGATAGGTGATGTAAAAGTTCGCCCCGCGATAGGCGCCCAGATCGCTGCCGCAGATGCCGCCGTAGAGCAGCCTCAGAAGGGTTTCCCCCTCGCGCCGCTTCGGCATCTCCGCCTCCTGCACCTGGATATGGCCGGGCTCCGTGAGCACAATGCGTTTCATGGCCTTGCTTCTGCCCTCTCTCAGTCCTTCACCGGCACAAGCGCCTCCGGCTTAAAGCGGAAGCCCCAGCCCGCGCCCTCGCGCGGATAGGCAAAGCCGTTCTCGATGCGCATCGTGTTGTCGATGATGTCGTCGATCCAGTCAAAGGACTCCGCGCCATAGGGCTTGCGCACCGTGCAAAGCAGCGGCACATCGTAATCCTTGTAGTAATGCGGCAGGACGGGGATGTTGTAGGCCTCTGCCAGCGCCGCGCTGTCGCGCCAGGCGTCCACGCCGCCCAGGCGAATGAGGTCGGGCTGCCACAGATCAAGCGCGCGGCGGCCGATCAGCTCGCGCAGCGCCACGGTGCTGTACTCGCGCTCGCCCATCGCCAGCGAAATCTTTGTCTTGCTGTGAATGGTCGCGTAGCCCTCGAAGTCGGTGTTGACGACCGGCTCCTCGAACCAGAAGATGCCCAGATTCTCCGCCTGATGGATCAGCTTGACTGCGCTGGGCACGTCCATGCCCTGGTTGGCGTCCATCATGATCTTCACATCCGGGCCCAGCGCCTCACGGCACTTGGTCAGGCGCTCGATGTCCCGGCCAATGCCGTCAGGATGGCCGACCTTGATTTTGACCGCCGTGAAGCCGCGGGACTTGTAATCAAGCACCTCGTCAAGCAGCTCCGCGTCGGTATAGCTGATCCATCCGCCGCTGCCGTAGACCGGGATTTTCCGGGCGCTGCCGCCCATGACCTTCCAAATCGGCTGGCCCAGTGTGCGGCACCAGGCATCCCACATGGCGGTATTGAGCGTCGCCAGCGCCCAGCGCTGGATGCCCACGATGCCGAAATACTCGCTCTCGATCTCGTAATCCTTCTGCACGCGCAGCATCTCGTTGATGTGATAATCGCGCGCGAGGATGAAATGGCGCAGATCCTTGAGCGCGCCCTCAATGGCGTTGGGGCTATAGTGGAAGGAGAGCAGGTTGCCCTGTCCGACCACGCCGCCCTCTGTCTCGACCTCGACCACATAGAACGCAATCTTGGAAATGTCGTGTGTGGAATCTGCGATCGGCTTGGAGATTTTGGAAATCGCCGAGTAGATGCGCATGTCCTTGATCCGGGTTGTCTCCATAAAAACCGCCTCCATAACTGATATATCTATTTTCCGGCATCTGCGATTTGCTGCCGCAGGATTCGGCGCTTTATCGGGAATTAACCGACGATTTTCTTGCATCTTGCGGTCGTTTTCCCGCGCCCCTCATTCAATTTCCCCTTCTCTGATATGTCAGTAGCATCATAGCATATTATTGGACGTATTGCAATATTATTCTGAAATTTTTTATCAAATTTCTTCTCCTCTCCTTCCAGTTGCCAACCTTTTGAATGATTTTACGCTCATTTTTTTATTATCGCTTTCGTCACCATTTAATATGATATATCAGTATCGGCAGGATGTCAGAAGGATTTCCGTCTTCGCCATCGAATTTGTATAAAATCCGGCTTTTTTTGCTGCCGGACGAGCCATCCCTTGACACAGGAGGTTGCCCATGCCAGAGCTCTCGCAGGAATGCGCCACGCAGTCCCAGCAGGTTTACGTCTACCTCAAAAACGCGATCTACAACTGCAAATACATGCCCGGTCAGGAGATTTCGGAAAAGAAGCTCTTTGCCGAGCTGCCCTTTGGACGCACGCCCATCCGCGAGACGCTGCTGCAGCTGCAAAAGGAGGATCTCGTGGAGATCTATCCGCGCCGCGGCATGCGCATCTCCCCGATCACAGACGAGCTGGTCAACAACCTCTATCAGACGCGCAAGCTGATTGAGCCCAACGTGGCGGTCGCCTACTGCTCGCTCTATCCCAAGCGCAGGCTGTTTGAATATGAGCAGTCGCTGCGCTATTCCGGCAATATGACGGACGAGGAGTTTTACGCGCTGGATATCGAGTTTCACACCTTCCTGATCGATTCCACGCAAAACAAGATGCTCTCCTCCATCTTTTCCAACCTGATGTGGCATCAGTACCGGCTCGCCATCTACGCCGCCATGCTCCACAAGAACAAGCGCGAGGCCAACGACCCCGAGCATCTGCGCATCATCCATGCCATCCTCGAGGAAAACCCTGCCGAAATCCGCAGCGCCATCATCCAGCACATCAACAGCTCGATGATCGCCTCGCTCAAATCTCTGGAGTGAAGCAGCGCTGTCCTGCCGCAGCTTCAGCGCGCAGGCAGAAGGAAAGCCGCAAAAGATTGCGCCGCAGGGCTTGCAGCCTTCGGCCCTTTTCCCGATGACAGGAGCGCCAAGGGACCACATGAGGTTCATCATGGGCTTTCGCGAGGATTTTATTTGAAGCGCGGCGTCTGCGTCCCAGCATGTTGAGACGGTCCGCCTGATGTCCGCAAAAGAGAAATACATGGCGAAAAGTATCGTATTTACGGGCTTTTTTGAGATTAGACAATAGCTCATGAAAGTCCGTATTTCTTATATTGAAACATGGCTGCTGTAAAACAGGTCAGAGGGTTTGGGCTGTGGATTCGATGTCGTGGGTTGTGACACCAGGATGACCGTTAAGCAGGTCGCCTGGCACATGGATGTACCTGTTGATTATGTAAATGATTGTTTTAATATAGAGGAGAAGACCATGAGCAAATATGATAAACTCTGGAAAAGTATTCAGAATAGACAAGAAAAATCTTTCAAATTGACTTTTGACGAGATTGCCGAGATTTCCGGAGTTCCTCTAGACCATTCATTTTTGAGGTATAAAAAGGAACTTTTGGAGTATGGTTATCAAGTTGGAAGGATTTCAATGAAAGAGCAAACAGTTATATTCAGCAAACTTGAAGGGTAAAAACTGGATAAAGAAACAATTCCTTACGTCGATGGAAGCATTGGTAATAAACCAATACAACGAGCGCTCCGTCCATGTGGACTGTCAGACGCAGAAGCGCGCCGTCAAAGACTCCGCCCTCTGGTACATGCGCGTCATGGAGAGCAATGGCACCCTCCCCTGATCGGTCGGAGGAGGAATCCCGCCCATGCAAAGGACGCCCGGGCAACTGCCCGGGCGTCCCATATGATTTCTGCATTATTTCTGCGCGGCCTGTTCCTCTCGCATCTGCATCACCCCTGCGCAGACGACAAACGCAAAGCTCAGCACCACAATCGGCAGACCCAGGCCGAACATCAGACACATTTCAAGCGCACTCATGACCATTTCCCTCCGTCTTTTTCCCTTCGTCCTTCCCGGCTTCCCGGGCCTTTTCCGCCCGTCCCCCGCGCGTGTGCGCGCCGGGCTGCCGGGTCGTCAGATACCGCGCGATGCTGCGCACGTCCACGCGCCGCCCCTCGCATCCGCCCAGAATCCTGCCGTCGGCGAGCATGGCATACACCGTCACCCGGGTGACGCCGAGGATCCGGGAAGCGACCGTCTTGTCCACGTATTCGCCGTAGCGCACAAGCAGCTCCTTTTCCTTGTCGCTTCGGGCCTTCTCGCTCTCGGAAAGCGTCTGACGCGCGCGTTCCTCGAGTTCAAACACGCGCCGCTCCAGCTCTTCCATCCGCCTGTCGTTTGCCTCATCCATCTTTCTTGCGATTGCTTCCATGATCCGTCCCCTTTCCTCCCGAGATTGAGTATTCGCTTGGGTGATTCTATTCATCCACATTTTCCGTTATTTGAGTGATTTTCATTCGGCGATTCTCCATTTTCATCAAATATATGCTGAAAATCCGCTATAATTCTCCACCGATTGCGAATCGCGGTTCTTTTCCGCCGAATTCGTCACTCGTTTGGCGACGAATTCATTCTAGCACGGGAACGCACGTTCGTCAATCATTTGGTGACAAATTTTGTTGGAGTTTTTTTTGTGTTGCATTTGGCGACTTGCTCGGGTATAATGAAGCTGTCAGAGACTGCCGGCCGTCGGCTGTGTATTCCGTTTTGCCGCAAGGAGGGATTGAGATGGAATTCGGCGATATTCTCCGCCAGATCCGCAAGGAGCGCGGCCTCTCCCAGGATGAGCTCGCCGCCATGCTGGGCACCACCAAGCAGGTGCTCAGCCGCTATGAGACCAAGAAGCGCGTGCCGCGTCTCTCCGTCGTCGCGGACTATGCCAAAAAGCTGGGGCTTCCGCTCTCCGTCCTCTCCGGCGAGGCAGCAGAGCCTCTGCCGCCCGGCCTGCAGGCCGTGGGAAGCCGCCGTCGCGTCCCCGTGCTCGGCGCGGCCGCCTGTGGCGAGCCGATTTACAGCCCCGGCGACGGAACGGACTTCGTCAGCGTCGAGGATGACCTCCCCTGCGACTTTGCGCTGATCGCGGAGGGCGACTCCATGACTGGCGACCGCATCCATTCGGGCGACATCGTCTTCATCCGCAGCACGGATCACGTCGAGGATGGCGAAATCGCCGCCGTCGCGCTGGACAATGAGCTGACGCTCAAGCACGTCCGCCGTCTTCGCGGGCCGGATGGCAGCGTCGTCTTCACGCAGCTGCTTCCCTCCAACCCCAGCTTCTCCCCCATCGATATCGGCGGCGAGGATGAAACGCGCTGTGTGCGCATACTGGGCAAAGCCGTCGCCGTGCGCTTTTCCCTTCGCTGACCTCTGCCCCGGCCGGGTTCTTTCCCGCCGGGGCTTGTCCCGTCCTCATCCCAATGCTATAATTCAGATGATGATTTCGCTTCATTAGAAGCTGTACAAAGGAGAGATTACACATGGGAGCCAATGCCATCGTCGGGCAGAGCGGCGGTCCAACCTGCGTCATCAACGCGAGTCTCGCGGGCGTCTACAGCGTCTGCCGCAAGCGCGGCGTCCAGACTGTCTACGGCATGCGTCACGGCGTGCAGGGCCTGCTGCGCGGCCAGCTGATCGACCTGTCCGCCGAGCTTTCCTCGCCCCTCGCGCTCGAGCTCCTCGAGCGAACCCCCGCTTCCTATTTGGGAAGCTGTCGCTACAAGCTGCCCGACTTCCGGGTCGATCCCGCGCCCTACGAGGCGCTCTTCTCGATCCTGAAGCAGTATGACATCGGCTATTTCTTCTACATCGGCGGCAACGACAGCATGGATACCATCCTCAAGCTGAGCGACTATGCCGCCAGCGTCGGCAGCGACATCCGCTTCATGGGCGTCCCCAAGACGATCGACAACGACCTCATGATGACCGATCATACGCCGGGCTACGGCTCCGCCGCCAAGTATATCGGCGTGACGGTCAAGGAGCTCGTGCGCGACAGCACGATCTACGACCTCAAATCCGTCACCATCGTGGAGATCATGGGCCGCAACGCCGGCTGGCTGACCGCCGCCGCCGCACTGGCGGAGGATGAGGACTGCGAGGGCGCAGCGATGATCTGTCTGCCGGAGACGCCGTTTGACCCGGACGCCTTCCTCGCGCACGTCAATGCCCTGCAGCAGAAGACGCCCTCGCTCGTCGTCGCCGTTTCGGAGGGCATCCGCACTGCGGACGGGCGCTATGTCTGCGAGCTGGGCGACGATCTGAGCGTCGACGCCTTCGGTCACAAGAACCTGACCGGCACAGCCCGCTGGCTCTGCGATCTGCTGGGCAGCCGTCTGAACACGAAGACGCGCGCCGTCGAGCTCTCCACGCTCCAGCGCTGCGCCTCCCACATCGCCAGCCTGACCGACGTGCGCGAGGCGCGCCAGGCCGGCGCCGTCGCCGCCCACGCTGCGCTCGACGGAAAGACCGGCATGATGGTCGGCTTCACGCGCCTGAGCGCGGATCCCTACGTCTGCGGCACGGAGCTGCACGACATTCACAGCGTGGCCAACCTGGAAAAGGCCGTCCCGCTGGAGTGGATCGACACGGCCAACGCGCGCATGCGCCAGCCGTTTATCGACTATGCCCTGCCCCTGATCCAGTCCGAGATGACGCAAACCGTCGTTCGCGGCTTGCCGCGTCACCTGCGCCTCCCGGACTGACCCGGCTTCCTCTCCCCTTTCCGGGAGGAAACGCCCCTATCCGATGCCCTGAGCCCTTTCTCCTCCCGGAGAGAGGGCTTTTTCCATCCGTCAGCCAGTCCGCTTCAAAGCGGTTTTTCCATACCGGCGCTCAGACAGCCCTGTCGCGGCCTTCTCCCATCCGTTCTCTCGCGTCTATCTCTGAAAACTAAACTTTAAAATTATTCACTTCCCTTTTTATTATTCATTGAATTCCTTGAAATTTGAATCTTTTATTTGAATTGAATTGCATTTTTGTCTTGCTTTTTTCATCACATGCCGCTATAATAAGGCAATACAGCAGGGCGAAGCCCAAAACGCTTGGCCTTGCCAACATCTTTCAGGAGGGAAATACCGTATGAAAAAGGTTTTGGCTCTTGTTTTGGCTCTGGCCGTGCTTTGTCCCGTGCTGGCGCTGGCGGAGGACACCATCAAGATCGGCGTCTTTGAGCCGATGACCGGCGCGACCGCTGCCGGCGGCGCAATGGAAAAGGAAGGCTATGACCTGGCCAACGAGCTTTACCCCGAGGTGCTGGGCAAGAAGATCGAGCTGGTCTATGGCGACAACAAGTCTGACCGCGCCGAAGCGACGCTGGCCGCGCAGTCCCTGGTGGACAAGGGCGTCGTCGCCGTGCTGGGCTCCTACGCCTCCGGCCTGACGATGGCGGGCGGCGAGGTCTTCGGCGAGGAGGAGATTCCCGCGCTGACGGCGACCGCCACCAACCCGACCGTCACCCTCGACTGCGAGTGGTACGCCCGCATCTGCTTCATCGATCCCTTCCAGGGCACGATGCTCGCGCGCTACGCCGTCAAGAACGAATACAAGAAGATCGCCATCATGCGCGAGAAGGATTCCGAATACGCTGTCGGCCTGGTCAAGTATTTCCAGGACGAACTGGCCAACCACGAGGGCTTTGAGGTCGTCGAGCTGTGCGACTTCATGAACAAGGACGAGGACTTCTCCGCGCTGCTGGGCGCCGTGCTCGACGCAAAGCCGGATGTCATCTTCACCTCTGTCTCCTATGCCGACAAGGCTGCGCAGATCATGAAGCAGGCCCGCGCGCTGGGCTATGAGGGCCCGTTCTTCGGCGGCGACACGCTCGACGCGCCGGAGCTGTTCAACATTGCCGGCGCGGCTGCCGAGGGCGCCGTGTTCACCACCTTCTACGACGCGGCGCAGCCGGCGACCGAGAAGACCAGCGAGTTCCTCGACGCCTACCGCGCCAAGTATGGCAAGGAGCCCGCTGCTCCGACCGTCATGGCCTATGACGCCTACCTGACGCTGCGCAACGCCATCGAGACCGCCGGCACCACCGATGCCGAGGCCATCCGCGACGCGCTCTTCGCCACCGAGGGCTTTGTCGGCGCCGCCGGCACGATCACGCTCGACGAGAACCACGACGCTGTCCGCCCGGTCGTCTTCAAAGAGGTTCAGGCTGACGGCTCCACGGCGTTCAAGGACATGATCGAGCCGTAATCCCGCCCCATTTCAACAAAGGAAGACCCGCGCTCACTGCAAAGACGCTCTGGCGCGTCGCCGCCCATGCGGCGCAGCAGAAGAGGCCCGGGGACTCACGGGGCTGTAAAGCGAGGGCTTTACAGCCCTTCCTTGTTGGAAGGACACAGACAGCCAGCAAAGCGTCTCCTCTCCCTGGAGAGGAGAGGACAGTCAAGGACTCAAGACTTTCCTGAATTCGTGAGGGCGGCTTATTGCGGCAAGCTGCGCCCCTCCTTGTTGGAAGGACGTTTCAGATTGGGAGTGAAACCATGTTCGAACCGACCCGCCTGCTTCAGACGCTCACCGACGCGCTGAGCCTGGGCAGCCTCTACGCGCTCATCGCCATCGGCTACACGATGGTCTACGGCGTACTGCGCCTGATCAACTTTGCGCATGGCGAAATCTTCATGATCGCCATGTACATCGTTTTCTACGGCATTTCCCTCTTCACCCTGCCCTGGTATATTACCTTTACCGTGACCATCCTGTTCACGGCGCTGCTGGGCACGCTCGCCGAGCGCCTGGCCTACCGGCCGCTGCGCAGCGCGCCGCGCATTTCGATTCTCGTCTCGGCGATCGGCGTATCCTACTTCCTGCAGAATCTGGCGACGGTCATCTTCGGCGGCCGCCCGCTCAACTTTCCACAGATTCCGCTCTTTACGGATGTGCTCGTCATCGGCGACGTCTACATTCAGCGCCTCTCGCTGATTGTGCCGGTCGTCACGGCCGTGCTGCTGCTCCTGCTGCTCATGCTCATCAAGCACACGCGCACGGGCATGGCGATGCGTGCCGTCTCGCGCGACTATGACGCCGCGAGCCTCATGGGCATCGACCTCAACCAGACCATTGCGATCACCTTCTTCATCGGCTCTGCGCTGGCAGGCTTCGGCGCGATCATGTGGGGCATGAAATACACCCGCATCAGCCCGACCATCGGCGCGATGCCCGGCATCAAATGCTTCATCGCCGCCGTTCTGGGCGGTATCGGCAATACGGCCGGCGCCGTGCTCGGCGGCCTCATGATTGGCTTCATTGAGATCGTGATCGTCGCGCTCTTCCCCTCCCTTTCCGGCTATCGCGACGCCTTCGCGTTTATCGTGCTGATCGTCGTGCTGCTCGTCAAGCCGACCGGCCTGCTCGGCGAAAAAACAACGGAGAAGGTGTAAGCCATGACCAAGATCAAAAAGACTTCCGTCCTCCTGTCCTGCCTGATGCTCGCTGTGCTCGTGGGTCTGCTCGCCTATATCGACGGCAGCGCGAGCAGCTACATCGTGCGCATCACGCGTCTTTGCGCGATCAATATCGTGCTCGCGCTGTCGATGAACCTCGTCCAGGGCTTCACGGGCATCTTCTCTCTCGGTCACGCGGGCTTCATGGCCATCGGCGCATACAGCGTCGCGCTGCTGACGATCCCGGTCGCCAAGAAGGAGACGCTCTTCATGCTCGAGCCGCTCATCGCCCCGTTCAACACGCTGACGCTACCCTTCGGCGTCGCGCTGATCATCGGCGGCGTGCTTGCCGCGGGCATCGCGTTCCTGATCGGCCTGCCCTGCCTGCGCCTGCGCGGCGACTATCTCGCCATCGCGACGCTCGGCTTTTCGGAGATCATCCGCATCCTGATCACCAACGCGCAGTCCCTGACCAACGGCGCGCAGGGCCTCAAGTCCATCCCCAAGACAGCGGACATCTGGTGGTGCTACGGCATCGCGCTGCTCGTCATCGTCTTCATCGCCCTGCTCATCTCCTCGAGCTACGGGCGTGCGTTCAAGGCCATCCGCGAGGATGAAATCGCCGCGGAGTCGATGGGCATCTCGCTGCTCGGGCACAAGATGCTCGCTTTCATGATCAGCGCCTTCCTCGCCGGCGTCGGCGGCGGCCTCTATGCCAGCTACATCGGCACCATCGGCCCCGATGTCTTCCAGATTTCCCGCACCTACGACATTCTGATGATCGTCGTCATGGGCGGCATGGGCTCCATCACGGGCTCCGTCGTCGCCGCCTTCCTCGTGACAATCGGTCAGGAATGGCTGCGCGTGCTCGACGGTCCGCTGCCCTTCCTGTCCTTCTGGCCTGAGAACGGCGTTTCCGGCATGCGCATGGTCGTCTTCTCGGTCCTGCTGCTGATCGTCATTCTCTTCTTCCGCAACGGCCTGTTCGGCCATCGCGAGGTCACCTGGAGCAGCATCGGCAGCCGCCTCTCCGCGCTCGCCGGTCATCGCCCCGCGAAGGAGGTGCGCGAGCATGAATAAGCGCGTTCTCGAGGTCAACCATGCAACCATGCGCTTTGGCGGTCTGGTCGCCGTCAACGACCTCTCCATGCACATCGACCATCAGGAGATCGTCGCGCTCATCGGCCCCAACGGCGCCGGCAAGACGACTGCCTTCAACATGATCACAGGCGTCTATACACCCACCAGCGGCACGATTGCCCTCGGCAGCCGCAGCATCACGGGGCTCCGCCCCGACCGCATCGCCCATGAGGGCATCGCGCGCACGTTCCAGAACATCCGCCTGTTCAAGGCGCTGACGGTGCTGGACAACGTCGTCATCGCGCAGCATCTGCGCCTGACCTCCTCATGGCCCGCCGCCGTGCTTCGCCTGCCGCGCTACCGCAAGGAAAACGAGCAGATGTATGAACGGGCCAAGGCGCTGCTCACCTACATGGGCCTGTGGGAGGTGCGCGGCGAGATCGCCAGCTCGCTCCCCTACGGCATGCAGCGAAAGCTGGAAATCGCCCGCGCGCTCGCGACGCAGCCGACGCTGCTGCTGCTTGACGAACCGGCCGCCGGCATGAACCCCGCCGAATCCGAGGAGCTGACCGGCCTCATCCGCGGCATCCGCGACCAGTTCCACCTGACCATCCTGCTCATCGAGCATCACATGGATGTCGTCATGGATATCTCCGACCGCATCTACGTCCTCAACTACGGCAGCCTGATCGCCGAGGGCACGCCCGAGGAGATTCAGCAGAACGACGATGTCATTCGCGCATATCTGGGAGGTGACGAAGAGGATGAAGCTTGAAATCAAGAATCTGCATGTCTCCTACGGCGGCATCCGCGCCCTCAAGGGCATCAGCCTGACCGTCGAAGAGGGGCAAATCGTCACACTCATCGGCGCAAACGGCGCGGGCAAGTCGACGACGCTGCGCGCCATCTCCGGCCTGCAGAAGGTGCAAAGCGGCTCCATCCTCTACGGCGGGGAGGAGCTGACGACGCTCCCGGCGAAGGAGATCGTCCGCCGCGGCATCATCCATGTGCCGGAGGGGCGGCGTGTCTTCCCCGACATGACCGTCGCGGAGAATCTCAAGATTGGCGCATTCCTGCGCCGTGACGCCGACGGCATCGCCAAGGACATGAAATACGTCTATTCCCTCTTCCCCCGGCTGGAGGAGCGCTCCTGGCAGATGGCCGGCACGCTCTCCGGCGGCGAGCAGCAGATGCTGGCCGTCGGCCGCGCGCTGATGAGCCGTCCGAAGGTGCTGATGATGGATGAGCCGTCGCTGGGCCTTGCGCCGCTGATCGTCAAGGATATCTTTTCCATCATTCGCCGGGTCAACGAGGACGGCATCACCGTGCTGCTCATCGAACAGAACGCCAACGCCGCCCTGCGCATCGCCAACTTCGGCTATGTGCTGGAGACCGGCACCATTTCCCTGACCGGCACTGGCGAGGCGCTGCTCAAGGATGAATCCGTCCGCGAGGCGTATCTGGGCAAGAAGAGGAAATGACGCTCCCCTGTGCCTGCTTCATGCGGCGCCAATAAAAACAGGGCAGGCGTCCGAACCCGTCGGGTTCGGACGCCTGCCTCTTTTTTCTTATTCATCTGTCCCCAGGTCGCTGCGGCTGCCGGAGATCAGGTCGATGTTTTCATACCTGTCCGGATCGTCGATCAGCGCGCTCAGCCCGTGCGCGACGCAGAGGTCAGGCTCGTCGGCCAGCGTCGTGCGGATCTTGAGCTGATCCGAGATGACCTCCGGCAGGCCGAAGAGCTGGGCGCCTCCGCCGCTGAGCGTGATGCCCTCGTCAAAGATATCGCTCGCCAGCTCCGGCGGCGTGCGCTCGATGAGCCGGTGCAGGTCGTTCACGAGGTCGCGCAGCGGTTCCGTAAGCGCCTCGATCATCTCCTCCGAGTTGACCGGCACCGCGCGCGGCAGGCCGGAAACCAGGCTTCTGCCGCAGGCATCCATATCCAGCCGCGCGCCGCGCATGCGGGCAGAGCCGATGTTGATCTTGAGCTCCTCCGCCGTGCGCGCGCCGATGAGCAGGTTATGCTTCTTGCGCAGGTAGTCGATGATCGCCTCGTCAAACTTGTCGCCGCCGACATCCAGAATATCCCAGACGATCTGGTGGCCAAGCGAGAAGACGGAAACATTTGTGCGCCCGCCGCCCATGTCGATGTTCATGCGGCCATAGGGCTGGTCAATGCGCAGGCCGCCGCCGATCGCCGAGGCGACGCATTCATCCACCGGGATCACGCTGCGCACGCCCGCGTCTACGAGCACATCCACCAGTGTCTGCTGCTCGCTGGGGGCCATGCCGCCCGGCAGCGCCAGCAGCATGCGCGGGCGGAACGCCGCGCGCTTGCCGATGACCTTGCGCACAAAGTAGCGAAGCATCTTGCTGACGAGATCGAAGCTGCGGATCCGGCCGTCGCGCAGGGGGCGCTCGACGATCAGCCCGGCGGGCGTGCGGCCATACATGCGCCGCGCATCCTCTCCGACCGCGATGACATCGCGCGTCTGCCTGTCATAGGCCACATAGGCTGGCTCGCTCAGAACGACGCCCTTGCCGCGCACGACAATATGCAGGGTCGAGGTGCCCAGATCCATTCCCAGTTCATCTACGCCAAACATGCTCGCTGTACTCCTTCAAAAAAACAATCTAGCTCTCTGCGCCGCTTTCCCGCGCTCTCGCATAGCGGCGCCTTGTCGCCTCCCCGCCACGCAGGTGGCGCTCCGCCTTGTTGCGTCCCAAAACGGCGGCGACCTCCCGCGCCAGCGGCGCGCTCAGCAGCGGCAAGCGCGTCTGCAGATCCTTGTGCACCGTCGATTTCGATACGCCCAGCACGCGGGCCGCCTGGCGGACCGTCGCCCCCGTCGATGCGATGTAGTCCGCCTCCTGAAGCACACGACGCTCTATCGTCTGATTCACGCGCATCCCCCCAGACAGTCTCGGCAATCCGGGGTATCCTATGCGCGCGGCAGAAGAATCTGTCTTTCCGGGGATCGGCAATCGTTCGGGGCGATTTGCGGTTTTCCGCCTTTATTCTATGACAGGTTGCAGCACACGTCAAGCCTCGTCCCGCGCGGGGAGAGGCTTGATCTCGTCTCCTTCATAAAACACGCGCACGAGCGTCAGTCCGCGCGCGGGCGCCGTCTGCCCGAGGGCGAGCCGGTCGCCCGTCTCGATTGCGCGCGCAATGGCGCCGGGAGCGCGCTTGCCCGTGCCGATCTCCGCCAGCGTGCCGGCGATGATGCGCACCATATTGTAGAGGAATCCGTCGCCCATCACGCAAAGCGTCACCCTCTCGCCCTCGCGCGTCACCCGCGCGCCGGCGATCGTGCGCACCGTGCTCTTGGCGACGCTGCCGCTGGCGGCGAAGGCCGCGAAATCGTGCGTCCCCAGAAGGGCCTGCGCCTCCTCGTCCATCAGGCGCTCATCCATCGGCAGCGGGATATGCGCCGCGTACTGCCTCCCGATGGCGCAGTCGTGGCGCGCGTTATAGAAGGCGTAGCGGTAGAGCTTGCCACAGGCGCTGTATCGCGCGTGGAAGCCCTCCGGGGCCAAGCTGCTCTCGCGCACGCGGATATCCGGCGGGAGCAGCGTATTGAGCGCGAAGGCCAGCTTCTGCGCGGGGATGCGCGTCGCGCTGTCAAAGTGCGCACAGAGGCCCAGCGCGTGGACGCCTGCGTCCGTGCGGCTCGAGCCGGTGACGCTGACGCGCTCCTGCGTGAGCGTGCAAAGCGCCTGCTCGAGCGTCTCCTGCACGCTGGGGCCGTTGATCTGGCGCTGCCAGCCGCAATAGGCCGTGCCGTCGTATTCGATCGTCAGCCTGAAGCGCCGCTGTCCCTCAGGCGGATGGTCGGCAGCGCTTGGCCTGTGATGGCTGACGAGCAGCGGCTTATCCAAGCAGCACGCCCTCAACCGCAATCACGGCGAGGAACACGGCTACTGCCGCCGCGCCATAGGCGTCCAGCCGCGTGTACTTGAGCTCACGCAGGCGCGTGCGCTGGTCGCCGCCCCGATAGCAGCGCGCCTCCATCGCCATCGCCAGGTCGTTGGCCCGGCGGAAGGCGCTCACAAACAGCGGCACCAGCAGCGGGATCATCGCCTTCGCGCGGGCGATCAGGTTGCCGGTTTCAAAGTCCGCGCCTCGGGCCATCTGCGCCTTTTGAATCTTGTCCGTCTCCTCCAGCAGCGTCGGGATGAAGCGCAGCGCAATGGTCATCATCATCGCCAGCTCATGCGCCGGAAAATGGAAACGCTGCAACGGGCGCATCAGCCGCTCCAGGCCGTCCGTCAGCTGCACGGGGCTGGTGGTCAGCGTCAGCACGCTCGTGCCCATGACGAGGAACACCAGACGCAGCGCGAAGAATATCGCGTTGTGGAGCGCCTCGCGCGTGAGCGTGAAGAAGCCAATGGTGAAGATCGGCGTTTCGCCCTGCACAAAGAACAGGTTCAGCACAAAGGTGAACAGAATGATGAAGCGCAGCGGGCGCACGCCCTTGACAAGATACTTGAAGCTGATGCCAGCCACCCGCACAATCAGGTAGAGAAAGGCCAGCGCCAGCGCGTAGCCGGGCAGATTGCCCACCATGAACACGCCCACGATGTAGGCAATCGTCAGGATGAGCTTCATGCGCGGGTCCATGCGGTGGATGACGGAGTCGCCGGGGAAATACTGACCCAGCGTGATGTCGTTAAGCATGGCTCTCTCCTTTCCCGAGGATGGCCTCGATGGCCTGCTGAAGCTCCTCCTCGCGGTACACACCCTCCGGCACGGGCAGCCCGCGCTCGCGCAGGCGCTGCGCCAGCTCGACGGCCTGCGGCACGTCCAGCCCGATGGCGCGCAGATCGTCCCCGCGGGAGAAGACCTCGCGCGGCGCGCCGTCCATATAGACCTCGCCGCGGTTCATGACGATGACGCGCTCCGCGAGCGAGGCCACGTCGTCCATCGAGTGGCTCACCATGACGATGGTCGTGCCGGCCTGCTCGTGCAGCCTGCGGATGAGGCCGAGGATCTCCTCGCGGCCGCGGGGATCGAGTCCGGCGCACGGCTCGTCGAGCACCAGCGTGCCCGGCTCCATCGCCAGCACGCCCGCGATGGCGACGCGGCGCATCTGCCCGCCGGAGAGCTCGAAGACCGAGCGGTCCTTGAGCCGGTTGTAGTCGAGGGCGACCTTCTCCATCGCCTCGCGCACGCGGCGGCTGATTTCCGCGTCGTCAAGCCCGAGGTTCTTCGGGCCGAAGGCGATGTCCTTCTCCACCGTCTCCTCAAAGAGCTGGTTTTCCGGGTACTGGAACACGAGGCCGACCTTGCGGCGCACGGCGCGCTTGTCGGTCTGCTTGTCGGCCAGGTCGAGGCCGTCCACGAGGATGCGCCCGCCTGTGGGCTTCAAAAGGCCGTTGAGGTGCTGCACCAGCGTCGATTTGCCGCTGCCCGTGTGGCCGATGAGGCCGATGAACTCGCCGTCCCCAATCGTGAGGGAGACGTCGTGCAGCGCGTGCGTCTCATAGGGGCCGCCTGCCATGTAGACGTAATTCAGCTTTTCAATGACAATCGACATACTTCCTCCACCATTTCCTCGACGGTCAGCACATCCGCGCGCACCTCCACGCCGTCCTGCCTGAGTCTGCTGGCCAGGTCGGTCATCGGGGGCACGTCCAGCCCCAGCGCGCGCACGCGCTCCACCTGCGAAAAGACCTCGCGCGGCGTGCCGGTCAGGGCGATTTTGCCCTCGTCCATGACGATGACATAGTCCGCCGTCGCCGCCTCGCTCATGTAGTGCGTGATGAGCACGACGCTGATGCCCTCCTCGCGGTTGAGCCGGTGGACGGTGCTCATCACCTCACGCCGTCCGCTCGGGTCGAGCATGGCGGTCGATTCGTCGAGAATGATGACGTCCGGCTTCATGGCGAGCACGCCCGCGATCGCCACGCGCTGCTTCTGACCGCCGGAGAGCATGTGCGGCGCCTTCTTCGCGTATTCGCTCAT
>JALFVL010000003.1 GCA_022787165.1 Clostridiales bacterium
AAGCTCAAAAATGCGAGAAAAACGGAGAAAACGCGAGGTCTTCAAAAGAAATTCAAAAAATCTCAAAAAAACGGTTGACAGAAATGGAAGCACGGGCGTATAATAAGCAAGCATGTTCGCAGGCGGTTTTCTGCCTGCATATTGGAGAAGGAGGTGTCTTGTATGGCTGCTGCTGGTGTGCGCGTGAAGATCACGCTGGCCTGCACGGAGTGCAAGCAACGCAATTACAACACGATGAAGAATAAGCGCAACAACCCGGACCGTATCGAAATGAGCAAGTACTGCCGTTTCTGCAAGAAGCACACGGTTCATAAGGAAACCCGCTGATTCTCGCGGCAAGACGGATAAGGAAGTGAAAGAGATGTCTGAAAAGAAGGAAGTCAAGAAGACCGAAAAGCCCGGCTTCTTCACCCGCGCCAAGAACTGGATTGTCGCGCTTCCGGGACGCATCGCCGGTGCGTTCAAGAACATGGCGTCCGAGCTCAAGAAGGTTGCGTGGCCGTCCAAAAAGGATCTCATCAACTACTCTGTCGTCGTGATCGCGTTCGTCGTCGCGCTGGCGATTATCGTTGGTCTCCTGGATACCGGTTCTTCTTTCCTGGTCAAGAAGCTCATTGCGCTGTAAGACCGAAAAGAGCTGAGGAGGGTTCAACATGGCGGACGAGCAGGCTCTTTGGTATGTTGTGCATACCTACTCGGGCTACGAGAACAAAGTCGCCGGCGACCTGGTCAAGACGGTCGAGAACAACGGCATGGGCGACCTGATTCAGGACGTCAAGGTGCCGATTGAGGAGGTCGTCGAGACCCGCAACGGAAAGCCTCATACCATTCAGCACAAGCTGTTCCCCGGCTATGTTTTGGTCAAGATGATCAAGACCACCGAGACCTGGTACATCGTGCGCAACACGCGCGGCGTGACCGGCTTTGTGGGCCCGGGATCCGAGCCGATTCCGCTGACGGACGAGGAATTCGAGCGGATGACCAGCTGCCAGGGAACGATCCGAATCGATCTGGAGCCCGGCGACGCTGTGCGCATCAAGACCGGAAGCGTCGAAAACGCGATCGGCACGGTCGAGGAGATCAACGCCGAGGAGCACAAGGTCAAGGTTTCCATCGAAATCCTGTCCCGCAAGACGACGGTGGAATACGACGTGAGCGAGGTGGAGCGCCTGTAAGCGCCCCTGCCTTAAGAACACAGACAACCCCCGGGAGCTTTCCCGGTTGTTGGACAAGCCTGCCTCTGGCGGGCGGCAGCCCAGGGCGGCATCGCGCGCGCTGGGCGTGGGAGGAACGATTCCGTTCCGCGTGACCACAGATTTAGGAGGTTTAATACCATGGCGAAGAAAGTTACTGGCATGATTAAGCTGCAGGTGCCGGCTGCGAAGGCCAATCCTGCCCCGCCGATTGGCCCGGCGCTCGGTCAGCACGGCGTCAATATCCCGGGCTTCTGCAAGGAGTTCAATGAGCGCACGAAGAATGACGCCGGCCTGATTATCCCGGTCGTCATCACCGTCTACTCCGACCGCTCCTTCACCTTCATCACCAAGACCCCGCCGGTCCCGGTTCTGATCAAGAAGGCGCTGAACATCGAGTCCGGCAGCGGCAAGCCGAACAAGACCAAGGTTGGCCAGCTGACCCAGGCCCAGGTTCGCGAGATCGCCGAGAAGAAGATGCCTGACCTCAACGCGGCGAGCATCGAGGCCGCGATGAGCATGGTCAAGGGCACCGCCCGCTCCATGGGCGTCACCGTCGCCGACGCCTGATCCAGGCTGTGACTTTCAGCGCGGCTGTGCCGCGCGATGCAGCCCGTCCTGCGGGCTGAGATAGTGGGAGGACATTGCGCCGTTTGTACCACAAGGAGGAACAAAACTATGAAGCATGGCAAGAAGTATGTCGAGAGCGCGAAGCTCATCGAGCGCAGCAAGCTGTATGATCCGGACGAGGCCGTGAAGCTCGCGCTTCAGACCGCGAAGTCCAAGTTCGACGAGACGCTGGAGATCTCCGTCCGCCTGGGTGTCGATCCCCGTCAGGCCGATCAGCAGGTTCGCGGCGCCGTCGTTCTGCCCAACGGCACCGGCAAGAAGGTTCGCGTCCTCGTGTTCGCCAAGGGCGAGCAGGCGAAGGCCGCTGAGGAGGCCGGCGCGGATTACGTCGGCGCTGAGGAGCTCGTCGCGAAGATTCAGGGCGAGAACTGGTTCGAGTTTGACGTCGTCGTCGCGACGCCGAACATGATGGGCGTTGTCGGCCGTCTGGGCCGCGTCCTCGGCCCGAAGGGCCTCATGCCGAACCCGAAGAGCGGTACGGTCACCATGGATGTGGCGAAGGCCATCGCCGAGATCAAGGCTGGTAAGGTTGAGTACCGCCTCGACAAGCAGGCGATCATCCACTGCCCGATCGGCAAGAAGTCCTTCACCGCCGAGCAGCTGACCGAGAACCTCTCCGCGCTGATGAACGCCATCAACCGTGCGAAGCCGGCTGCCGCGAAGGGCATCTACCTGCGCAGCGTCGTGCTCTCCTCGACGATGGGCCCGGGCATCAAGGTCAATCCGCTCAAGTTCTGATTCGCGTCCGCGCGAGGATGAAAGCAAAAGGGAATGTATCGCAAAGGTACATTCCCTTTTTTTACTCTGCAAATCCACCCCGTTTCAATCGTAGGCCGCTTTGCGGCCTGCTCTGAAACTACATTCTTTTCTGATGGATAGGAAACGTTAGGGCTGCCGCCCTAAGACCTGCTTGGGGATTTCATCCCCAAACCCCACTTTCGCTTCGCGCGGTTTTCAGCATTCATACAGGAATCAGAATCCATCCCCTGGCGTGAAGCCCGCGTTGGTCTGCGGGTTTTCGGCGCGCTTTTCGCGCGCAAACGCCTCGATATGCGCGGCCATCTGCCGGACGGCGGGCGCGAGCATCTGCGGATTCTGCACGGCAATGCCAAATTCACGGTATTCCATCGGCTCGATGGGATAGGCGTCGACATTCCCATGCGCGCGCTCGAGGATCAGGCTCGGCAGAATGCAGATGCCGAACCCGCTTTCCACCATCGCGATGGTCGACAGGTCGTCCACGACGCGGCAGCTTGCGCGCACGGCGAAGTGATGCTTGGCCAGAAAGGCCTGAATGTCGGCGTCGGTCGCGTCGCCCTGAATGACGAAGGTCTCATGGCGCAGCTCCTCGGGAGTGACATAGCCGGGGTTGAGCGTGCGAAAGCCCTTGGGCACGACGCACATCAGCCTGTCCCGGTAGAGCGGATGGACGGACAGCTCCCGCGTCGATTTGGTCGAGAGAAAGCCGAGGTCGACGGCGCCGGTCTTGATCCAGGCGATGACGTCGTCGTAGGTGCCCTGATGGATTTCGATGTCTACACCGGGGAATTTGCGCTTGTAAGAGGTCACGATCTGCGGCAGCCAGGACATGCAGACGCTGTTGAACGCACCGATGCGCACGGTGCCGCGCTGCACCCCCTTGAGCTCATCCACAATCTGCGTGAGCGCGTCATCGGCCGAAAGCACCTGACGGATCACGGGGTAGAGCGCCTCGCCGCTGCGCGTGAGGGAGACGCCGCCCTTGCCGCGCACGAAGAGCGCAAAGCCGCAGGCCTCCTCCATCGAGCTGACCGCATGGCTGATGGCGCTGGGCGTCAGATGAAGCGCCTGCGCGGCGCGCGCAAAGCTGCCCTGCTGCGTCACGGTGTAAAAGATGCGGTATTCCAGCAGCGTCACGGGGAGACCTCCTTCGCCTTTCGGTTATTTTGTCAGATCCTCGTCGGGAATGCGGTAAAGCTGCCGGTTGTCAAGCCCCCAGACCTTCTCGGAGAAGCCGCCCGGCATCGCGCGGGAGAGCGCCTCGTTCATTTCATACAGGCGGGCGTCGAGCGTGTCAATGGCATTGAGCACCTCGGCCTCGGGGAACTTGGGCGCAAGCGGGCTGCCGTATTCGGGAATGCCGTGGTGGGAGAGAACCATGTGCTGCAGCAGCAGCGCCTTGCCGCGGCTCGCGCCGGTCTTCTGCGCGGCGAGCTCGATGTTGACCACGCCGCGGACGATGTGCCCAAGCAGCTTGCCGTCGACGCTGTAATCGGAGACGAGGCCGAGCGCGTCGGCATCCATTTCGTCGATCTTGGCGAGGTCGTGGACGATGACACCGGCCGTCAGCAGGCTCGCGTTGAGCTGGGGATAGACCGTCATGATCGCGCGCGCGGCCTTGAGCATGGTGGTCATGTGATGCAGCAGGCCGCTGCGCTCCGCGTGATGCATCTGCTTGGCGGCGGGAAAGGTCAGCAGCTTGCTGCCTGCGCGGTCGAGCAGCTCACAGGTGATGCGGCGAAGATCGGAATCGGCGATGTGATCCGCGGCGCGAATGATCTCCTCAAGCATCGCCTTGGGGTCCTCCGGCGCGCAGGGGATCAGCGTGGACATATCTACGCCGTCGCGGTTTTCGGCGGCGCGAATCTTTTCCACGCGCAGCTGCATACGCCCGTTGAACTCGTTGCCCGTGGCGCGCACCTTGACAATGCTGCCCGCGACGGGCGGCTGGACGGTGCCATCCCACATCTTGGCGTTGATGGAGCCGGAGCGGTCGGCGAGCGTCATGTCGAGATAATTCTTGCCGGAGGCGGCGGCACGCTGCTCGGCGGAACGAACGATCAGAAAGCCCTCGAATTTGTCATCGCGGCGGATTTCGGACAGAAGCATGGATAAACTCCTTTCATTAGAAGGACAAAGGTCTGACTATCATTATGAACGAAATGGACGGCATTTGCAAGAGAAAGTTCGGGCAAACAGGGCAAGGGGGAGAAATAGGGGCAGACAGACGAAGGAAATGAACAAATCTGCCGGATGTATGAGGTCTGGCGTGTAGAAAAACGGAAGGAAATTTTGGGGGGAAAGGTGGACAAAAAACACCATTCATGGTATACTTTCAACAGCACCTGACGGATGGTTTCGGTGGATACTTTGCGTCGGGCATGAAATGGCCACTCAACGGGCGCAATCCCGTTGAAATAAAAAGAAGAGGTGTATTCCCATGAAAAAGATCATCGCTCTTGTGATGGCTCTGCTGGTCGTGGCGCTCTGTGGCGTCGCCACCGCTGAGGACGCTCCGAAGATCGGCGTTGCGATCTATCAGTTCGCCGACAACTTCATGACCCTGTACCGCACCGAGCTGGCCCGCTACCTGACCGAGGACTGCGGCATTCCGGCTGAGAACATCGTCATCATGGACGGCAAGAATGACCAGGCCGAGCAGACCAACCAGATCGACTCGTTCATCGCGGACAACGTGGACGTGCTGATCATCAACCTCGTGCAGAGCTCCTCTGCCGCTTCCGTCATCCAGAAGGCTGACGCCGCTGGCATCCCGGTTGTCTTCATCAATCGTGAGCCGGTCGCGGACGACATGGCGCTCTCCGAGAACATCTGCTACGTCGGCGCTGACGCCCGTCAGTCCGGCACCTTCCAGGGCGAGATCGTTGCCGAAACCGAGAACAAGGGCGACATCAACGGCAACGGCACCGTCGATTACGTCATGATCATGGGCGACCCGGAGAACATCGACGCGCAGTATCGCACCGAGTACTCCATCAAGGCCCTGACCGACGCTGGCCTGGCCGTCAACAAGCTCTTCGAGCAGCGCGGTGACTGGGATCAGACCAAGGGCCAGGAGCTGGCCGCGACCGCTCTGTCCCAGTATGGCAACGACATCGACGTCATCTTCTGCAACAACGACGCGATGGCGCTGGGCGCCTATCAGGCGATCGTTGACGCCGGCCGCGTGGTTGGCGAGGACATCTACCTCCTCGGCGTTGACTGCCTGGACGAGTGCAAGGCGATGGTCGAGGCCGGCACCATGACCGGTACCGTCCTGAACGACCACATCGGCCAGAGCCACACCGCGGCTGACGTCGCGCTGAAGGCTGCCGCTGGCGAGAAGATGGAGAAGTACTACTGGGTTGACTATGTGAAGGTCACCAAGTAATCGAATCCTGTGAATCAAATGGGGGTGCGTGCGCTTGTGCGCACGGACCCCCATTATCTTTGGGTATAAGGGGGAAACGCTTTCATGTCGGAATATCGGCTTGAAATGAAGGGCGTGGTCAAGCAGTTCCCGGGCGTCAAGGCGCTCGACCATGCTCAGCTCAAGCTCCGGCCCGGCACGGTTCACGCTCTGATGGGCGAGAACGGCGCGGGCAAGTCCACCCTGATGAAGTGCATGTTCGGCATTTACAAGATGGACGAGGGCGAAATCTACTACGAAGGCAAAAAAGTCACGATCAATGACCCGCTGCAGGCGCTCTCCATGGGCATCGCCATGGTGCACCAGGAGCTGCAGCCCGTTCCCGAGCGCTCTGTCGCCGAGAACATCTACATCGGCCGCTACCCGATGAAGAAGCTGCTGGGCTTCATCCCCGTCGTTGATCACGACAAGATGAACAAGGATACCGAGAAGCTGCTCAAGAAGGTTCGCATGAACTTCAACCCCAGGCAGCGCCTGGGCGATCTCTCGATTTCCCAGATGCAGTCGGTGGAAATCGCGAAGGCGGTTTCGGCGGACTGCAAGGTGCTCATCCTCGATGAGCCGACCTCCTCGCTGACCTCCAACGAGGTCGAGGCGCTCTTCCGCATCATTGAGGATCTCAAGGCCGAGGGCGTCTCCATCGTCTACATCAGCCACAAGATGGACGAGATTCTGCGCATCTCTGACGAGGTCACGATCATGCGCGACGGTCACTACATCGGCACCTGGGAATCCAAGGGCCTGACGACCGACAAGATCATCACGCAGATGGTCGGCCGCGAGCTGACGAACCTCTTCCCGGAGCGCCACAATGTGCCGGGAGACGTCGTCTTTGAGGTCGAGGATTTCACCTCGATCAACCCGCGCTCCTTCAGAAACTGCACCTTCAACGTCCGCAAGGGCGAGATCCTTGGTGTGGCGGGCCTGGTCGGCGCGCAGCGCACGGAGCTCATGGAGGGCCTCTTCGGCATCCGCGCGCACACGAAGGGCAAGATCAAGTATCAGGGCAAGGAGCTCAAGATCAGCCGCCCGCGCGACGCCATCAAGCAGGGCATCGCGTTGCTGACGGAGGATCGCCGCGCTACTGGCATCATGGGCGTGCTCTCCATCGCGGACAATATCTCCATCGCCAGCCTGGACCAGTATCTGGACATGGGCATTGTCATCAACAACAAGAAGATCGAGCAGCTTGTGCAGGACAACGTCAAGAAGATGAGCATCAAGTGCCCGTCCTCCAAGACGCAGATTCAGTCGCTTTCTGGCGGCAACATGCAAAAGGTGCTCATTGGCCGCTGGCTGGCCAATAACCCGGATGTGCTCATCCTCGACGAGCCGACCCGAGGCATCGACGTCGGCGCAAAGTATGAAATCTACTGCATCATCGAGGAGCTGGCCCGCGCCGGCAAGAGCATCATCATGATTTCCTCTGAAATGAGCGAGATCATCGGCATGAGCGACCGCGTCATGGTCATGTGCGACGGCCGCATCACCGGCTTTATCGACGGCAAGGAGGCCAATCAGGAGAATATCATGACGCTGGCCACCCAGTTCGAAAAGGCGCCCTCTGCCGCGGCAGACTGATGACAAGGCGAATCAATCCGCAAAAAAGGAGATAAAACCAATATGGCCAAGAAAGTGAACGCGAAGGCCGTAACCAAATGGCTTTCCGAAAATATCATCATCGTGCTGATCTTCCTCGCGTCGGTCTTCGTCAGCACGCAGAACAAGAACTTCCTCTCCACCAACAACATCCGCAACCTGCTCTCCAACACCGCCGTGCGTTTCATCATCGCCTGCGGCGTCTCCGGCTGTCTGATCACCAAGGGCACCGACCTGTCGGCTGGCCGTGTCGCCGGTCTGGCGGCCTGCCTCTCCGGCATCCTGCTGCAGAAGGCGGACTACGCCAGCCGCTTCTATCCGAATATGCCGGAGCTTCCGCTGCTCCTCGTTCTGCTGATCGTCATGGCGCTCTGCGGTGCGATTGGCGCGATCAACGGATCCGTCATCTCCTTCCTCAAGGTTCCGCCGTTCATCGCGACGCTGGGCATGCAGACGCTGATCTACGGCATCTGCCTGGTCTACACCGGCGCGATCCCGATCGGCGGCCTGCGCAATGACTACACCGGCCTGGCGACCGGCTATGTCGGCACGCGCATGCTCTCCAACCTGACGATCATCGCCATCGTCGTGGGCCTGCTGATGTGGTTCCTCTACAACAAGACCCGCTACGGCAAGTACATGTACGCCATCGGCGGCAACGAGAACGCCGCTGAGGTCGCGGGCATCAACGTCAACAAGAGCAAGATCAAGATCTACATGCTCGCCGGCATCCTCTACGGCCTGACCGGCTTCCTGGTCTGTGCCAAGTCCGGCGGCTGCTCGGTCAACACCGCGCAGGGCTGGGAGCTTGAAGCCATCGCGGGCTGCACCATCGGCGGCGTCTCCGTCAACGGCGGTGTCGGCACCATCCCGGGCATCCTCATCGGCGTGCTGGTGTTCGAGGTTCTCAAGATCGTCCTGCAGTTCCTGGGCGTCGAGTCCTCCTACACCTATGTGGCGCAGGGCCTGGTTATCATCATCGCGGTCGCGCTCGACCTGCGCAAGTATCTGGCGAAGAAGTAATCCCGTTTCCCCCTTGGCCCGCCGCGTCCAGCCCTGGCACGGCGGGCTTTCCTGTCTATCCGGCGCGCAGCCGGCCACATGGAGGGTCTGACTTTGGCAATCATCGAGAAAAAGGACAAGAAAAAAGAAATCGACGAGGCGATGGTCGACCGCATTGTCGAGGAGACGAAGAAGCAAAAGAACCTGAAGGAGCAGATTTACGACAAGATCAACGTCCCTGTCTGGGCGCTGGATGTGCTGATCGTCGTGCTCGTGGCGGCGCTGCTGCTGGTCATCGTATTCGGAAGGGGCGGCGCCTGACGGGGCCGACCCTTTTTTCGCGCGAAGCGAAGAAGGGAGTCTGAGGGATGAAATCCCTCAGGCAGGTCATAGGGCGGCAGCCCTAACGTCCTCCTTGAAGGTGAAGCCATTTTTGATAAGTAGTCAGGGAGCGAAGCGTTACCTGACGGGGAATTTGTTGAAGTCTCGATTTGATTTGAGAACAGTATGAGACTACGATTTTTATCGATTGGGGAACGTCGGGGCGCTGCCCCAAACCCCGCAAGGGATGATATCCCTTGACCCTTCTTCGCTTCGCACGTATACTCAAGCTTTTGCTGCAAAACAGAATCAGACAGAAAAAACAGCCTTCCACTACTGGAAGACTGCTTTTTTTCACTTGTCAGAGAACTTGCCGCGCGGGCGCTCAGGCCTTCTGCGGCTCTTTGGCCTTGAGCGCCTTGAGGCCGTCCACGGTGATGATCAGCGCGAGGACGACAACGGGCACGATGATGATGCACTGCAGGCCTTCCTTGCCGAACGCGCCGGTGCCGCCCATCAGCTTCATGACGTTGTTGTAGAAGCTGAGCGCCAGGGAGGACAGCGTCGCGGCGAGCATGAAGAACATCGGCGCGATGAACATCTTGTTGTTGCGGCCGATGTACTTGAACCAGACCGCGCAGGCCAGGAACGCGGGCACAGCGACGAGCTGATTCGCCGCGCCGAACAGCGGCCAGATGTTCTGATAGCCGGCGCCGGCCAGCAGGGCGGAGAGCACGACCGTGATCAGCGTCGCGACGTACTTGTTCTCCAGCACCTTGATGCCGAAGCCGTCAAACATCTCCTGGAAGATCATGCGGCCCAGGCGGGTCGCGGTATCCAGCGAGGTCAGGCAGAAGGCGGAATAGGCCAGCGCGATGACCGTCGCGGTGGTCGCCTCGGGCAGACCGATGACGGCCGCGAAGGAGGCAATGCCGTTGGAGAAGATCGCCGCGGGGCCGCTGCCGGAGGAGGCGAGCTCCTGGCCGCGCGCAGAGCCGACCGCGACCAGCGCGATGATCGCCAGCGCGCACTCGATGAGCATGCCGCCGTAGCCGATGACCTTGGCGTGGCCCTCATTGTCCAGCTGCTTGGAGGTGGTGCCGGAGGCGATCAGGCTGTGGAAGCCGGAAATCGCGCCGCAGGCGATGGTGATGAAGAGCACCGGGAAGAGCGGCTGCCCCTTGACGACGAAGCCCGTGAAGGCGGGGAGCGTCATGTCCGGGCGGGCAGCGGCGATGCCGACGATCGACAGCACGATAATCGCGTAGAGCAGGAAGCTGTTCAGGTAGTCACGCGGCTGGAGCAGAATCCAGACCGGAGCGACGGACGCGATGAAGATGTAGACGAAGGTGATGGTGAGCCAGAAGCCCTTCGAGAGGTTCATCAGCGGGAACGCGAGGCCCAGCGCGATGGAGCCGCACAGCAGCGCGACACCGATGACCGTGTTGACGATCAGGTTATGGTTGCGGCGCTGGAGCAGGCCGAAGAGCACGGCCAGCGGGATGAAGCACATCGACGCGGTCGCGACAGAGCCGGCGGAGCGCGCGTTGGCGAGCGCAATCTCGGTATCCGCGGCAGGGACGGAGGCGAACGTGCCCGCGACGATGTCGGAGAACGCCGCGACAACCAGCAGCAGAACCAGGAAGACGAAGATGTTGAAGATCATTTTGCACTTGTGGCCGATGTGATGCTCAATGACCTCGCCGATCGTCTTGCCGTCGTGGCGGATCGAGGCGAACAGCGCAGAGAAGTCCTGCACGCCGCCAAAGAAGATGCCGCCGATCACGACCCACAGGAACACCGGCACCCAGCCGAAGAACGCCGCGTTGATCGGGCCTGTAATGGGGCCCGCGCCGGCAATGGAGGCGAAGTGATGGCCGAGCAGCACGGCGGTGCTGGTGGGCACATAGTCGCCGCCGTCGCTCTTTTCGACGGCAGGGGTCTTTCTCGTGGGGTCCACACCCCACTGCTTGCACAGCCAGGCGCCGTAGGTGGCGTACGCCACGATGAACAGCACCAGCGCGACAAGCAGGATGACAAAACCGTTCATGTTTCTCTCTCCTCTATGTCTTGCGTAGATTTCTGAAACACCCGAAGGCCGGGTGGATCATGCGTCGCGGATCAGCCGCGTAAAGAGCGGCTTGAGCTCCCTGGCTGCGGCGTTGGTCACGACAGCGCCGCGGGAACAATCGACAGCAAGCAGGCGCGCAGTCGCCCAGCCGCGAAACGAGAAACGATAGTTCTTCGTGAATTTCGCGCGCCGGATGAAGCGCGATGCATCCTCCTGAACGTCCTTGCACAGGAAGATGAGGGTCAAATCGGTGTACATGTGCCCTTCGTCGGGGCAGGGCTTGCCGGGATGGACGAGCTGCGGCTCCGCCTCCCGGGTTAAAAAGGTGAACCAATCGCGCACGGTCTCTGCACAGAGGCTGTCCGTGCAGAGGAAGAGCGCGTGCTCGAAGGCATTGGCCTGCCAGAGCACGTGCTTTTTGGTGAGCACATATTTGGAGTTCAGCGCGCGAAGCTGCGCCAGCGCGTCGACGCTGCGGGAGAGAACCTGCGCGTCGGGCGTGATATCGTAGGTTCCCGCGAGCGCGTCGAGCGCGCGGGAGAGAAGCGCCTTGGGTTCCATGCTTCAACCTTCCTTGGTGTAAATCTCCGTTATTATACTCCCGTGTTGACGTTTTGAATAGAGATAAATGCGGCAAAATGACGATTTCGGTGGTTTTTTCAGAGGTAAGGGGTGATGCCTTGTCAATTTCGGACAAGATGCGGCAAGCCCGGAGAAAGAAAAAAGCAGCCCCTCCCCGAAGGGAGGAGCCGCTGTGTGGATCAGTCCTCAAGGCGCGTGAACGTGTAGGTCTTGCCGTAGGTTTCAACGTAGATGGTGCGCATGGCCTGCTCGTTGCGCGGCTTGTCGTTGCTGTCGGTCGGAACGGAGGCGATCAGGTCGACCGTCTCAATGCCGCCGAGCACCATGCCGAAGGCCGCGTAATCGCCGTCGAGATAGTCGTTGTCGGCATGCATGATGAAGAACTGGCTGCCGGCGGAATCCATCGCGCTCGAGCGCGCCATGGAGAGCACGCCGCGGGTGTGGGAAAGATCGTTCTGCACGCCGTTATTGCTGAACTCGCCGCGGATGGCGTAGCCCGGGCCGCCCGTGCCGTCGCCGTTCGGATCGCCGCCCTGGATCATAAAGCCGGGGATCACGCGGTGGAACGTCAGGCCGTCATAGAAGCCCTCGCCCGCGAGGGAGATGAAGTTGCCCACGGTCTCCGGCGCGACATCCGGGTAGAGCTCGCCGTAGATCAGCGAGCCGTCGTTCATGACGATGGTGAAGGTCGGCAGCTTGTCGACAGCGATGGCCACCTCGGAAAGCGCGGTGTTGTCCGCCGCAAGCGCCGCGGCTTCGTCCATCTCCGCCATCTGCTTCACGTTGAGGTAGCCCTTGAAGGCCGTGCCGGGCACGGCGACGAACGCGTATTCCTCGCCGTCCATGCCGATGCGGCCGAGCACGTCAAGCGTCGCGCCCGCAGCAAGGCGCGCCACGGCGTCGCCATTCGGCATATCCGTGAGGTCGGTATCCTCGGTCACGCTCGCGTAGGCAACCGTCGCCTCGATGGTCTCGCCGACGTAGACGTGGTACAGCGGGCTCGCGTCCAGAATCTGCACATTTGCCTCGTCGATCATCGCGTTGATATAGTCGGAGAAGACGGCGTCCTTTGCGCTCTCGAGCGCCTCGGTGGTTTCCGTCTCCTTGCGGGCCTCAAAGTCGGCCTCGCCGCTCTGAAGATCCCGGACATAGCTGAGGATGAAGAAGCCGTAGTCCGTCTCGACGACGCCGGTGACATCACCGGGCTGCTTCAGGGACATCGCGCCGTTTTTGAATTCGTCGCCGTAGAGCGCGCTGCCTTCGGCAACCGGATAGCCGGCATCCATCTGCTCCTGCGTGGAGGAATCCTCATTGAAGGCGGCCATCGCTTCGGCGAAGCTCATTGCGCCGCTCTCAATCGCGGCGGAGACGGCCTGGGCCTTCTCGCGGCCGCTCAGCTCCGCAATCTCGGCGGGCGAGAGTACGGCCTCGCCCGGCGTCGCTTCGTCGGCAGGCGCTTCGTCGGCGGTCACCTCGTCGGCGGTCGCCTCGTCGGCGGTCGCCTCGTCGGGCGTTGCCTCGTCCGGCGTGGCCTCATCCTCCTTGGCGATGAAGATGCACTGGACGATGCGCACGCCCTCCGGCGTGTAGAGGATGTCCGCACCGTTCAGGGTGTCGTTGATGAAGGTGTCGACGTCGGCGTAGGTCTCCTTCTGCTCGGCGACCTTTGCGTCAAACGCCGCGCGAACCTCCTCCTCGGTAATGGTGACATCGGTCGTGGAGAGATCGTAGAGGAAGTCGATCACGCTTTGCAGGCGGAGGTTCTCGTAGATCGCCTCGACGGTATAGCCGCTGGCGGCGAGCTCGTCCTCGACGGTCTGCGCGAGCTCCTCACCCTCGTAGCCATAGTAGGCCAGGTAGGTCTCGTAATACTCGCGAACGTTGTCGACGGTGGCCTCGGCCTGGGCGCGCAGCGCCTCGTCATCCTCTTCGGTGAGCACATAGCCCTGCTCGGCGGCGTAACGGGAAACGATGCGCTCGCTCAGCGCCATCTGCACGGTTTCCTGCGCGACAGAGGCCTGAAGATCGGCGTCGTATTCGTCCATCGTGTAGCCGTACTGCGCATAATACTGGATGTAGGACTGGAGATTTGTGTCGAAATCCGCCTGCACGTCGGAGAGGCGCACGGCGATTTCGCCCTCATACGCGCTGGCGAGCACGGGATCGGTGTCCGCCTCGCCAACCACTTCGGTTTCCCCGGCTGTCGCCTCGGCGGCGGGCGCGTCCTCCTCGCTCAGCGCGGTGGGCTCGCCGGCCTCGTCAGCCGGGGCCTCGGTGGGCTCGGCGGTGGGCTCTTCGGCCGGCTCGGCGGTGGGCTCTTCGGTGGGCTCGGCAGTGGGCTCGGCAGTGGGCTCGGCGGTGGGCTCAGCCGTCGCTTCGGCCGTCGGCTCGGCGGTGGAGGCGACGGTTTCCACCTTGTCCGTGCCGCCGCAGGCTGTCAGCGTCAGCAGCGCCAACGCCAGCAGCAGCGCCAGCAGCATCTTCTTGTTCATGGTCATTTCCCTCCATACGGATGATATCTGGTTACGATCAACAATCATTATACGCGCGGCCCCCCGAAAACGCAATCCTTTCAGGAAATTACCACGCGGCGTTCAACCGCGCATCACATTTGCTTCACAATCCGCGAAGGAACGCGCGGATGCGCTCAAGCGCCTTGCCGAGGTTGTCAAGGCTTGTCGCGTAGGAGCAGCGGATGTAGCCCTCGCCGCTGACGCCGAAGGCCGTGCCCGGCACACAGGCGACTTGCTCGCTCTCCAGCAGGCGGGTGCAGAATTCCTCGCTGGAAAGGCCCGTCGGGGCGATCGAGGGGAAGACGTAGAAGGCGCCCCGCGGCTCAAAGCAGGGAAGGCCCATCTCGTTGAAGCTGGAAACCATCAGCCGGCGGCGGCGGTCGTAGGAGCGCACCATCGTGCGCACATCCTCGAAGCCTGTCTCAAACGCGCGGCCCAGCGCGCGGTCGGCCGCCACCTGGCCCTGAATCGACGCGCAGAGCATGGTGTACTGGTGAATCTTGAACATCGGGGTGAGCAGCTCGCGCGGCGCGGCGATGTAACCCACGCGCCAGCCGGTCATCGCGAAGGCCTTGGAGAAGCCGTTGATCGTGACCGTGCGCTCGCGCATGCCCTCGACGGCAGCGAACGCCGTATGCTCATGGCCGTCGTAGATCAGCTCCGAGTAGATCTCGTCGGAGATGACGACGATGTCCGTGCCGCGGAGCACGCGGGCGATGGCCTTGAGCTGCTCCTGCGTCATGACGCCGCCGGTCGGGTTGTTGGGGTAGGGGAGGATGAGCGCCTTCGTGCGCGGCGTGATGGCGGCGGCGAGGGCCTCGGGGGTCAGGGCGAAGCAGTCCTGCGCGCGCGTGACGACCGGCACGGCGACGCCGCCCGCAAAGGTCACGCAGGGCGCATAGCTGACGTAGCTCGGATCGGGGATGAGCACCTCGTCGCCCGGGCAGAGCAGCGCGCGCATGGCCAGGTCGATGCCCTCGCTTGCGCCGACGGTCACGAGGATCTCGTCTACAGGACTGTAGGCGACGTGATAGCGCATGCGCAGGTAGGCGGCGATCTTCTCGCGCAGCGACTCGAGGCCCCAGTTGGAGGTGTACTGCGTGCGCCCCTCCTCAATGGAAGCGATGGCAGCGTCGCGGATGGACCAGGGCGTGACGAAATCCGGCTCGCCGACGCCCAGGGAGATGGCCTCGGGCATCTGCTTCACGATGTCAAAGAACTTGCGGATGCCGCTGGGCGGCACGCTGGCGACCCGCGGGTTGACGATGCGGTCGTACTGCATCAGGGCATCACCGCCTGACGCCTGTCATCCGAGCCGCCCTCGAAGATCATGCCGCCGTATTTGTAGGTCTTGAGCATGAAATGGGTGCTCGTGCCGGTGACGCCCTCGATGACGGAGAGACGGCTGTGGACGAACTGCGCGAGCTCCTTGAGGGTCTTCGCCTCGCAGAGCACCATCAGGTCATACGCGCCGCTCATCAGATAGAGCGACTTGACCTCGTCATACTGCATGATGCGCTGGGCGATGGCGTCAAAGCCCTTCTCCCGCTGCGGCTGGACGTTGACCTCGATGACGGCGCTGACGAATTCCTTGTCCGTCCGCTCCCAGTTGATCAGCGTCTGATAGCCGACGAGCACGCCGGCGCGCCTCAGGCTTTCCAGCGCGAGGCTGACCTGCGCCTCATCGCTGCCCGTCATGACCGCGATTTCCCGCGGCGTCACCCGTGCATCCTCGCACAGGATTTCCAGAATGTGCATATCCAGCGTCGAAAACATGGCTGTCTCTCCTTCTAACCTCCGGCCGGAGCCGCTTGATGTGGACAGTAAACATTCCTAATTATACAGAAAAAAGCCGGCGATGTAAAGACAGACGAAGGAACTGCGGGAAAACCGGGGGAGACGCGGGTGGGCCGAGTATGCTATAATGAAGCATCACACAAAGCGGAGGGACGCAGTCATGCCGGAGTGGACGAGGGAGCAGCGGGACGCGATTACGGACAGGGGGCACAGCCTGATCGTCTGCGCGGCGGCGGGCTCGGGCAAGACCGCTGTGCTCGTGGAGCGGATCGTGTCGCTCGTGCGCGAGGGATGCCCGGTCGAGCAGATGCTCGTGGTGACGTTTACCAACGCGGCGGCAGGCGAGATGCGCCTGCGCATCGGCGAGGCGCTCAGCCGCGCGGCGCTTGAGGACCCGGCAATGGGCGAGCAGGCGATGGCGCTCTCCCGGGCGAGCATCTCGACGCTGCACAGGTTCTGCGGCAACCTGCTGCGCGAGAACTTTCAGGCGCTGGGGCTTGACCCCGCCTTCCGCATCGCGGACGAGCAGGAATGCGGCGTGCTGAGCGCCCAGGCGATGGAGGACGCGCTCTACAGCTGCTACGAGGTCGGCAGCGAGGCGTTTCTGGCGGCGGACGCGTGCTATACGCAGGAGGAGCTTTCCGAGCTGGCCGGGAGCCTGCGCCGCTTCATGATGACGCGCCCCGACCCCTGGGGCTGGCTTGACGAGGCCGTCGCGGCCTGCGGCGCGGACGCGCAGACACTGGGCGAAAGCCCAGCCGTGCAGATGCTGCTCGCGGACGCCCAAACGACGCTGGGCGGCCTCTGCGCGGATGCGGAGGAGACGCTCGCGATTTGCCGCCGCCCGGACGGCCCGGCACATTACGCCGCGGCTTGCGCGCAGGACGCCGCGCTGATTGTTGACCTGCTCGGCGCGGCAAGGCGGGGCTACATGCCCCTGCGCGCCGCGCTGACGGAGGCGAGCTACGCGGCGCTGGGGCGAAAGAAGAAGGGCGACGTCTTTGACGAGGCGCTGGCGGAGACGGTCAAGGCGCGGCGCGACGCGCTCAAGAAGGCCGTGCGCGAGCTGGCGGCGGGCTTTGCGCCCACGCTTGAGGAGGCGGCGGAGGATCTGCGCCTGACGCGCGCGCCGCTTGAGGGCCTGGCGGAGCTGGTGCGCACCTATGACGCGCTCTATGGCGCGGCAAAAAGGCGACGCGGCGTGCTGGATTTTGACGATCTGGAGCATGGCGCGCTGGAGGCGCTTGCCCATCCCGAGGTGCGCGAGGCGCTGCGCGCCCGCTACCGCTACGTCTTCGTCGACGAATACCAGGATTCGAGCGCGATTCAGGAGGCGATCCTCGGGAGCTTCGCGCGGGAGGACGGGCAGTTCCTCGTCGGCGACGTCAAGCAGAGCATCTACCGCTTCCGCCAGGCAGAGCCGCAGCTCTTCCTGCGCAAGGCGGCGCTCTACGACAGCGAGGCGGAGCAAAGCGCGCGGCGCATCGACCTGCAGCGCAACTTTCGCTCCCGCGCCAACGTGCTCGCCGGCGTCAACGCGGTCTTCTCGCGGATCATGCGCCGGGAGGCCACGGAGATCGAATATGACGCGCGCGAGGCGCTCATCCCCGGTCTGCCCGCGCGGGCGGACGACCCGCCGCTGGAGCTGCATCTGATCTACAGGGCCGGGGAAGCGCAGGACGGCGCGGACGACGCGGCGGAAGAGGACGGGCCGGACGACGGCTTGCCGGGCGACGGTGGGCCGGGCGACGGTGGGCCGGGCAAGGGACAGGCAGATGGCTTGCCGGATGAGCGGGAGCTGGCCGCCGTCGAGCGGGAGGCGCAGATCGCCGCGGCGCGCATTCAGACGCTGGTTGGCACGATGTTCTACGACGCGAAGCAGGGGCGCGAGCGGCCGCTTGGCTACCGGGACATGGCGGTGCTCATGCGCGTGGCGCGGGGCAGCGCGCCGCTGGCGGCGGATGTGCTCGCCGGGGCGGGCATCCCGGTCTTCTGCGACGCGGGCGAGGGCTATTTCGACATGCCGGAGATCCGCGCGATGATGGCGCTGCTGACGGCGATTGACAACGGCGCGAAGGACGAGGCGCTGCTCGCGGCGCTCAAGGGCCCGGCGCTGGGGCTGGAGGACAGCGAGCTGGCGGGCATCCGCATAAATACGCCGGACACGCGCGTGCCGTTTTACGAGGCCGTGCGCCGCTACCGCGAGGCGATGGACGACGCGCTCTCCGAAAGGCTGCGCGGGTTTGAGGCGCGGCTTGCGCGCTGGCGGCTCTGCGCGCGCCATCAGGGCGTGGACAGGCTGATTGAGCGCATCTACGCCGAGACAGGCTTTCCCGCGCAGGTGGGCGCGCTGCCGGGCGGCGCGGCGCGACAGGCGAACCTGCACCTGCTGACCTCGCGGGCGCGCGCCTTCATGCGCGCGCAGGGCGGCTCGCTGCATGCCTTCCTCGCCTATGCGGGGCGGCTGCGCGCGGGCGGCGACTCGATGAGCGCGAGCGCGATTGGCGAGAGCGAGGACGTCGTGCGCATCATGACGACGCACAAGAGCAAGGGCCTCGAGTTCCCGGTCGTGCTGGTGCTGGGACTGGGAAAGAAGCTCGGCGGCCAGTCGCTGCGCGCGCATCTGCTGCTCCACGCGCAGCTGGGCGTCGGCCTGCCCTGCGTGGATACGGCGCTGATGAGCGAGCGGGACACGCTGCTGCGGCGGGCCATCCGCGTGCAGACGGCGCGCGAGCAGCTCGCCGAGGAGGTGCGCATCCTCTATGTCGCGATGACGCGCGCCAGGGAGCGGCTGATCCTCATCGGCGACACCGGCCGCGCGCAGCCGCCAAAGAGCTTTTTTGCCGGCGGTGACACGGGCAGCCTGCTTGCCATGCGCACGGGGCTGGAGATGATCGCCCCGACGCTCGCCGCCGCGGGCGCGGGCCTCACGATCGCTCAGGAGGAGATCCTCGCGGGGGATTCCCGCTGGCAGGTCTTCGCGCATAGGGCCGGCCCATCCGGCGCGGCGCTGCGGCGCACGGACGAGGGCGTTTCGCGCCTGCTCGCGGCGCTTGAGGCGGAGCCGCTTGAGGATGAGTCGCTTGCGGCGCTGATGGCCTTTGACCCCGGGCAGGGCGCGGCGGCTGTGCGCAAGACGAGCGTCAGCGCCGTGCTGCGCGACGAAAAGCGCGCCGCGCAGGAGGCGGCGGCACGGGCATCCGGCGAGGAGGCGCCGCCCCTGCCGGGCGAGCGGACGGAGATTGTCCGTCTGCCGCGCTTCATGCAGGAGCAGCGCATGACGGGCGCGCAGATTGGCACGGCCTTCCACAGGATGATGCGCATGCTCGACCTTTGTGCGCTGCGCGCGGCAAGCGACCTGAGTGGCGAGCTCACGCGGCAGGCGGAGGCGATGCGCGCGGACGGCGTCATCACGGCGCAGGAGGCTGCCGCCGTGCCCGTGCGCATGCTGACGGCGCTGATGGCCTCGCCGCTGGGCGTGCGGATGCTGCGCGCCGAAAGGCTGGAGCGCGAATGGGCGTTCACCTTCCGCAGGACGGACGATTCCGGCGCGCAGCAGCTCATTCAGGGCGTGATCGACTGCTGCTTTGTCGAGGATGGGCAATGGGTGCTGGCAGACTACAAGACCGACTCGCCTGCCGACGTGCCCGGCGCGATTGCGCGCCACAGGCCGCAGCTTGAGCTCTACGCCCAGGCGCTCTCTCAAATTACGGGCATGCCCGTCAAGGAGCGGCTGCTCGTGCTGGTGCGCTCGGGGCTGAGCTACAATGTATAGGTAACGAAAGAACCGGGGAAAAGGCGCGTAAAATCAAAAAAGAATCCCGGCATCGGGGTTGACAAACCGGGAAATTGGGGGTATTGTAAACGTGGATTTTCCCGGGTGGGAAGGTCTGAATTGAGCGATTTGCACGGAGGTGAAGGACGTGGACGATCCCAGTAGTCTGGCGGGCAAACCCCGAGAACGGCTGGCGCCTCGGGCTGCGGCTTTCTCTCCTTCCGCTTCCGAATAAGGGCTTTTTCTGTCCGTTTGCAGCCTGCGGCTGACCGGGCAAAATCGACCGAATCAAAGACGGAAAGAGCGCGCAGCCTGATGCTGTGCGCCTTTTTGCGCCGTTTTTGGGGGAAACTGACCTGCATTTTCAAGACTGCACGACACAAGGAATGCTGAAAAGACAGGAGGGATTCCCGATGGAGGAAGAGATTCGCAAGGATTTTCTTGAGCTGATGCGGCTCATGGATGAGGGCAAGATTCAGGAATTCAAGCAGAAGGCGAACGAGACGCCGCCCGTGGATATCGCCGAGGGGCTGGAGGAGGTCGAGGACTCGGGCCGCGTGCTCAAGCTCTTCCGCATGCTCCCCAAGGACATTTCCTCGGATGTGTTCGCCTACATGACCAGCGACCAGCAGCAGCTCATCGCCGAGAGCGCGACCAACGCCGAGCTGACCGCGCTGGTTGACGACATGTTCCTTGACGACACGGTGGACTTTCTGGAGGAGATGCCCGCCAACGTCGTCAAGAAGGTGCTGCAAAACGCGGACGAGAATACCCGCAAGCTCATCAACCAGTTCCTCAACTACCCGGAAAACAGCGCCGGCAGCCTGATGACGATCGAGTATGTTGACCTGCACGACTACTTCACCGTCCGCAAGGCGATGGACTACATCCGCCGCACGGGCATTGACAAGGAGACCGTCTATACCTGCTACGTCATCGATGAACAGCGCAAGCTCGTGGGCCAGGTTTCCCTGCGCAAGCTGATCATCGCGCCGGAAAACGCCTATATCCGCGACATCATGGACACGAACATCGTCTTCGCCATGACGACCGACGACCAGGAGGCCGTCGCCGACGACTTCCGCCGCTACGACCTGACCTCCATCGCCGTGTGCGACAAGGAGAACCGCCTCGTGGGCATCATCACCATCGACGATATCGTCGACGTCATCCAGGATGAGAACACCGAGGATATCAAGAAGATGGCGGCCATCATCCCCAGCGACGAGGAATACATGAAGACCAGCGTATTGAACCTCGTCGCCCACCGCCTGCCCTGGCTGCTCCTGCTGATGATCTCCGCGACGTTCACCTCGACGATCATCACGCACTTTGAAACGCTGCTCTCCGGCGCCGTCGTGCTGACCGCGTTCATCCCGATGCTGATGGACAGCGCCGGCAACTCCGGCAGCCAGACCTCCGTCACCGTCATTCGCAACATGGCGCTGGGCGAGGTTGAAACCCGCGACTGGATGCGCGTCCTCTTCAAGGAGGTGCGCGTGGCGCTTGTCTCCGGCGCGGCGCTGGCCGCCGTCAACTTCCTGCGGATGCTGATCTTTACGAGCGTCGGCGTGATGATCAGCGCGACCGTGTCGGTCACGCTGCTGTGTACCGTCGTCATTGCGATGATCGTGGGCTGCCTGCTGCCGATGGGCGCCAAGCGCCTGGGCTTTGACCCGGCCGTCATGGCCAGCCCGATGATCACGACGATCGTGGACGCCTGCTCGCTGGTCATCTATTTCATGATCGCCACCGCCGTGCTCGGGCTGTGAGCCCCAAAGAAATAGCCGCCGCCCCGCGCCGGACTGCTCCGGAGCGGGGCGCTTTGGATATTCCGCCTTGAAAACACAGGCGTTTGACGATATAATAGAGCCATGCTTTGGGCGGCGTCTCGCCGCAGGAGGAAGGCGGCTCCTGTCCCGGGAGTCTGTCAGGAACGGACATATGGAGGGGGAACCATTTTATGGAGACCACGACGCTGGGAAAGACCGGACTGCGCATTTCGCGCATGGGCTTTGGCGGCATCCCGATTCAGAAGGTGGACGCGAAGGCAACCCGCGCGCTGATGGAGCGGCTTGTTCAGGAGGGCGTAAACTATATCGACACGGCGCGCGGCTACACGGTCAGCGAGCAGTACCTGGGAGAGGCGCTCGAGGGCCTGCGCGACCGCTTTGTTTTGGCGACCAAGTCGATGGCGCGCACGCGCGAGGCGATGGAGAAGGACATCGAGACCAGCCTTGCCAACCTGCGCACCGATCATATCGACCTGTATCAGATTCACAACCCATCTCTGGCGGAGCTTCAGGCGGTCTGCGCGCCGGGCGGCGCGCTCGAGGCGCTGATGGCGGCAAAGGCCGAGGGCAAGATCGGCCATCTCGGCGTGACGGCGCACATGGCCTCCGTCTTCGAGTATGCGCTCTCGCTTGACTGGGTCGAGACGATCATGTTCCCCTATAACCTCGTGGAGACGCAGGGTGAGGCGCTCATGCGCCGCTGCACGGAGCAGAACGTCGGCTTTATCTGCATGAAGCCGCTGGCCGGCGGCGCGCTGGAGGACGCGAACCTGGCGCTGCGCTTCATCGCGCGCAACCCGGACGTCTCCGTCGTCATCCCGGGCATGTACGACGTGCGCGAGATCGAGCAGAACCTCGCGGCGCTCTCCGATCCCGCACCGCTGACGCAGGCGGAGAAGGAAAAGATCGAGACCATCCGCAAGGAGCTGGGCACGCAGTTCTGCCGCCGCTGCAACTATTGCCAGCCCTGCACGGCGGGCATCCAGATCAGCGGCATCTTCGTGCTGGAGGGATATCTGAGGCGCTACGGCCTGGGCGACTGGGCGCAGCAGCGCTACGCCGGCATGGCCAAGAAGGCCGGGGACTGCGTCGGCTGCGGCGCCTGCGAGGCGCGCTGCCCCTATCAGCTCCCGATTCGCGAGATGCTCGCGCGCTGCAAAAACGAATTCGGCGCGTGAGCTCACATACAGACTACACAGGTTGCTGCTCTGCGGCGCACATGCGCCGCGTCCCCCGTTTTGACAGAGTCAGAAAGCGAGGAACAGGGTTATGAAGTCCAGGAACAGGGTCAACTGGAAGCAGAACGTGCTCGAGGCGGTCGCCAAATACAGCTATGAGGGAACGCTCGAGCGCCACAAGGAATACATTCCGCTGGAGATCATTCCCCACGGCAGTCAGGCGACCTACCGCTGCTGCGTCTACCGTGAGCGCGAAATCCTGCGCAACCGTGTGGACTGGGCCTGCGGCCGCGCCTCCGTCTACGAGGACAACCATTACTACTACACGGACGAGCCCGTCGCCGTCATGAACAGCGCCTGCGAGGGCTGCCCGCTGCAGCGCTACACCGTCACCAGCAACTGCCAGCACTGCATGGCGCAGAAGTGCATGGAGGCCTGCCACTTCGACGCGATCATCATGACTCACCAGGGCGCGATGATCAACCCGGACAAGTGCCGCGAGTGCGGCATGTGCGCGCAGGCCTGCCCCTACAACGCCATCTCCGACGCGCGGCGCCCCTGTGTGCGCTCCTGCCCGGTGGATGCGATTTCGGTCGACAAAAAGAACCGCCGCGCCTCCATTGATTACAGCAAGTGTATCTCCTGCGGCAGCTGCACCGTGGCCTGCCCGTTCAGCGCGATTTCCGATGTTTCCATGATCACCGACGTCATCGAGGCGATCCGTGACGAAAACCAGGAGGTCTACGCCTGCTTCGCGCCCTCCATCGAGGGACAGTTCGGCGGCGTGAGCGTGGGCGAAATGATCAAGGCGATCCGGATGCTCGGCTTTGACGACGCGATGGAGGTTTCCCTCGGCGCGGACGCGACCGCCTATTACGAGGCGCAGGAGGCCAAGGAGGTCGCGCGCGAGGGCGGCCACATGACGACCAGCTGCTGCCCCGCGTTTTACAACATGGTCATGAAGCACTACCCGCAGCTTGCCGACAAGGTGAGCCACACCGTCTCGCCCATGGTTGCGACGGCCCGCTTCATCAAGAAGAACCATCCCGGCGCGAAGGTCGCCTTCATTGGCCCCTGCGTCGCCAAGAAGAGCGAGGTCAAGCGCTACAAGAAGATGAACAGCGAGGGCGCGGATTTCGCGCTGACCTATGAGGAGCTTCAGGCGATGTTTGCCGCGAAGGACGTCGATCCTGAGGAGATCGCCGCCGCCAGCGTGCAGCAGGGCTCCATCTACGGCAAGAACTTCGCCGTCTCGGGCGGCGTCTCCGCGGCCGTGCAGCAGGTGCTCGTCGAGGATCAGTTCGACATGCCGGTGAGCTGCCTCAAGTGCTCCGGCGCGGCGGAATGCAAGAAGGCGCTGCTGATGCTGCGCGCGGGCAAGCTGAGCGAGACGATTGTCGAGGGCATGGCCTGCGAGGGCGGCTGCATCAACGGCCCGGCGAAGATCACCGACATGCGCCAGAGCATCGGCATGCGCAAGCAGCTGATGAAGAATGTCGACGACCGCAAGATCCATGAGAATCTGGAGAGCGCGGGGTTTGTCGATATCGACATGAAGGACGGACGTTAATCCCCGTCAACAACCCGACAAAGGAGGCTCCCCCGAGGACGGGGGAGCGTCTTCTGCGTATCCGCGCCGCACGAGGGCGTCGTGAAGAAGGAGTATCATGAAAAGAGCCAGAGCATTCCTGCCCGTCGCGGCCGTCTTCCTGTGGGCGCTGCTGCTGCTGCCGTTTTTCCTCGGCGCGAGCGCCGCGCACCCCGCGACGGACGATTTCACCTTCGCCCTCTACACCCATCCGACCTGGCTTCAGACGGGCAGCCTGCCGCATGTGATCAAGGATGCGCTCAGCTATGCGCTGCGCACCTGGCGCGACTGGCAGGGGACGGTGACGGGCGTCATCGTGATGGCGCTCAACCCGGCGGTCTTTGACCTTACGCATTACGGCGCGCATGCGGTCATGCTGCTCCTGCTGATTCTCGTTTCGGCGCTGGTGTTCCTGCGGCACATGCTCTGCGGGCGTCTGGGCCTGCCCCGGCATCTGGGCCTGCCGCTGGCGATGGCGCTTTGTGCCGTGCAGCTGCTGTTTTTGCCGGACATCGTCGAGGGCGTCTACTGGTTCAATGGCGCATGGTTTTACATGGGCGCGCAGTCCGTCGCGCTGCTGACGCTGGTGCTGTGCGACCGTCTGAGCGTCAGCAGCCTGCGGGGCGCGAAAAAGGGGCTGGCGTTTGCGCTGGCGGGCGCCGTGCTCTTCGCGCTGGGGATGGACAATTACATCACCGCGATGATGACCTGCGCGGCGCTTTTCATGATGGCGGCGCAGCGGGCGTGGGCCTGCCACCAGACGCCAGCGGGCGAGGAGCAGGCGCAGCAAAAGCGCGCGGCCATCCGCACGGCGCTGCTGCTCGCGCCCATCGGCGCGGGGCTGCTGCTCTCCGTCATCGCGCCGGGCAACGCTGTGCGCATGGAGACGGACGGCGCGCACCAGAGCGGCCTTGGCTGGCTGCTGCTCTCCATCGTCTGGACGCTGCGGGACGCGGCGGGCTACTTCGTGCGCTTCTCGATCAAGACGCCGCTGCTGGCGCTGCTTTGCCTGCTGGCCCCGATGCTCACCCGGGCGTTTTCGCGCGTGACGGCGGAGCGGCCGGAGATGGGCAGACGCTGTCCGCCGGTCTGGGCGACGCTGCTGGGGACGTACCTGATCCTCTGCGCGATGATCATCCCGCACATGTATTCCTCGGGCTATGCGGGCTCGGGGCGCGTGGTGAACATGTACCACAGCTATGTCGTTTTGGCCGTGCCCATCGCGCTGTGTCTGGTCATTCTGCGCCTTGGCGGCGAGGGACGAGCGCGCATGGCCTCGCCGGTGGCGAAGCGGGTCTGCGCGCTGGCGGCGGTCTGCGCGCTGGCGGTCTGCCTGGCGGGCGGACAGCTGGGCAACTATGTAAAGCTCGTCTCGGATCAGCTGGACGGCACGCAGGCGGCGTATATCGCGCAGTTTGAGCGCGAATACGCGCTCTGTGAGGCGGCCGGGCCGAAGGACGACGTCGTGCTGCCCGCGTGGACGGTGCAGACCGTGACCGGCAAGCCGACGGCTTATGAGGACCCGGCGGTGTGGACAAACGAGGCGATGGCGTCGTTCTTTGGCGTAAAGAGCGTTCGCGTGGAGGAACAGCTGTGAGAAGGAGACTTTTTGCCGCCGCGCTTACGGCGCTGCTGCTGATGATGACGGCATCGGTCTGCGCTGCGCAGGAGGCGCTTGGCGAGGACGGCCTGTATGCCGAGACGCCGGCGCTGCTGCGCCTGCGGCAGGAGATGGTCAGCGAGACGGCGGAGGACGGCGTGACCCTGCGGCGAACCTATCCCTCGACGGCCAACGCGCAGGTGGACGCGCAGATGCGCGCGCTCGTGGACGACATGGCGGCGCGCGGCGTCGCGCTGGGCGAGGGTGCGCCGCAGATGACGCAGCTCGACGTGGGCGCGGTTGTCACGCGGACGGGCACGCAGTGGATGAGCTTCCTGACGCTCGCCGAGGCGACGGCGGGAACGACCTATCTGGGCGTCGAAATGCAGACGCGCGTCTATGACATGGAGAGCGGGACGCGCCTCGCGCTGACGGACATTTTTGCGCCGGAAAGCGAGGCCTGGACGCGGATGGCGCAGGCCGTGCGCGAGCAGCTGACGGCCGCGTTCCCCGGCGAGGAGCCGGACGCGCAGGCGCTTGACGCGCTCTGCACCCGTGAGGCGATCGAGGCGGCGGACTTCACCCTTGGCGCGGCGCGCCTGCTGCTGACGTATCGCGCGGACGCCATCTATCCCGGCAAGATCACGCTGCTGCATGTGTCGCTCGGCTATGACGAATACCGGCCGCTGATGAAAGCACAGGCGCAGGCGCAGACCGACAACAGCCGCTGGCGTATGGCGGCGCTGACGTTTGACGACGGCGGCGCGGTCAAATACACGTCGGGCGTGCTCGATGCGCTGCGCCAGTATGGCGCGCAGGCGACGTTCTTCATCGTCGGCAACCGGATGCAGGCAAATGCCTGCGTGCTCTACCGCCAGCAGAACTGCGCCTACTCCCTCCAGTCGCACAGCTATACGCACAAGTATCAGCTCACGGGGGAGGAGATGCTCGCGCAGAAGGAGCAGTTCGCCGCGGAGATGGGCGCGATGGTCGGCGTCGTGCCGGCGCTCATGCGCGCGCCCGGCGGCAGGGAGACGGGCTATGTGAAGCATGAGATCGGCTATCCGCTGATCCACTGGTCGCTCGCCAGCCGCGATTCCGGCAGCGAGGATTACAAGCGCATCGCGAATTACGTCTGCTACAACATCGCCCCCGGCGAAATCGTGCTGATGCACGACCTCAACCCGTACAGCCCGCGCTACGCGGGGCTGATCCTCGAGCGCCTTTGCGACCAGGGCTATCTGTTCGTGACGGTGGAGGAGCTCTTTGCACAGGCGGGCATCGAGCTCGAGCCGAACGTCGTCTATTACAGCCCCAACCGCGAGCCGGTCAGGCCGGAGACGGAATGAGCCGGGTTTATCCCGAATGGCTTCCATCAATGCGAATCGAAGAAGAGAGTCCGAGGGGCTTGGCCCTCGGACTCTCTTCTTCGATTCGCGCTTACGGCCCGCTTTTCTGAGGATGGAATCACCCCAGCGCAGGCTCGCTTTCAAGCGTCACCTTCCCGAAGCGGCCCTCCGTCTCGACGATCAGCAGCTCGTTTTCGCCCTCGCGCAGCAGCGGCGCGGGGATGTACAGGCGGCGCTGCGGCCCGATCTCCCAGAAGCGGCCGAGCGTAAAGCCGTTGAGGAAGACCGTGCCCTTGCCCCAGCCGGTCAGGTCGAGGAAGGTGTCGGCGCACCGGTCGACCTCAAAGGACAGCAGATGGACAGCGGGACCCTGCACAGGCGCTTTGTCCTGCGGACGCAGGGCGAGCATCGCGTCCTCATCGAGGACGAACATGTCCCAGCCGTAGCGCTGATGGTTGTTGAGCACGACCGCGCCGTCAATGCCCTTGCGCTGCTGCTCGATCTTGTAGCTGTAATTGACGCGGCCCAGGTTCTCCACGAGGATGTCGAGCACAGCGCCCGGGCGAACGGGCACCGGCGTCTCAAAGACGTGCGCGCTGAGCAGCTCGCGGTCATAGAGCGTGACCAGCGGCTGCCCGTCGAGGAAGACCTGCGCGCGGTCGTTCGCGCCGACGAGCTGGAGGCTGCGCAGCTCGCGCTCGTTGACGAGCGTCGTGCGGTAAAGCGTGTAGCCGACGTCCTGCCCAAGGCGCTCCATGCTCTGCGGCGTCACATGATGATGCGCCGGGCGCGCGGCGGCCAGCGGGAGCAGCGGCGCGGCGGCGAGATGCTTCGCCTCGCCAAAGCCGGCGCGCGGAATCTCCGCAATCTCGACCGGCGGAACGGGAGCGTCCTGATGCGCCTCGATCGCGGCCTTGAAGAGGCGGTATTTTTCCGTCTCGCGGCCGTCCTCGCTCAGCGGGGCGTCGTAGTCGTAGCTCGTCGTGTCCGGCGTCAGGCGGTCATAGTCGTTGCTGCCGTTCATCAGGCCGAAGCTCGTGCCGCCGTGGAACATGTAGATGTTGACGTGACCGAGCGCGAGCAGGTCGGCAAAGTCCTTCGCGCAGACGGCGGCGTCGGTTGTGCTGTGCTTGCCGCAGCCCCAGTGGTCAAACCAGCCGCACCAGAACTCCATGCACATCAGCGGCTTGATGCCGTGCGCGGTCATGATGGCGAAGCGCTCCTTCGTCTGCGAGCCGAAGTTGCCGGTCTGGAAGACGCCCTCCGTGCGGCCGCAGGCGAGCATGTCGTCCTCCGGGCCGTCGGAGGTGAAGAGCGGCACGTCGATGCCGCGCGCCGTCATCGCGTCGCGCAGCGCGGCCAGATAGGCCTTGTCGTCGCCGTAGGAGCCGTATTCATTCTCGACCTGCATCATCAGCACGGGGCCGCCGTGAGTCACCTGCAGCGGAACCAGGCGCGGAATCAGCTCGTCGTAGTAGGCGAGCACGTGCTTCATGTAGGCCGGATCGCTGCAGCGCAGCCGCATGCCGTCCTCCTCGAGCAGCCAGGCCGGGAAGCCGCCGAACTCCCATTCGCCGCAAATGTAGGGCGTCGGGCGGAGGAGGACATACAGCCCGACCTCCTGCGCCAGGCGCACGAACGCCGCCACGTCGCGCCAGCCGCTGAAGTCGAATTCGCCCCTGCGGCGCTCATGGAAGTTCCAGGGGATGTAGGTCTCCACGGTGTTGCAGCCCATGGCCTTGAGCTTGAGGAGCCTGTCGCGCCAGTACTGCGGCACGACGCGGAAATAATGGATGGAGCCGGAGATGATTTGGAACCTTTTCCCATCGAGATAGAAGTCGTCGCGGATTTCAAAGGTGCTCATACGTTGCCTCCCATAGATAGTTGCCCCGGTGGGGGACGAAAGAATGGCCGGAGCTCCTGCGCACGGGGGAGCAGACCGGCGCGAAAGGGATCTGATAGCAACAGCATAGCAAAGATTGGGGCAAAGCGCAAGAGCGCGGGCCTTTCCCGGCGACTTTTTTCAAAGTGGTTAATTTGATTAACCAAACAGGCGAACTAAAGCCCCTCATCCCGGGAAGAATCCCCGTTCAGCGCGCCCAGAATGGCGTAGACCGAGGCCTTCGGGCGCGCCATCCGCATCCGGTTGGCGGAGCTTGACATGCAGCAGAGCGACCTGGCCCGGATGCTGGGCACGAGCGAGGCCTATATCACCTACCTGATCTACGGCGACCGGCGGGATGAGGCCTGGGTCGCGCGAATCTGCCAGGCGCTGGGGATGGAGGCGGAGCGCTTTGTGGGCGATGACCCGGGACAAAAGGAGGTGGCGCTCCCGGCGAAAGTATGATACAATGCTGTCATCAGCAAAAGAGGGGATGACGGCTTGAAAAAGATGCGATTGGCTGTGCTGCTGCTCGTCTGTCTGGCGGCGCTTGCGGGCTGCCAGGGTGTGGAGCAGACGCTGCACGAGCTGGGCACAAAAATTGAGGATGCGCAGGTCTCCACGCCGCAGAACAACGGCGGGGATATCGACTGGAGCTTCGTGCCCGTGGTGCGCGAGAGGGCCGTCTCCATGTTTGAGCAGGCCTTCCCCGAGGCGACCGTCAAGGAGACCGGCGTGGCCTGCAGGAACACGAAGACGGGCCGCGCGATCGTGACGATTACCTACGAGATGAACGGCAGGACCGGCACCTACGGCTTCGATTACGAAAAAAATGAAAACGGCGAATACGAACTCACGCGCTACGGCGACGGCGTCAGCGCAGACGATCTCTGAGCAGGCGCTCTTTTTTGAATCAAAACAGCGGCTCCGGGGTATGCCCCCGGGGCCGCTGTCATAGATTTCCCCCAAAGGGGCGATGCGGGTGTACAGAATTCTGATGATCGAAAGCGCCGCGCGCGGCGTGCTTTGCGTCAACGGCCAGTTCTGCGGGCCGCTCGAGGAGGGCGGGCAGGCGTTTCCCGCCTCGCCGGAGGCGGAAATCTACGCGCAGCTCTTTCCGTTTTCCCCAGGCGCGGCGCCGTTGACGGTCGAAATGCGGCTGCGTGGCGGGGAGATCGAGCGCCTGGAGCCGCAGGAGCATGCCTATGCGCTCCTCTGGCCGGACGGCATCATCGAGCTGGAGCTGCGCCCCGGATGGCCGGGGGAGCCGCCCGCGCCGCAGGAGACGCAGACCGCCGCCTCCGGCACGCTGCTTCGCTACCTGGCGATGCGGCTGGCCGGCGACGCGGAGGCGGAGCTGCTGCTTCTGCGCCCGCAGGAGACGCCGGAGCTGCCGCCGTATGACGCGGTCGTGCCGCTGCGCTTTGCGCCGCTTCGCTCGGGCGAGCGTTTTGACGAGCGGGCCGGGCTCGTGCGCCGCCTCGCCCCGAACGTCGCGCGGGTGGACGCGGCGCTGGCTGTGACCGTCCCGGCGGGGCAGGGCCGAAGGCGCATCGAGACGATCGAGGTTCAGCCGTTCTCCGCGCCCGCGACGATGCGGTAATACGTCCGCGAGGTGATGACATATACGACCGTGTAGAGCGCGGCGAAGAGCGCGAAGGACGCAAGCGTCGTCAGCGCGAGCAGGCGCGTGTTCGTCAGGCCGAAGGCGATGAGCAGCTTGCCGATCATCGGGAAGGCGAATGCCGTGTGCAGGCCGGAGGCAAGCAGCGGCAGGAAGAAGACCGTCAGCAGCTGAGAGTTGACGCTTTGGCGGATCATGGCGCGCGAGAGGCCGACCTTGCGCATGATTTCGAAATTGGCCTGATCCTCAAAGCCCTCGGTGATTTGCTTGTAATACATGCTCAGCACGGCGGCGCAGAGGAACGCGGCGCTGAGCATCGCGCCCAGAAAGAGGAAGCTCGCGCAGCTGGAGAGGTAGTCCGCCCGGTTGTCCGCGCGGCAGGCGATGCCGACGTTAAGCCCCTGCGCGCCCAGCGCGCTTGCCAGCGCTTTGGCCAGCGCGGATTGCGCCGCCTCGTCGAGCTCCGTGTCAAAGGCGTATTCGGTGGTGATATGGGTGGGCAGGCTGCCGTCGCCCAGCGTCAGGCGCTGCGCCTGAACCGCGCCGAGGTCGTCCATGCCGGGGACGACGAGCAGCAGGGAATCGACGACGTCCGGCTCGATAAAAGGCTGGGGCAGGTCGATACCGGTCTGCGCGAGGGTGTAGGTGATGCCGCCAAGGAGCGTCACATGGTCGGAGAGGTAGCGTGTCAGCGAGCCGCCCGCCAGCGCCTCGCCGGAGGAGAGCGTCACCTGCGTGCCCATGAGCGCGTTGTAATCCTCAAGCGGCAGGAGCGTCGCGACGCAGAGCCGGTCGTTTGTGTCATCGCCGGGGAGGACGGTGTCCCCGTGCAGGCGGCCTGCGAAGGTGAGCGTGCGCTGGGCGGACACGCGAAGAGGCGTCACGCCCTCCGCCTCAAGCAGCGCCTCGCAGGGCGCGCTCAGCGCGTCGGCGGGCAGCGCCTCGTCCGAATCGAGGCTGACGGTCAGCTCACGAGGGAAGCGGGTTTTGAGCATGTCCTCCGCGCCGACATACAGGCAAAGCACGCTCGAGAGCGTCACCAGCACCATGGTGGAGAGGATGCAGATCATGGAGAGGGACGCGCCGCTGCGCATCATGCGGTAGCGCATGCCCGAGACGGAGATGAAGTGGTTCGGCCTGTAGTAGTAGCGCTTGTTCTTCTGCATCAGGCCGAGCAGGAAGACGCTGCCGCTCTCAAAGCACAGCGTCGTGCCGCCGATGACCAGCAGGACGGCGATGAAGAAGAGGGAGAGCGCCTCCATGGCGTTGCGCGTCGAGACAGCCATGACGTAGCCCGCGATGAGCATCGCCGCGCCCAGCAGCGCGTAGAGCGGCAGAAGGCGCGGCGGCTTGTCGCCGGCCCGGCTGCTTTCCATCAGCCTAAGCGGGCTGGAGCGCAGGACATGGATGATTGAGCGCAGCGCGATGAGCGCGTAAATCGCCAGGAAGAGGAGCGCCATGTCCGCAAGCATGCGGGGCGAGAGGGAGAAGCCGCCCTCCGCGGCCTGGCCGCACAGGCGCAGCAGCCCGAGCTGGAAGGCCTTGGCCAGCAGCGCGCCCAGCAGCAGCCCCAGGGCGATGGAGACCGCCGCGCACAGCAGCGTCTCCCAAAGCACGACATGGGCGACGTGGCGCTTGCTCATGCCCAGCATGTTGTACAGGCCCAGCTCACGGTTGCGCTGCTTCATCAGAAACGAGCTCGTGTAGAGCAGGAAGATCGCGGAGAAGAGGATCATGACCCAGATGCCGAAATTCAGCATCATGACCAGGCTGTCGCCGCCGGGCATCGAGCGGATGGCCGGGTCGCCGGTCAGGTAGGCGAGCACGGTGGTGATGGCGGCCATCGCGCAGCCGGAGAGCAGATAGGGCGCGTACAGGCGGCGCTGCTTGCGGATGTTGTCCGCGGCCAGGCGCGCATACAGCGAGAGATTCATGCGCGATCACCGCCCGTCGTCAACAGCGTCAGCGTGTCCGAGATCTTCTGGTACATGGCTTCGCGGCTGATGTCGCCGCGGTAGAGCTGATGGAAGACCGCGCCGTCCTTGATGAAGAGGACGCGCGAGGCATAGCAGGCCGCGCGGACGGAATGTGTGACCATCAGCAGCGTCTGTCCGCAGGCGTTGATCTGGGAAAAGAGCGAGAGCAGCTCCTCGGAGGCGCGGGAATCGAGCGCGCCCGTCGGCTCGTCGGCGAGCACGAGACGCGGATTGGTGATCAGCGCCCGCGCGACGGCAGCGCGCTGTTTCTGCCCGCCGGAGACCTCGTAGGGGTATTTGCCCAGCAGCGCGTCGATGCCCAGCCGGGCGGCAAGGCGTGCCGCGCGCGGCTCCATATCCATCGGGCTCATGCCCGAGAGCACGAGCGGCAGCAGGATGTTGTCGCGCAGGGTGAAGGTATCCAGCAGGTTGAACTCCTGGAAGACGAAGCCGAGATGCTCGCGGCGAAACGCCGCCATTTCCCGCTCGGGGACGGAGGCCATGTCCCGCCCGCCCAGGAGCACCTGCCCGCCCGTGGGCTTTGCAAGGCCCGCGAGGATGTTGAGCAGCGTCGTCTTGCCCGAGCCGGATTCGCCCATGATGGCGACGAACTCGCCCTCCTCGACCCGAAAGGTCACATCCGTCAGCGCCTGAACGGCCGCGCCGCCCAGCCGCGTTCTGTACGTCTTTTTGAGCTGATTGACTTCAAGAATCGGCATGATATGCTGTCCTCCCTGTGTTGCTTTGTGTGCCAGGCGTCAAGGCTCGCGCGAGCGATGCGCCGGCTGATGGAGACAGGATAGCGCAAAGCGGCCCCGCGGCGCTATCGATCTGCCTTACAGTTTGGCGGCGCCTGGCTTACACTTTTGTAAGATGGAGACAGGACGAAGCCGGCCCGCTTCTGCCTTGACAGAAACGGGCCGATGCTGTGGTCCTGTGCTATTCTCTTTCCAGCGCCCGGCAGGAAAGACCGATCTCCATGCGCGTGCCCCGGCCCACCTCGCTTTGGCAGCGCAGCGTGTGGCCGAGGTTTTTGCACACGCGCCCGCAGAGGTAGAGCCCGATGCCGCTGGCGCGCTTGTCCGCGCGGCCGTTGAGGCCCGTGAAGCCCTGGTCGAAGATGCGCGGGATGTCCTCCTTGGCGATGCCGATGCCCGTGTCCTCGACAAAGAGCGTCAGCGGCGCGTCAAGGCCGATATGCACCTCGCCGCCGGCGGGCGTGTACTTGACCGCGTTGGAGAGCAGCTGCTCCAGGACGAACGCCAGCCATTTTTCGTCGGTCAGCGCTTCCCCGGGCAATGGATCGACGCGCAGGCGCAGGCGCTTGGCGATGAACTGCGGCGCGAACTTGCGCGCGCAGCCGCGCACGAGCGGCTCCAGCGGCACGCGGGCGAAGACGTAATCCGTCGAGCCGCCGTCCAGACGCAGATAGCACATCGCCATGTCGACATAGCGCTCCACGCGCGAGAGCTCCGAGGCAAGCGCGCGGGCCTCGGCGTCGTCCCGCCCGGCGAGCATCAGGCGCATGGCGGCGATGGGCGTCTTGATCTGGTGCGCCCAGATGGTATAATAGCCGATGCGCTCGCTGCAGCGCGCCTCCGTCTCGCTGCTCGCGGCCTCCCGGCTGGCGAGGGCGTCCAGAAGCAGCGCCTGCAGCGCGCCCTCGACGCCCTCAAGCGGCTCGGGCAGGCTGTCCGCGCAGACGGAGGCGGCGTCCTGACCGAGATAGAGCCGCCTGCGGCGCTCATGACGATAAAAATCCGTCAGAAGCAGCGGCAGATAGACGGCGGCACACAGCAGCGCCGCATAGACAAGCGCGCCGAGAGGCAGCGCATACAGCGCGAGCACGAGGAGAAAGAGCGGCAAAAATGCGGCGGGGAGCAGGACGACCCTTCGCCCGCGCAGATAGGCAAAAAACGCGCGCATAACCGGCCTCCTATCCGATGATATACCCCAGGCCCTTTCGGGTTTCGATCAGGCCGCTCAGGCCGAAGGCGTCGAGCTTTTTGCGCAGGCGGTTGACGTTGACGCTCAGTGTGTTCTCATCCACGAAGCTGTCGGTCTCCCAAAGGCGCTCCATCAGCGCCTCGCGGCTGACAATCTGCCCGCGCCGCTCCAGCAGCATTTGCAGGATGCCGTATTCGTTGCGCGAGAGCGGCAGGCGGCTGCCCGCATAGACGAGGGAGGCATCCGACGCTCTGAGCGTCGCGCCCCGCGCCGTAAGCGCCGGTGTGCCGGAAAAGTCGTAGGCCCGGCGAAGCAGCGCCAGCAGCTTGGCGTGCAGCACGGTCAGGTCAAACGGCTTGGCGATGAAATCGTCCGCGCCCAGGGTCATGGCGGTGACGATGTTCAGGTTGTCCGAGGCGCTGGAGAGGAAGACGATGGGTACGCCGCAGACGCGGCGGATCTCGCGGCACCAGTGGTAGCCGTCAAAGAGCGGTAGCGAGAGATCCAGCAGCACGAGCTGCGGGTCAAACGCGGAGAACGTCTCCATGACGCGGGCAAAATCCTCGCAGGCGCGCACGGAAAAGCCCCAGGAGGCGATATGGCGCGAGAGCTCCGCGGCGATGGCGGCGTCGTCTTCGACGATCAGAATGCGATACATGGCAAATCCCCACCTCCTTGTCCGGGCAGGCCCGGCAGAGCCAGTATAGCAAAGCGCACGCCAAAAGGGAAGAGGCTCTTTGAACGCGGCGACGCGGCCCTTGCTTTTTGGCGGGCAAGCGGGTATAATGAAACGGCATGGCATTCATGCGGATAGGAGGTTTTAGCGATGACGCCCGAGGAAATGGAAGAGCGCGACGTGGTGGAATTTACCGACGAGGCCGGCAACACGCTGCTGCTTGAGGTGATGGACTATTTCTTCTACAACGGCGAGGAGTTTGCCGCGCTGTGCGACGCCAGGGAAAACCCGTCGGACGATGATCCCGACGACGATCCGGTATATATCATGAAGATCAATGCGTTCACCGACGAAAACGGCGAGGAAATGGAGGAGTTTGTCCCGCCCGACGAGGCGCTGATGGAGAAGCTCATCCAGGTCGTTCGCACGCGCTTTGACGAAGACGGAGAAGACGGCGAAGAGGACGGCGAGGAATAAAACCGACGGGACGGGATACCGTCCCGCCCGGATTGCCGGTTAAAGCGTTTTCTCCTCCCGAAGAGGGGAGAAAACATGCAAATCATTTCCCGAAAAGGGAGTATGGAAAACACCGGCAGAAGCGGACAGACTGAGGACGGGACGGGAAATGCCGTCCCGCTTTTGGTTTGCGCGCGGGAAAACGAAGTGCGCATAAAGGAATCTTGAACCGGATGATGACCTCAGCTTACGGAGGTGAAGGCGGCATCGGCCGCGGAAGCGATGAACGATCTGCTCAGACTGAAAATCGAAAAGCTGCCCTCCTGCCCGGGCTGCTACCTGATGAAGAGCGAGGGCAAAATCATCTACGTCGGCAAGGCGGTCAACCTCAAGAACCGCGTCAGCCAGTATTTTCATCAGAACAGGGATCACACCGTCAAGGTGCGGGCGATGGTCGCGCGCATCGACGACTTCGACATCGTGCTCTGCGACACGAATCTGGAGGCGCTGATCCTCGAGTGCAACCTGATCAAGCTGCACAGGCCGCAATACAACATCCTGCTCAAGGACGACAAGCACTACCCGTATCTGCGCATCGACGTCACGCAGCCCTACCCGCGCGTGGAGCTTGTGCGCCGCGTGCAGAAGGACGGCGCGAAATACTTCGGCCCCTACATGGGCGCGACGGGCGTGCGCGAGGTGCTCGACGTGCTGCGCGGGCTGTTCCCGCTGCGCACCTGCGCGATGACGATCACGCCCGGCATGAACAGGCGCCCCTGCCTGCATCATCAGCTGGGCGAGTGCCTGGCGCCCTGCGCGGGGCTGACGACGCCGCAGGCTTATGGAGAGACTGTTTCCGAGGTCATCGACTTTCTCGGCGGGCGCTGCGATGCGGTCATCGGCCGCCTGAGCGCGGAGATGACCCGCGCGGCGAAGGAGATGCGCTTTGAGCAGGCGGCGCAGCTGCGCGACCGCATCCGCGACGTGCAAAGCCTGATGGAGCGGCAGAAGGCCATCAACGTGCGCGGCGGCGACCAGGACATCGTCGCCAGCGTCAGCGACGGCATCGACGCGATGGTCGAGGTCGTCTTTGTGCGCGGCGGACGGATGATCGGCGCGGAGCATTACGCGCTGGAGGGCGCGGGCGACCAGAGCCCCTCGCAGGTGATTGGGCCGTTCCTGCTCCAGTTTTATGACGACGGCCGCCAGCCCGCCTCCGAGGTGCTCTGCCTTGAGCTGCCGGAGCAGGCGGAGGATGTCGCGCAGGTGCTCTCCGCCCGCCGCGAGGGCGGCAGGGTCACGCTGCGCGAGCCGCAGCGCGGCACCAAGCACAAGCTCGTCGAGCTCGCGCTCAAGAATGCGCGCGACGCGCTGGACAAGCGCAACGCGCACCTCTCCCGCCAGAAGGAGCGCACGACGGGCGCCTGCGCGGCGCTGGCGCAGGCCGTGGGCATGCAGACCGTGCCGCGGCGCATCGAGGGCTACGACATTTCCAACACGCAGGGCGTGCTCTCTGTGGCGAGCATGGTGGTGGCCATCGACGGCGAGGCCGCGCATCGCGAGTATCGCCACTTCCGCATCAAGACCGTCGAGGGCGCAAACGACTTTGCCTCGATGAACGAGGTGCTCACCAGGCGGCTGACGCGCGCGAAGCAGGAGCGCGAAGCGCTCATCGAAAAAGGGCAGCTTTTGCCGGATGGCACGCTGCCCGAGGGCGCGCCGCCGCTGACGGGCTTTGCCGACCTGCCGGATCTCATTTTGATCGACGGCGGCCCGCAGCAGCTGCGCTTTGCGCGCGAGGCGATGCTCGCCGTGGGCTTCGACATCCCGATCTTCGGCCTGGCCAAGCGGCTGGAGGAGATCTTCCTGCCCGACCGGGAGGAGAGCATCCTGCTTGACCGCAAGTCGCCCGCGCTGCACTTGATCCAGCGCATCCGCGACGAGGCGCACCGCTTCGGCATCACGCACCACCGGAATCTGCGCCAGAAGGCCGGTATGCATTCCTCGCTCGAGGACATCCCGGGCATCGGCCCGGCGAGACGGCGCGCGCTGCTGGCGCAGTTCAAATCCATTGCAGCCATTGCGGCGGCGACGCCGGAGGCGCTTTGCGCGGCGGAGGGCATCGGCATGGCGCAGGCGCAGGTCATCTGGGCGCACTATCACCCGCAGGAGACGGCGGGTGAGGACGAGGGAACCCCATGAACATCCGCAACGTTTCGGCCTCGGGCGTAAAGCGGCGGGATTGACAGACCTTTGTCGGCGATGCAGCCGGCATCATGTTGGTTTTATGCTTTCCTGCGCGCTGTCAGGTGGTTGAAGAGCAGCAACGCGCCCGTCGTCAGCAGCACGCACAGCACGGCCATCGCCATGCCGAGCGAAACGCTGCCCTGCTCAAATTCCCGGTTGATATAGGTGGAAACGACGAGCGTGTTGGGCGGCGCGATCAGGCTGGCCGTGACCAGCTCGCGGAAGGCGATGATGAAGATCATCATCCAGCCCGCGAAAATGCCGCGCGAAATCATCGGCAGCGTGATCCGGCAAAACACATGGGCAGGGGAGCCGCCGAACACGCGCCCGGCCTGCAAAAGGCTGTCGCTGATCTGCGTGAACGCGGAGGAGACATACTGCACGGTATAGGGCAGGTACAGCACGACATAGGCCAGCACCATGATGCCCAGCGTGTTGTAGAGCGGAATCACCCTGTACATCGCGTTGTAAAAGAGCATGATGCCGATGACCAGCACGATGCCCGGCAGCATCTCCGGCAGCAGGCTGATGCCCTCGATCGCCTTCTTCAAAAATCCCTTTGCCCGGCGCGCCGCCACGACGGCGGCCGTGCCCAACACGGAGCAGAGGGTCGCCGAGGAGGCCGCCAGAAGGAGGCTGTTGCCGATGGCGGCGAGCGCCTTGGGGGTTGTCAGCAGCTCCCTGTAGTGCTCGAGCGTGAAGTTGCCCGCGGCCAGGCCGTAGCCCCGGAGCCGGATGAGCGAGGTGGCGATGATGGAGAAATACGGCACACCGATGGAGACGAGCACAACCAGCGCAACCCATGCCCACGCGAGCGCGAGAGAGGCGGGAGAAAGGCTTATCCGCGCGGGACGGGCGCCCTTGCCGGTGACCAGGCTGTAGCTCGTGCGCGCGGTGATGTGATTTTGGATCAGCCACATGACCATGCAGATGCAGATGAGGATGGAGGAAAGGCTGGCAGAGCGCCCGAAGTCGATCGGGGACGTCGTGGAATAGCGGTGAATGTCCGTGGTGAAGACGTCAAAGCCGATGCGCCGCCCCAGCGTGTATGGCGTGCCATATTCCGAAAGGGTTTTGACGAAGACCAGCAGCGCGCCGATGGCATAGTTGCCCGTCAGCAGCGGAGCCAGAATTCTGCGCAGCCGCTTTCCCGGGCGCGCGCCAAACACCGCGCCGCTCTCCTCGAGGCTGGCGGGGATGCTCAGCAGGGCGTTTTTGAGCATCGTCATCAGGAATGGGAAGACGTGCAGGCTCATGACCAGCACCAGGCCGCCGAAGCAGAAAAATCCCTCCGAGGCCCTGCCCGTGAACGGGAAGAGCTGCTGGAACAGGCCGCGCTTTTGCATGAACAGAATCCAGCCCATCGAGGCGATGTACGGCGGCGTCATGAAGGGAATCATGAACACGATGTTGAGCCAGGCGTGGCGGGCGAGCTGCGTGCGGGCGAGCAGGAACGCTGTCGGAATCGCGATTACGCTGGAGAGCAGCACGACGCACAGGCCGAGCATGAGGGAATTGAGAATGGTTTGGACGTTCCGGGAATCGGTAATCGTCGCAAAGGCCCGATACAGGTCAAGGCGGCCATCTGTGATGACCGCCTTGGCAAATACCGTGAGCAGGGGACAGAGAATCAGGATTGCCAGAAGCGCCAGGAGCAGCGCAGGCGGCAGATTCCGCTTCCAGTCAGGCTGTTTCATGGTTCCTCCGTTTATTTCTGGCAGAGCGCGTTGAGCTTCGCGGCCGTATCGGTGGCAGCGTCCAGCATGGCGTTCCAGTCCGTGGCAAGCTGCGGGATATCCTCCAGATTGCTGCGGTTGTCGCACTTCACATCGCTGCGCCCCGGAAGCAGGAAGGCTTCGGCAACCAGCGCCTGCGCCTCATCGCTGAAGAGGAAATCGACGAACGCCTTGGCGTTGTCCATCTCCGGCGCGGTCTTCAGGATCATGGCCGGACGGGGATTGACCACCGTGCCGGAGGCGGGGTAGTAGATGCTCAGCGGCTCGCCCTTCTTCATGGAGGAATAGGCGTTGTAGTCGACGCCCGCGATCAGGATGCCCTTTTCGCCGGTGGTCACAGCCTCGAGCGCGGCCTTGTTCGCGCCCGGCACGGTCAGGCCGTTTCCGGCCCACGCTTCCATGATGCTGTCGCCATCCTCCATGCCGGTCACAAGCCCCGCGAGGAAATCCTTGCAGGAGCCGGATTTCTCCGGATCGGGAATCGCGATGTCATCCTGATATGCGCTGTCCGCCAGCTCCGCTCAGTCGGCGCTCAGCTCCGGATAAATCGTGGTATTGTAGATCACGCCGACTGCGGAGGCGCTGTAGCCAAAGAGCGTGCTGTCCTCGTCAATCCAGCCGGCATTGATCTTCTCCGCGTTGGCGGGCGTATAGCTGACCAGCTTGTCCTGATTCTTCATGCTCAGGCCGTCGGACCAGGAGGCGAGAATGACGACGTCCGCGATGGGATTGGCAGCTTCGGCTTCAAGGCGCGCCAGAATTTCGCCGGTTGTGCCCTGAAACTGCTCAACCGCGATGCCGGTCTTTTCGGTGAAGGCGGCGGCCAGCTTGTCGGCAAGACCGGCAGGGCTGGGCATATAGACGGTCACCTTGCCCTCGGCGCCCGCGCAGGCGGCCACGCCAAGGCACAGACAGACGGCCAGAAGCAGGGAAATGATGCGCTTTTTCATACGACTCAAGCCTCTTTCTTTTCACATGTGATGATTTTTTGAGGATCTATGTAAACGGACAGCTTTTCGCCGGGCGCAATTCTGCGCGACCAGCGAAGCGTCCACGGATGGCCCTGATAGGGGACGATGACCTCGTAGGCGTCGCCCAGATATTGTACGCTGCTGACCGGAAGCTCATAGCGAACAGCGCCGGGCACGGCGATCTCGGAGGCGGCCTCCGGCCTGAAGAGCGTCGTCTCGCTCAGCCAGTCCGATTTGCCGACGAACCGGGCGACAAACGGCGTCGCGGGATGATGATAGATGGCCTCCGGCGTGTCGTACTGCTCCACGCGGCCCTCCCGGAGAACGGCAATCCGGTCGCTCATGCTCATCGCCTCGGTCTGGTCGTGGGTCACAAACACGGAGGTGATGCCCAGCTGCGCAGTCAGCTCCTTGAGCTCATGGCGCATTTCCTCGCGCAGCAGCGCATCCAGCGCGGAGAGCGGTTCGTCAAACAGGATGCACTGGGGCTTTACCGCGATGGCTCTGGCGAAGGCGACGCGCTGCTGCTGCCCGCCGGAGAGCTGATGCGGATACCGCGCGGCCAGATCGCAAAGCCGGACGGTGCGCAGCGCCTGCATCACCTGCTCCTTGAGATTCTGCGTCTCCCTTCTGGCGCGCAGGCCGAAGGCGACGTTTTCATAGACCGTCATGTGCGGCCAGAGCGCGAAATCCTGAAAGACAAAGCCAAGCGCTCTCTTTTCCGGCGGCAAATTCACGCCGTCCCCGGCAGAAAAAACACAGCGGCCGTCGAGCCATATTTCCCCTTCATCGGGCGTTTCCAGTCCCGCGATCATGCGAAGCAGTGTGGTTTTGCCGCAGCCGGACGGGCCGAGCAGCGTGGTGAAGCTGCCGCTGTTGACGGTCAGAGTCAGTGGGGCGATGACCTGCCTGCCGCCAAAGCGCTTGGATACTTGAATCAGCCGGATTTCCATGACGTTCCTCTTTGATACATTCATCTTCATGCAGGGGCCTGGCTGCGCAGAGCAGGAGGATGAACGGGATTTGTCGAGCCCGCATCCGGCATCATGCCGGTGAGACATGCAGAGTATACCGCCGAGCGGAAAAGCCCGCTATCAGAGAACGGTTAATTCGGTGTGCCGGTTGTGTAAAATTTGTGGAGGCATGATCACAGAACCTCCACTGGCGCTTCCAAAGAGCCTGTGGCCCGAAGGAGATTCCTCCGCCTGAGAATGCGCATCTTCCGATCGGCGCCTCTTCCGGTTTGCCCCGCGGCGGGGAGCTTTTCGGGCAAAGAAAAAACGCCAACCCCTGTATCAGGATTGGCGTCTTATGATGGTGGAGCATAGCGGATTCGAACCGCTGACCTCTACAATGCGAATGTAGCGCGCTACCAACTGTGCTAATGCCCCGAGCACGATGAAGCTTTACAACAGAAAAGATTATACCATATCGTCCCAGAAGATGCAACCCCTTTGCTCAATTTTTTTGCCGCCGGCTGCCCGGCCGTTGCTGGCACACGCCGCGCGCCCCTGTCCTCAGAGGCGGCGGGTTATCCGTGGCACAGGGCTTTCAGGGTGTCGATTGCGCCATGATGCTCGATCGACCGTGGCTCAAACCGGATAAAGGCAAATATGATTTGCATGACAATGCCCGAGCCGAACGTGCTGACAAGGGTGCCGATCCCGACAGGGCCGCCAAGCAGCCAGCCGATGAGCAGCGCCGTTCCCCAAAGCATGATCTGTACCGCGCCGATCGGAAATCTGCTCAGATGCTTGCCCAGGCCCACAAGAAGCGCGTCTCTTGGCCCGCAGCACTGCGCAGAAGACATGTAAATGCACTGTCCAATGGCCATGAGCGCAAGCCCTGCGATGATGATCAATATGCCGGCAAGCGTGCCGGTTGTTTGCGGAAACGGATCCATGTCGTTAAACAGCTGAACCGCATTGCCTGTAAGCAGGGCGTCAATGATTGTGCCAAAGCCGATTTTCTCGTTGATCAGGATGTCGATGAACAGAATGATCAGGCTGGTCATCGTCATGGAAAGGCCATAGTTGAGCGGCGTCTGAAAGGAAATGCCCATACCGAGACAATCCCAGGGCGCAAGACCCAGATTGGCGCGAATCGTCAGATGCACGCCCAGCGAGAAGATCAGCAGGCCGACGACAATTTTGACCCAACCCATGATGACGCGTTTTCGATTCATGTCATTTGTCCTCACAAAACCCAATCGGTTGATCTTGCGGCCCCATGCCGTCATGGCGAAGCAAGATACAAGAGCAGCCACAGCAGGGCAGACTGCTGTGGCTGTTCAGCGCTTTACGCCCATTCGCCGGGGCTTTCACTCAATCCATTGCATCCGGGAGAACGGGAAGACCACGCAGCGGACATGGCCCTTGATCATGCTCCGCTTGAGCGGGCCGACCATCGGGCTGCGGCTGTCCTTCGAATTGTTGCGGTTGTCGCCCATGACGAAGTAGCAGCCCTCCGGCACCGTGAGCGGGCCGAAATAGGTTTCGTTTTCGGTCATGTCAAAGTCCTGCGCGATCAGCTCGCCGTTGACATACAGTTCGCCGGCGCGCAGCTCAATCGTCTCGCCCGGCAGGCCGATGACGCGCTTGACGCGATACATGCCATCGTCCGTATTCGGATAATCGCAAATCACGATGTCAAAGCGCTCGGGGTCGCCCAGCAGATAGTCAAATTTCGTGGCGATCATGAAATCGCTGTCCGTCAGGGTGTTGAGCATCGAGCTGCCGTCCACGCGGACGGGCTCAAAGATGAAGGTCCGCACCACGAAGGCCAGCGCCGCCGCGACAACGAACACCATGATCCATTCAAAAATTTCCTGCTTCACGGATTTTTTGGGCTTGTCCTTTTTGCTCTTGCGGTCTGCCGCCCTGAGCTTCTCGTCCTTTTCGCTCTGCTCCATGGGAGCTGCGCCTCCTTTTCGTTCCATCCCGTGCATGATGCCGGTTCTGCGCTCCGCCCGTTCGCGCCGCCCCGTCAGTTCATCCTGAGCGCAGCCTGCCGGGCCGTGCATCGTCGCCGTCAGTCGTCCGTCTCGTTGGTTCCGCGAATGGGCTCGGCCGAATGGCCGACGATCTTCTTCATCCGCTTGACAAAATCCGCCCGGTCCATCATGACGATGCGCCCGCAGAGCGAGCAGCGGATTTTGATGTCAGCGCCCACGCGGATGATCGTCCAGCGGTCGCTGCCGCAGGGATGCGTCTTGCGCATCTGCACAATGTCGCCCAAGGCCAGCTCTTGCAAGGCTGCCGCCTCCTTTTCAGCATAAAGCCCGCAGCCCGGCGGCAGCGCGCCGGCGGGCAACGCGGGTGTCCTCTCATTATACCAGCAGATGGCGTCGTTTTCAACCCAAAGAAGGGAGGCCTGCCCGGGGAACCTTCTCAAGCAGATTATAGACGCGCCACAGCGGATTGTCAACTATATTTTGCATTTTCAACAATTTATTTGTCATGTCGGGTCGATCCTGTGGATTCTCTCGCGCAGCCGCATCATTTTCTCATCCGTATTGTGGATGATCTCGGCGCATTCGCGCAGCTCACGCATGATCTCCTCGGCGTCCTCGACCTTTTTCTTGTATTGCATGTCGTGGTCAAGCGTCGCCCAGAAGTCCATCGCGATTGTGCGGATCTGGATCTCGCAGCGGACAGGGCGCACCTCGTCGGAGAAAAAGACCGGAATCTCCACGATCATGTGGTAGCTGCGGTAGCCGTTGTCCTTGGGGCTCTTGATGTAGTCCTTGACCGTGATGATGCGCACGTCGGTCTGCCGCGCAAGCATGCGGGCGATCTCGTAGATGTCGTCGATGTATGCGCAAAGGACGCGGATGCCGGCGATATCGGAGAGGTGCGCGGTCATGTTTTCGACCGTCACCTCGTAGCCCAGCCGCTTGAGCTTGCGGGCGATGGAGGAGGGCTTTTTGAGCCGGCTCTCGATAAATTCGATGGGGTTGCGGCGATAGCGCACGGCCAGGTCCTCGGAGAGCACCTCCAGCTTGGTGCGCATCTCCAGAATCGCGCAATGATAGCGCATCATTGTCTGCTGATAGAGGGCTTCCTGCGCGAAGACATGCTCGCTGTCTGAGGGGACGATGTCCGTGTCAATCGCCGTAGGGCCTCGCAATTCGTTGTTTCTCATGATTGATTCCACTGCCTCGTTGCCGCCGGGAAAAGCATCCGACGGGGCATATATTGATAGAATAAATTATAGCATATCTCCATCCCGATGTCTATGCGCATTTTGTTGGGGTCATTTCCGGAAATCGCCGGACGGATTTTTTCTTGCCATATCGGGCAAGATGGTGTATGATAGGAGCGTATCACAGCCATCAAGGGACGAATCCCCCTGCGGATTCGGGAAAGAAGGGTTTTCATGATTACTTCTGATATGTCCATCGCCTCCGTCATGCGGCTCGATCCCGAGGTTGCGCCCGTGTTCCTTTCCTACGGGATGCATTGCCTCTACTGCCCGCATGCCTCCGCCGAGTCCATCGCAGAGGCCAGCCTCGTGCATGGCGTTGACGCCGACGCGCTTGTCAAGGCGCTCAACGAATACTTTGATTCCAAGAAGAAGTGAGTCCGGGCACGGGCGTTTTTCCGGCGAAACCTCCCAATTTTTTGGGAGGTTTTCCTTTTGAGCGCGGCGAGGCAATCTGATATAATTATATATACAACAGGCGGCGTCGGGAGCATCCTCCCTGCGCCGCTTCATCACAGGCGGCCGCCGGGGCGGCAGCCAGGAAGGAGGCGAGACCATGAAACGCATTCAGGCAGCTTGCATCTGTCAGACGCTGCACTTCATGCTCAAGGAGGACATCCCCCACGACGAGGCTGTCGCGCTCGTCGGGCATGAGGTCACGCGCTACAAGGAATCGCTAAGCAGGAACCGGGTCAAGCACAAGATCCTCGAGGAAACCGTTCAGCCGGACGGCTCCGTCATCATCCGGATCATCAAGCAGTACAACCAGAGCCCCGTCGGCGATTATCTCAACTGATTTCCTCAGGCGGTGCGGCAGAGGCCTTGCGCTCTGCCCGCGCTTTTTTTGCTCCAATCAATTGAGTCAAAGAGAGGTTTGCTCATGTTTGGCATCGGCGATACCGTCATGCATCCGTCCGAGGGTGTCTGCAACGTGGAGGACATCCGCACCATCCAGTTCTCCGGCGCGCAGCCCCGCCCCTATTACGTGCTTCATCCGACGATGGAGAAGGGCTCCTCGACGGTCTACATGCCTACCGACCGCGGGGACACCGTGCTGCGCCGTCTGCTCTCCCGGCAGGATATCCTCGACCTGATTCATCGCAGCAGCGAGTATGCCGGCATCTGGGTGGAAGACAGCCGCCTGCGCAAGGACGCCTTCTCCAAAATCCTCTCCGAGGGCAACTACGCCAGGATCATCCGCATGATTCTGGAGCTGCACGAGGAGCGCAACCGCCGCCTTGCGGAGGGGAAGAAGCCCTGCGCCTCCGACGAGGCGCTGCTCGCGCAGGCGGAGCGCATCGTCCACCAGGAGTTTTCCTACGTCCTGCATCTGTCGCTGGAGGATACCGTCGCGTTCATCTGCCGAGAGCTTCAGGCACAGTAAGCCGGTTTTTTCCATCCGGAGCATCCGATGCTCCGGATGTTTTCTTTGCCTCCGGGGGGCTGTTAACAAAGCGTTTCAGCCGTCGGGCGCGTTCCGCCTGTCCGCGGCCCCCTGCCTGTCCCTGAAAACGCTTGCTCTTCCTCGGCGGACATGCTATAATAGCTCCGTTTCCGTCGCGGAACGATTCTTCGCGCACCTGACGAATTGTCAAGGCTGCGCCGCGCAAAAGAGGGGTATCATGATCGGATTGGGCACCATCATCAACGCCGCGTGCGTGCTGCTGGGCGGCGCGCTCGGCTTCTTCTTCGGCAAAGCGCTCAAGGCGCGCTATCAGGACATCATGGTCAAGGCCTGCGGCCTGAGCACCGTGTTCATCGGCGCTGCCGGCGCATTCCAGCACATGCTCGTGCCGCAGGATGGCGGTTTGGAAACGACCGGCTCCATGCTGCTGGTGATCACGCTCTGCCTGGGCGGGTTGCTCGGCGAGATTGCCGACATCGAGGGCCACATCGAGCAATTTGGTCAGTGGCTCAAGGTCAAGAGCCGCAGCGAGCGCGACCCGCACTTCATCGAGGGCTTCACCTCGGCCTCCTTCACCATCTGCATCGGCGCGATGGCGATCATTGGCCCGATGAACGACGCGATCTACCATGACTACACGCTGCTGGTGACCAAGGGCATCCTTGACGCGATCATCGTCATGGCGCTGACCTCCTCGCTGGGCAAGGGCGCGGTCTTCTCCGTGATTCCGCTCGTGCTCTGGCAGGGGGCGATGACCGTGCTAGCCCGGCTGATCATGCCGCTGATGACCGACACCGCGCTGACCAACCTCTCTCTGGTGGGCAATGTGCTGATCTTCTGTGTGGGCATCAATCTGCTCTTTGGCAAGAAGGTCAGGGTAGCCAACTATCTGCCCGCGCTTGTGCTCGCTGTTGCGGCCGCTTTTCTGCCGGTTTGAAGAAAATTTGCATTTAGGCCTTGCATTTTAAAAAAAAAGTGGTATAATGATTTTCGCTTGAGGGTTTTCCGCAAGCGAAAATCATACGGGGCATTAGCACAGTTGGTAGCGCGCTACATTCGCATTGTAGAGGTCAGCGGTTCGAATCCGCTATGCTCCACCATAAAAGGACGCTAATCTTGATACAAAGGTTAGCGTTTTTTCTTTGCCCGGAAAGCCTTGCGCCGCAGGGCGCTTTCAATTTGCTGGGTGCATGGAAAGAGCTTTCCCCTTATTCTTTGGGTGCAAAAGGCGTCTTATGTTGATTTCCCCCTGTTTCACTCTTCCGGTTGGGTGCATGATAAAACGGCTACTGGTTGTCTAACTACCGGCGGGGGTATATAATGCTGAATCCACGAAATAACTCGATAGGAGGAATTGCTTCATACAGACAGTATGTAGCGATACCATACATAATATTTTGAATATCGTATCTGGATGATTGTCCTTGGTATATACGCAGCAATGCTCTGTAAGATATGTCCAATCGTGATGCCAATGCTTTTTTAGAAGCGAATCGATGTTCCAGCAAATAGTCCAGCATATGCACGGTAAGTCTGCTTTCCATACAATAACGCCTCCTCATTTCGTATTTCCGATTACTCCGTATTGTACAAAAGATGGTTCATGCAAGACAGTATGTTGCCAAGGCGGGTAGATGCCTCTCTGAATCAGAAAGATGAACTCATTGTGCTTTCAGAACAATTACCCACTCTATTCATCGAAGGTCTTGAAGCCGAACATTCGCCGCATGATCAGTTCGCCGTCCTTGACCGGTACATTCAGCGCCCTGAACGCATAGGTTTCCGGCTGGTCGGATTCTGTTTTACGAGGGAGAAAGTCAGTTTTATCCTTGGAAACGGCGCAGAGGGAGAAGGATTTGATACTTTGACGCAATTCCTGAATCACGGACGCCATACGGTCCTCTTCGATCAGAATCCGGTATACTGCCGCGCGCCTGTTTTGTGAGACGAGAATGTTATCTTTGAAATGGATGCGGGACAGGACTTCCTGCGCTGTGAGAAAATCCTTCTTTCCAACCATGATTTCGAGGGTTGTCATTTCTAGAAAAGCCCGGTGGGATCAAAATTTGTTCTCTGGGTCTCGTTGTAACAGCGCATGATTTCTTTCAGGAGACCCGGATGGTCAAAGTCGGGCGCGTAGACAAGATTGGTTTCCATCATCATGGGAATGGTTTCAATGGGCAGCGCGACGAGCTTCCGCTTGCTGATTTCATCCATGCATGCGCTGCGAGCGAGCACGGAGACGCCGAAATCCCGACGGATTAGATCCTTGATGGTGGCAACGCTGTCCATTTCCAGAACCACGTTGAATTCATTCAAGCTCATGCCACTGCATTCCAGCGCAGAAACAAACAGCTTGCGCGTGGTGGATGTGGGAAGGCGCAGAATCAAGCGTTCCTTTTTCAGATCGGAAATGGTCACAGAATTCTTCTTTGCCAGACGGTGGTCCGGAGACGTGATCAACACGAGGTTATCTGTGTCCAGCATCAGATAATTCAGACTGGGATCGGGCTTTTTGCCGTCGATGATGGCAAGGTCGATTTCATAGTTTTTCAGCATGCCGCAGAGCTTGTCCGCTGTGCCGGTGATTACCTTGACGGTCACATTTTCGTGGCGCTGGACATAGCGCGCAAGCGCTTCTGCTATCGCGTTGCTTTCGGCGGTATGGGTGATGCCTACGGTCAGAGAGGCGATCTGCAATTTCTCGTTCGTCAGCTCTCCCTTCATGTTTTCCTGAAGAGCCATCATCCGTTTGGCGTATTTTACGACAATTTCGCCTTCGTGGGTCAATTTGACCGCATTATTGACGCGATCAAAGATGCGAACGCCAAGCTCCTGTTCCAGCGCGCGCACATGCTGGCTGACCGCCGGTTGGGTAAGTGAGAGCTGCTCCGCTGCACGGGTAAAGTTTCCCGTTGCCTTGACGGCCAGCAGGGAGTACAATTTTGGATCGAGCATTTTACAGCCTCCTCTCGAGAATTAGATTATATTCAAATGCGCGGTGCGTTCTGTGCGAATGGTCTGTTTTCTCAGGAATGCGGTAAACAGGCAGATTGCAGCAACGCTGCACAGAATGTCGGCAATCGGCGTTGCCCACACGATGCCGTAGATGGGAACCACTGCGTTGAGCAGAAACATCATCGGGATATCCAGAATACCCTTGCGCATAATTGCCAGAACGAACGACTTCATGCCGCATCCGACCGCCTGGAAGAAGCTGATGACGGCATAGGCACAGGCGGAGAAGGGAGCGCCGATGCAGAGAATCTGCAGAAAGCGTGCGCCGTAGACCACGGAATCTCCGCCGTTCTGGATAAACAGGCCGACCAGCGTTTCGCTGAAGGTCAAACATACCGCCATGCATACTGCTGACAGTGCAATGGAGATGCCCATGGAAATCGTGACCGCGTCTTTCATGCGCTTGTGGTTAAAAGAAGCATAGTTATAGCTGATCAGCGGCAGTACGCCCTGAGACATACCGCGGACGATGCAGTGTGCCATCATGTTGATCTTCTTGGCGATGCCGATACCAGCCTGCATTGCGATGCCGTTGAGCGCCATCAGATTGTCCAGTACGGCATAGGATACGTTTTCAAACAGCGTCATCAGGCATGCGGGCAGGCCGCAGTTGAATACTGCCGCAGGAATGCCATCCTTGAACATCGAGGTCGTGAAATGAATGCTCAGAACCGAGCGGTCATTGTTGCTCTTGAATACTGCCACAAAATATAACATCGAAATCATGTTGGAAAGGGAGGTGGCAACCGCCGCGCCAAGCACCTCATTGCCCTTGGGGAGGATGACAAACATGAACAGCGGGTCGAGTACCATATTCAAAATGCCGCCCATGGCGATGCCGACGCTGGCATGGATGCTTCGCCCTTCTGAGCGCACCAGATGAGAAAGGAATGTGCTCATTGCGGCGAAGATGCCGCCGAGTACGACAGTGACGATCAGATAGACGCGTGCATGAGCGTGAACGGCGGCGTTCGATCCACCCAGTGCATCAATGAACAAATCCATGAAAATCCAGACGCCAAGCGTATATAGGAGCGTAAGAGCCAGACAGCCCCAGAACGCAAAAGAGGCTGTATCGCGGGCGCGCTCCATTTTACGAGCGCCCAGAGCGCGGGAGATAACGCTTGCTCCACCGATGCCGAAAAGGTTCGAAATTGCCGACAGGAACATGAATGCGGGCATGCAGATTGTCACGGCTGTGACAGTCGCATCGCTTCCCATCAGTCCGATAAAGAACGTGTCGGCCATATTATAAACAACCATGATGATCTGCCCGATTACAGTCGGAAACGCCAGACGAATGATCGCCTGTATAATAGGACTTTCTTCGAACAATGCCCGTTCCTTGATTTGATCTCTCATGGTCAATTCCCTCCATATGTTCACATCTTTGCTTGAGATGCTGACATTATAGGAGCGAATTTGTCAAATGACAACTAATAGTTCGTGAGTTTACTCAAATAAATTCTTATAACGAAACAAAATAATGTGCGTTTGATACAATATATACGCTGATTATGTGAGCATATCATATAAAAATATTCAAAACGCAATAATGATTTGCATTCACGGTCTCCATTTTGCTTATAGCTGGCAACATCAAAAAAACTGAATGTTCGGTTCTTAATGTTTTCTAAGAGAAAAGAAACAAGCGGTATCCTGTCCAGAAAGAGTACACATATCGACAGATTGCAAAACAATTCAACTTAGCAAAGGAACAAGTTGAGGAACTATGCAGCAGAGCGCGAAGAAAGCAGCGAAGAATTGAGAAAGGTTATATTCCTCAACCCAAGGGGCGTCCGAGAAAAACGCCGGTCACACAGGAGCAGTTGCAGAATAACCGAATCGTCGAACTTGAAATGAAAGTGGAGCTGCTGCAAAGTTTTCTATCCGAATGTGGAAGGATGTGAGCGCCAAATACCGGGTGATTGAAAGATTTAAGGAGAAATATCCGATTCAGAAAATGTGTGAGCTATTTGAAGTATCCCGAAGCGGATTCTATAAGTGGAGAAAACGAGTATCACAGCCGCAGCAACGCGGCGAGTTGGATCAGTTCATCATCGAGTGCCAGGCGTAAGTGAAGCAATCTTACGGATACCGCCGGGTATGGCTATGGATGAAACAGAATAAATCAGTTGAATGTCATCCATTGACTGTTCTGCACCACATGCGAAAGCTGGATCTTCTGGCGCAGATCAGGCGCAGACGTCCCTATACGCTGTATAAGCGGGGGGGGCCATCGCTATGAAAACCTGTTGAATCGCCAGTTCATCCAAGAGCAAAAGAACTACCGCTGGGTGACAGATATCACTTACATCATTACTCCGCTAAGAACCTATTACCTCTGCGCCATCATGGATCTTTGTGGCAGATATATTGTCGCATACCGCCTTGGCACTGAAATCAACGCAACTCTTGTCAGCGATACGGTTCGAGATGCGTTTGCCCATGAAAAAGGGAAGGTCGCCGATGGACTGCTACTCCACAGCGATCAAGGCTGTCAGTACACCTCAGAAGAATACTTCGCCTTGACACAAAAATACCACTTTGCGGCTTCAATGTCCAGACGCGGATGCCCTTATGATAACGCATTAATTGAAAACTTCTTTGGAACATTCAAGACCGAATGCCTTTACAGATGCAAACCTTCAACCGGCGAACAGGTTCAACAGCTGGTCGATGAATATATCCATTTCTACAATTACCGACGCATTGATATGAAAAACGGCCTTACTCCATTTGAAATCCGGAGTAAAGCCGCGTAATGTTGTGCAATTCTACGACGGGGTTTGTTTTTTGTGTCTACTCGACTTATAGCAGTCCAGTTGAGCTAGCAGCCGTTTTATATTGGGTGCATACGACAGTCCCAGGGAAGACTAGGGGGGTATCTTTACGAAAGGACGATTGCCTATGGCAAACAGAACAAGACCAAATCAGATTCTCTTCTTCGTCTCAGATGACGAGAAAAGAATTATTCAAGCGAAGATGGCGCAACTCGGTACTAAGAACATGGGAGCGTATCTTCGCAAGATGGCGATAGACGGCTACATCATCAAAGTGGACTATTCATATGGTGCCCATGTTGGTGGTTTTGACCCGCTCTAGAGTGGAGTGTTTGGTATAGGTCTGGAAGAGATCGTCGAAAATACCAGTGTAGTTCAAGTCCTCGGGGATGGTGATGCGAAGCATTCGCTCCGTGGAATCCCTTTTGCCAAACCGGGCCCTCTCCAGAATGAAGATAGCCCCGCCCACCACCAGAGTGATGATAGCGCCCAGGGACAAAAAGCCCATCCCCACCGCCAGCCCAACCGCCATGGCGTAGAACAGGAAGCCAATCTCCCGGGCGGTGCCGGGTGCGCTGCGGAACCGCACCAGACCGAAAGCCCCCAGTACAGCCACAGATGTACCCAGGTTCCCGTTGACGATGAGGATGACCGACGCCACCAGCAGGGGAATGACGGCCAGCATCACTCCAAAGCTGCCGGGGCGGACGGTTGACGACTGATAGAGCAGGGCGATGACTAATCCCAAAATGAGGGCAGAGGCCATAGCGGCGGCCACCGCCGCTATGGAAAACGTACCCGTGTGAAAAATGCTGCTTAACATATCAATTGTCTCCTTAGGATGTAGGGTCCACTCCGCAAACCGCTCCCGAAGTTCCGCAATTTGCCGCTGCAGCATCTCTGCGTTTTTCTATGCCGATAGACTATATATACGAAAAAGCCGGCGTTATCCTGGCTTATAGGCATCCTCCTGTAAAAAAGCCGCCTGCCAAGTATCCTCGGCAGGCGGCAAAATCATATCATTACACTTCGGTCATCCACAAGCCTTGGAGGTTGCAGTATGCGTAAACAGCCACTGCCTTGTCATCTCCCAGCGAGAAGGTAACATTGGGGTCATCACCGGGCTTGAGGGCCTTGCGCTGGCCACCGTTCTCCGTCTGGACATAGACCCACTCGATGAAGTGCTCAGGAGCCATGGGATGGTTCACAGCGCCCACATTGACGTTGATCGCGCCATCTTCCACAGCGACCACGGGCAGATGCTTTTCACCGCTGGCCTCCACAGTGTTGGGCTCCAAAGCCTCCATTTTCTGGCCGCAGCACATCATAGGCACGCCGGAGTCATGGATCACGCCCACCAAATTGCCGCAGTGACGGCAGATGTAAAACTTTGCGCTCATCAATAACTCCCCCTTAATAGTTTTCCGCGCGCACTTCGAAGAATGCCTGGGGGTGCTTGCAGACAGGGCAAACCTCGGGAGCCTTGGTGCCAACGACCAGGTGGCCGCAGTTACGGCACTCCCACATAGTAACGCCGCTCTTCTCAAAGACGGCCATGGCCTCCACGTTGCTCAGCAGCTTGCGGTAGCGCTCCTCGTGGGCCTTCTCAATGGCAGCAACGCCACGGAACTGCTCGGCCAGCTCATGAAAGCCTTCCTCGTCGGCCTCACGGGCCATGCGGTCGTACATATCGGTCCACTCGGCGTTCTCGCCCTCGGCGGCGTGGAGCAGGTTCTCGGCGGTATCGCCCAGCTCGCCAAGGGCCTTGAACCACAGCTTGGCGTGTTCCTTCTCGTTCTCAGCGGTGTGCAGGAACAGCGCGGCGATCTGCTCGTAGCCGGCCTTCTTGGCGACGGAGGCGAAGTAGGTGTACTTGTTCCGGGCCTGACTCTCACCGGCAAAGGCTTCCCATAGGTTCTTCTCCGTCTTGGTACCGGCATAGGGGTTCTTCACAGGGGCGGCCTCTTCGATCTTCACAAACTTGTCGGCGGGCTGCTTGCAGATGGGGCACTTAAAATCAGGTGTCATAGGGCCTTCGTGAATGTAACCGCAGACTGTGCATTTCCATTTTTCCATTTTCTTTTCCTCCATTTTTTCATTGAATTGAATGTTTTTTAACAGAGATTCCACAGCATCCACCGGAATGCCGGGATACGTTTTAATACTTTCCAGAAACGCCCTGGTGTTGCCGCTCTGAGGCAGCATAAAGCCGGCTTCCCTGCACAGATCCTCAGCCATCAGGCGAGAGGATTTTTCCACAGCGACGCTCAAGACATCAGGAAGCTGCGAAGCAATGTTCTCTGTATCAGTCGCTCCGGTTGGGCAGATACTGCTTTTCGCAACCACGGGCCAGATTGGAGCAGATGATGCTCATTTCCATGGGAGAGAGTTCCTTGTCCACATGGGGCTT
>JALFVL010000020.1 GCA_022787165.1 Clostridiales bacterium
GCAGATATTTTGATCTGCACAAAGTCTGATCTTGTGGTACGGGATATTGATCTGCTGAAAAACCTTGGACGAGTGACCGTTTCATGGTCGATCAACACACTGGATGAAAATTTCAAGAACGATATGGACTCTGCTTCGAGCATTGAGCGGCGCATCGCTACTATGAAGCAAGTATATGATGCAGGTATCCGTACAGTCTGTTTCGTATCTCCGGTATTCCCCGGCATCACGGATTTTGAAGCCATCTTTGAGCAGGTAAAGGATCAGTGTGATCTGTTCTGGCTCGAAAACCTCAATCTTCGGGGCGGCTTCAAGAAGACGATTATGGATTATATCGCCGGAAAATATCCTGACCTTGTACCGCTTTACGATGAGATCTATAACAAGCATAACCGCAGCTACTTTGAAGCGCTTGAAGTAAAAGCTGAGGAAATGGCTAAGAAGTATGATTGTCCCTTTGTGGATAATGAAATGCCTTATGGAAGAGTCCCGCAGGGACATCCGGTAATCGTGGATTATTTCTATCATGAGGAAATCCGTGGGACAGAAAATACAGGAAAAAGAAATTGTTAAACAGAAATTTATTGCTGCGGTGCATTCGTATTTTGCCTCGCTTCAAACGCACAATTCCAGTTTGTCAAATAAATAATAAGGGCGCACTTCTATACGGGGTAAACCCCGTATAGAAGTGCGCTCGGTGAGACTGAACACCACGGACACCTGAATGTCCGGGCCGTTTGCATCACTGCGTTCCGAACAAGGGGCTGCACCCCTTGCGCTGCGAAATCCGCTATTCCCATAATGTAAAAGGCGTGACCACAAAATGTGCGGTCACGCCTTTTACCTGTTTTACCGTCTTACGAACACCCCGCTAATGCAGGGGCGTCTCTTTTTCCATCATTCCGCCGCGATTGCGGCCTTTTCCGTCTCGGCGGTCTCGGGGATCTGAATCTCGGGCATCAACTCGCGGCTGATGACCCCGAGCATCTCCTCCAGCCTGGCGCAGTCCTCCGGGCTGAAGCGCGCGACGATGCGCTCCATGACCTCCTCCATGTAGGCCTTGCTGATGTTGTAGTAGTCGATATACTTCTTCGTAACCTCCAGATGGAATTCCCGCCTGTCCACCTGGGACTGCACCTTGCGGATGTAGCCCTTTCTGATGAGGCTGTTGACCTTGTAGGCCGCGTTGGGCGAGGAGATGCACATGAACCCCGCGAACTCGTTGACTGTCGGCCGCCCCAGCGCCATAATCGTCTCCACACAGAAGGTCTCCACCGTCGTCAGGCTGGCCTCCCGGCTCTGAAAGCGCTGAAAGATCTCCTTGTAAAAGTGCAGCTTGAACTTCGTATACACCGTAAAAAACGCGTCCCTGAGCATGGTTTTGCGTCCACCCTTCCCGTCGTTGCTTCATCCAGTATAGCACATCGCGGGAAAACTTCAATTCTCAAGGCGGACTTTTTTCCCGTCACGCATCCTGCTCGACGGCAAAGATCAGTTCCGCCGAGCAGGCGATCTTCCCGCTTACGCTCGCCGTGCAGCTGCCGATGCCAACAGGCCCCCGGTGCGCCGTCAGGCGGCATTCCATCTCCAGCACGTCGCCGGGGATCACCTTGCGCTTAAAGCGCGCGTTTTTGACGCCGCCGAAGAGCACGATTCTGCCCCGGTTTTCCGGCAGGGAGAGCAGCGCGACCGCGCCGACCTGCGCCATCGCCTCCAGAATCAGCACGCCGGGCATGACGTGCTCCTGTGGAAAGTGGCCGCAGAAGAACGGCTCACCCACGCTCACGCACTTGACGCCCCGAGCCCACACGCCGCTCTCGCCGTCCGTGATCCGGTCGACGAGCGCGAAGGGATAGCGATGCGGCAGAATTTCCGCGATCTGATTGGAATTGAGCTGCATGATCATTCCTCCCATCGTTTGAGCAGCAGGCTCACGTTGTGCCCGCCGAAGCCCAGCGAATTGCTCATCGCATAGCGCAGATCGGCCTGCCGCCCCACGTTGGCGACCGGATCGATGTCGCACGCGGGATCCGGCACGCGGTAGTTGATCGTCGGCGGGGCAAAGCCGTCCCGCAGCGCGAGCGCCGTGAACGCCGCCTCGACCGCGCCCGCCGCGCCGAGCATGTGTCCGGTCATCGACTTGGTCGAGCTCATCATGAGCTTTGCGGCGTGGAGGCCGAAGACCGCGTGGACGGCCGCCGTCTCACCCGCGTCGTTGAGCGGGGTCGAGGTGCCGTGCGCGTTGATGTAGGCGACCTCCTGCGCGCGCACGCCGCCGTCCGCGAGCGCCATGCGCATCGCGCCCGCGCCGCCGCGGCCGTCCGGGGCGGGCGCCGTGATGTGGTAGGCGTCACAGGTTGCGCCGTAGCCGGCGATCTCCGCGAGAATCGCCGCGCCGCGCCCCTGCGCATGCTCGAGCGACTCGAGCAGGAGCATGCCCGCGCCCTCGCCCATGACAAAGCCGCTGCGCTCCGCGTCAAAGGGAATCGACGCGCGCGCCGGGTCCTCCGTAAGCGAGAGCGCCTTCATCGAGGCGAAGCCGCCCAGGGCCAGCGGCGTGATGCTCGCCTCTGTGCCGCCGCAGAGCATGACGTCGGCGTAGCCGTCGCGGATGTAGTGGAAGGCGTCGCCCACCGCGTTGCCGCCGCTCGCGCAGGCCGTCACGGGGCAGGTGCACATGCCCCGAAAGCCCACGTCGATGGCGATCTGTCCGGCGGCCATGTTGCTGATGGCCATCGGGATGTAATACGGAGAAATGCGGTCAAAGCCGCGTTCAAGGCCCCGGCTGTGCTCCTGCTCCGTGATCGTCTGTCCGCCGATGCCGCTGGCGACGCTCACGCCGCAGCGCTCCGCGTCGATCGCTTCCCGGTCGAGCTTCGCCTGCGCGAGCGCCTCCCGGGCGGCGACCAGCGCGAGCTGCGTAAAGCGGCCCATGTGCCGCGCCGCGAGCTTCGTCATGTGCGCCTCGGGATCAAAGCCCTTGACCTCCGCCGCCAGATGCACCCTGCGCTGCGACGCGTCGACCTGCGTGATCGGCGCAATGCCGCATACGCCCGCGCGCGCGGCCTCCCAGCTCTCCCGGGCCGTCAGCCCGATGGGCGTCACCGCGCCGATGCCCGTTATCACAACCCGCCGTCTCATCCCGCTCTGTGCTCCTCCTGTTTTGTCTCCTTGTCCGGTCACATCGCCATGCCGCCGTCGACCGCCAGCACCTGGCCGGTGATATACGCCGCGTCGTCGCTCGCCAGGAACGCGACGGCCCTGGCGACCTCCTGCGCCTGCCCAAGCCGGCCCGCCGGAATCTGCGCCAGCAGCGCCTTCCGGTTCTCCGGCGGGAGCGCTGCCGTCATGTCCGTCTCGATAAAGCCCGGGGCGACCGCGTTGACCGTGATGTTCTTGAAGGCCAGCTCGCGCGCCGCCGACTTCGTCAGGCCGATGACGCCAGCCTTGCTCGCCGCGTAGTTCGCCTGGCCCGCGTTGCCGCGCAGTCCCGTGACGGAGCTGATGTTGACGATGCGCCCGCAGCCCTGCTTCATCATCGCATGTACGACGGCGCGCAGGCACAGGTACGTTCCCTTGAGGTTCGTATCGAGGACGGCGTCAAAGTCCGCCTCCTTCATCATCAGCAGGAAGCCGTCGCGCGTGATGCCCGCGTTGTTGACGAGGATGTCGATCCGGCCAAACGCGCTGACCGCCTGCTTCATCATCGCCTTGACCGCCTGCGCGTCGGAGACGTCGCAGCGCAGCGCCAGCGCCTTTGCGCCCAGCTGCTCGCATGCCGCCGCCGTCTCCTGTGCCGCCGCCTCGCTGCCCGCGTAGCAGAGCACGACGTTCGCGCCCCGCGCGGCCAGCTCCAGACAAACGGCCCTGCCGATGCCTCGGCTGCCGCCGGTGACGACGGCCGTCCTTCCCGTCAGTTCCATCGCTCTCTTCCTTTCCCTCTCAGCCATGCCACGCCCTGTCCGTCCGCTCAAGCGCCGCGAGGCCGTCCGCGTAGAGCTGCGTGAGGATCTCGCGCACCGGGCGAATCTCATGCAGCATGCCCGCGACCTGGCCCGTCATGACGCTGCCCGTCTCGACGTCGCCGTCAAAGACCGCGCGGCGAAGCCCGCCGAGCGTCAGCTTTTCCAGCTCCTCCAGCGACGCGCCCTGCTGCTCCAGCGCGAGATACTGCCGCGCCATTTTGTTTTTGAGCACGCGCACGGGGCCGCCGACGCTTCTGCCGGTGACGGTCGTGTCGCTGTCGCGGGCGCGCAGCAGCGCCTCCTTATAGCGCGCATGAATCGGGCATTCCTCGCTCGCCAGCAGGCAGGTGCCCACCTGCACGCCGCAGGCGCCCAGCGAGAGCGCGGCGGCGAACTGCCGCCCGTCCCCGATGCCGCCCGCCGCGATGACCGGCACATCGACCGCGTCCGCCACCTGCGGCACGAGCGCCATCGTCGTCATCTCGCCGACGTGGCCGCCCGACTCCGTGCCTTCCGCGATGACGGCGTCCGCGCCCGCGCGGACAAAGCGCTGCGCGAAGGCGACCGCCGCCACGACCGGAATGACCCGGATGCCCGCCGCCTTGAAGGCCGGGATGTACTTGCCCGGATTGCCCGCGCCCGTCGTCACGACCCTGACGCCCTCCTCGATCACGACCTTCGCCTGCTCGTCCGCAGCGGGGTTCATCAGCATGAGGTTGACGCCAAACGGCCTGTCCGTCAGCGCCCGGCAGCGGCGGATGTGCCCGCGCAGCTCCTCGCCGGAGCGCATGCCGCCCGCGCCGATCAGGCCCAGCGCGCCGGCGTTTGAGCAGGCCGCGGCAAACTCGCCCGTGGCGATGTTCGCCATGCCGCCCTGAATGATGGGGAGCTCCGTCCCCAGAATGTCTGCAATATTCATCGTTTCCTCCTGCCGCGCCGCTCAGGTCGTGGACACAGGCATCGCTTTTTCATTCCATGCTTCTTCTTCATAAAACGAACAATGGCGTGCCACAGTCAGCGCGGCGCAAACGTCATGGCGCGAAAGCGCGCGGCGCGCTCCGTCGCCAGCTCCGCGCCCGGCCTGCCCACAAGCGCCTCAAGCTGCTTGACAAGCGCCGCATCCAGTGCGGCAAGCGCCGCCCGGGCATCCTCGTGCGCGCCGCCCTCCGGCTCCGGGATGATGCCGTCGATCACGCCCAGCTCAAGCAGCTCCGGCGCGGTCATCTTCATCAGCGCGCAGGCCTCCTCGTGCCGGGAGGCGTCCTTCCAGAGGATGCTGGCAAAGCCCTCCGGCGAGAGAATCGCGTAGACGGCGTTTTCCAGCATCAGCACGCGGTTGGCCACGGCCAGCGCGAGCGCGCCGCCGCTGTTGCCCTCGCCCGTGATCACGGCGATCACCGGCACCCTCAGGCGGCTCATCTCAAAGAGGCTGCGCGCGATGGCCTCGCCCTGCCCGTGCTCCTCGGCGCTCATGCCGGGATACGCGCCTGCCGTGTCAATCAGTGTGATGATGGGCCTGCCGAATTTCTCCGCCTGCTTCATCAGCCGCAGCGCCTTGCGGTAGCCCTCCGGGCTGGGCATGCCGAAGTTCATGCGCAGGTTTTCCGTGAGCGTCCTGCCCTTGCGCGTGCCGATGACCGTCACCGGCCGCCCGTGAAACAGCGCGACGCCGCCGAGAATCGCCTCGTCCTCGCCGCAGCAGCGGTCGCCGCGCAGCTCGAAGAACTCGGGAAACAGCGCGCCGATGATCTCCCGCGCGCCCGGGCGCTGCGGATGCCGCGCCAGCGCGAGCCGCTGCGCCGCGCTCCGGTTTTCATCCATCCGCGTTCCCTCCCCCGTGCAGCATCAGCAGGCGCGAAAGCGCCTCCCGCAGCTCGCCGCGCGGCACAACCGCGTCAACGAAGCCATGCGCCATCATGAATTCCGCGCGCTGGAAGTCCTCCGGCAGCTTCTGGCCGATGGTCTGCTCGATGACGCGCGGGCCGGCAAAGCCGATCAGCGCGCCCGGCTCCGCCAAGATGACGTCGCCCAGCGAGGCGAAGCTCGCCGTGACGCCGCCGGTCGTCGGGTCGGTCAGCACGCAGACGCAGAGGAGCCCCGCCTCGTCAAAGCGGGCCAGCGCCGCGCTCGTCTTCGCCATCTGCATCAGCGAGCAGATGCCCTCCTGCATTCTCGCGCCGCCGCTGGCCGCAAAGAGGATCAGCGGCAGGCGGCTTGAGAGCGCGTGCTCGATCGCCAGGGTGATCTTCTCGCCGACCGCCGCGCTCATGCTGCCCATCAAAAAGCGCCTGTCCAGCACACAGGCCACGCAGGGACGTCCCCCGATTTTGCCCTGCGCCGTGACGGCGGCCTCGCGCAGGCCGGTTTTGTGCTTCGCCTCGCGCAGCTTCTGTGCGTAGCCGGGGAAGCGCAGCGGGTCCGCCGCGCCCAGGCCGCGGTTCAGCTCGCGGTATTTGCCGCCGTCAAACGTCGCCCTGAGCCGGGAGACGGCATCCATCGGGAAGTGATGACCGCAGGCCGGGCAGACGGAGAGGTTCGCCGCGACCTCCTTTTTGGGGCTTTCCACGGCGCATTTCGGGCAGGTCAGCATCTGGTCGCTGGGCAAATAGCTGCCGTAGAGCGTCTTCATCGCCTGCAGACGGATGCGCCGCTTCTCAAAGACGTTGTTCATCGTTTCCATTTCAGTTTCTTGACTCTTCCTGATTCAGTACCAAATTGCTTTCATCAGCGCGAAGCGAAGAAGGGTCAAGGGACGAAGTCCCTTGGCGGGTTTTAGGGCAGCAGCCCTAACGTTCCCCTCTTCCAGGGAGGTCACGTCCGTTCCCGGCTGTTCAGGCGGTTGTAAAAGTCGAGCAGCTCCGGCAGGCTCTCCTCCAGGAAGGCCGTCGTCGCCGTGCCGCGGATGAACGCGGGATGATACAGGATCTGATAGGAGAGCTCCGCGTTGGTGGCAAAGCCCTCCAGCACGAATTCCTCCATGCAGCGGCGCATGCGCCGGATCGCCGCCAGGCGCGTGGGCGCAAAGGCGATCACCTTCGCCGCCAGCGAGTCGTAATACGGCGGCAGCTCGCAGCCGGTATACAGGCAGGAATCCACGCGCACGCCGTTGCCGCCGGGAAAATGCAGAAACTCGACCTTCCCCGGGCAGGGACAGAAGCCGCGCTGCGGGTCCTCCGCGTTGACGCGGCACTCAATCGCATGGCCGCTGACGCGGATATCCTCCTGCGCGTATCCCAGCGCGAGGCCGGAGGCGATGCGCAGCTGCTCCTGCACGAGGTCGACGCCCGTGACCATCTCCGTGACGCCGTGCTCGACCTGGATGCGGGTGTTCATCTCCATGAAGTAGAAATGCTTCCCGTCGCTGTCCAGCAGAAATTCGACCGTGCCCGCGCCCTCGTAGCCGACGGCCCTCGCCGCGCGCACGGCGGCCTCGCCCATCGCCGCGCGCACCTGCGGCGCGACGCCCCAGGCCGGAGCCTCCTCGATGAGCTTCTGGTTGCGCCGCTGCACGGAGCAGTCCCGATCGCCCAGATGAATGACGTTTCCATGCCGGTCGGCGAGAATCTGCACCTCGATGTGGCGCGGCCGCAGCACGAGCTTTTCCAGGTACAGCTCGCCCTCGCCAAAGCAGGCGACGGCCTCGGCGCGCGCCTGCGCAAAGCTGCGCCTCAGCTCCTGCGCGCCGTTGCAGCGCCGGATGCCCCGCCCGCCGCCGCCGGCGGAGGCCTTGAGCAGCACGGGATAGCCGACGCGCTCCGCCGCCGCGAGCGCCTCCTCCTCCGTTTTGACCGGCCCGTCGGAGCCCGGCGTCACCGGCACGCCCGCCACGCGCATGAGCGTCCGGGCGGAGGATTTGCTCCCCGCCCTGCGAATCGCCTCGGGCGGCGGGCCGATGAATGTCAGCCCCTCGGCCGCGCAGGCCTGCGCGAAATCCGCGTTCTCGGAGAGGAAGCCGTAGCCGGGGTGGACGGCGTCGCAGCCGGTGGCCTTCGCCACGGTCAGCAGCGCGCGCATGTTCAGATAGCTCTGCGCCGCCGGGGCCGGGCCGATGCAGACCGCCTGCGTCGCCAGCTGCACGTGCATGGCCTCCGCGTCCGCCGTGGAATAGACGGCGACAGTCTCCATGCCCAGCTCCCGGCAGGCGCGCAGAATCCGCAGCGCGATCTCGCCCCGGTTGGCGATGAGCACACGCCTCAGCATGGCCTGTAACGGAACAGCGGCTCGCCGTAGGCGGCCAGCGTCCCGTTCTCCTTGCAGACCCCGGTGATCACGCAGTCGCAGGGCGCGGGAATCTCGCTGATCATCTTCATGGCCTCCATCAGGCAGACCGTCTGTCCCTTGCGCACGCGCGTGCCAACCTCGGCATAGGGCACCTCGCCCGGCGCCGCGGCCGCGTAAAACACGCCTGCCAGCGGCGCTATGATCGCCTCGTCCGTCGCTTCGGCGCTCTGCGCGGGGCTTTGCGCCGGCGCGCTCTGCGCCTCGCCAGCCGGGGCGGGGGACAGCGCGGACGCGGACGCGCGGCTCAGCTCCAGGGAAAAGTCGCCGCGGCGCAGCTTCAGGCTCGCAAGGCCGCTGCGCTCAAAGCGCTCAAGCAGCTCGTAAATCTCCTGATTCGTCATGCTCAGCCCTGATGCGCCTCCAGGTAGGTCACAATGTCGCCGACGGTCTGCATGCCCGGCATCGCCTCATCCTCGATGCTCACGCCCGTCGCCTCCTCCAGCGCCATCATCAGCTCGACCGCCGCGAGCGAATCCGCGCCCAGATCCTCCCTGAGCTTCGCCTCCGCCGTCACATCCTCCGCATTGCAGCCCAGCGTCTCCGCGATCACGTCGCGCACCTGATCAAGATTCATATCGTTTGTCTCCTTGCTCTCTTTTTTATCAATTATTTTAGGCAAATTATTTTAGCTAAAATAATTGAGACAAATTATAGGGGCAGCCGACGCGTTTGTCAAGGGCTTTTTTCGATTTTTCCGCATGCAAAAGGGGGCCTCCTTTCCCTTTATAAGGAAAGAAAGCCCCGCATTCTGTCATTTGAGCTGGTCGTTTCCGTGCAGATCAGGCCCGTCTCAAACCGGGCTGCGCCTGTGCGGCGACCTGCGTCACCTCCAGCCAAGCAGCCCCTTTCGGGCCGGCTCCGCGCGCCAGCCCGTGACGCGGTAGCCCGTCCCCTCGAGCGCGCGCTCAAGCTCCTCGCGGGAGATTTCCCGCTCCGCGAAAACCTGCGCGCAGCCCTTCCCGTGGGAGGATGTCACCTTCTTCACCGGCAGCGCCTTGCGGATCGCCTCGTTTACATGGGACTCACACATCGCGCAGGCCATGCCGTCGATATCAACCGTGATTCTGAGCATCTGAATTGCCTCCTTTGATCGTCCGTCGCAGAGGAGGAGAGCGTTTTGCCCGCCCCAAAATTAGTATTGTCTAACATCGTTGGTCAAACAGGCCGCACATCCCTGCGCGGCAGTTCTCATTGTAGCGGAATCCTCCCGCCGTGTCAAGGCCGCCCCGGCGCGCTCTCCGCTTTTCCGCGGTTCCCGCCTTCTGAACGTCTTCTTTACAAAAACACGTATTATTTTATTTTTTCGCTTGCAATATTCGCCTTTTTCTGCTATCCTATCGAAGATTTGAGCATTTTACGATGCTACTTTTACAAATGGAGGTCGGACTATGAAAGACAAGAACAACAGGTTGGCCCTTCACATGCTGACGGCTATGGTCCTTGGCATCGTCGTCGGACTCGTCTTCATGGCGGTCCGCGAGCATCTCGGTTCCGCGTCCCCCGCCTGGCAGGCGATCAACAATCTGCTCTTCCAGGATATCACCGCCAGCGGCGCAGAGAGCGCGATTGGCCTGTTCTATCTGTGCGGCCAGCTCTTCATCCGCAGCCTGCAGCTCGTCATCGTTCCGATGGTGTTCTGTTCTATTGTCATTGCCATTGGCAACATCACTGACGCCGCCACGCTCGGCCGTGTTTCTCTCAAGACGTTCGGCCTCTTCCTTTTGACCAGCTTCTCCGCTTTGATTCTGGCGGGTGTTGTTGGTCTTCTTTTTTACAAGGCGGGCACCTTCAACACGGTGATTGAGGGCATCGCGGCGACGAGCGGCTCGACCGGCTCCAATCCGCTCAACGTCATCCTCAACATCATCCCCAGCAACATCGGCTCGACCTTCTCGGTCAACACGAGCGTGCTGGCCGTCGTCTTCCTCGCCGTCTCCTGCGGCCTGTGCATGAACAATCTGCACCTTGGCAAGGACAGCGCCATCAGCCACGGCTGCAAGGAGGTCAGCGACGTGATCGTCGTCTTCCTCAACTTCGTCGTGGAGAAGTTCGGCCCGATCGCGATCTTCATGCTGCTGTGCCGCACGTTCGCGACCTACGGCATCACCTACCTGCGCCCGGCGCTGAGCTACGTCGTCATCACGGTGGCGCTGCTGCTCGCGTTCCTCTTCATCGGCTATCCGCTGATTCTCGCGCTGCTGACCCGCCTCAACCCGATCTTGTTCATCAAGAAAATCTTCCGCGTGGTCGTCTTCGGCTTCTCGACGTCCTCCAGCGCCGCGACGCTGCCGCTGAACATCGACACGAACGTCAAGCAGCTGGGCGTCGACAACCAGATCGCCTCCTACGTCCTGCCGCTGGGCATGACCATCAACATGGACGGCACGGCCATCATGCAGGTCGTCGCGACGCTGTTCCTCGCCGGTGTGGGCAGCTACTCCGTCTCCGTCGGCCAGCTCGTGATCATCATGCTCCTGGCGCTGATCGCCTCGGCCGGCACGCCCGCCGCGCCCGGCGCCGGCGCGATCATCCTCTTCACGATCCTCTCCGGCGTGGGCTTCACCGGCGAGGCCGCGATGATGGGCTACGCGCTGATTCTGGCGATCAACCGCCCGATCGAGATGCTCGTCACCAGCCTCAACTGCGTCGGCGATTCCGTCGCCGCCATCACCGTCGCCAAGAGCGAGGGCAAGCTCGACGAGCAGGTCTACAACGCCTGACCTCCTTTCCTTTGGTGACGCCCCCTTGTCAACAATCCTTCACCCTCCCGATGTCTCGGGAGGGTTTTCTGTTGCCTCCAGCCGCGTCCTTCGCCATCGTTTTTGTATACTTTTGCTCGATTTCTCCAGGATTGCCGCGCAGTTTGTCGCAATTCCCGCAGAGTCTTTGTTGACTTTTTCCGTTTTGTCCATTAGAATATAGGCAGGTATTTCTAAACTTTTGTCCATTCACTCTGGAGAGGACGGCAAGGATATGAAGGCTGTCTATATTCCCGTCGGCGCGACCGGCCACGTGCTCGCCTCGCTGCCGATGGTTCGCGCGCTCGTGGCTAGCGGGACGAGCGTCGTCTATTTCGCCCCTGAGCGCTACCGCGCCGTCGTCGAGCAGACGGGCGCGACGTTTTCTCCGATGCCCGCCGTCGCGGCAGACGGCCCTGTCGAGGGCGGCGGAGACTTTACCGCCGCGCTGCCGCTCGTCTTTTTGGGCGAGGCAGCCGGCGTCATCGGCACGATCCTCCCCGTGATTGAGGCCTTCGCGCCGGACGTCATCCTCGCGGACGAGCTGGCGCTCGCGGGCCGGCTGGCGGCAAAGAGGCTGAACCTGCCGCTGGTCATGGTCTTCACCAGCTACGCGCCCTGCGAAAAGTTCTCCATCTGCCGCTTCTGGCCCAAGACGCCGGACAGCCATCCCGCCCGCGCCGCCGCGGCGCAGCTCGCCGCGCGCTTCACGCGCGAATACGGCGTGCCTCCGCTTGACCTCTACGCCATCTTCGAGGGAACGGGCGATTTTAACGTCTGTACGCTCACGCGCGCGTTCCAGCCCGAGGGGGACAGCTTCGGCGACAACTTCTACTTTGCCGGGGCGCAGATCGCCCCGCGCGCATCCGGCGCGGCCTGGCAGCCGCCGCAGGACGGCAAGCCGCTGATCTACACCTCTCTGGGCTCGCTGTTCAACAACTGGCCGGCTTTTTATGCCATGCTCTTCCCGATTGTGCGCGCGCTTGACGTGCATGTCGTCTGCGCGCTGGGCGACACGCTGCGCCCCGAGGCTCTCGGGCCCGTGCCCGAAAACGTGACGCTCCTGCCGTTTGCGCCGCAGCTTCAGATTCTCCCGCATACGGACTGCTTCATCACGCATGCCGGGACCGGCAGCGCCATGGAGGCGCTCTACTTCGGCGCGCCCTGCGTCTGCCTGCCGCAGATGGAGGAGCAGCAGCTCACCGCCGCGCGCATGCTCCATACCGGCATTGCCTGCGCGTCCATTGAGCGCGCGCAGCTCACGCCGCAGCGTCTTGCACAGGCCATCGACACCGCCCTGCACGAGGAGACCTTCCTCGCCCGCGCGCGGGAGGCCTCCCGCCTTGCGCGCGCGCAGAGCAGCGCCGAGGGCGCCGCGCAGGCCATCCTCCGCTTCATGGGCGGCTGATCCTGTCTTTGCGGATCCAACCCACTTCAATCGCAGACTGCTGCGCGTTACATTTCGGATCCCGGCACAAAGGTCGACTATCGTCGCAGAGAGGAGACGTTTTTCCCGATGAAAATTCTGTTTGTCACCAGCGAATGCGCGCCATTCAGCAAATCCGGCGGTCTGGCCGACGTGGCCTTCTCGCTGCCGCCCGCCCTCAAGGCGACGGGCGACGAAATCGCCATCATCACGCCGCTGTACCAATGCACCCGCGAGAGCCACGGCGACTCGCTGCGCTTTGTCAAATCCGCCACGGTGTGGCTGGGCCAGCGGCAGCTCGAATGCGGGCTCTACCGCGGCGAGCTGAACGGCGTGACCGTCTGGTTTATCGAAAACGAGCATTTCTTCCACCGTCCGCGCCTGTATGGCTATGGCGACGATTCGCTGCGCTTCGCGTTCTTCTGCCGCGCCGTGATCAACCTGATGCCCGACCTTGACTTCATGCCCCAGATTCTGCACTGCAACGACTGGGAGACCGCGCTGGCGATCATCTACCTCAAGAACGACGCCGTCCTGCGCGACGAGTTCAAGCCGATCAAGACCGTTTACACCATCCACAACATCGCCTATCAGGGCCAGTTCGGCCGAAAGGAGCTGACGGAGACCTTCGGCCTGCCCGAGGGCTGGTATGACGGCGGCCTGAGCTACGAGTTCGAGGGCCGCCACGACATCAACCTCATGAAGGGCGCGATGCTGATGGCCGACGCCGTCTCGACTGTCTCGCCCACCTACGCCCGCGAGCTGCACTTCCCCTACTTCGCCCACGGCCTGCAGGGCGTCGTCGACCTGGTCGACGGCAAGCTCTACGGCATCCTCAACGGCATCGACGTGGAGCACTACAACCCCGCGCATGACCCGCTGATCCCCTACCACTTCACTGCGGACGACCGTAGCGGCAAGGCCAAATGCAAGCGTGAGATTCAGCGCCTCTTCGGCCTGTCGCAGGAGCCGGAATGGCCGCTGCTGGCCTCGGTCGCGCGTCTGGTCGAGCAGAAGGGCATCGAGCTCATCCGCCAGATTCTGCCCAAGCTGATGGACATGGGCGTCCAGCTCATCGTCTTTGGCCAGGGCGACCCGCAGTATATCGATTATTTCAACTGGGCGAAGGAGAACTGGCCGGGCCAGCTCGGCTTCTCCAGCGACTATAACGAGCCAATGGCCAGCGCGATCTTCGCCGGCGCGGACATGTATCTCATGCCCTCGCGCTTTGAGCCCTGCGGCCTCTCTCAGATGATGGCGATGCGCTACGGCACCGTCCCGATCGTCCATGAGACGGGCGGCCTCAAGGACTCCGTGCGCGCCTACAAGGACTTTGACGGCATCGGCGACGGCTTCGCCTTCGCGGATTATCAGGCCAAGGCGCTGCTGCTGGCCATCTCCGAGGCGGTCAAGCTCTACTTTGCCGACGAGGCGATGTTTGACAAGCTGCGCAGGCGCTGCATGACCAAGGACTTCTCCTGGAACAAGAGTGCCGAGCAGTACAACCGCATGTACGACGAAATCGCGGGCGACGGCGCGGGCGAGGCCATCACCTTCCAGGAGGCCTTTGATCAGCTCCGGCACGCATACGAGAAGAACGACACCGAGAACAAGATTCGCCACGCCGCCGAGGTGCGCACCTCGTTCCATCGCGTCGTGCAGATCGAGATCGTCGGCCGCGGCGCGGGCTTCTTCCACGTCGAATTTGCGGACGGCAGCATCCACATCCGCCCGACGCCGCGTCCTGACGCGGAGGCCTTCGTCTCCTGCTCGTTTGACAACCTGCTGGCGATGGCGCGCGGCTTCGTGACCACGGACAAGCTCTTCCTCAGCGGCCAGCTGCACATCGAGGGCAACCTCTCCAAGGGCTTCGAAATCCGCAACCTGCTCACGCCGACAAAGTGAGGCCTTCCGCAGAATGCACAAGATTCGGCGCAAAAGTCAGACAATCTGGAATATTGGTCTGATGACTTGATTTCATCCCGTATATCGTGTATAATGATAAAAGGAAAATGAGGCAGCGCGGGGATTTCTTCGCATGCTCTCAAAATAAATATAGGAGTGATTGACAATGGCGCGTATTGTTACCCTCGGCGAAATCATGCTCCGTCTGAAGAGCCCGGCGCTGGAGCGCTTCTTCCAGAGCCCGTCCCTCGAGGCCACCTTTGGCGGCGGCGAAGCCAACGTGGCTGTCTCTCTGGCGAACTACGGCATGGATGCGGCGTTCGTGACCGCTCTGCCGAACAACGCGATCGGCGAGGCCTGCCTGCGCGACGTGCGCAGCTTTGGCGTCGACGTCTCCAATATCAAGATGGTCGATGGCCGCATGGGCATCTACTTCCTGGAGACCGGCTCCAACCAGCGTCCGTCCAAGGTCGTCTATGACCGCGCGGATTCCTGCATCGCCAAGGCTCCGGTCGATCTCTTCGACTGGAAGAAGATCTTTGACGGCGCGACCTGGTTCCACATCACCGGCATCACCCCGGCGATCTCCCAGAGCGCGGCCGACCTCTCCCTGGCGGCCTGCAAGGCGGCCAAGGAGATGGGCCTGACCGTTTCCTGCGACCTCAACTACCGCAAGAACCTGTGGAAGTACGGCAAGGAAGCCAAGGAAGTGATGAGCGAGCTGACCAAGTTCGTCGACGTCGCCATCGCCAACGAGGAGGACTTCCAGAAGTCCCTGGGCATCAGCGCCAAGAGCGACGTGGAGAGCGGCGAGCTCGACCGCGACGTCTACAAGACCATCGCCCAGACCGCGATGGATCTGTATCCGAACCTCAAGACCGTCGCCATCACCCTGCGCGAGTCCAAGAGCGCGGATACCAACTACTGGGCAGCCTGCATCTACGACGGCAAGGAGTTCTATGTCTCCCGCAAGTACGCGATCACCGATATCGTCGACCGCGTCGGCGGCGGCGACTCCTTCGGCGGCGGCCTGATCTACGGCCTGAACACCTACAAGACCCAGGCTGAGGCGCTGGAGTTCGCGGTTGCGGCTTCCTGCCTCAAGCACACCATCTCCGGCGACTTCAACCGCGTGACCGTCAAGGAAGTCGAGTCCCTGATGAAGGGCTCCGGCTCCGGCCGCGTCGAGCGCTGATTGAGAGCATTCACACAAACGACGCCCGGCTTCGGCCGGGCGTTTTTTTCATCTTGACAGCTAATGGTCATTAGCGTATAATACGGCTAACATACATTAGCCAGGAGGCAGGCTTTCATGAACACCCGGGAAAAAATCCTGCTCGCCGCGCTTCGCCTGTTTTCCCAGCGCGGCTATGACGCGGTCAGCGTCGAGCAGATCGCGCAGGCCGTGGGCATCAAGGCGCCCTCGCTGTACAAGCACTTTCAAAGCAAGCAGGCCATCTTCGACGCCATTCTCGCGGAGACGGCGCAGCGCTACGCCGCCTTCACCGATGGGATCTCCGTCCACACGGGCACCCCGCAGGAAGACAGCCAGACCTTTGCCCGGCTCACCGCCGATGTGCTGGTGGAGAAGATGCGCGCGCTGGTCGCCTACTCGCTGCACGACGAATTTGTCAGCCAGCTCAGGCGGATGCTGACCCTCGAGCAGTTCCGCTCGCCAGAGCTCTCCGCGCTCTGCTCGCAGCGCTGCGTCACCCAGCTGTGCGACTATCATACGGCGCTCTTTGCCCGCCTGATGGATGCCGGCTTTCTGCGCCGCGAGGATCCCGCCGTGCTGGCCATGCTCTACGACGCGCCGGTGCTCGTCGCACTGGGCGAGTGCGACCGCCATCCCGAGCGCGAGGCGGAGCTGACCCTTCAGCTCGAGGCGCATGTGCGCCTGTTCCACAGAACGTTTGCTGCCCCGGCGCAGGAGCGCACCGGGGCAGCAGAAAGGGAGGATATTCCATGATTTCAGCCATCGTCTACACTTCCGGCACCGGCGCCGCCGCGCAGTATGCGCAGCTGCTCGCCGGGCAGACCCATCTGCCCGTTTACTCACTCAGGGACGCGCGCAGCGCGCTCGCGGACGGCGCAGAGATCCTCTATCTCGGCTGGGTGATGGCCGGCAGCGTGAAGGGCTATGCCGATGCCGCCAGGCGCTATCGCGTCCGCATGGTCTGCGCCGTGGGCATGGCCGCCACGGGCACGCAGCTCTCTGAGGTGCGCAAGGCCTCCTCCATCCCGGAGGAGACGGCGCTGTTCACCCTCCAGGGCGGCTTTCACCCGGAGAAGCTGAACGCAGGATACCGGCTCATGATGCGCATGATGCGCGGTGTCCTCATCCGGCAGATCGCAGAAAAGCCGGAGCGCACGCCTGCGGACGAGGACATGCTCGACCTGCTCAGGCACGGCGGGGACCGCGTCAGCGAGGCGAACCTCGCGCAGCCGCTCGCCTGGCTCGCCGCGCAGGAAAAGCAACGGCAGGCATGATGATCTCGCATCCTTGTCAAGACGCGGCCAACGGGCAAATCCGCATCGCTTTCAGCTCATTTGTTGTTGGATGTTTCCAACTCCAAAAGAGCTTTTTTCATTTCCAGTCCGCCGCCGTAGCCGACAAGACTCCCGCCTGCCCCGATGACGCGGTGGCAGGGAATGGCAAGAAAGATGGGGTTTGCGCGGTTGGCCATACCGACCGCGCGACAGGCTCCGGGGTGCCCGATGGCTTTCGCGACGTCCTTATAGCTGCGCGTCTCGCCGTAGGGAATCTCCCGCAGCGCAGCCCACACCTTTTCCTGAAAGGGCGTTCCATGCAGCCGGTATGGAAAATCAAATGCCCTGCGCGTTCCGGCAAAGTATTCGTCCAGCTGCCGAAACACCAGCCCTGTCAGCTCGTTCGGCGCGTCGGCTTTTGCGTCCGCGCCGGCGTTTTTCAGCGCCGTGACCGCGCCGTCCTCCCAATCCAGCCGGAGGTCGCCCACCGGCGAAGGATAAATTGCGGTTCCCTTCATGGCGCCCGATGCTCCTTTCGATCCGCCGCGCCGGTCATCCTGTTCCGTGTTGCCGTCAGCATTTCTTTTGACGCGCTCAGAACTCGGAGATGATCTCCGTCCAGATCTGGTCGTAGAGCTTCGTGTCGTCGCCGAGGTACTTAAAGACCTCGCACTTGTCCAGCACCTCCTGCGGCGGGTTGTTGACCGGGGAGGCGTTGTATTCCTCCGCGCCGAGCAGCTCGATGGCCGCGGTGTTGGGGATCGCGTAGCCGACATACTCGTAGTTCATCGCGGCGATATCCGCGCGGCAGAGGAAGTCGATGAATTTCTCCGCGCCGGAGACGTTCTTCGCGTTCGCCGGGATGCAGATGGAATCGTAGAAGATGTTGCTGCCCTCCTGCGGGACGACGTAATCGAGCACCTCGTTCTCGTCCATGCAGAAGGTCGCGTCGCCGCTCCAGACAAGCGCGACTGCCGCCTCGCCGCCGATCATCTTGTCCTTGACCTCATCGACGACGTAGGCCAGCACCATCGGCTTCTGCTCGATGAGCAGGTTCTTCGCGTCCTCCAGATCCGCCGGGTCGACGGAGTTGAGGTCGTGGCCGCACATCACCAGCGCGATGGCGATGGTGTCGCGCGGGGAGTTGAGCATCAGCATGTCCATATAGTAGGTATCATCCATGAGCGTCGCCCAGCTGGTGGGCGCCTCCTCGACCATCTCCGTGTTGTAGAGGATGCCCATCGTGCCCCAGGTGTAGGGGACGGAATAGGCCATTTCGGGGTCGTAGTCCTCATGCAGGAAGCGCTCGTCGATGTTGGCGATGTTGGGGATGTTCTCCCAGTTGATCTTCTGAAGCAGGTTCTCCTGGATCATGCGCTCGATCATGTAGTCGCTGGGGAAGATGACGTCATAGCTCGAACCGCCCATCGCGATTTTGGCATACATGTCCTCGTTGGTCTCGAAGGTCTCGTAGATGACCTTGATGCCGGTCTCCTCCTCAAACAGGTCGAGAACCTCGGGCTCGATGTAGTCGCCCCAGTTGTAGACGGAGAGGGTCTCCTGCGCCAGCGCAAGCAGCGGGCAGCAGACAAGGGCCAGGGCGGCAAGCGCCAGAATCGTTTTTTTCATGTCTCAATCCTCCGGTTTCTGTTTGTGATGGTGAGAAGCGGGTGTCAGTAGGGGATGCGCACCTGCTCCACCTTCCTGTCGTTGCGGCCATCCTTCCTGAAATCGCGAAGGTTGAGGCCGATGAGCAGGAAGAAGACGCAGGCGAAGATGATCGTCGAAAGCGCATTGATCTTGGGGGAGATGCCGCGCTTGGCCATCGTGTAAATGGTGATGGAGAGGTTGCTCACGCCGGAGCCCGTCGTGAAGAAGCTGACGACAAAGTCGTCGATGGACATCGTCAGCGCCATGATGAAGCCGGAGAAGACGCCCGGCATGATGTCCGGCAGGATCACGCGCAGGAAGCCCTGCAGCGGGGTCGCGCCCAGGTCCTGCGCCGCCTCGGCGAGGTTCGGGTCGAGCTGGCGCAGCTTGGGCAGCACGCTGAGCACGACGTAGGGCACGCAGAAGGCGACATGCGAGAGCAGCAGCGTCAGATAGCCAAGCTGGATGCGCGCCATCGCGAAGAGCAGCATCAGCGAGACGCCGGTGACAACCTCCGAGTTGAGCATCGGCAGATTGACGACGGACAAGAGCATATGGCGCGGCCGCTTGTGGATCTGAAACAGCGCGATCGCGCCGACGGTGCCCAGCACGGTCGAGATCAGCGCGGCGAGCAGGCCGACGGAGAGCGTCGTCCCCAGCGCGGACATGATCGCCTTGTCGGTGAAGAGCTCCTTGTACCAGCGCAGCGTGAAGCCGCCCCAGTTGGCGCGGGACTTGCTGTCGTTGAAGGAATAGAGAATCAGCAGGACGATCGGCGCGTAGAGGAACGCCATGATCAGGGCGATGTACGCCTTTCTGAGCTTTTTCATCAGAGAATGCGCACCTCCTTCACCGGCTCCTCCTCCTTGTCGATGCGATTGAGCGTGCCCATGAACGCGAGGACGACGACCATCACCAGCAGCGAGAGCGTCGAGCCGAAGTGCCAGTCGCTCGATTTGCCAAACTGGTTCTGGATAATATCGCCGATGAGCGGCACCTTGCCGCCGCCCATGAGCTGGCTGATGACGAACGTCGTGACCGCCGGCACGAAGACCATCGTCACGCCCTCCAGCACGCCCGGCAGCGAATAGGGCAGCGTCACGCGCAGGAAGCTCTTGCGCGGGCTCGCGCCCAAATCCGCCGCGGCCTCCAGCAGGCTGCGATCGATCTTCTCGATCACGGTGTAGATGGGCATGATCATGAAGCTCAGATAGTTGTAGACCATGCCCAGGACAACGGCCTTCTCGTTGTAGAGGAAGATGATCTTCTTGCCCACGCCCATCTGCGTGAGCAATTCGTCAAACGCGGGAAACGCCTCGCGCAGCGACGTGATCCAGCTGTTGAGGATGCCGGAATTCTCCAGGATCGACATCCAGGAATAGGTGCGCAGCAGGAAGTTCATCCACATCGGCAGGATGATCAGCATGAGCCACAGGCCCGGGCGCCTGAAGTCCTTGCCGCTGAGGATGAGCGCGACGGGATAACCCAGCAGCAGGCAGATCAGCGTCGTGATGACGGCGATCTTGAGCGAGCGCAGCAGGAGCTTTAAGTAGGTCGGCTCGAGCATGCGCCGGAAATTGGCGATGGAGACGGTCGTGCGCTTCTGCGGACGCTCCGTGGTGACCGTACCATCCTCAAGCTCGAAGGCCGCCCTGCCGTCCTCCAGCGTGATTTCGGTATAGGGGATCGATTCCTCGACCGTCACGCCGTACCAGACGATCAGCAGCAGCGGCACGACGATGAAGATCGCGGCCCAGAGCACAAACGGCACGAGCAGCGCCTTGTTCTTCTTCATGGCGGCGCCTCCTTATTTTGCGCGGTCGGCGTGCTTTTGGAGCACGTCTGCCGAGCAGTCGCTCTTGTGCATGACCTGGATGTCCTCCGGCGCGACGGTCAGCTTGACCGGCGTGCCGACGCTGCGCGCGTGCGTCGAATGCACGAGCAGCACACTCTCGCCCACGCGCACCTTCATCTCATAGTGGACGCCCTTGAAGAGCAGGGACTCGACGACGCCCTGCGGCACGCCCGTGACCGGATCGTCGGCCGGCTTGAGCTTGACGTCCTCCGGGCGCAGGACGATGTCGACCTCGGCGTTCTCGCCGAAGCCGCTGTCCACGCAGCGGAAATCGCAGCCCAGGAAGCGCACGAGGCCGTCCCGGATCATCGTGCCGCTCAGGATGTCGCTGTCGCCGATGAAGTCCGCGACGAAGGCGTTCTGCGGCTCGTTGTAGATGTCCTCCGGCGTGCCGAGCTGAAGGATTTCGCCCGCGCGCATGACGGCGATGCGGTCGCTCATGGTGAGCGCCTCCTCCTGGTCGTGCGTGACGAAGATGAAGGTGATGCCGCTCTCGCGCTGGATGCGCTTGAGCTCCAGCTGCATCTCGCGGCGCAGCTTGAGGTCGAGCGCGCCCAGCGGCTCATCCAGCAGCAGCACATCCGGCTTGTTGATCAGCGCGCGCGCGATGGCGACGCGCTGCTGCTGGCCGCCCGAGAGGCTGGCGATCTTGCGCTTTTCAAAGCCCGCCAGGCCGACGAGCGCGAGCATGCGGCTGACCTCCCCGGCGGTCTTCTTCCTGTCCTCCCCGCGCAGGTCGGGGCCAAAGGCGACGTTCTGCGCGACGTTGAGGTGCGGGAAGAGCGCATAGCGCTGGAAGACCGTGTTGATCGCGCGCTTGTAGGGCGGCAGGGGGATGATGTTCTGCCCCTTGTAAAGAATCTCGCCGCTGGTCGGCTTTTCAAAGCCGCCGATGCAGCGCAGCAGCGTCGTCTTGCCGCAGCCGGACGGGCCCAGCAGCGTCACAAACTCGTTTTGACCGATGTCAAGGCTCACGCCGCCCAGCGCGGTGAAGCCGTCGTCCTGAAAGACGACCTTCACGTCGCGGATCGAAAGGATCACGTTGTCCATGCTCAATTCCTCCAAGGCCTGAATAGTGATATCAGAAGTTCGGCGGGGTGCAGACCCACAGCACGGTCGCCGGGGTCTTGCCCGTGTTCATCAGGTAGTGCTGCTCCGACGGCTTGTAGGAGAAGCTGTCGCCCTTGCGCACGCGGTAGCGCTGCCCGCCCAGCACGAGCGTCACGGCGCCCGAGAGCACATGGCCGAACTCCTCGCCCATGTGCGGCAGGTCGGTTTCGGTCTTCGCGCCGGGCTCGAGCGTCACCATGATGGGCTCGATGTCCTTCTTCTGCGCGTTGGGAATCAGCCAGTGAATCGTCACGCCGTCGCCCGTCTCCTTGATGAAGACATCCTCCTTGCGCCAGACGGGGTTGTCGCCCCGCTCGTCGGAGAAGAATTCATGAAACGAGCTGCCCAGCGTCGTGAGGATGTCTTCAAGCGTCGAGAGGGACGGCGAGGTCTGGTTGCTCTCCAGCTGGGAGATGAAGCCCTTGGAGAGCTCGCAGCGGTCGGCCAGCTCCTTCTGCGTCAGGTTGTTCTTCTGGCGAAGGCTTCGCAGCTTTTCGCCGATATTGATTTCCACGCAAACGCCCCCAAAGTTTAGCATTACAAAACTCAAAGATTAACATGGCGATGCAGATTAAACCATATCCGCCCCCTGTTGTCAAGGCCCTTTAAAAAACTTTTTCCCGCAAATTCGATTTTGTTCGCTTTTTTCTGCGCAGCTCCCGCAAAGCCCGTCGGATTTTTCATGTATTTTCATGTTTTCGGGGTTTGTGCCATTTGACGCAGAATTTACAATTCCTAAACCTTCCGTCCTTTTCACGCCGCTCGGGGTTTATTTTCCCGGAACTTTGAAGACAGGCGCAGAAAGCGTTTCTCCCAAAAGGCAGGGAATTCATGGGCTTAGCTCACAGCAGAAGGACTCATGAAAAAAGACGCCTATCCTCAAAACAAGGAAATCAGCCCCGGGTCCAGGGCCGCAGCCCTGGTCGTTTCAAGGGGGTTATAGGGAGTCAAGAGGGATCTAAGGAGGACTAAAGCCTGCCGCCCGCTGTGCGGGAAACAGGCAGGCAAAGTGTCCCGAGCGAACCCCGTTCGCAAGGTTAATCGAAATCCCCCCTGATCCCTCTTGCCCAGCGGAGCGTCTCCCCCACGCAAAAAATCCTTTGCAAATTCCGCCTTTCGCGGTATACTGTCTGTATCTGCGCATTCATCTGTCCCGGCCCCGCGCCGGATGTAAGGAGAGAAACCACCATGGGCCAGTCGTATATTCCCGCGGGCTATGCCCCGCATCTGTCGCTCTACCAGACGCAGAGCGCCATCAGCCTCATCAAGCGCGTGTTCCAGGATTCCCTCGCCCGCGCGCTGAACCTCAAGCGCGTCTCCGCGCCGCTGTTCGTGGAGCCCTCCTCGGGCCTGAACGACGACCTCAACGGCGTCGAGCGTCCGGTCAGCTTCGACATCCCCGGCGCGAACGCCGAGGGCCAGGTCGTGCATTCGCTGGCGAAGTGGAAGCGCATGGCGCTCTACCGCTATGACATTCTGCCGGGCAAGGGTATCTACACGGACATGAACGCCATCCGCCGCGACGAGACGCCGGACAACCTGCATTCCATCTACGTCGACCAGTGGGACTGGGAGAAGGTCATCACGGAGGAATCCCGCACGATCTTCACGCTCCACCAGGCCGTGCAGAGCATCGTGGAGAGCATCTGCGACACGCAGCTGACCGTGCGCGGCAAATATCCGCAGCTGTGCGAGACCCCGCTGCTGTGCCGCCGCGTGACGTTTGTGACGGCGCAGGAGCTCGAGGACCTGTACCCCGGCATGACGCCCAAGGAGCGGGAGAACGCGTTCGTGCGCGAGCATGGCACGGTGTTCATCCAGGGCATCGGCGGCAAGCTCAAAAGCGGGCAGCCGCACGACGGCCGCGCGCCGGACTACGATGACTGGGAGATGAACGGCGACATCCTGTTCTGGCATCCGGCGCTCTCCTGCGCGATGGAGATTTCCTCGATGGGCATCCGCGTCAGCCCGGAGTCGCTCGACCGCCAGCTGACGCTCTCCGGCTGCGACAGCCGCCGCAGCCTGCCGTTCCACAAGCTGCTGCTGGAGGGCAAGCTGCCGCTGACGATGGGCGGCGGCATTGGCCAGAGCCGCCTGTGCATGCTGCTGTTGGGCAAGGCGCATATCGGCGAGGTGCAGTCCTCCATCTGGGATGAGACGACGCGCCGCGTCTTTGAGGAGGCGGGCATCACGCTGCTGTGATCCCGCCAAGCCCGCAATGTCCGCCGCGAAGCGAAGAAGGGGTCAAGGGGCGAAGTCCCTTGCGGGGTTCAGGGGCAGCGCCCCTGAGCAGGATTGGGCGGCAGCCCTAACGTTTCCCATCCCAATGAAAAAACGTAGTCTCAGAGCAGGCTGCACAACAGCCTGCGATTGAGACGGGTTCCATCCGCACGGCATGAATTCCATCGCAACCCCGTCTGAAACAAAAACGAGCGCTGCGGCATCCCTTCCCTTTCCCGGGAAACCGATGCCGCAGCGCTTTTTGTATTGGGGTCTGCGTGTGGATGCCTTATGGCGCTTCCGCCCGGAAGAACACCCGCATCACGTTGTACAGGTCGATCCTCCAGCTCTCCAGGTTGTGCCGCTTGCCGGGCTTGTCGGCAAAGCAGCAGTTTTCGCCCTCCCGCAGCAGCCGGGGGCACAGTTTCAGCAGCAGCCCATAGCCGCGCAGATGGTCGTCGTGCGAGCCGTCGAGCGTGCCATTGCCGTTATACCAGTATAGCGGCGGAAAGTCCGCGTAGGCGGTATTCATCGACTCCGCGATGGCGTAGGCGTTGGCATAGTACCCGGAGAAGCAGCCGACATAGCCGATGATGTCCAGGCAGCCCATCAGCACGGATGACCAGCCCGCCTCCGAGCCCAGCGACAGCCCGGCGTAGGCGCGGTGGGCGCGGCTGCGCGTCAGGCTCTCCAGCGAGGTGTCGCCGCCCGCCCAGGTCGAATACCGGCTCTCCACGGCGGGGATCAGGTCGCCGCGCAGCTCATGGCGAAACGTCCCTGTGCCGTTGAGCCCGCCGTTTTTTTCGCTCGCCAGGCAGGGCGTCACGACGATGACCGGCGGGCAGAGTCCCTGCGCGATCATCCCGTCGAGCAGGGCCCGCGCGCCGTTTTCCTCCGAGAGCCAATAACGCTCGTCCTCCCCCGCGCCATGCATCAGGTAGAGCACGTCATAGCGCTGCGCGCCGTCATAGCCATAGGGCAGGTAGACACAGGCTCTGCCTGTGCCCGCCCGGCCGGGGTTGCCGCGCTTGTCGTAGACGAAGGTTTCGTATTCGAGGCGCTCGACGCTGCCCTGCTGCGCGCACGGAGCGAGCAGTGCCTCCGGCACGGCGGAAAGCTCAAACGCCGCCTGCTCCGCGCGGGCGCAGGCAAGCAGCGCCAGCAGGAGCAGCGCGAGGATGACCGTCCTTCGCTTCATGGCCTTATGGGACGAGCGTGCAGAAGTAGATGCAGTCGCCGACCATCCGCTTCTTCGTGTTCGTGACATTGTTGAGCTTCTCGTCGTTGAGAATCACGGCCGCGGAGTTGCCGCCATCCAGGTTATAGGCCTGCACGGCCCCCAGCTCCTTGCACAGGTTCGCCATCTGCAAAATCGTCACACCGGCGGAGTTTTCGCCCGACGGGCCCTCCGTGCAGACGACCATATAGGAGAGCGTGTCGATCTGGCACAGCGCCAGGCGCTGGGTCTGCTTGTTCTTGCCGATATCGACCTCGGAGGCCTGCACCTCCTCGTTGGTGATCGCCACACCGTCCTTGACCAGCCACGGGCCAAAGCAGAACGCGTGAATCACGTTGCCCTCGAAGGCCTCGTAATCCGCCGCCGTCGTCGAGGGCAGGATCGTGAAATCGCCCTTGTCGTCGATGATCAGCGTGTCGCGGTTCTTCGTCGGGCGGAAGCGGAGCTGCTCGCCGTTGCGCACGACGATGCCCTGATTGTGATAGTTGAAATAGTCGCCGTTGATCGTCAGCACGCCGTCATACCGCTCCGCGAGCGTCAGCACGGTCGCCGTCGCCTTGGAGGGATAGTCCGCCGCGAGGCCGCAGCGGATCTGGCTCGGGTCCGTCAGCGTGATGTAGACGGCCATGTAGTCGGTGTCCAGCGTGCGCGAGCGCTCGATGCGGATGTCGATCGAGTCGTCGTGATAGCCCGCCTTGTCCGGCAGAAAGCCCTCCTGATGCGGCGGATAGGGCGCGCTCTCGAAGCTGTAGGGAATCGGTTCAAACGCCGTTTCGGCGGCCGCGCAGACCGTCAGCGCGGCAAGCAGCGCGATCAGCAGCGCCATAGCCCATCGTTTCATTTCTTTTCCCCCCGCCGGCGCGTCGCCGGCCCAGTCCCTTGTGAAAACGGCTGCCGCGGGTTTTCAGTTCTCCCCGCTCACAGGCCGCTGTACTGCGAAAACTCCTCGTAGCTGTCGTAGATGCAGACGTACTTGCCGCCCGTGGAGAAGGCCATGTGGTTCGCGTCGCAGGCGGGAACCTCGTGATCCATGTCATACTGATCGAAGATCGCGAAGATCCGCCCCTCGCCCGGCGTGAAGTCGAAGTGATCCGTCCGCTGGAGCCATTCGCCGATGTTGCCCTGCTCCCAGCTCTCGACCATGTAGACGTCGATCTTCCCATCGCTCAGCTCGGTGAGCACGTTGGCGTTCCAGAAGGTCGCGTAGCCCGTTGTGCAGTCCTCTTCAAGCAAGACCTGCGCGATCTGCTCCAGCTCATTGGACGTCTTGTTCAGCTCCAGGTCGCGGTAGGCGGCGTTGCCCAGCAGGAACATCGCCACCAGCGCCAGCATCGGCGCGACGCGCAGGCCGCGCAGGCGGCAGGCGAAGCGATCCAGCGCCCAGAACAGCGAAAAGACCATCAGCAGCGCCGCCGGCATGTAGTAGCTGACGGAGTAGTTGTAGGTCGTCGTGCCGTCGTTTTCAATCGTCAGCACGTTGATCAGGATGCCCACCGCCAGCGCCGCCGGGATGAAGATCGCCAGCATCCGCTCTCTCGGGCTGAGCTCCATGCGCAGCAGCAGCACGATCGCCGCCGCGCAGAGCACGGGCAGCGCCACCGCGAACACGGAGACGAGGCCCTCGCGCGAGAGTAGCAGCACATCGCCGCGATAGCCGAAGAAGCTCATCAGGCTCTGCAGCTGGTCGGTCAGCATCTCGGGCGTTAGCGCGCGCAGCGTCGTCTCATCGAACTGCTCATACCAGAACATGCGCGAGAGCACGTTTTCGTTGATCAGGTAGCCTATCAGCGTCGCCGCCGTACACAGCAGGCTGCCCGCAGCGATGCGCGCGGCAGGCCGGGAGACGGCCTGACGCAGGCTCTCGCAGCGGCGCGCCTCCAGATAGAACGTCAGCACGCCCGCCATCAGCAGCGGCGCGACGCAGACCATCAGCATGCGCACGCCGCCCAGGCCGCCCCACACGCCCAGCAGGAGCAGCAGCACGGGCTCCCGCCAGCGCCGTTTGTCCATGCGCAGCACGAGGCCCAGCTCCACAAACGTCAGGATGACGCAGGCGGTATAAAACCCGCCGTAAACGAGCGTGAACGAGTTATACGGCGTAACCGGGAGGATCAGCGCCGCGGCGCACAGCAGCGACGCGGCGCTCGACGCGCCCAGTCCCGTCGCCAGATAGCAAAGCGACGCCGCGATGCCGCACAGCAGCACGGCGATGGAGAACGTCCGCGCGACGTGCCAGTCCGAAAAGAGCCGCAGCGCGAGCTGATAGACCGGCACGGGGCTGACGATGCGCAGCTCCGTCGAGTAGAACCAGCTGTCCGTCACGAGCTTGCCCTCCTCGTTGAGCAGCTGCGCGAGCAGAAACTCCGAGGAGATGTCCGAGTCGAGGTTGTGCTCGCCGTAGACCCAGTAGACGCCCACGGACACGGCCAGGCACAGCGCAAGGACGAGCAGCGGCCAGAGCCGGAGAATTCCCTTTTTCATGTTCTTCATCGCGTTCCTTCCTCCTTCGTATCCGTCACAGGCTTTGCCGCCCGCCGCGGGGCGCGCAGCGCCGCGCCGACGCTTTTGACCAGCCCCAGGCAGGCCAGCGCCGTCAGCAGATAGCACACGTCCATCGGAAGCGCCTCGAGCAGCACGATCTTCTTTTCCAGCGCGAATTCCATCGCGACGACGACGCCGGCGCTGGCCAGCGTCCCCAGAATCGGGACAAGCAGGCGCGCGGGGCGCGTTTTCTCCATCCGCACACAGCCATGGATCAGCAGCGCCACCGCGACGGCCGCGCCGAGCACCTGGCTCACGCGCACGAATCCGAAGCGGAGCACGGCGTCCTGTCTCAGGCTTTCGCAGAGGATCTGCGCGGCGCACAGATTCAGCAGCGCCCGCAGCGCGGTGTCGCCCGGGCGCCTTCCCTCGCCCCGGCGCAGCGCCAGCGCGCCGATGACGAGCGCCAGCAGCGCCTCGAGCACGAAGATCGCCCAGCTCCACTCGCCGTACATGTCCTGCACGGCGAAGGGGGAGCGCAGCAGGCCGTCAAATTCCTGCGGATGAAACAGGCTCATGCCGTTCATCGGGTCAAACCAGTCCTCGACATACCAGCCGTAGCCCTGGCCAACCAGGCCCTCCGCCAGGCGGCCGAGCGCGATGACCAGCGCGGCAGGCGCGGCGAGCGCATCCGCGATCCTTCCCCAGGGCTGGCGCGTGCGCCTCGCCGTCAGCGCGAGGGCGAGCACGCCGCCCAGCAGCGCGCCAAAGAGCGTATAGCCGCCGCCGGTAAAGTCAAAGAAATAGGCGATGCCCCGGCGCGAGAAGCCGTCCATGCAGATCAGGCAATAGAGCAGCCGGGCAAAGAGGAAGGAAAGCGGCAGGCAAAGAACCGCGAACACGCTCACGGTCTGCGCCGCAAGGCCCCGGCGCGCACAGAGCGCGCGGGCGAAAAAAAGACCAATCAGGACAGCCCCCGCGACCGCGAGGCCGTAGGGGTAGATCCTGATTGCCGAGCTATCGATCATGTGTCCCTCCTGTCAGGGGCCTGCCGCGCGCACAGCGCCATCACGACGCACAGGGCGATCATGGCGGCATACAGCGCGGCGTTGGGGATATTCGTCTTGTCCTGCGCCCATTCGATGACGCCGATGCCGGCAGCGCACAGCAGCACGGCGAGCGCGCCCCTCCCCATCGCCCGGCGGCCCCGGGGCCTTGCGCGCAGCAGCACGATGGAAAGAATCGCCAGCGCGGCGAAGATCTGCGTCACGCGGACAAAGCCGATGCGCAGGCAGTTGTCGCTGCGCAGGTTTTCCAGCGGAATCTGGCAGCAGCAAAGCAGCAGCAGTGCCGTCGTAAAGCGCTCGCCGGGCGCGCGCGCCTTCATGCGCGCCGCGGCCAGCAGAATCGCCAGCGCGGCGGCAGCCTCATAGACGAAGACCGCGAGGTTCCACTCTCCATACTGATTCGCTGCGGCGAGCGGGAAGAAGCAGAAGGCCTCCCGCTCGACCACGGAGCCGATGCCCTCGCCGGTGAAGACCTCCGCCAGGCGGCAAAGCGCAAGGGCGGCAAGCCCCGGCACGACGAGCTCGTCGAGCGAAGCGCCCACAGGCGCATGCGCGCGCCGCGCCAGCAGCGCCGCGCACAGGCAGGCGCCCGCGACGGCGCCCGCCATCAGGCATCCGCCCGCGCGCGGGTCGAAGACCGCAGCCAGTCCGTAATCGTAGAGGAAGACGTCAAAGCTGAAGAGCACGTAGAGCAGCCGCGCGCCCACGAACGAGGCAAGCGGCACAAGCACGGCCATCTGCCAGGCCGGCACGGCGTGCCCGGCGCCGCCGCGGCGCCGCGCCAACCCAAAGAGGCCGACGGCGAGAAGCGCCGCCAGCAGGATACAGAGGGGATACAGCGCCCATGCGCCGGTTTGTACGTTTGCCATGAGATGCTCCGTTGACATGCGATGCGAGGGGATTACTGCGCGTCATGCGCAGAGGCGAAATAGAGGATATCCGAGATCTTGCGCAGGTCGGGGTTCCTGTGGATGCGCTTGTTGTTGAAGATGACGTTCGTGGAGCCGCCGCCGTCGAGGTTGTAGGCCAGGCGGCAGTCGGGGAAGAGCTCGGCGATGTAATCGGCGAACGTCGAAAGCGACATGCCGTAGGAGGCGTCGGACTTGCCGTCGCACTCGACGATCGCGTATTCCAGCTCACCCAGCTGCACGATGGCGACGCGCTGCATCTTGTAGCGCGACTGGTAGAGATCGGTAATCGTGTCCTTGAAGGGCTTGCCGTCAATCGCCAGCACCGGGCCGAAGGTGAAGGAGTTGACGACCTGCCTGTCCGCCGGGAATTCGCTTTCAAGGAAGTCATCAAGGCTCTCGTTGGTCGCCATGAGCACATAGTGGAAATTGCCCAGATCGTCGATGATGAGCACGTCCCGCGTGCCGTCGCACTGACGGCGGTACTCGACGCCCTGGCGCACGACGTAGCCGAAGTCGTAGTAATACTTGAAGAAATCGCCGTTGACCGCCGCGACGGCGTTGACGTGCTCCGCCATCGTCTCGGCCTTGACGTAGGTGCGGTCGTCATAGCGATCCTTGCTCATGCAAGTACGGATCTGCGAAGGATCCGCAATCTTGATGCGCACGATGTGGCAGGGCAGCTTGCCGACCATCTGCTCCTCGGTGGTGACGTGGATGGTGTCGTCGAGGTACTCCGTCTCGGAGAGGAAGCCCTCCTCCAGCAGCGCGCTGCCCGGGACAAGCTGGTCAAGCGGCAGCACGCCCGGCTCCGCGAGCGCCGGGGACGAGAGCAGCAACGGAAGCAGCAGCAGGAAAAGGGCAATCAGAATGCGCCTGAGCGCCGTGCGGTTCATTCGGGTTCCTCCTCGTTGTTGTCGCTGTCAAAGGGTTCATAGACGCCGGTGTGGAAGATGCGGTAGATCACGTCGTAGCGCGGATGCTCGCGCCAGCCCTCGCCGGTGGGATGCTCCTTCCAGCCGATTTCGCAGCCCGGCAGCGCGGCCTCCAGCGCCTCGCGCTGCGCGTTGGTCAGATAGCCATCCATGCACAGGCGAAAGCGCTCGAGCCCCGTCAGGCCGTAGAGCGGCGTCAGATCGGTGATGTCGTTGTTGCTCAGGTTGAGGTCGACCAGGCTCGTCAGGTTGGCCAGCGGCGTGATATCCGTGAACTTGTTGGTGAACAGCTCCAGGTACTCAAGCTGCGTCAGCTGCGAGAGCACGGAGATGTCCTTAATGTCGTTGCAGGCGAGAATCAGCACCTTGAGCTGGGGATGATCCAGCAGAAAGCTGATGTCCGTGATGGCGTTGTGCCCCAGGTCAAGCGCCTCCAGCTTCGTGCAAAAGCGCAGCGCGTAAAAGTCGCGCGTCTTGTGCTCGGTATCCCTTTTCGGGTTGTGCAGCGTCGAAAAGGCCGTCGCGTCGGTGCGCAGCGTGTGGTTGCCCACGCGCACGGTGAAGCCGAACTCGATCTGCGGATAGCCGTCAAAGAGCCTGTCCATGTCGTCGTTGGACAGGCGGCTCTCGTACAGGTCGACCTTCTCAAGGTTCGGCATCGCCTCGATCAGCCCGATGAGCGCGTCGACGTCCTTCACCTTCGTGCTGCCAAAGTCAATCGCCGTGTCCTGCGTGTCCGCCGTGATGCCGCACATCTCGACAGGCTCCGCCGCGGCGACGGCGGCAGTCACGTACAGCGCCAGCAGCGCCGCAAGGAAAACATGCCTCTTCATGGCCCTCCCCATTCTTCCCGGCGTCACAGGGTCAGCCAGATCGCCGGGCGCAGCGCGCCGGATTCGTCATACACGCGGTTGCTGGTGATGGTGCCGCGCGTGCGCACGCTGGCGGCACAGCTCCTGTAATAGCCCGGCGTGCGCAGCCACCACCAGGTGGTCTTCACGCCGTCGATGGCATAGGTCGAGGATTCCCAGGCGCCCTGCGCGTGCGCGTAGGCCGTGGGAATCACCATGCGGGACTCATAGGTCGGGAAATACTGCTCGACCTCGTCGCGGCTGAGCAGGAAGACGCGGTCCTCGGTGTCCGGGCCGCCCCAGTTGTACTTCTTGTAGGAGGGATTGCTCAGCGTGACCGTCGCGATGGACGCGGCCTCCCCGTCGTCAAACGCCGCCGCGAGGAACTCGCTGTTGAGCCAGGCGCGGATTTCGGATTTTTCCCACGTCGGGAAGGACGTCTCGCGCTGGCCGGAATGGTAGTTGTGCGCGTCAATCGCGTAGCGCGTGAGCAGCAGGGCCTTGCCGTCCTGCACATCCAGCACCATCCACTCGATGGGCTCCTTGCCGTTGCTCTCGTCGTTGTCCTGCTCGTAGTGGCCGAAGGTCACAATATCGCCAACGTTTGCGGTGATCCCCGCCGCGGCGGTCTCCTCCGCCAGCGCGCCGGCGCACAGCAGCGCGAGCATCAGCGCCGCGCAAACCATCATCCATTTTTTCATTGTCAACATGTCCACCTTTCTGCATTTGAGGGCACGATTTGCCGCGTCCGTAGCCTGCCGGCAGTCCAAAGGCCAGCCGCGCCCCGTTGAATATACCTTGTGATTTTATATATCGTCACGATTGAGATTATAACATTTTCGCCTCCCAAAGTCTACCTTTCCTCCCTGCTTTCGCCGTTTCTTTGGGAAATTTTCTCGCCTCCGGGCAGGCGAAAGGCCGCCCCGTTTCCCCGAGGAAACGAAGCGGCCCGGTATCAGTCAAGTGTGAATTCGGTTTTGAGCAGATCCTCGTCCCGGGAGCTGTGGCCGATCATCAGCTCAAAGCGCCCCGGCTCGACGACACGCTGCTCCTGCCGGTTGACGAGCGAGAAATCCATCCGGTCAAAGGTAAAGCGCACGGTTCTTTCCTTGCCCGGCTCAAGGGCGACCTGGCAAAAGGCGATGAGCTGGCGCACGGGCGTGAGCACCGAGGAGACGCAATCCCTGACATAGACCTGCACGGTCTCAAGGCCCGGCCGGTGACCCGTGTTGCGCACGCGCACGGAGGCGGTCAGCGTCTGCGCGTCCATCGTCAGGCCGTCATAGGCGAACGCCGTGTAGGACAGGCCTTCGCCGAAGGCGTAGAGCGGCGTCGCCGGCAGATCGCAGTAGCGGCTCTCCTGCGTGCCCCAGCGGGGATGCCAGCCCGGCAGCGCGTTGTAATAGACCGGCACCTGGCCGGAATGCCTCGGGAAGGAGACCGGCAGGCGGCCGGAGGGATTGATCTCCCCGAAGAGCGCCTCGGCGACCGCCTGACCGCCATGCGCGCCGCCGTTAAACGCGCAGACGACCGCGTTCGCGCGCGCCGCAGCGGTCGCAATCGCCAGCGGCTTGGAGGATAGCAGCACCGTGACCAGCGGGATGCCCAGCGCGAGCAGGCGCTCAAGCAGCTCCTCCTGCCGTCCGGAGAGGGCGAGGTCCGCGCGGTCCTTCGTCTCGCCGATCTGGCTGATCTCGTCGCCGACGGCCAGCACGATCAAATCGGCCCCCTCGGCCGCGCGCACGGCCGCGTCCAGGTCGTCCAGCTCGGAGGGCACCGCGCCGCAGCCGCGCGCATAGATCAGCTCCGCGCCCCGCGCGGCGCACAGCGCCTCCATGCCCTCTCGGATCGTCGTGTACGGGCGCACGGGCGCATGCTCCGGGTCGGGCAGCGGATGGGTGAAATACGTCCAGTCGCCGACCTGCGCGCGGATGTCGTCGGCGTTAGCGCCGATGAGCGCGATTCGCCGGGTCTGCGATCCGATCGGGAGCACGCCGTCGTTTTTGAGCAGCGTGACGCTCCGGCGCGCGGCCTCCAGCGCGGTCTGCTGATGGCTTGCGCAGCCGATGCAGCCCCTCTCCCCCTCCTTTTCGGGATGCTCAAGCAGCCCCATCTCCACCTTGACGCTCAGGATATGGCGGACGGCCTCGTCGAGCACGCGCTCCTCAAGCCGTCCCTCGCGCACGAGGCGGATAGCGCTCTCGTAAAACTCAAGGCTCGACATGATCATGTCGTTGCCGGCCCGCGCGGCCAGGGCGCTCGCCTCCAGCGCGTCCGCGGCGACATGCTGCTTGTCCACCAGGCTGGTCACGTTCTGCCAGTCCGTGACGACGAAGCCCTCAAAGCCCATCTCCCCGCGCAGCACGTCGCGCAGCGCATGGGCATCGGCGGTCAGCGGCGTGCCATCCAGCGAGCCGTAGGCCGTCATGAATGTCGCGCAGCGCGCGTCGACCGCTCTTTGAAACGGCGGCAGGAAGACCTCGCGCGCCTTGCGCCAGGTGATCTCCGAATCGCAGGCGTCCCGCGCGCCGACCGCCTCGCCATAGGCCAGGTAGTGCTTTGCACAGGCGAGGATGCTGTCCGGCGCGGAGAGGTCTTCCCCCTGATAACCGCGGATGAGCGCCGCGGCCAGCTCGCCCGTCAGATACGGGTCCTCGCCGAAGGTCTCATTCACGCGGCCCCAGCGCGGGTCGCGCGCCAGGCACAGCAGCGGGGAGAACGTCCAGTGCAGGCCATCCGCGGCGACCTCGCGCGCCGTCACGCGGCCCATCTGCCGCACGAGCTCCGGGTTCCACGTACAGGCGCAGGCCAGCTGCGTCGGGAAGACGGTCGCCCGGTCGTTGAGCGCGTGGCCGCGCACGGCGTCGATGCCAAAGAGCACGGGAATGCCCAGGCGGCTCTCGCAGGCGGCGCGCTGAATCTCGCGCGCGTCGTCGCCCAGCACATGCAGAAACGAGCCCGCGCCGCGCCTTGCCCAGCGCAGTGCCTCCTCGCGGCCGACCATCGCATAAGGCACCTGCACCATCTGCGCGGCCTTCTCCTCCAGGGTCATGCGCTCGAGCAGCGCGTCGACGCGCTGCCTGACATCGGCTTTCATGGCAGCATCCTCCTTTTGCAAGGTTTCGCCCCGGCGGCGCGAAATCGCCGGGTCAGATCTTCGCCCCGGCGGGGCGGGTGAAGTACGTCATGCCGCGCAGGCCCATGATCCGCAGGCTGAACGCACCCGCGCGGGCATGGAGGGTCTCACCGTTTTCTGCGGTCAGCTCCCGCGCGCCCAGCACGTCCTCCTGCGTCAAATAGACGTCCACCGCGCGCGCGCTGCGGTTGATCAGCGTGACGGCGCAGGCGTCCTGCGCCGGCTTGCCCAGCGCATCCACGCCGCCGCTGATCGTGCGGATGACGCCAAAGACATCGTCGTCCGGCGCGATATAGGCACATTCGCCCGTGCGCAGCTCTTGATGCGCCTTGCGCATCGCGATCAGCCGGCGGTAATAGGCGAGCATCTGCCCATCCTCATGGCCCCAGGGATAGGTGCGCCGGCAGAAGGGATCGGCGCAGCCCTCCAGCGCGGCCTCGTCGGCGTAGTAGACGCAGGGCATGCCGGGCACGCTCATGAGCACGCGCAGCATCATGTGCTCGCGCAGCGTGCCGACCATGCGCTCCTCCTGGGTGAGGCTGTGGCGCGCGCGCTGGGCACGCGGAATGTCGCTGCCGTCGTTGCCGGCGAGCACGTTGAGGATGCGCGGCCTGTCGTGGCTGCCCATCAGGTTCATGAGCGCGTAGAGGAACGGCTTGGGGTAATTCTGGTTGAGCGAGGCGAGCTCGCGCGCGACGCCGCCCGCCGTGCGCCGGCCCATCAAAAAGTCGATCAGCGCCTCGCGCAGCGGGTAGTTCATGACGCTGTCGAGCGTGTCGCCCAGCACATAGGAGCGGATCTGGCCGTAGGAGACCTTGTGGCTGGCGTCCTCCCAGACCTCGCCCAGCACGGCGCAGTCCTCACTGACGGACTTGACCTCCCGGCGCAGCTCCCGAAGGAACTCCATCGGCAGCTCGTCGGCGACATCCAGCCGCCAGCCGCTGGTGCCCTGGCGCGGCCAGTGCTTGACGACGGCATCCTCGCCATTGAGAATGTAGCGCCGGTAGTCCTCGTCCATCTCCCGCACGTTGGGCAGCGTCCTGAAGCCCCACCAGCAGTCGTAGTCATCCGGCCAGCGCCGGAAGGTGAACCACTTGGCGTAGGGCGAGTCGGGGTCGCGGTAGGCGCCGACCTTCTCGCCATGCGTGCCGCGGCGGTTGAAATACACGCTGTCGTCGCCGACATGAGAGAACACGCCGTCAAGCATCACGCGGATGCCGAGCTTCTTTGCCTCCGCGCACAGCGCGCGCAGCGTCTTTTCGTCTCCGAACATCGGGTCGACGCGCATGTAGTCGCTGGTGTCGTATTTGTGGTTGGTGCGCGCCTCGAAGATCGGGTTGAAGTAGAGCACGGTCACGCCCAGGTCCCTGAGATAGGAGAGCTTCTGACGCACGCCCTCGAGGTTGCCGCCGTAGAAGTCGTTGGCGAAATTGTCGCCGTTTTCGGAGATGTTGAGGAAGGGCATCTCGTCCCATGCCTCGTGGAGCATGATGTTCTGCCCGTCCTTGGCGTGGAGAAGCGCTTCCGTCCCCTCGCCCCTGAAGAAGCGGTCAACCATGATCTGGTACATCACGCCCTCGTGCATCCAGTCGGGCGTCCTGTAATCCGGGTCATAGACGGTGATCTGGAAGCTCTCCTCGCTGCCCATTTTGCCCTCGCCGCAGCCGGTGTGATCCTCCGGCGCGCCGAGCACAAGACGACGCCCATCCAGCATCGCCTCAAATCTGTACCAATACAGGCAGGGCGTGCTGCTCACGGCGATCTGCGCCTCGTAATACTGCTTGCCGCCGCGCATGCCAAGCGGCCGCATCGGAAAGCGATGCTCCTCGCCGTCCCAGACGCGCAGCTCGACGCGCTGGAGCTCCTCCTTGCCCACGGCGGAAAGCCGCAGACGCACCTGCGCGCCTGCGGGCAGCGCGCCCTGCGGGTAGCGGTCAAAGGGTTTCAGGGTATTATGCTCAAAAACCATGGCTCAGCGCTCCATCCTTTGGGTGTGTTTTCAAGGGCCGTACAGCATCGTTCCCCGTCCGGCACAATCCCTTTTATTGTAATGGATTTTCTGGGGAATGTCAAACCCGTACAAACGCTGCGGACGCAAGAGTTCACATTTTTGTCTCATTCCCATTGCTTCTGCGCAACATCTGTGCTCTATAATGGAGGAAGCAAAGCGCAAAAGCCTTTTGCGCCCGTTCTCCACATCCGGCCAAAGGAGGGCCGCCGATGAAACCCATCCCTTTCACGCTGTGCGCAGCCGCCATGCTCGCAGCGGTGTTTCTTCTCTTCCCGGGCTCGCAGTCCGAGCTGCGCAGCGCCCAGTCGCCAGGCGCCGGAGTCTCCGTTTCTGCCGCGCAGACGGCGAAGGCCTCCTCCGATGAGCCTGCGCATACGACGCCGCTCTTTCCATCGCTCTCCCCCGCCTCCGTCACGGCGCTCTCCGTCACGGCGGACGACCGCCGCTTTGAGTTTCTCTGCGACGGGGAGGCGGTCAGCGTCAACGGCCAGATGGCCGACGGCGAGGTCTTTTTGACGCTGCTTGATCAGATTCTGACGCTGCCCGTCGCGGCCTGCGCCGCCTTCTCCCCGGAGGAGGGCAGCGCAATGCTCACGCTCGTGCTGACCGCCGCCGGTCACGACAATACGGTTCGCTTCTACGAGGGCAGCTCGCAGGAAACGGCCCGCGTCCTCGCCGGGACGCCGGAGGAGCCGGTCTACGGCGTCACCAAGGCCTGGCGTATCGGCACGCTGCTGCTCGTGTGCGACGGCACGCGCATTCAGGACGAGAGCGGCAACGAGACGCCTGCGAACTAGCCCCGCTGGCGCCGGGGCCGCCTCTGAAGCCCTATGCTTTCCAATGACCTGCCAAAATATCAGCGCCCGCCGGTTTTCCGGCGGGCGCTTTGACGCTGCTGTATGGGGAAGCCCGCTCAATCCTCCCGATGGCTGAGGGACTGGAGGAAGTCCCGCGCGCGCTGGGTCTGCGGGCGCGTAAAGAACGCCTCCGGCGTGCTTTCCTCCAGGATGCTGCCGTTGTCCATGAAGATCACGCGGTCGGCGACGCGGCGGGCGAAGTTCATCTCGTGCGTGACGATGACCATCGTCATGCCGTCGCGGGCGAGCTCGGTCATGATGTCGAGCACCTCGCCGATCATCTCCGGGTCAAGCGCGCTCGTCGGCTCGTCAAAGAGAATCGCCTTGGGATGCATCGCCAGCGCGCGGGCAATGGCGACGCGCTGCTGCTGGCCGCCGGAGAGCTGCGCGGGCACCTTGGCGGCCTGGCTGTCCACGCCGACGCGGCGCAGCAGCCGCATGGCCTCCTCCTGCGCCTCCTTCTTCGGCTTATGCAGCACGTCGATGGGCGCGATGGTGACGTTGTCCAGGATGGTCTTGTGCGCAAAGAGGTTGAAGGACTGGAAGACCATGCCGATCTGCGAGCGCAGCCCGGCGAGCTTCTTCCCCTCCTGCGGCATGGGGACGCCGTCGATGATGATCTCGCCCGCGTCGATCGTCTCCAGCCGGTTCATCGTGCGGCAGAGCGTCGACTTGCCCGAGCCCGACGGCCCGATGATCACGACGACCTCGCCCTTGTGAACGCTCAGGCTGACGTCCTTGAGGACGTGCAGCGCGCCGAAGTGCTTGTCGACGTGCCTGAGCTCGATGACGGGAACCGCGCCCCCGGCGCGGCATTCGCTGTTTTCCTGTGCCATGGCGGTTATCTGCTCCTTCCTGCGGCGCGCCGCGCGCCGGCATCCTGACGCCGCGCGACCGCGACGGATATCCTGTTGAGCGCGTAGTTGATGAGGATGTAGATCACAGCCGTCACCAGATACACGGAGAGAAGCGCGTCGTAATTGCTGATCAGCACGCGTGCGTTCTGCATCAGATCCGCATAGTTGACGACGTAGGCGAACGTCGTGTCCTTGAGCACGATGACCAGCTCGGAGATCATCGCAGGCACGACGTAGCGCAGCGCCTGCGGAAAGACGATCTTGAAGAACACGCTGCTCTCGCGCATGCCCAGCGAGCGCGCCGCCTCGATCTGCCCGGCGGCGATGGTGTTCATGCCGGCCATCAGGTATTCGGAGCAGAACGCGGCGGGAATCAGCGAGGTCGCAATCAGCACGCAGGCGTAATACGACCAGACGAGCCGCAGATACGGCAGCGCGTAGACGAGGAGGATGAGCAGTGCCGCGCCGGGAATGTTGCGAAAGAGCTGCACATAGAAGTCGCCCGCGAGCTGCAGCGGCCTGATCGGGCAGATCCGCATGACGGTGATGAGAACGCCCACGGCGAACGCGATGACGAACGCGCAGGCCGTCAGCTTCCACGTCGTCAGCAGCGCCAGGACATATTTGTCCCCGAATTGCTCAAGGAGCTGGGAAATGGTCATAGCATTCCTCCTGTAAAGAGTACCGTTTGCCGCCACAGATACGAAACCGGGCTCTCAGGGCGAAACGCCCCGAGAGCCCCGGGAAAGGTGCGCAATATCGAAGGTCACTCGCCGATCGCGGGGGCCTGCGGCGCGGTCTCGATGCCGGTGCGGTCGCCCAGGCTGATCTGCCACAGGCGGGCCCAGGTGCCATCCTCCACGACTTTGGTCAGGAAGGCGTTGACGAACGCGACGCCGTCGGAATTGAGCGGCAGGCCGATGCCGTAGTTGTCCTCCGGGCCGAAGACGTCGCCGGCGATCTCATAGACGCTCGGATTCTTGACGATGGCGTTGAGCAGCAGCGTGTAGTCGGTGACATAGGCGTCCACGCGGCCCTGCTCCAGCGCGGTGCGGGCCTCGATGTCGGTCGCGAACTCCTGCACAACGGCCTCGGGCGCATACTCGGCGAGGATGGCCGGGCCGGTGGAGCCGGACTGGGTCGCCACGAGCTTGCCGGCGAGGCTGTCAACACCGGTGACCTCCGTGTTGCCGGCCTTCACGAGCACGGCCTGACGAGAGGTGTAGTACGGGCCGGCGAAGGAGATGACCTCCTGACGGGACGGCGTGATGGAATAGGTCGCGAAGACCGCGTCCACCTGGCCGCTCTGCAGAACGGACTCGCGGGTGCTGGAGTCGACCTGGGTCAGCTCGAACTTCGTCTCGTCGCCCAGAATGTAGCGCGCCAGCAGCTGATACAGGCCCGCATCAAAGCCGCGCAGGCCGTCGTCCGTCTCGTCGAGCTGGCTGAAGAGGAACGAGGTACGGGTGCCGCCCACGCGCAGCACGCCGGCCTCCTTGACGGCCGTCGCCCAGGCGCTGCCCGCGATGTCGGCCTCATCGGCGACGGGGCCGCTCGCGATCAGCGCGTCAAACGCTTCCTTGTCGATGGCGACCGCCGCCGCGGCGTCATCCGCCAGCGCGAGCGCCGCCGCGCTCACGACGAGAAGCATGGTCAGCAGAAATGCCAGAGTCTTCTTGTACGCTTTCATGAAAAATTCCTCCCTGTCAAATTCATTGGTGGCCCGAAGCGCCTCTCCCCCGTCCGGGGCGGGCAGCTTCAGCCCAGACTTCCTCGCGCATGGTCTTTCGCCGCAAATCGCGGCAAAAAACCGGGGGTCCTGTCGGGCTCCCGGGCAAAGGCTATAAAGAGACCCCGCATTTCAGGCGTCTCTGACAGGCGCGCCGCTTGCCGCGCCCGGCCGCATCACAAGCCCGGGAGAAAAGCATTCGACAACAGCACGGCAGGGAGCCGCGAGCCGCCATCACGCGCATCGTCATGTTTCCTGCCTCCCTTCTCCCGGCATCATCGCTTCAGCCGATGGCGTTATTGCATCCCAGTTTCCCTAGTTTGTCAATGGGAATTGGGGAAATTTTTGCTTTTTCTCCGGACGGGCCCGGTTTTCTGGCGGAGAGAATCCCCCGATGGGGCTGCAAGGCGCAAGCGGGCTGTTTCCTTTTTTCCCAAAATGCGGTATACTTTTGCGCACAGCGGGCACATGCTGCGATGCAGGAAAGGAGGCGGCGTCATGCAGGACAAAAACAGGGAGATGGCCCGAAGGATTGCCGCAGAGGTCGCCCGGCAGGGGGGCCGCGTCTACTATGTGGGCGGTCTGGTGCGCGACCGGCTGCTGGGCCGGGAAAGCAAGGACATCGACATCGAGGTTCACGGCGTGACGCCGCAGGCGCTTTGCGCCATTCTGGACAGCCTCGGGGAGCGCACGCAGATGGGCGCGAGCTTCGGCGTCTACGGCCTGCGGCACTACGAGCTGGACATCGCCATGCCGCGTCTGGAGTCGGCGACCGGCCGGGGCCACAAGGATTTTGAAATTGACACTGATCCCTTTCTGGGCGTCTTCAAGGCCGCGCAGCGCCGGGACTTCACCGTCAACGCGATGATGGAGGACGTGCTGACCGGGGAGATCGTCGATTCCTTTGGCGGTCTGGCGGATCTGAAGGCGGGCATTCTGCGCCACGTCAGCGCGCAGAGCTTCCCGGAGGATCCGCTCCGGGTGCTGCGCGCGGCGCAGTTCGCGGCCCGCTTCGGCTTCACCGTGGCCAGCGAGACCGTCGCCCTCTGCCGGACGATGGATCTGACGGCGCTTGCCGGGGAGCGCGTCTTCGGCGAGCTGCGAAAGGCGCTGCTCAAGGCGCCAGAGCCGTCGGTGTTCTTTGAGACGCTTCGGGAGATGGATCAGCTGCACGCCTTCTTCCCGGAGGTGGAGGCGCTCATTGGCGTCAGGCAGGAGCCCCGGTTCCACCCCGAGGGCGACGTCTTTACCCACACGATGCTGGTGCTTAACGCCGCAGCGGCGCTGCGGGAGCAGGCGCGCGAGCCGCTTTCCTTCATGCTCAGCGCGTTATGCCACGATTTCGGCAAGGTCGGCACCACCTCCGTGATCGACGGGCGGATCCGCTCCTTCGGGCACGAGGAGGCGGGCGTCCCGCTGGCGGAGCGCTTCCTCGCCCGGCTCACAAGCGAGGCAAGGCTGCGGCGCCATGTATGCGGCATGGTGCGTCTGCACATGCGCCCGCGCGCGCTCTACCGCCAGCAGGCCGGGGAAAAGGCGCTCTGCCGCCTCTTCGACGCCAGCGAATGTCCGGAGGACTTGCTTCTGCTCAGCCGGGCGGACTGTCTGGGCAGGGCGCAATGCGCGGACGACGGGGCCGCAGAGCAGGCCCTGCGCGCGGGGCTTGCGCGCTATCGCGAGCTGATGGCCCGCCCGCATGTGACGGGCGCGGATCTGGTGGCGGCGGGCTTTACGCCGGGCCCGGATTTCGGCGAGGCGCTGGCCCTGGCCCACAAGCTGCGCCTGGCAGGCGTCACCCGGGAGGACGCCCTGCGCCAGACAACCGCCTTCCTTCGCCGGCGGCCCGAGGCCGCGCGTCAGCCCCTGCCATGATAATCCTCGTCGATGCGCCGCTTCCATTCGCGCCCGAGGGGCTGACTGCTGCGCACGGCTGTGATGGCGTCGCCGAGCACCTCGTAATTGAGCGCGGTGCCCTCGTGGTCGCTGCGGTAGTTGACGGCACGGTCCTCGCTGATGCCGAAGCACCCGGCGGTTCCGATGGCATCGATGTTCGCGCCGAGGAAGAGGAATTCCCAGCCGAAGCAGCGCTTCTGCCGCTCGATCATCCGCCGGACGTCCCCGTCGGTATAGCGGCGGCTCGCGTTCTCCATGCCGTCCGTCGTGATGACGAACAGCGTATGCTCCGGGCGGTCCTCCTCACGCGCGTATTTCTGCACGTTTCCGATGTGGTGAATCGCGCCGCCCAGGGCGTCCAGCAGCGCCGTACAGCCTCCGACGGTATACTGCCGCCGGGTCATCGGCGCGACGTGCCGCAGATCGACGCGGTCATGGATGACCTCGCTGCGGTTGTCAAAGAGCACGGTGGAGACCAGCGCCTCGCCGCCCTCCTCCCGCTGACGTTCAAGCATCGCGTTGAAGCCGCCGATGGTGTCCGCCTCCAGCCCGCCCATCGAGCCGCTGCGATCAAGGATGAAAACCAGCTCTGTCAGATTCTTCTTCATGGAAAATGCCTCCTTGTCTTTGGTTGGCCACAGTTTACCAAAGACAGGGAGGCATTTGGTCGCCCGGCAGGCGACAAATTCATACACCGATGAGGCTCTGATCAAACGCAAAGAGCGCCTCGTTGATCTCAAAGACGTTGTAGTTGCCGCGCTCGAGGAAGTATTCCACGATGATGTCAAACTTGCTGGCGTGGGAAAGCGCGTACCCGGCCTTCTCCAGCATATCCCTCGTCTCCTTCAGCGGCAGCTCCAGCGCGATGGCGAAGGCGAGCACAGTCGTCTTCTCGGGCCGGTAAGCGGGGTTGTTCTTGATCTTGTGAAACAGCCGCCGGTCGATGTTCGCCTTCTTGTAGCAGGCGGCGTCGGTCATGTGCTTTTCGTCGATCTTGCGCAGGAGCATCTGCGAAAAGCCCTCGTCAAGCCGGCTGAGCCGGTCGTCAAGCTCCGCCCCCTGTGCCGCCATCGGCGCGGCGCAGCGCGGAAGGGGCTCCATCTCGCCGGCAAAACGCCTGTTCAGGACATCCTGCGTCCGGCGGCGGAATGCCTCGCTGCACGTCTCCCGATGCGCATCGACATAGACGTCGTCGATATAGGCGGCGATATCGGCAAACAGCCTGCCGCTGATCTCAAAGGCATCCCGCGTGTACACGACGAGGTAAACCATCATCTCGTGCTCGAGCAGAAAGCCGGAAATCGCGTCCACCGCCACGCGAACCGCCTGCGCCCTGGGATATCCGTAGGCCCCGGCGGAGATCAGCGGAAAGGCGACGCTCTCGCAGCCATGCGCCTGGGCAAGCGCCAACGCGCTTTTGTAGCAGGAGGAAAGCATCGCCCGCTCGCCATGCCGTCCGTCCTGCCAGATGGGCCCGACGGTGTGAATCACATGGCGGCAGGGCAGGTCAAAGCCCGGCGTGATTTTGGCCTCGCCCGTCCGGCAGCCGTGCAGCGCGCGGCAGGCCTCCAGCAGACGCGGCCCGGCGGCGCGATGAATCGCGCCATCCACCCCGCCGCCGCCGAGCAGCGACGGATTCGCGGCATTGACGATGGCATCGACGCACATCTTCGTGATGTCGTTTCTCACGATTTCAAGCGGCACGGGCGTCCCTCCCCCCATCTCCCCGTCTGGCTTTTATCGGTTACAGTGTATCATGCCCTCCCCGGTTTGGCAAGCGCAAGCGCTGATGGGTAGCCTTTTCCTCCGCGGCGGCCGTGCCCCGGCAGCATGCCGGTGTGTTTTCCGCCCCGTTGGCAGAGGAAAAACGGCGCCGGGCGCGAATAAAAAAGAAGGAGAGTTTACCGGAGGGCCGCATGCCTGCAAGGCGCGCGGCCCCAACGAGAAGGAGAGAGACACCCATGATTACGAAGAGGCCCTTTGGCGCGCTGCCGGACGGCACGCCCGTCACCGAATACACGATGAAGAATGCCTCGGGCGCGTCCGTGAGCGTGATTGATTACGGCGGCATCGTCCGCAGCATCCTCGTGCCCGACCGTGAGGGCGTGTTGGGCGACGTCGCGCTGGGCTTTGACACGCTTGAGCCCTATCTCGGCGATCACGGCTGCATGGGCGACACGGTCGGCCGCTACGGCAACCGCATCGCGGCAGGCCGCTTCACGCTGGACGGGCAGACCTTCCAGCTCGCGCTCAACAACGGCGAAAACCACCTGCACGGCGGCTTTGAGAACTTCAGCCGCAGGATGTGGGCCATCGAGCCCAAAGAGGGCGAGGGGCAGGACAGCCTGCGCATGCATTACGTCAGCCCGGACGGCGAGGAGAATTACCCCGGCACGCTCGACGTCTTCGTCACCTATACCTGGGATGACGCGTGCAGCCTGTCCATCCGCTATCAGGCGACCACGGACAAGCCCACGCTGTGCAACCTGACGAACCACACCTACTTCAACCTCGGCGGCCACGACCACGGCACCATCGCCGACCACGCGCTGACCATCGACAGCGACGTGATGACGCCCGTGCGCAAGGGCCTGATCCCCACCGGCGGCTATATGCCCGTCGCGGGCACGCCGTTTGACATGCGCAAGGGCCTGCTGCTGGGCGCGGGGCTGCTGCACACGGGCAGCTGCCCGCAGATGGCGCTGGCCGGCGGCTATGACCATAACTTCGTCCTGCGCTCCGGCGAGGCGATGGCGCTGGCGGCGACGCTGATCTGCGCGCAGACCGGCCGCGTGATGGATGTGATCACCGACCAGCCGGGCGTGCAGCTGTACACCGCCTGCATGACGGATATCGGCGGCGGCAAGGGCGGCGCGCACTACGGCCGTTACAGCGCGCTCTGCCTGGAGACGCAGCATTTTCCGGACGCGCCGAACAACCCGCAGTTCATCGGCACGACCGTCCTGCTCCCGGGCGAGCGCTACGACACGACGACGATCTACGCCTTCCGCACGGAGGCCTGATCCCGGCAAAACACATCGACGGGAGTCTGGGGGCATATCCCTCGGGCTCCCGTTTTCGCTTCGCGCGGACTTCAGCCTTTTGTCGAAAGCAAGCATTTGGGGGCTTCACAAAAACGGTCAACGGCCTATAATGGAGATTGACCGGAGCGGTTGACGGGAGGGGAATGGGATGAACGAAAAGTTCTTCTCGCTGCCCGAGGAGCGGCAGCGCGCGATGCTCAACGCGGGCTACCGCGTCTTCGCGCACAACAGCTACAAGAAGAGCCCGATGAGCGAGATCGCGGATGCTGCGGGCATCAGCAAGGCCCTGCTCTTCCATTATTTCGGCAACAAGAAGGGGCTGTAATCTCTTCCTGTGGGAGCATTGCGCGCAGGTGACGCTGCAAAAGCTCGCGGCCGTGCTGCTCGAGGTGCTTGTGATGAACGCCGTGCTGCTGGCGGTATCCCTTGTCTGCATCGCGGGCATCGGCGAGGAGATCCCCTATGCACAGCTGCTGCGGCTGCACGGGGCGTATCTGCTGATGCAGGCGGAGCTGGCGTGCCTGTGCTTCGGGCTGTCGGCGTTCGTGATCCGCGGCAGCGCAGGCGCGGGGCTGGGCATCGCGCTGATGGCCTATTTCCTCAATCTCGCCGCCAACATCGCGCAATCCGCGCACGCGCTGCGCTATGTGACGCCGTTCGCCTACGCGGAGGGCGCAGAGATTTTGGAGCACGGGCAGCTCGACGGCGGGCTGATCCTGCTGGGCGCCGTGTACGCGCTCGCGGCCGTCGCCGCCGGGATAAGGCATTACGCGCACAAAGACATTCGATAAAATGAAGGGGCCGCCTCATCATGAGGCGGCCCTGTTTTGTCCGCTGCGGGGCTGCAAGGCAGCCTTGCAGCGTTTTGAATCCGACAGGAACCTGCGCAAAGACTCGTGCGGCGAGCGCCAGGCAGGTCAATAATGTGACGCGGGTGCGGGCACAGCCCGCTTTATTCCCCGCTGAGCGCATCCTCGCCGACGCGGTAGCCCGTTCCGTCGACGGTCAGGGTGAGCGCCGCGCCGGGCAGCGCTTCGCCCGTCTGCGCGTCGGCGATGGCGATGACGATGACGGGGTTTTTGGCGTCCGCCGCAGGCGTCTGGTCGCTCCAGACGACGGTTTCACCGTCGCTCAGGGCCGTCGCGCCGACGGAGACGTAGGCGCCCGCCATCGCGTCCCACTTGAGGAAGACGCCGCCGGCCGCGCTGAAGGTGAAGCGCGCATCCTGCGGCAGGCCGTCCGCGCCGGTGAGCGAGGGCGTAAGCATGAGGCCGGAGAGCGAGCTGTCCTGCGGCGTGTAGCGGCGCATCGTGAGCAGCTCGAGCGTCTGCCCGCCGGAAAGGCCCGCGCGCAGCGTCAGCAGCGTCTCCTCGTCGCGCGCGAGGCTGAGCACGCCCGGCATGTACGTCGCCAGGATCGAGCCATAGCCGCCGTTCTGGAAGAAATCGCCCATCTGCGCGTCGTGCCAGGCGCCGCGCTCCTCCTCGGAGAGCAGCCCATGCTCCACGATCAGCGCTTCAAGCTCGCTGAGGAAGGCCTCATACGCGGGCTCGAGCGTCAGCAGGTCATCGACGCTCAGCAGGGGATCGCCCTCCCCCGCCAGCGCGCAGCCGGGCGCCAGCGCGGCACACACCAGTGTGCTACACACCAGTGTGGTACACACCAGTGCGGCGCACAGAAGCCGTCTTCCCATGGGGCCTTCCTCCCTTCCGCCCGGGCGGGCGCGCTTACCGCGTGAAATAGACGATGTCGCTGACGTTGCGCTCGCGGGAGCCGCTCGTCTTGTTGACCAGCTCGCCGTTGAGGACCATCGTCGCGCTGCCGCCGCCGTCGAGGTTGTAGGCGACCTGGCAGCCCTGCTCGACAAACACCTGCTGCAGCTCCTGAAGCGTCATGCCCAGATCGCTCCAGCCGTCGCGGCGGCCGTCGGCGACGATCACGACATAGTGGTTTTCGTCGACCCAGCCAATGGCCGTGCGCGGCTCGCGGACGGTATCGGCGGTGGAGATGATGTACTTCTCCGGCAGCGGGACGATCTCGCCGCCGTCGACGAGCGTCGGCCCGAACGTGAAGCTCTGCACGACGCCGCTGTCGAGGTAAGCCTGCCCGTTGCCGGGCGCAAACGCACTGGCAGGCAGCGCCTCAAACGACCCGTCCGCGTAGACGAGCAGCTGGTCGCGCGTCGATTCGAGGTCGCGGTAGAGCTCGCCGTTGCGGATGACGAGGTTGTATTTGTCCTTGTAGTTGTAATAGTCGCCATTGATAGCGAGCACGGCGTCGTGGCGCTGCGCGATGGCGCTGGTGGCCTCGGCGTTGTCCTTCGAGTAGGCCTCGCCGGCGAACGCCGTTTGCAGCTGGTCGGGGCGCGAGACATAGACGTTGGCGACGAAGAAGCGCAGCTGCGTGCGGTTGAACGCGTAGCACCAGCGGTCGATCGTCACGCGGATCGTCTCGTCCTCGTAGGTCAGGGTGTCTTCGATAGTCTTGCTGTTGGGGAGCGTCGCGGCCTGCGCGGCGCAGAGGGGCAGCAGCGCCGCGAGCACGAGCGCGGCCAGGGAGAGGAGTTTCTTCATGCGGAATGCCTTTCGTCTGTCAGAGATTTACTGCGGGTTGGCCATGAACATGATGACGTCGCTGACGGAGCGCTCCGTGCCGCCGGAGGGCATGTTGACGACCTCGCCGAGGAAGTAGAGCGTCGTCGAGCCGCCGCCGTCGAGGTTGAAGGCGAATTGCGCGCCCTCGTCGAGGAAGAGCTGCTGCAGCTGCGGGATGCTCGCGCCGGTGGAATAGCCGTCGCGGCGTCCGTCGACGACGATGACGATGTAGTGCAGCGGGCCCATCTGGCCAATGGCCGTGCGCGGCTCGTAGTAGCCGTCGGCGCAGGCGACGTAGAAGGACTTGGGCAGCGCCGTCGCCTGCCCGTTCTCCACGAGCACGGGGCCGAACTCGAAGGTCTGCCAGGTGTTCTTCGCCTGAAGGTCGCTGGCGACGAGGCCCTGCTTGCCCGTGCGGTCGGTCAGGGCGGACATGTCGCCGTTTTCGTCGACGATGAGCAGATGATGCTTGGTGATGTTCTGCTTGCGCAGCAGCTCGCCGTTGCGGATGATGACGCCGTTGCGGTGATAGCGGCAGAAGTCCGCGTTGATGGCGAGCACGGGGCTGTAGCGTCCGGCGATGTCGCTGGTCGCCTCGTAGATGCCGCTGGTGAAGCTGTCGCCGGCGAAGGCCGTGCGCAGCTGGCTGACGTCGCTGAGCCTGATATCGCAGACGAAGTAGGTCATGCCGTCCTTCGTCTTTTGCTCGACAGAGACGCTCATCCGGTCGGTCTGATAGGAGAGCTCGCCGGGCTCGTAGTGCTTGAAGCGCGTGCCCGCGGCGATCTCCTGCGCCTCCTGCTCCTCGGCCCTGGCCTGCTCCTGCGCCTGGGCGGCGGCGTTCTCAATCGCCTGCTGCTGCGCCTCGGCGCTGAAATTCATCGCCTCGTAGAGGGCCGTTCCGGGCTCGGGCGTCGCGCCGGGGAGCTGGCTGACGGTCTTCTCGTTCTGCACGGCGGCCCAGTCGGCAAAGCGCTCCTGCACGCTGGGCACGTCGGCCATCGGGGCGCTCGCGCAGCACAGCGTCAGCAGCATCACGGCGCAGCAGGCGCCCCACAGGACGCGCCCGGGCCGGCCGCCCGGCTGCGGCAGATCGTAGTAGCGCTTGCGGAAGCGCCCGGCATGCTCAAGGCGCGTCTCCTCCGGCGCGGGCCGGTCATAGCGCCGCTGCGGCGTGCGCTCAAACGCGTCAAGCGCGCCGCGCCTGTTTCTCTTCGGCATGAACGGCCCCCTTTCGTCCGGAAATTCAGCCTATATTATACGACGATATCCGAAGCCTGTCAAACGGGAGGGGCGGGATGCCAAAAAGGCCCTCTTCCCCCAAACAGGGAAGAAGGCCCGCAGCCTGCCGTAAAAAGCCGCCTTGCAAATCTGACCCGTCTCAATCGTAGGCTGCTTTGCAGCCTGCTCTGAGACTACGTTTTCTTGAATTATTGATTGGGGGACGTTGGGCTGCCGTCCAAGCCTGCCTGGGGCGCTGCCCCGGACCCCACAAGGGGCCTGGCCCCCCTGACCCTTCTTCGCTTCGCGCGGTGAAAAGCCGTTTTTAGAATCCCGCGATCACGTCGGCGTTCAGGTGCTCGATGACGGCGGCGGCGAGGCGCGCGGCGTTTTCAAGGTCTGCCGCGCTGGCGAGGCCGACCTGCGTGTGGATATAGCGGACGGGGACGCCCACGACGATGCAGGGGACGCCCAGGCCGGAGAGATGGATCGGCGCGCCGTTGGTCGAGCCGCCCGCGCGCACGCCGCTCTGCACGGGGATGCCCAGCCGCTCGCCCAGATCGAGCGCAAAGCGCTGGAAGCGGGGATGCGTGATCATCCGCGCGTCGATGAAGCGGAGCATCGGCCCCTTTTTGAGCGCGGTCTGCACCATGTAGGGCTCGGCGCAGGTGTCGTCCGCCGGGCAGCCCTCAAAGACGATCGCGACATCCGGCTTCACGCGGTTGGCGGTCACGGCCGCGCCGCGCGTGCCGACCTCCTCCTGGCAGGCCCAGGCCGCGACCGGATTGACCGCAAGGGCCTTCCCCTCCAGCACCGCGAGGGTGCCGGCGATGGCGGCGCAGCCGAGGCGGCAGTCAAACGCCTTGCCGCTCATCAGGTCATGCGCCTCGTCGTAGCGGAAGTCCACGTCCGGAACGACGGGCTCGCCGATGCGGATATGGAAGTCGCGCTCAGCCTCCTCGCGGGAGCAGGCGCCCACGTCGATGCTCATGGCGCTCAGGTCGAGCTGATCCTGCTGCCCGGGGCGCATGTAGTGCGGCGGCGTGGTCGCGACGATGCCGGGCACGTATTCGCCCAGCGCGTTGCGCACGCGCACGCGATGCCCGGCGACACCGGCTTTGACCCAACCGCCCAGCGGCAGGAAGCGCAGCGTGCCGTCGGGCCGGATGGCCTGCACGATGAAGGAGACCTCGTCCGTGTGCGCGTCGAGCTGGACGACGGGACGGCCCGCCTCGTTGCCGTGGCGGTCGCAGTAGAGGTTGCGCATCTTGTCCTCCTTCAGGACGCCGAAGGGCGCGGCGGCGCGGCGCAGGACGGAGACAACCTCGTCCTCGAAGCCGGAGGCGCCGTTGGCATTGGAGAGATCGCGCGCGAGGGCGATCAGCCCGGAACGATTCAAGCGAAGACCTTCTTTCTCTGACTCTGTCAATCCTTGCGCAGCGCGGGCACGGCCCGGCGAAGCGCCATGACGAGCACGGGGATGATGACGATGTGGACAATGATGCCGGGGACGGCATTGGCGAATCCGCCGGCCCAGAAGGCGGCGAAGGTGAACGGCGAGCCGCTCACGCCGGAGAGCAGCGCGCGCACGATGCCCCAGACGACGCGCCCGGCAAGCATCGCGGCGATGAGCGCGGCATAGATCGAGGCGTTCTTCCTGGGCAGGCGGCGGTAGAGCACGCCCGCGACGAGGCCGTAGGTCGCCAGCTCAAAGCACATGGCGACGCCGGTCGGGAAGATCGGCGGCATGCCGAAGAGCATAAAGCGCAGCAGCGGCGCGATGAAGCCGACGACGGCGGCATAGGCCGGCGCGCAGAGGAAGCCGCACAGCAGCACGGGGATATGCATCGGGGAAAGCGCGCTGCCGATCTGTGGGATTTGCCCGGTCAGAAACGGCAGCACCATGCACAGGGCGAGGCAGAGCGCGGCGGTGACGAGCTGGGTGACGTTGAGTCTTGAAGCATGGGGGGTGTTCATTTGGATGGTTCTCCCTTCTGTTGTCAAGCCGTCTTGAACGGGAGAAGGCATCTTCGTGATGCGGATTGGAACAGGAAATTCAGGGGGAAAAACAGACCGGCTTGGCCGGTCGGTTATGCAGCTTTCATCCTAGCACGCGGCGGGGCATTCGTCAAGCCCCCGCTTATCCCAGCATGATGCGCAGAATCTCCTTATCGGTCTGCCGCATGCCCTCCTTGCCCAGGCGGCCGACGCTGCGGATCGTGTTCTCCACGCCCTTTTTGACGATGCCCTCGCCGCCGCGGAACTGCTTGCCGACAGCGCCATCTGGTAGCCAATGAGCGCGGCATCGACGGCCTCGGCGATCTTCGCGGCGCAGGATGGCTTCGCGCCGTCGCAGATCGTGCCCGAGAGAATCGCCAGCGCGTTGACGATCGTGTGGTTGATGATGTAGAGGCTGCCGCCATGCAGGTAAGCGATCCCCGCGCCCGGGGCCGCCTTGCAGAGGCGTTCTCAACAACTCACTCTCGCGCCGCCAGCGCGGCAATCTGCGAAACGGCGCTGTCAATCAGCTGGGCGAGCGTCATCTGCTGGGTACCGGCGACAATGCTTGAGCACTGGTTGACCGGCAGCAGCAGCTTGGTCGCGGCGCTGCGCCCGACGGCGACGGCCATCTCGGGCGTGATCTCGCCCAGGAGCGCGTCGGCCATCAGGATGCCGATTGGCCCGACGATCAGGTCGGCCGTTCGGCTGGCGACGATCACGGGGTTGGCGCCGGTCGCGCCCTGGTCGGCGCCCGCCTTCAGCATGGCGGAGGTCGCCAGCGCGTTGGTGCCAATGGCGAGCACGCGATGGGGCGCGCCGATACCGGCGCGGCGCATGGCTTCGACCAGCAGCGCGCCCATGCGGCCGCCCTGGCCGTCGATGACGGCGATGGTCATTCCTTGATCACCTCGTAACGGTTGTTTCCTTCGGCGTCGGGCCGCACACGCAAAGCGAGGTCGCAGCGGCGAAGCACGCCGGTCTGTTCAAAATAGCGATTTTCCAGCGGAATCCAGAGCGAGCAAAAGCGCTCGTGCATCGCCGCGCCGTTGCGCGCGAGAATGCGCGCGCTCTGCGCCTGTCCATCCAGGGTCAGCAGGATGCGCAGGCCGTAGCGCGGCGAAAGCGACGGATGCAGGCTGTAGGAGCCCTCGACGATCGTGAGGCGGCCCGGCGCGCGCGTTTGCCCGGGCAGCAGCGTTCCGCTTTGGCAGTCGTAGCGGCGATAGAGGTAGGGACGGCCCTGGGAAAGCGGCAGAAGCACCTCCTCGAAGAAGCGCTCGTGGTCCACGTTTTCCCCGGGCGCAGCGTAGCGCTCGGGCGTCCGCTGCCCGGGGCGCAGGAAGAAGTCGTCCATGTGCAGCACGTCCGCGCCGTAGATCTCCCCAAGCAGCGCAGCGAGCGTCGTCTTGCCGCTGGCGCAGCAGCCGTCGATAGCGACGACGGCGCGGGACGAGCGCGCCATGAGCGCGTCCACGCGCGCAAGCAGCGGGAGCAGCCGGGCCAGCTCCGTGCGCACGACGCGGTACGCCGGGGCATAGGCCGCGCGGAAGGCCTCGCTGTGGTGCAGCGGCGGGCAGCCGCAGACGAGGTAGGCCTGCGTCTGGCGGCGCACAGCCTCCGCGTCAAAGGGCAGCGCGAGCGCGGGAATCTGCGCGACGGCCGCGGCGAGCGCCTTGCGGCGCTCGGGCGTCTCGGCCCCGGCGCTGAGCAGGAAGAGCCTCAGCAGCGTTTCGGGCTGCACGAGCGCGCGTTGGCAGGGGGCCAGGTGCGCGCGGCTGAAGCTGCCCAGCTCCTCAAAGAGCGGCGCGTCCGCCGCCGCCGGGGAGAGCGCATGAAGCTCCCCGAGCAGCCGCGCGCGGGCCCGGCTCTCCTCCGGCGCGAAATGGCCGCAGCCCATGACGCTCTGGTAGAGCGCCTTGAGCAGATCGGCCATCTGCGCGGCAGGATAGCGAGAAAGCTGCGCATCAAAAAGAGAGGCCAGCTCCATCCAAACCGCCTCCCTTCGTCGTTTGTCTTCTTATGAAACGGTTTGATGATACGGCATTGGGCCGGGTTTGTCAAGCGGGGAAAGATGCTCGCCTGAAGGCCTGCCCGTTTGAATCCGGCCATGGTCAGCGGTATTTCAGATAAATATCATTATCATATTGACGAAACTGGCCGAATGGCAGTATAATTATATTGCATCATTTTTTCGTCTGAATGCTTCAACAGCGCGAAACGGAGCGGGGTCCGGGGCGACGCCTCCTAAGCAGGCTTGGCGACACCCTGCGATTGAGACGGCCGCGTTTCACAAAGTTGGCGTTTGGACGAAAATCCGTATTCATAGGGCGCGGTTTCTGATCGCGCTCAGGAGAAAGGAAGGAAAACGCATGAAGAACATGAAGAAGGCACTGTGCCTGCTGCTCGCGCTGAGCCTCACGCTCTGCTGCGCGCTGGCGCTGGCGCAGGACTACTCCGCGACGGAAAAGGGCTTCGGCGGCGACGTCACCGTGACGCTGACCATCGAGGATAAGACCATCACCGCAGCGAAGGCCGAGGGCCCGTCCGAGACGGATGGCATCGGCTCCAAGGCCATCGAAAGCATGCCCGCCGCCATGGTGGAGCAAAACAGCGTGAAGGTCGACGGCGTCGCCTCCGCGACCATCTCCAGCAACGCTGTGCTGGCGGCTGCCGAAAAGGCGCTCGCCGCCGCGGGCCTGACCCCGGACGACCTTGTTGCCAACGAGGTCGCGCAGGAGGCTGCGCCCGTCGAGCCGGCGTTTGAAAACCCGGACGTCATCGTCGTGGGCGCAGGCTCCACCGGCGTCAATGCCGCTATCGCTGCGGCAAACGCGGGCGCGAAGGTCTACCTCATCGAGAAGAATGACGACGTGGGCGGCTCCATCCGCTTTGCGGGCGGCACCACCTCCGCAGCGGGCGCACGCCAGCAGATTGAGGCCGGTGTTGAGGACAGCCCCGAGAACTTTGCTGAGGACATCGTCCGCATGGGCGGCGGCACCAACATCCCCGAGCTGACGAAGAAGCACACCGAGAATGCTGCGGCGGCCGTCGACTGGCTCGATGACCTCGGCGCGGACTTCGGCGACCGTCTGCCGAAGATGTCCTCCTCCTATGACGCGTTCAACGTGCCGCGCGAGTACCGCGTGACTGGCGGCGGCAAGGCGATCATCGGCCTCATTCGGCCGCTGCTTGACGAGGCGGTTGCAGCTGGCAGCGTCAGCCTGATGCTGAACACCGAGGTTGCCGACATCATCGTTGAGGATGGCGCGGTCAAGGGCGTCGTACTGACCGACGGCCGCGAGTTCCGTGCCCCGGCGACCGTGCTGACCACCGGTGGCTACGGCCACAACGAGGAGCTGCTCCACAAGTACAACTATGAGAACGTGTTGACCATGGCTCCGTCCTTCGTCACCGGCGACGGCTACCGCTTCGCCGAGAAGGCCGGCGCGCAGTTCAACAACATGGACTATCTCCCGGCCTATCCGGGCGGCGTGCCCGACGCGGGCTTTGACGTGACCACCACCGCGATCGTCAAGGAGTACAACGGCGCGATCTGGGTAAACACCGATGGCGAGCGCATCGTGAACGAGTATGACGCGCTGGACAGCGAGCGCAAGCACGCTTATGCCGCCGCGCCGCACAACCTCGTCTACATGATTCTGACGCAGGCGATGCGCGATACGCAGGACTCCATCATCAGCAAGGACGAGGGCTGGGCGAAGTTTGACGCGCTGCTCGCGCAGGAGAACTGCGTTGTGAAGGCCGGCACTGTCGAAGAGCTGGCGGGCAAGATCGGCGTGGATGCCGCGGCGCTGGCTGCGACCATCGAGGCCTACAACGCCGACGTGGAAAAGGGCGAGGATACGGCGTTCGGCCGCCCGGCGGAGTCCATGATGAAGCTGGAAGGCCCGTTCTACGCGGTCAAGACCTGTCCGTATGTCATGCTGACGAAGGGCGGCCCGGTGATGAATCCGGACGCGCAGGTGCTTGACACGGCCGGCAACCCGATTCCGGGCCTGTACGAGGGCGGCGAGCTGGCCGGTGGCGCGAACATCGGCGGCAGCGCGAACATCGGCGGTCTGGCGAACACCAGCACCATCGTCTGGGGCAAGATTGCGGGCGAGAGCGCCGCGGCCTACGCTGCCAGCCAGAAGTAAGAAATCAAGGGACTGTCAGGATGCTTGCCTGACAGTCCCTTTTTCATCCTGCGCAGGATCAAATCAGCCCCTTTTTCGCCCTTCCGATTGGGCGCATGATAAAGCGGCTGCCCTTTGTTGAGCAGGTCGCCGTTTTACATTGGGTGCATATGAAGCATTTTTGTTTTTTCGGGTGTGAATGTGTATGATATTCGGTGTGAAGTCGATTTGCATCAATCGTACAGCTTTCAGGCTTTCTGGGCGGAGGGTCCGGGAGGAAATCCATCTTGAACAATGCGCCGGATCCGTTCTGAAATGGCGGACTGCGCAATCACCTGCGGAGGAAACGGACGATGTGGACATGTCCCAAATGCGGAAGAGCATTTCAAAGAACAAATCAAAGTCATTACTGCGGAAAGGCGCCCGGGACAGTCCTGGCCTACATCGATTCGCAGCCAGAAGAAGCGCGCGCTTCCCTGACGGAGATGATGACAATCCTCAAAAACAGCGTCCCGGATGTGCGCGAGCGCATCCTGTGGAGCATGCCGTATTATGAAAGGGACGGGAAATCCATCTCCTTTTCCGCCTGCAAAAGCCATATCAGCCTTTATGCAGGGGTTGAGGCCATCGAGAGGTTTGCACACGATCTGAGCGGCTTTGCCGTCAGGAAAAACGCAATCTATTTTCCCTATGACGAGGCCCTGCCCGCCAATCTGATTGACCGCATTGCGAAATGGTGTCTGGGCGGACTGTCTGACTGAGTGCATAACCCGGCAGATCCTCCATCATGAAAGCAGGGGCTGCCGCAGCGTTTTTTCATCTGCAGCAGCCCCATCGTCTATTCCCGCTTTCCCCTGCTTCAAGCCGCAGGTACACCGGCAATACGGCCAAAGGCGCCCTCGCTGCGGCCGTCCACAGCGTTGGCGCCCCGCCGGATCATTCTTTTCTGCCATACGGGGGAAGGAGCTTCCCCATTGTTACCATGAGGACTTCATACACGCACAGACGGCGCTCTACATTCGCAAAGGAGGCTGACGGCAAATGAACTACATCCGCATCACCCAGGAGAATATCGACGGGGAGCACATCTGCTGCGCCATGTCCGGCAAGCAGAGTCTGGCCAAGAAGGCATGGCTGAAGGAGCGTTTTGACGAGGGGCTTGTCTTTTACCGCAGCGAGGAACGGGGCAAATGCTTCATTGAATTCATCCCCGCCGAAAACGCATGGGTGCCCATCAAAGCCGAGGGGTATCTTTACATCAACTGCCTGTGGGTCAGCGGCTCCATGAAGGGACATGGATATTCCAACGACCTGTTGAATGAATGCATCCGGGAGGCCCGGGCGCAAGGCAGAAAGGGCATCTGCATCCTGAGCGCCGAGGGGCGGAAGCGGGAATTCCTGGCCGACCCGAAGTTTCTGACCTACAAGGGCTTTCAGGTCGCGGACATCTCCGACTGCGGCATCAACCTCATGTATCTGCCGCTTGACGCAAGCGCCGCGCCGCCGGAGTTCAGGGCGTGCGCAAGGCATCCCGCAGTCAGCGAGAGCGGCTTTGTTCTTTATTACACCGATCAGTGCCCGTTTACCTTCTATTGGGTTCCACGGGTGCAGGAGACGGCCAGGGCGCATCAGATTCCCCTCAGGGTGATTCACATCACCGACAGGGAAACCGCCCAAAGCGCGCCCGCGCCGGTGACCACCTATGCCCTGTTCCGGGATGGCAAATTCCTGACGCAGAGCATCCAGTCGGACAAAAAGTTTCTGGCGCTGGCAGGCATCCGGGATTGATCCTCCGGGCCGCTTATTTCTCCGTGATGATCTTCTTGAGGTCGGTCACGGCCGCCTTCGTCTCCGTGGAGCTGGCGAGCTGCTTGGTGATCTTGTCGCAGGAGTTGATGATCGTCGAATGGTCGCGGCCGAAGGCGTCGCCGATGCGCGGCAGGCTCAGGCCGGTCATCTCGCGCGTCAGATAGACGGCCATGTGGCGCGCCTGCGCAATCTCCTTCTTGCGGGAATCGCCGCGAACCTGCGCGGCGCTCAGCCCGTAATACTCCGCGACGCAGTCGATGATGACGTCGGGCGTAATGCGCTTGGGGTCGCGCACGACCGCGATATCCTTGAGCGCGTGGCCGATGACCTCCTCGCTGATCTCGCAGTGGTTGAGGCGCGCGTAGGCATTGACGCGCGTGAGCGAGCCCTCGAGCTCGCGGATATTGCTCTCGATGCGCCCGGCGATCAGCTCGAGCATGTCGTTGCTGATCTCGATCCCCTCGTTGTCGGCCTTCTTGCGCAGGATGGCGACGCGGGTGTCGAAGTCCGGCTTCTGGATGTCGGCGACCAGGCCCCATTCAAAGCGCGAGCGCAGCCTCTCCTCCAGGCGCGCGATCTCCCGCGGCGGCTTATCGGAGGAGATGATGATCTGCTTGCCGGCGCTGTGCAGGGCGTTGAAGGTGTGGAAGAATTCCTCCTGCGTCGAGTCGCGGCCCGCGATGAACTGGATATCGTCGAGCATCAGCACGTCGACATTGCGGAAGCGGCTGCGGAACTCGACGTTCTTGTTGTTCTTGATGGCCGCGACCAGCTCGTTGGTAAACATCTCGCTGGGCAGGTAGAGCAGGCGCATGTTCGGGAAATGCTCCTGGATAAAGTGGCCGATGGCGTGCATCAGATGCGTCTTGCCCAGGCCGACGCCGCCATAGAGGAACAGCGGGTTGTAGGCCACGCCCGGCGCCTCGGCGACGGCCAGCGAGGCCGCGTGCGCAAAGCGGTTGGAGGAGCCGACGACGAACGTGTCAAACGTCGATTTCGGGTTGAAGCTGTTGACCCCCTGCAGGGTGGTCTGCTCCTCCTTCTTCTGGCGCTCCTGCCAGGCGATGCGGTCGCCCACGCTCATCAGCTCGATCGTCATCTCATGCCCGACGACCTGGCTGACCGCCTCGGTGATCATGAGCATATAGCGCGCGCGGACCGTTTTCTCAGTGAACTCGCTGATGACCTCCAGCGCCAGCTTGTCGTCCGCCACATAGACGGGCTTGAGCGGCTGGTCGATCCAGGTCTTGTAGGAGACGTCCGCCAGCTCCTCGCGCAGCAGCGCCTTGGCCTTGTCCCAGATTTCCACATGATCCATGTCGGATGATCCTCCGTTTATCCTATGCGCCGCGCGGGCGGCGTTTTTTGTTGCTCCTGTGCGCCCCTGCTTTTCCAGCGCTTGTCCACAAACCCCTGTGGGAAACCTGTGGACAGCAGTCCCTTCTTCCACAGAATGTGGATAACAGGGATAACTTGTTGATAACTTCCATACAGCGTTCCTATGATATCAAAAAAAAACCCTGTTTTCAAGGGTTTTTCGGGAATTCGTTTTGAGATGAAAATGAAGTTTATCCACAGGCCTCCTGCCGGATGGCCCGGGGTTATCCACAATATCCTGTGGGACGCGCCGCGCTCTGTCCACAATTTCTTCGCGCGATCAGTCATTTTCCGTCATTTTTTCGTAAAGTTGTGTAAAATGACGTCAAGGGGAAATTTCTGCCGCGCGTGAAGACGGGAAGCCGCCTCACAGCAGCGTCTTCCCCTCGAAGGCGACGCGGCGGCGGACGTCCGCCATCAATTCATCGAACTGCGCGGGGTTGAGCGACTGCGCGCCGTCGCACAGCGCGGCCTTCGGATTGTTATGCACCTCGATCATCAGTCCGTCCGCGCCGGCGGCGATCGCCGTGCGCGCCAGCGGCGCGACCATCCAGGCGATGCCCGCCGCGTGCGACGGGTCGATGATCACCGGCAAATGCGATTTCGCCTTGATGACCGGCACAGCGGAGATATCAAGGTTGTTGCGGATCATCTTTTCAAACGTGCGGATGCCGCGCTCGCAGAGGATGACGTTTTCGTTGCCGCCCGCGAGGATGTATTCCGCGCTCATGAGCAGCTCCTCGATGGTAGCCGAGAGGCCGCGCTTGAGCAGGATGGGCTTCTTGCTGCGGCCCAGCTCCTTGAGCAGCCGGAAGTTCTGCATGTTGCGCGCGCCGACCTGGATGATGTCGACGTCGGCAAAGTCGTCAAGCTGCGTCTCGCTCATGATCTCCGTGACGATGGGCAGGCCCGTCACGCGCCGCGCCTCGCGCAAGAGCTCCAGGCCCTGATTTTCCAGCCCTTGAAAGGAATACGGCGACGTGCGCGGCTTGAACGCGCCGCCGCGCAGGCAGGTCGCGCCGCTGGCCTTGACGGCGCTGGCGACCTCGAGCAGCTGCGCCTCGCTCTCCACCGAGCAGGGGCCCGCGATGACGGCGAAGGCGCCCTCGCCGATCGCCTTGCCCGCGGCCTGCACATGCGTGTCCTCCGGATGGAAGCGACGGTTGGCGAGCTTGTAAGGCTCCGACACGCGGCGCACATCCGCGACGATGTCGTTTGCGCGCAGCCAGTCCTCATCCAGATGGGTCGTGTCGCCGACCAGGCCCATCAGGCTCTCCTGCGTGCCCTGGCTGTAATGGATGGCGACGCCGCGCTGCTCCAGCTGCTGCGCCAGCGCGCGAATCTGCTGCTCCCCGGCCTGCGGTTTGAGAATGATGATCATATCGTGTTCCTCCTGTGGCTCGTTTCGTGCCTCAAAAAATTGACAGAAGAAAAGCGGCCTCCCGGAAATTGGGGGCCGCCCGGTTCTGCGCGTCAGCGTCTATGCCGCGCAGCGCAAACAGCCCGTATCGCAAAAGCCATACAGGGTAAAATAATAGGAAAAACGGCGCTGCGTGCTCATGACGGGATCCTCCGCTTCAAGACTGAACACAGGATACACGATTTTAGACAATTTGTCAACCCATAAATTCGCAAAATCGGCCGTCCAGCAGAGGACGGCCCCCGGGAAGACGCACGATCTGTCCTTGTGATGGGGACGGACGTATGATATAATTGAGGCAATCATCCGCAGGGCTCACAGTCCGCGCCAGGGAGAGGAAGATCATCATGCGTGCGATTGATTTCAAGGCCGATCTGCCCGAATTCCGGGAAAAGACCGCCGCGTTTTATGCCGGGGAAATGACCAAGCAGGCCTACAAGGGCTTTTCCGGCTACTATGGCAGCTACGCGCAGAAGGGCGCAAAAGCGAGCATGCTCCGCCTGCGCATGCCGGCGGGCCGCGTGACGCCGCAGCGCCTCGCCTTCGTCGCGGAGACGATCCGCCGCCACGGCGTGACGCGCATCCACTTCACCACCTGCCAGACGATCCAGCTGCACGACCTGACGCCCGACGCCGTCTGCGCCATCCTCGAGGAGGCGCTTGACGCGGGCATCGTGACGATGGGCGGCGGCGGCGACTTCCCGCGAAACGTCATGTGCTCGCCGCTCTCGGGCGTCGAGGCGGGCGAGTATTTCGACGTGCTGCCCTTTGCGCAGGCGGCGGGGGACTACCTGCTCTCCTTCATCAAGGCGGAGAAGATGCCGCGCAAGCTCAAGGTCGGCTTCTCGAATTCCCCAGCGAACCTGACCCACGCGACCTACCGCGACCTCGGCTTCGCCGCGCGCGCGGACGGGCGCTTTGACGTGTACAGCGCGGGCGGCCTGGGCAACAATCCCCGCTTCGGCGTGAAGGTCGCCGAGGGTGTCGAGCCGCAGGACATCCTGCCCTACATCAAGGCGATGTGGCTCACGTTCCGCGCCTACGGCAACTACGAAAACCGCGGCAAGGCGCGCACCCGCTACATGCAGGAGGCGCTCGGCGGCGCGGATGCCTACAGGGCCGCCTACCTGGAAAAGCTCCGCGAGGTGCGCGAGAGCGGCGAGGATCTCTCGCTGAACGTTGTGCCTGAACCCGTTCATAAGACCGGCGACGGCACGCAGGCGCAGGGCCCGCGTGTGCTCGCGCAAAAGCAGCCCGGCCTCTACGCGGTCGCCTATCATCCCCTCGGCGGCCAGCCGGAGCTGGCGACCTTCCTCGCGCTGTGCGACGCGCTGGCGCAGATGCCGGGCGCGGAGCTGCGCCTTGCGCCGGACGAGGGCGCCTATGTCGTCAACCTCACCGGCAACGAGGCCCGGCGCGTGCTCGCGCTCACGGAAAAGGACAGCGCGCAGTCGCTCTTTGAGACCTCGGTCAGCTGCATCGGCGCGGCCACCTGCCAGGTCGGCGTGCGCGACTCGCAGGCGCTGCTGCGCGCCTGCGTGCAGGCCGTGCGCGAGGCGAAGCTGCCGGATGGCGCGCTCCCGCAGATTCACATCTCCGGCTGCCCCTCCTCCTGCGGCACGCATCAGACGGGCAGGCTCGGCTTCCGGGGCGGCATCAAGCCCGTGAGCGGCAAGCCGCAGCCGGCGTTCGTGCTCTTCGCGGGCGGCGAGGAGCGCCAGGGCGAAGAGGCGATGGGCCGCGAGCTGGGCGCGATGCTGGAGGAGGACATCCCCGCGTTCCTCGTGGAGCTGGGAAAGACCGTTACAAAAAGCGGCCTTGCCTACGACGCCTGGCGCGCGGAGAATCCCGGCGCGCTGGAGGCGCTGGCCGCGCCCTTCATCGACAAGGCATAACCGCTCTTTGGGGGAAGCATGAAACCGACACGCATTCTTTTCGTTTTCTTCGCCCTGCTGCTTCTGCTGCCCGCGCTCGCCGCGGCGCAGACGTTTACGGATGCGCTCGGGCGCGAGGTGACCCTTGCCGCCCCGCCCCGGCGCATCGTCGCCTTTGAGGGATCGCTGGCGGAGGCGGTGCTCTGCTGCGGCGGCGCGCTCGCGGGCGCGACGGAGGACGCCGTCTCCGAGCGCGGCCTCGCGCTGGCGCAGGACACTGCCGTCATCGGCACGGTCAAAAACCCGAGTCTGGAGCTGACGGCAGCGCTTGAGCCGGACCTCATCCTGCTCTCTGCCGACAGCAGCGCACATCTTGCGCTGGAGGGCGCGCTTTCTGCGCTGGGCCTGCCCTGCGCGTATGTTTCCTTTGACACCTACGGCGAGTATATGGACATGGCCTCGGTGCTCTGCGCGCTGCTGGAGCGCGAGGATCTCCTTGCCGCGCAGGAGGAGGCCGTGCGCGCGCCCATCGAGGCGACGCTGGCCGCCGCGCGCGCGGATGCGCGCTACGGCACGCGCACGGCGCTGCTGCTGCGCGCGTACTCGACCGGCGTGCGGGCCAAGGGCTCGGACAGCCTTGCCGGCGCGATGCTCTCCGACATGGGCCTTGTCAACCTCGCCGACGGGGATGGCGCGCTGCTGGAAAATCTGACGCTGGAGCGCATCCTCATGGACGACCCGGACTACATCTTCATCACGACGATGGGCGAAAGCTACGAAAAGGCGATGGAGGCGCTGCGCGAGAGCCTGACGGGCAACCCCGCGTGGGCGTCGCTGACCGCCGTAAAGGAGGGCCGCGTAATCGAGCTGCCCAAGGCGCTCTTCCAGTACAAGCCCAACGCCCGCTGGGCCGAGGCCTATGACCTGCTTTGGTCGCTGCTCTATGCGCCGTAAGCCGCTGCTGTTTGGGGCGCTTTTGGCGCTGCTGCTCGCCGCCTGCGCCGCAAGCCTGCTGCTGGGCGCGAGCGGTCTGCCCGCCGGGGAGATTCTGACCGCCCTGCGCAGCGGGGACAGCGCCGCGCGCGGCTATCTGATCCTCGTGCATATCCGCCTGCCGCGGCTGCTGGGCGCGCTGGTCGCGGGCGCCTGCCTCGCCTGCGCCGGCAGCATGCTGCAGAGCGTGCTGGGCAACCCGCTCGCCTCGCCGGGCATCATCGGCGTCAACAGCGGCGCGGGGCTTGCCGCGCTGCTGGCGATGGTCTTTGCGCCGCGCGCGTTTGCCGCGGTGCCGCTGTGCGCGTTTGCCGGGGCGCTGCTGGCCGTGCTCCTGGTCTGTGGGGTGAGCGCGCTGGTGGGCGCGTCCCGCTCGACGCTGATCCTCTCCGGCGTGGCCGTCTCCACGATGCTCGGCGCGCTGATGGACGCCGTCGTCACCTTCTGGCCCGACGCCGCCGTCAGCCGCTCGAGCTTCTCCATCGGCGGCTTTGAGGGCGTGACGCTCGAGCGGCTTGCCGCGGTCGCGCCGCTGGCCGCGCTGGGCCTGCTGGCCGCGCTGCTGCTGCGCACGGAGCTCTCCGTCCTCTCGATGGGCGAGGAGGCCGCCCGGAGCGTCGGCCTGCGCGCCGGGCTGTTTCGCGCGCTGCTGCTGACCGACGCCGCGCTGCTATGCGCCTGCGCGGTCAGTTTGTGCGGTCTGCTGGGCTTTGTCGGGCTGATTGCGCCGCACATTGCCCGGCTGCTGCTCCCGCGCGACGCGCGCGCGCGATTGCCCGCCGCCGCGCTGTGCGGCGCGCTGCTGTGCGCCGCCTGCGACCTCGCCGCGCGGCTGCTGTTTGCGCCCTATGAGCTGCCGGTCGGCATCCTGCTTTCGCTGCTTGGCGTGCCCTTCTTCCTCGCGCTGCTCTTTTCCCAAAAACGGAGGAATCGCCATGATTGCGCTTGACCGCCTCTGCGCCGGCTACGGCGGACGCGCGAAGCTCTTCGACCTCTCGCTTACGCTGCGCCCGGGCGTGCTGACGGGCATCGTCGGGCCCAACGGAAGCGGCAAATCGACGCTGCTCAAGGCCGTCGCCGGGCTGCTTATGCCGATGGGCGGGCAAATGACGCTCGATGGGCAGGATCTGACGCGCATGCCGCCCAAAGAGCGCGCCCGCAAGATCGCCTTCATGCCCCAGAGCCGGCCCGTGCCGGAGCTGACGGTTGCGCAACTCGCCGCGCACGGTCGCTACCCCCATCTGGGCGCGCGGCGCGCGCTTTCGGCGCAGGACAGAGCGCTCGTGAGCGAGGCGATGACCCGCGCCGGCATCGCGCAGCACGCGGGCACGCTGCTCTCCGAGCTCTCCGGCGGCGAGCGGCAGCGGGCGTATCTGGCGATGCTGCTGGCGCAGGACGCGCCCTGCCTGCTGCTTGACGAGCCGGCGGCGTTTCTCGATCCCGGCGCGCAGCTCGACCTGATGCGCCTGCTGCGCCTGCTCGCGAGCGAGGGGCGCGCCGTCGCCGTCGTGCTGCACGACCTGCCGCTGGCGCTCTCCTGCTGCGACGAGCTGCTCGTGCTGCGCGCGGGGCGGCTTGCGGGCTGCGCCATACCCGGCGCGCCCGAGACGGCAGAGCTGCTGGGCGAAATCTTCGGCGTGCGGATCGTCCCGGCGCAGGAGCCGGGCGTCTATGCCGTCGCGGGGCGCTGACAAAAAGGGCCGCGTCCCGGATGACGAAGAACAATCAAACAGCTCCCCCGGAGCATACGGCACTGACAGCGAAGTGCCGTATGCTTCAGAGGAGCTGTCTTTCATTTTTGGGGCACGGCGCGCTTATGCCCGGCGATGCCCGCGCCACCGGGCAAGCCCCGCCAGGAGCCTGTCCTGCGCGGCGCGCACGAAAAGCGGCAGCGCGAGCCCCGCGAGCACATAGAGCGCGTTGACCTGCCAGTGGCCGCCGGGCGCGTAGAGATAAGGCATCTGCGTGCGGAAGGAAAGGACGGAGAAGTCCGCCGCGCCAACGCCCAGCATGTTCAGCAGCAGGAAAACGCAGTCGACGGCGAAGAAGCCCATGTAGTGATGCATCATGATGTCAAACGTGTGGCGGCTGACGGCGAGCAGCGCACGGCTGCGCGCGACGGCCGGGGCGAGCAGGCGGGCGACGCGCACATACAGCGCGATGGCAACCGCCCCACCCGCGTATATGCCAAACGCGCCGCAGGGAAAATACGAGCAGTCGGAGAGCAGATAGGAAAGATTCTCGTATTTGAGGAAAAACAGCGCGCGCAGCAGGATCAGCGCCGTCAGATAGGGCACCGCCGGCAGCGTGTCGTATCGCTCCAGCCGCCGCCGGTAGAGCACGCCGAGCGCGTAGCCGGGCAGCAGGATGAGCGTGCGCAGCAGGAAGAGCGGCGCCTCCGCCTGCCGCCCGGCATGGCAGAGCTCCACGGCCAGCACCCCTGGAATCAGGCAGAGCAGGAAGGCCGCCGCCTCGCGCCCGCGCGGCAGGCGGGCAAGCAGCGCGCGCAGCAGGATGTAGAGCGCCTGCACGAGGAACATCGGGAAGACGAACCAGGAGCCGAGGTTGTAGACGAAATGCTGCCCATCCGCAAAGGGCGCCAGCAGCAGCGTATAGGCGTCAAGCGGCGCGCCCAGGGCAAAGCCCCCGAAGCGGCGAAGCAGCGCCGCACCGACGCCATAGACGGCGTTCCAGGCGAGCAGCGGCACGAGCAGACGCTTTGCCTTGCGGGCGATGAGCGCGAGAGGATGCGCCTCCTCGCCCTCGCGCAGCAGATAGCCCGAGCCAAAGGCGAAGAGCATCAGATGGAAGCTGTAATAGCCAAACAGGCCGCCCCAGTCGAACATGTCCTTAAAGGGCGTATGGCCGTCGACGACAAAGAGGATGGCGATCAGGTAGAGCGCGCGGATCATGGCGTTTTCGCCGCGCGTTTGGGCTGGGGAATCGGTCATGGAAGCCTCCGGGCCGCAAAGCGGTCAATCTGTTTTGTATCTATAATCAATCATCCGGTTTGTGCCCTGATGTGCGCGGGCAGGGAATCACGGGAATACTACGATGATTATATCACCTTTCTTTGCGCGGTCAAAGGAAAAATCGCAATTGGGCAAAGGAAGAAAAAATCCATACAACCTGCCGGATTTTTACGGATACCAAAAGGATGAAAAAATTAAGATTAGTGTGAAATTCCTTAAAATACATCATTTTTGTCAGTAGACGATCTGAAAATCAAAAGTATACTTAAGGTAACAGGCAGGAATGCGCCTTGAAAACAAAGGGGCTATGTATTGGAGGTGTCCTATATGGTAAAGTTTGGTGAACGGCTCAAAGCAGCGCGTACCGCCAAACACATGAGCCAGCAGGCCCTCGCGGATGTGATCGGCAAAAGCCTGAACACCGTGGGGCTGTATGAGAGGGGGCTCCGCCAGCCGAGCTTGGAAACCCTGTGTCTTTTGGCGGATACGCTTGATGTGTCCTGCGATTATCTGCTCGCGCGTACAGAAGCCAAGAAGACGGCAAAGATGTCGGAGGCCTCAGATGAGAATCTGGCTCTGCGCGTTTCCCGGATTGAAAGCCACCTCGGACTGGACTGAGCAAGTCAAGAAACAAATGAAGAGCGCCGTTTGGGGAAGAAGCGGCGCTCTTTTTTCGGGCTTTATGCGCTCATTGCGGCGCGGCGGGCTTCTTCGCCCGGCGCGCGTCCTCCATGCTCAGGCGGTGGTGGCGCTTGCGCACGGGCGTGAGCTGATAGACGCGGTAGCCCTCGCGGGTCTTTTCGGCCTCCTCCGGCGTGGCGGCCATGATGCGCTGATGCATCGTGAGCGCGCCGCTCGCGCCCGAGCGCTTGAAATGCATCTGGCCGAGCACGAGGCCGTGCTGCGGGCAGACGGCCAGCGCGGCGTATTTCTCCCGCCCGCTGTCGTACCAGGGCGTGTCAAAGCGCGTGCGCCCGCCGCAGAGAGGGCAGGCGACGGCCATCAGGCGCTCGTCGGCGAGGGCCTCGGTCTGATAGACGTAGCGCGTGGGCTGGGAGCGCAGGGTCGATTCCGCGATGCGCCTCTCCCGCTCGAGCACGGCGTCAAGCGCCTGGCGCTGTTCGCCGTCAAGCGCCAGCACGGCCTGGTCGATCGCGCGCAGCAGCAGCGCCGTGCATTGCGCGTCGTAGACGGCCCTGTGCGCCGGCACGTCGGGCGTCAGGTTCATCCGCTCCAGCGCCGCGTGCAGGTTCATCTGCTGATGCGCCGCGCCCAGGCAGGCGCTGCCGAAGACGAGCTGCGCGTCGATGGGCGGCTCAAAGGGCATCGGCGTCATGAAGAAGGCCGCGTTGCGCCGCAGCACGGGGAAGTCGTCCCGCCCCCAGGTGACCAGGCGGGCGTCGTCGCCGCAAAAGAGCGTGAAATCCCCGAAGACCTCCGAAAACGGGCGGCCCCCGGCAAGCTCCTGCTCGGTGATGCCGGTGACGGAGCGGATATGCTTGTCCAGCCGCCTGTACAGCTGCGGCCGGATGATTGCGCTGAACGTGTCCACGACGCGGTAATCCCGGTCGACGCGGCAGGCGCCGATCTCAATGATCTCGTGGGGCATCCTGTGGTTGGGGGTATAGCTGCTCTGGTTCCATTCCAGATCGAAGACGATCAGATGGCGGGTCTCCCCGCCGCAAAGAGAAAACATGGTTCACATCCTGACCTTGGTTGTTGATACGCTCTATTGTACCGCATCCGCGCCGTTTTTCATAGAGGAAAAATCACGTTGTGAGACTGTCAGGCGGATTCCGGACATTCCAGAAAGGTTTATTAAAGCTATCAGGCCTTTTTCACCTTGGGGCTCTGCCCCAACGCCCCGCCAAAGGGCTTTCCGTTTTCCTCTGCCTGTTTCCGCCACTGGCAGCGGCAGAGGAAAACCTCTTTGGAAACCTTTGGGCTCCAAGCCTTGGTTTTTCTTGAAATATTTGAATTTCTGTCCGACAGTGCCCTTTGCCGCCCTTTCCCGTTGAATTGGCGGCGTTTTTCTGCTATGATTACCGCATCAGCTCATGAAAGGAGTGCACCGGATGAATCTGTTTGACATATTGGGCCCCGTGATGGTCGGGCCGAGCAGCTCGCATACCGCCGGCGCCGTGCGCATCGGGCGCATCGCGCGCCGCCTGCTGGGGGAGGATACGCCCGCGCGGGCCGAGATTGGGCTTTCCGGCTCCTTCGCCGCGACGGGCCACGGCCACGGCACCGACCGCGCCCTCGTCGCGGGCCTGCTGGGCATGCAGCCCAGCGACGAGCGCATCGCCGTCAGCTTTGACATTGCGCAGCGCGAGGGCATGGATTATTCCTTTTCCCGCGCGACGCTCCCCGGCGAGCATCCCAACACCGCGCGCCTCACGCTGACGGGCCGCAGCGGGAAGACGCTCACGATCGTGGCCTCCTCCCTGGGCGGCGGGCGGATCATGGTGGTGGAGATGAACGGCCTGCGCGCCAACTTCTCCGGCGACCTGCCCACGCTCATCGTGCAGAACCGCGATCAGCCCGGGCACGTCAGCGAGGTCACGAGCATGCTCGCGCACAAGGGCGTCAACATCGCCACGATGCAGCTCTACCGGGACTATCCCGGCGGCAACGCCGTCATGATCATCGAGACGGACAAGGCCGTGCCGCCGGAGGGCATCGCCTGGCTGGAGCGCAGCGAGGGCATCACCCGCGTCACCTTTGTGGACGCGGAGAAAGCGAGGTAACCATGGCAATTGAATCCCTTTGCGCGCTGATGGAGGCAGGCAGCGGCCAGGATCTCTTTGAAGCAGTCTTGGAGAGCGACTGCGTCGACCGCGGCGTCACGCGGGAGGCCTCCCTTGCGCAGATGCAGGCGCTCTACGCCGCCATCCGCCGCGCCGGGGCGGGCTATGATCCCGCGCTGCGCTCGCACAGCGGCATGGTCGGCGGCGACGGCGCGAAAATGCGCGCCTATGCCGCCTCGGGCAGGACGATCTGCGGGGACTACATGGCCGGCGTCATCGCGCAGGCGCTGGAGATGGGCGAGAGCAACGCCTGCATGAAGTGCATCGTCGCCGCGCCGACAGCGGGCAGCTGCGGCGTGCTGCCGGCCGTGCTGCTGCCCTATCAGCAGCGGGAACAGCTGCCGGATGAAGCGATGGTGCGCGCGCTCTACGTCGCCGGGGCCATCGGCCAGGTCATCGCCGCAAAGGCCTCCATCGCCGGCGCGGCGGGCGGCTGCCAGGCGGAGATCGGCACGGCCAGCGCGATGGCCGCGGGCGCGCTTTGTTACCTCGCCGGGGGCAGCGCGCAGGCGGTCTGCCACGCCGCCGCCATCGCGATCAAGAGCCTGCTGGGCCTGGTCTGCGACCCGATCGCGGGGCTGGTCGAGGTGCCCTGCGTCAAGCGCAACGCCGCCGGCGCGATGATCGCGATGTCCTCGGCGGATATGGCGCTGGCGGGCATCCGCTCCGCCGTGCCGCCCGACGAGGTGATCCTCGCCATGCGCGAGGTGGGCGACAGAATGGACGTCTCCCTGCGCGAGACCGGAATGGGCGGCATCGCCGCCACACCCTTTGGCCAGGCGATGAGCGAGCGCATGGCCGCAGAGGCGGAGGAAGCCGGCGGCGCTTCTTGACCGATTCTTCACGCAAACCGTTTTGCAGCGCTTTACAAACCCGCCCGCGAGGCTGTATAATGATCCCGTAACCATTTCGACGGAGGAGCATGTCATGTTCAACATCGGCGCAGCCGAACTGATTCTGCTTCTGCTCATCGCCTTTGTCGTCGTCGGCCCGAAGGATCTGCCCAGGGTCGCCCGGGCGCTGGGCCGCTTTGTCCGCTACATCCGCACCATGATCGAGGAGGTCAAGCGGGAAACCGGCTTTGACGAGGTCGCCGACGAGCTCAGAGGCGTGGAGCGGGATGTCAGGCAGACGATCAAGGAGGCGGATGTCCGTGCGGATCTGCAAAAGACGGAGCGGGAGCTCAACAAGGAATTCAAGGACATCGAAAAGGACATCAGCTTCAAGGAATTCAAAGAGAACAACAAAACGGGAGGAAAATAACCTATGAGACTGGGAACGATGGAAATTCTGCTGATTCTGGTGCTGGCGCTCGTGATCTTCGGCGGCGGCAAGATCGCCGGCGTGGGCAAGGCGCTGGGCCAGAGCATCCGCGAGTTCAAGAACGAGGTCAAATCCGACGACAAGGCCGAGGAGAAGGTCGAGAAGACGGACGCGGACAGCGAGAAGAAGGGCGAGTAAGCCCCAGCGGCGCGTATGGCCTGCGCGTTTTCGCCAACGAAGGCGGACGCCCTCGAGCGCCCGCTTTTTTTAAGTCCCGCCCCGGGAGGCGCAAGGCCCGACCGGAGCGGGCAACCATCTGAGCCGGAGGTTCTCCCCATGTTCAAGAAAAAAGACTCTCCCTCTTCCAGCGAGCACGACCAGAGCGTCAACGGCAACGCGCAGCCGCTGCTGGAGCATCTGCTGGCGATGCGCAGGCTGCTCATCGCCTGCTTCGGCGCGCTGGCCGTGGGCTTTGTCGTCGCGTTCTACTTTCTCTGCTCGCCCGTCATGGATTTCATCACGTCGCCCATCGAGGCGCGCGGCGTCCAGATCATCTATACCGCGGTGAGCGAGGCCTTCACCACGCAGCTCAAGGTCTCCCTGGTCGTGGGCGTGATTCTGGTCAGCCCGTTCCTGTTCTACCAGATTTGGGCGTTCGTCAAGCCCGCGCTCTACGACAACGAGATCCGCCTGTTCCGCGCGCTGTTCTTCCTCGCGCTGGGGCTGTTCCTGTTAGGAATCGTCTTCTGCTACCGATACGTCTATGCGCTGGCGATCAATTTCTTTCTCGTCGCGGGCGAGGATCTGGCGACGCCGCTTTTGTCGCTTGACAAATACGTCGGCTTCCTCTTCTCCTTCATTCTGCCCTTCGGCGTGGTCTTCGAGCTGCCCATCGGCGTCTACATGGCCACGCGCATGGGCTGGGTCACCTACGACAAGCTCAAATCCTGGCGCAAGTTCGTCTTCTTCGGCATCTTCGTGCTCGCCGCCATCCTGACCCCGCCGGACATCATCTCTCAGGTCATGCTCGGCGTGCCGATGTTTCTGCTCTTTGAGGTCGGCGTGCAGGTCTCGCGCTTCACCAGGCCGAGAAAGACGCCCGACGGTCTGCCGCTTGAGTGACCGCGGTTTGTCCACACATATCCACAATGGGGTCGGGAGCGTCTGCTCCTGACCCCATCCATGCTTTGCGCGCCGGATTCGCCCTCTGACGGGGGCGGACCGGCAAATTCTATGAGAAAAGAAGGTCTTTTCATGAAGCTTGTCCGTCAGTTTGCGATCATTCTGGCGTTCTCCCTGGCGGGGGAGGCGCTGCATGCGCTGCTGCCGCTGCCCGTTCCGGCGAGCATCTACGGCATCGCGCTGCTCTTTGCCGCGCTCATGCTGCGTCTGGTGCGGGTGGAGGCCATCCGCGGCGCGAGCGGATTTCTGATCGAGGTCATGCCCGCGCTTTTCATCCCGGCCGGCGTCGGGCTGATGGCCTCCTTCGGCGTGCTCCGGCCGATGCTCGTGCCCATCGCCGTGATCATGGCCGTCTCGACGGTTGTGGTGATGGGCGTCTCCGGCAGGGTGACGCAAGGCGTCATCCGCCGCGAGCGCCGTGGAGAGGAGGAGCCCCATGCATGAGTTTGCCGCGTCCTCCGCGTATCTGGGGCTGCTGATCAGCCTGGCCGTTTACTTTCTGGGCCTGAAGCTCAAGCAGAAGACGGGCCTGGCGCTCTTCAATCCGCTGCTGGTCGCCGTCGCGGGCACGATGCTCTTCCTGCTCGCCTTTGACATCGATTATGAGGCTTACAATCGCAGCGCCCGGCTGCTCAGCGACCTGCTGACCCCGGCGACCGTCTGCCTCGCCGTGCCGCTCTATGAGCAGTTTGAGCGCCTGCGGGCGCATGCGCGCGCCGTGCTTGCGGGCATCGTCTCCGGCGTCATCACGAGCCTCCTGTGCGTGCTCGTGCTCTGCGCGCTCTTCGGGCTTGACCATGCAGCCTATGTCACGCTGCTGCCCAAGTCGATCACGACGGCCATCGGCATGGGCGTGTGCGAGGAGCTGGGCGGCTACGTCGCCATCACCGTCGCCGTCATCATCATGACCGGCATTCTGGGCAACATGATCGCGGAGACGGTCTTCCGCCTCCTGCGCATCGAGGATCCGATTGCCCGCGGCGTCGCGCTGGGCACCTCCGCGCACGCCATCGGCACGGCCAAGGCGCTGGAGCTGGGCGAGGTCGAGGGCGCGATGAGCAGCCTTTCCATCGCCGTGGCCGGCATTCTGACCGTGTTCGGCGCCAGCCTCTTTGCGGGCTTCCTCTGATCGGGGGAAGCGCCCTGCCGCAGAAACAGGAAAACGATAACAAACAGCGGGGAGCGCTTTGCGGCGCATTCCCCGCTGTTTGTTTATGGAATCCTTGGGGCAAGGCAACGGCCTCAGGCACAGAGCCGGAGAACTCCCGGCCCTTTGTCGGAGCCGAAACCGGCAGCATGCCGGCCCGGCGCGGGCCTTCTCCGTCAAAGCGCCAGCAGGTGGAATTGCGTGGCGGTGTAGTCGCCCAGGGGGAGCTTGGGCGCGATGCCGTGGTACATCAGCTCGTCGCCGCCGTAGACGCGCCCGGTCTCCTCGTCGCGGTAGTCAAGCGCAGGATCGAGCCCCGCAAGGCGCAGCAGCGTGGGCTTCGTGTTGGGCTGGGCGAGGGCGTATACATGCGTGACGACGGCCTCGCGGCGGTCGGGCGAGACGCTCATGAACGCGCACTCGTTGCCCTCAAACGGCGAGCGCAGGCGGTAAAGCGTGCCATAGAGCAGCACGGTCTGCATCGCCTTGACGCGCTCGTTGAGCCGCGCGATGGTCTCAAGCTCCTCCGGGGGCAGCTTTGACAGGTCGAGCTCGTAGCCGTAGGTGCCGCCCATGGCGACGGCGGCGCGCGTCTCCAGAGGAGAGACGCGGCCCGTCTGATGGTTCGGCACGGCGGAGACGTGTGCGCCCATCGTGGAGGGTGGGAAGACGAGGGAGGTCGCGTACTGAATGCGGCAGCGCATCCAGGCGTCGGTGTCGTCGGAGCACCAGGCCTGCGGCATCAGGCACATGAGCCCGAGGTCAAAGCGCCCGCCGCCGCCCGCGCAGCTCTCAAAGAGCACGTTCGGGAATTGCGCGATGACGCGGCGCATGATGTCGTACAGGCCGAGGATGTAGCGGTGCCCCAGCTCCTTCTGCCGCGCGGCGGGCAGCGCCTCCGAGCCCCACATGTTGATGTTGCGGTTCATGTCCCATTTGACGTAGTCGACGCTGCCGCGCCGCAGCGCCGCGCTGATGGCGTCGACAATGTAGTCGCGCACATCGGCGCGGGAGAGGTCGAGCACGAGCTGATGGCGGGACTCGATGCGCATGCGGCTTCCGGCATGGATGCACCAGTCGGGGTGGGCGCGGTAGAGGTCGCTGTCCGGAGAGATCATCTCCGGCTCGACCCACAGGCCGAACTTCATGCCCAGCGTGTGGATCCGCTCGCTCAGGCCGGCAAGGCCGTGGGGCAGCTTGCGCAGGTCGTCGACCCAGTCGCCCAGGGAGCAGTTGTCGCTGTCCCTGTGGCCGAACCAGCCGTCATCGAGCACAAAGAGATCGATGCCCACGTCGTGCGCCGTTTTGGCCAGGGAGAGGAGCTTCTCCTCGTCAAAGCCGAAGTACGTCGCCTCCCAGTTGTTGATGAGCAGCGGGCGGTTTGTCCTCGCGTAGGGGCCGGTCGTGATGTGCGCATGCACGAGCGCGTGGAACTGGCGGCTCATGCCGCCAAGGCCTTCGCCGGAATAGCAGAGATAGGCCTCCGGCGTCTGGAAGGCCGCGCCGGGCTCGAGCGTCCAGGAAAAATCGACCGGCTGAATGCCCAGCTGCGCGCGGGCCATGCCATGCTGATCGACCTGAACAGAGGCCGCGAAGCTGCCGGAATAGCACAGCGCCATCGCGTAGACCTCGCCCTGCGCCTCGGTCGCGCCCGGGGCGAGCAGCGCCAGGAACGGGCTGGTCTGCACGCTGGAGGCGCCGCGCGTCGTGGAGACGCCCTGGTCGCCCTGCACGAGCGGGCGCGTGGCGATCTGCCGCTCGCGCGCCCACGCGCCGCTGAGCGTCAGCAGGGAGAAATCGGCCTTTTCAAAGTCGGCGCAGGCGCTGAGCGCGCGCTCGAGGACGAGGGGAGACGCGCCGCCGTTGACGATGCGCGCGCTGCGGACGACGATGTCCGTATCGGCGTAAATCGTATAGGCGAGCTCGACGGTCAGGCCGCTTTCCGCGTCGCGAAGGGTCAGCAGCAGCGTCTGCGCGCCCTCGCCGCGGGCGCAGGGCATGCCCTCAAGCGCCGGCTTGCCCTCAAGGATCGTATGGCCGGCGTAGCGCAGGTCGAGCGCGGCCGTGCCGTCGCCATGGCGCACGGCGAGCATGCCCTCGCGCAGGTCGCCGCCGCCCATGACCGGGCATTCCTGGGGCAGCAGGTCAAGCGGCGTCTCATGCAGAGAGAAGCTCTCGTCCGTGTACGGGCACAGACGGGAGAGCAGGTCGTCCGAGACGGCGCGCAGCCGGCGGCCCCAGTACAGGTGCAGCGGGTACGCGCCCGCCGCGAGGCGGATGATATAGCTGACATGGTCGTTGGAGAGATGGAAGCAGCGATTGCTTTCCTCAAAGATGATGGGCATGGACAGCCTCCTCGTTCCGGCCGCTTGACGCGGCGAGATTGCAACTCCAGTATAGGAAAAAACCGCCGTGGTGTCAATGACATCGCGGCGGTTGCTGCGGAGGTTTTTGGGGCGCTGTCCCCGTGCGCTCATTCCCTCTCGCCCTTTGCCTCAATCGCCTTGAGGTAGCTTGCCTCAACGCGCTCGGCGAAGACCTCGGTGCCAAAGGGCCGGGCGTATTCGGGCGCGCGCCGGGCGATGGCGCGGCCCTCGCCCGAGAAGGCGCGCACCAGCCCAGCGAGGAGCGCCTCGTCGCTGTCCTGCGTCAGGATGCCGCAGACGCCATCCTCGATGACGCCGTCGAGGCATTCGTCGTTGACGGCGCAGACGCACAGGCCTGAGGCCATCGCCTCGACATAGGTCAGGCCCTGCGTCTCGGAGCGGGAGGCGCTGACGAAGACGTCGCCGATCGCGTAGTAGCGGTCGATCTCCTCCCAGGGCTTCGGCCCGGGGAGCGAGACGGCGTCCGCGACACCCAGCTGCGCGGCCATTTCGCCCAGGTATTCGCGCTGCGGCCCCTCGCCGACGATCACAAGGCGCACGTCGGGATGGCGCTCGCGCAGCGCCGGGAAGACGCGCATCACGCGCTCCAGGTTCTTCTCCCGCGCGATGCGCCCGATGTTGAGCAGCACGCGCTCGCCCGGGCGCACGCCGCAGGCCGCGCGCGCCGCCTCGATGTCCTGCGCGCTGCGGCGGCCGGGGGCGAATCGGGCGATGTCCATGCCGCTGGGGATGACGTCGATGGGCGTGGTCACGCCGTACTTGTGCAGCAGGGAGAGCGTCTTCTCCGTCGGCGTGATGACGCGGTCAAACCGGTCGCACCACCACTGCGAATACTTGCGCGCGATTTTGCGCGCGGCCTCGTCGGCGACGCCGTGGGTGACGTAGTAGGTATAGTCCTCCCAGACGGTGTGGTAGGTGTGCACGCGCGCGCAGCCGTTGCAATGGGCGACGTGGCGGCCGAATGCGCCCATGACGAACTCGCTGTTGGTATGCACGACGTCAAAGTCGAGCTTGACCGCCTCCCAGCTCGTAATGGGCGTGGGGAAGGCGAAGTTGCGGTCCTTGAGCGCGATGAAGGGCGCGGAGGCGATGTAGTGAATGCCCTCGCGCTGGTTTTCCTCCCAGCCCTTGCACTTGGGCGCGAAGACGTGTACCTCGTGGCCGCGGCGCGTGAGCTCGCGCTCAAGCGTCAGGCATGAGGTGGCCACGCCGTTGATCTCGGGGTAAAACGTATCGGTAAACAGGCCAATCTTCATCGATGACTCTCCTTTGTCAGGTTGGACGGGCAGGCCCGGGGAGCGCCCGGCAGGGTCTTCCTTATTTTTCCCATGGATGAAAACAGTATAGCATAATTCGCTTTTGCTTGCAAATCGCGCCGGTTTGTGATAGGATTTGAGGAGCAATACAGGGGGAGAGATGCATCTCCCCTTTTTGAAGGTGAGGGACAAATTTGGCGGTCATCAGGCAAATCACCACGGTGGCGAGCGTCGCCATGCCCATCGAGGAGAAATGGACCGTCCGCCGGTGCCGGTATATGCCCGGCGAGGGCGCGGCGGGCCGGGTGTGCATCGCGACGGGCATCCACGGGGACGAGATGATGGGCCAGCTCATCGCCTTCGGCGTCGTCTCCCGCATCATGGAGCAGCAGGAGCACCTGCACGGCATCGTCGACGTCTACCCGATGCTCAACCCGCTGGGGCTGGATATCGGCGAGCGCCTCGTCCCCGCCAGCACGCGGCTGGACATGAACCGCGCCTTCCCCGGCACGCCCGACGGCACGCCGCTGGAGAGCGTCTGCTACCAGCTCGTGCAGGACATGCGCGGCGCCGATCTCGTGCTCGACATCCACGCCAGCACGCAGAACAAGAGCGAGCTCTACGAGGTTCGCTTAAACGCCGCCAGCGCGGCGCAGCTCGCAGCGCAGGCGCGCGCGCTCTGCCCCGAGCTGATCTGGATCTACCCGGACAAGACGGCCTACGAGGCCTCGCTGACCGGCGCGCTTTGCCGCCTGGGCACCCCCGCGATGATCCTGGAGGCGGACGAGCGGCGCAGAAAGCCGCAGGAGATCGCCGGCCGCGTCGTCGAGGGCATCTTCTGCAAGCTGCGCGAGATGGGGCTGTGGACGGGCAGCGCCGTGGAGCCGCCCCGCGCGCAGGAGGAGATTCCCACCATCCGCACGCAGGAGGACGTTCTGCGCGTGACCTGCGAGCATCCGGGCGTCTACGTCCCGGAGGACTGCATCGGCGAGTGGGTGCGGGAGGGGCGCATCCTCGGGCGCATCATCGACGCGCTCGAGGGCGTCGTGCGCGAGGAGATCAAGGCGCCCTGCGCCGGGCTCGTCTTCAGCCAGCGCAGCTACTCCGCCGTCTATCCCGGCACGCTGATCGCGCGCCTGCTCAAGCGGCAGGAAGAGGCGTGAGCGCCGAAAAACCGAAGGAGGGCGGCTGGCCCCTCCGGGAGGAAAGGCTATGAAGAAAGACATTCTGTTCACCGTGCCGTCCTATTTCCGCGACGACATGGATATCCTGGGCTATCGCTTCGGCAAGGGCGAAAAGAGCTGCGTCGTGCTGGGCGCGCTGCGCGGCGACGAGGTGCAGCAGCTCTACGTCTGCGCGCGGCTGGTCGCGTTTCTTCGCGAGGTCGAGCGCGACGGCGGCATTCTGCCGGGCAAGAGCGTCATGGTCGTGCCCACGGCCATCGGCTTTTCCATGAACGCCGGCACCCGTCTCTGGGCGCCGGAAAACATGGACATCAACCGCCGCTTTCCGGGCGATGAAAACGGCTCGACGACCGAGCGCATCGCGGGCGCGCTCTTTGAGCGCCTGAAGGCGTATCATTACGGCGTGCAGCTGACGAGCTTCTACCAGCCGGGCTCCTTCATCCCGCATGTGCGCATGATGGATACCGGGCGGCAAAACCCGGAGCTGGGCTGCGAGTTCGGCCTGCCCTACGTCTACGTGCGCACGCCGCGCAGCTACGACCAGACGACGCTCAACTACGTCTGGCAGCTCTCCGGCACACAGGCATATTCCCTCTATGCCGGCAAGACGCGCGAGATCGACGAAAACGCCGCCGACCAGACGCTGCGCGCGATCATCCGCTTCCTCAACGGGCGCGGCATCATCCGCAGCGAGACGACCCCCGGCCATACCGCCTCGATCATCACCAACGACGACATCGTGACGGTCTCCGCCTCCAGCGCGGGCCTCATGCGCCGCGTCAAGTTCGCGGGCGCGCATGTGCGCCGGGGCGAGCAGCTTGCCTTCCTGATGAATCCCTGCGACGGCGCGGTGCGCGAGGTGCTCAAGACGCCCGTGACGGGCATGCTCTTCTTCGTACAGGACGGGCCGTTCATCTCCGAGCACAGCCCGGTCTTCCAGGTGCTCGTCAGCCAGAAGGGCTGAGCGCCCGGTGACAGCCGCCAGAGACGGCGGGGAAAGGGATTATGCATCACTCCTCCTTTACACGCACGATGCTCTCCATTGCCGTGCCCGTGACGCTGCAAAACCTGCTGTTCTCCTCCTTCACGCTGATTGACACGCTGATGATCGGCGCGCTGGGCGATACGCCGCTGGCGGCGGTGGGCATGGCGGGCAAGTGGACGTGGTTTTTCACGATCGTGCTCTTCGGCTTCGGAAGCGGCGCCTCCGTCTTCATCGCGCAGTATTTCGGCGCGGACGACACGCGCGGCATCCATCGCACCTACGGGCTGCTGGCGGGCGGCTCTCTTTTCGTATCCGCCGTGTTCATGGCCGCCTCGCTGCTCATGCCCGAGCGGATCATCCGCCTGTTTTCAAGCGACCCGCAGGCCATCGCCCTGGGCGTTACCTACCTGCGCGTCATCGCGCTTGGCTATCCGTTTCAGGCGCTCGCACGCGCGGGCGGCACGCTGCTGCAAAGCACGCGGCGGGTCGTCATCCCGTTCGCCGGCGCGATCGCCTCGGTCGCGGTCAACATCGTCTTCAACGCCCTGCTGATCTTCGGCCTGTGCGGCTTTCCGGCGCTGGGCGTGACCGGCGCGGCGATCGCCTCCGTGCTGGCGGCGGCGGTCAACGCGCTGGTGATCTACGGCGCGGGCTGGGCGCGGCGGACGATGCTGCGCGCGCCGCTTGCGTCGCTGCTGGACATCGATATGCCGTTTGTGCGCAGATATGTGCGCGTGAGCGCGCCCGCGCTGCTCAACGAGACGGTCTGGTCGATGGGCAACCTGATGTACAGCGCCGTGTTCGGGCACATGGGTACGGGCGCCTATGCCGCCATCACGGTCGTCAAATCCATCGAGGATCTGACGAGCGTCGCGTTCATGGGGCTGTGCTCCTCCTGCGCGGTGATGATCGGCAACTTCATCGGCCGGGGCGAAACCGGCCGCGCGAGGGACTGCGCCCGGCGCCACCTGGCGCTGACCATCGGCTTCTCCGTGCTCATCGGCGGCGTCGTGCTGCTGCTGCGCGCGCCGCTGCTCTCCCTCTTCGGCGTCTCCAGCGCCGTGCGGCAGGATGCCGCCGCCGTGCTGATCATCTATGCGCTGGAGATGACGCTGCGCAACATTCCGCTGATTCTGGTGGTCGGCATCTTCCGCGCGGGCGGGGATACCCGCTTCGGGCTGATCGTCGACTCGCTGTCTCTGTATCTGATCGGCCTGCCGGCAACCGGCACGGCGGGCCTGCTGCTCCACTGGAGCGTCCCCGTGACGTATCTGGTGATGTATCTCTCCGAGGACGTGCTCAAATGCGTCGTCTACGGGCTGCACATGCGCTCGGGCAGGTGGATCCGGCCGGTGACACAAGGAGGAAGCCATGAATAGCAATCCGTCCCCCCGCGCGGCCTTCGAGGAAAAGGCCGCGCCCAGGCGCGGCGCGCTGCGCGAGTTCGCCGCGTTCTACAAGCCGCATCTGGGCCTGTTCACGCTGGACATGCTCTGCGCGCTGCTCATCGCGCTGGTCGACATCCTGTTCCCCGCCGTGACGCGCAGGGTGCTCTACGACTACATCCCCAACCAGCTGATGCGCACGTTCGTGCTCGTCATGCTCGCGATGCTCGCGCTGTTCCTCCTGCGCACGGCGGCGCAATGGTTCGTCGCCTACCTGGGCCACATGATGGGCGTTCGCATTGAGGCGGACATGCGCTCGGCGATCTTTGCGCACATGCAGAAGCTCGGCTTCAGCTTCTACGACAAAAACCGCACGGGCCTTTTGATGAGCCGCGTGACGACCGACCTGTTTGACATCACGGAGCTGGCGCACCACGGCCCGGAGGACCTGTTCATCTCCATCGTCACGCTCATCGGCTCGTTCATCGTCGTCTGGCGCATCCAGCGGACGCTCGCGCTCGTGCTGATGATCGCCGTGCCGCTGATCGTCGGGTTTGTCGCCTACCGCCGCGGGCGGATGATGGCGGCCAGCCGCGCCGTCAAGCAGCGCATCGCGGGCATCAACGCCGAGATCGAGAGCTCGATCTCCGGCATCCGTGTGGCCAAGGCCTTCTGCAACGAGCATGAGGAGATCGAGAAATTCTCCCGCTGCACAAGCGAATACGTCGTCTCGCGCAAGGAATACTACAAGGTCATGGCAGGCTTCTTCTCCGGCACGGAGCTGATGATGAACCTGATGAGCCTGTCGGTCATCTGCGTGGGCAGCTATCTGATCATGAAAAACAGGATGGACATCGCGACGCTGGTGACCTTCAACATGTACGTCGCCAGCGTGCAAAGCCCCATCCGCAAGCTGACGCAGTTCACCGAGCAATTCACGCAAGGCATGGCGGGCTTCCAGCGCTTCCGCGCGATCATGCACGAGACGCCGGACATCGTCGACAGCCCCGACGCGCAGCCGCTTGACCACGTCGACGGCGACATCGCCTTCAACGACGTGACCTTCACCTACGACGAGAAGAAGGATGCCGTGCTCGAGCACGTCAACCTGCACATCCGCCCGGGCGAGATGCTCGCGCTGGTCGGCCCCAGCGGCGGCGGCAAGACGACGCTCTGCCAGCTGATTCCCCGCTTCTACGAGGCGACGGAGGGCACCATCACCCTTGACGGCAGGGACATCCGAAAGATCAGGCTGGCCGACCTGCGCGGCAGCATCGGCATCGTCCAGCAGGACGTCTTCCTCTTCGCGGGCTCGATCCTCGAAAACATCCGCTACGGCAAGCCCGGCGCGACGATGGAGGAGGTCGTCGAGGCGGCGAAGCTCGCCGAAATCCACGAGGACATCATGAACATGCCCGAGGGCTACGACACGATCGTCGGCGAGCGCGGCATCCTGCTCTCCGGCGGGCAAAAGCAGCGCGTCTCCATCGCGCGCATCTTCCTCAAGAACCCACGCGTGCTGATCCTCGACGAGGCGACCAGCGCGCTGGATACCGCGACCGAGCGCAAGATTCAGGCCGCGTTTGACCGCCTGGCCAAGGGCCGCACGACGCTGGTCATCGCGCACAGGCTTTCGACCATCAAAAACGCCGATGAGATTGTCGTCATCGGCGAGCATGGAATTCTCGAGCGCGGCACGCACAGGGAGCTTGTCGAGCTGGGCGGCGTTTACGCCGGGCTCGCGGCGGGCGCGACGCTCGCCGGGGAATAAATCAGAGCTTCCCCTCGGCCTTCCAGCGCTCCCAGACCTCCGGGCAAAAGCCCGCCGTCGCCAGCCGCCCGTTGCGCACGAGGGGCAGACGCAGCAGCCGCGGGCGCTCAAGCAGCCCCGCGAGGATCGTCTCCCTGTCCTGCGTATAGGCGATGACGCTCTCGCGGAAGGCCTTGCTCTCCCGGTCACAAAGCGCATCGAGCCCGACGGCCGCCGCGACGCTCTCCAGCTCGCGGCGGCCGATGCCGTATTTGAGCACGTCCACGCGCTGATAGGCGATGCGCCGCTCCTTGAAGAAGCGCTCCGCCTTCTGGGTGTCAAAGCCCTTGCCGCAATAAATCTGCAATGCCATACCGGTCAACCTCCGAAATAGAATGGGTTGGCCCTATCATAACCGCGCAGAGGCGGTTCGTCAACAAGGAGAGAGAACCATGGCGAAAAAAGTCGCGCTCGTCACGGGCGCTTCCGGGGGCATCGGCTCGGCCTGCGCGCGTCTGCTGGCGCAGGAGGGCTATACCGTGCTGCTGCACGGGCATGAGGGCTTCGCGCGGGCGCAGGCGCTCGCCGGGGAGCTATGCGCGCAGGGCATGGACGCCCATGCCTGCCGCTGCGACCTGGCGGACAGCGCGGACTGCGCGCGCATGTGCGAAGAGATCCTCGCGCTGTATCATCGCGTGGACGCACTCGTGCTCTGCGCCGGCGTGTCGCACACGGGGCTGCTGTGCGAGATGACGGACGCGCAGTGGCGCCGGGTCATGGAGGTCAATGTCTCCGGGGCGTTCTACCTCTGCCGCGCGCTGACGCCGGGCATGGTCTCCCGCCGAAGCGGCGCGATTGTCACGATCTCCAGCATGTGGGGCCGCGCGGGCGCCTCCTGCGAGGCGGCGTATTCCGCGAGCAAGGCGGCGCTCATCGGCCTGACGCAGGCGCTGGCCAAAGAGCTGGGGCCCAGCGGCGTGCGCGCCAACTGCGTCGCCCCCGGCGTCATCGACACGCGCATGATGGACGAGCACAGCGAGGAGACGAAGGCCGCCCTCGCGCAGGAGACGCCGCTTGGCCGCCTGGGCACGCCGCAGGACGTCGCGCAGGCCGTCGCGTTCCTGCTCTCCCCCCGCGCCGCCTTCATCACCGGACAGACGCTGGGCGTGGACGGCGGGTATCTCTGATGCCCCTGCGTCCAAAGGACGCGGCCTCACGCAAAAAGGGCCGTTCGCAAGGATCTGCATTCCCTGCGAACGGCCCTTTTTGACGCTATGCCCGCGGCAGCGCCGCAAGCGCCTCCTCCAGATGCGCGCGCACGTCGACGCCGTAGAGCGAGCGCAAAAACGCGGGCGTCGCGATTTCCGAAAACGCGCCAAACGCGCGCGCCGCGCCGTCCTCCAAAAACAGCGCCTTGCCGCACAGCCGGGGCGCAAGCGTCAGATCGTGAAACACGCCGACGACCTGCCTCCCCGGCCCCTCGCTGTAGGCCCGCAGGCAGTCAAGCAGCTCGAGCTGGCTGCGCAGGTCGAGGTGGTTGGTCGGCTCGTCGAGCAGGATGATGGCCGGCTCCTGCGCCAGCACGCGCGCAAGAAACACGCGCTGCTGCTGCCCGCCGGAGAGCGCCGTGACGCGCCTGTCCGAAAGCGGCAGCAGGCCGGTCACGCGCATCGCCTCCTCGGCCGCGCGCTCATCCGCCTCCGTCTCCCCGCCCAAAAGCGAGCGCCTTTGCAGGCGATAGCGCCCCATGCGCACGACCTCGCGCACCGTGTAGTCAAAGGAGACCTGCATCGTCTGGCTCATCATGCCGACCTGCGCGGCGCGCTCGCGCGGGCGCATGCCCGCAAGCGGCCGCCCGCCCAGGCGGATCGTCCCCTCAAAGGGCAGAAGCCCCGCCAGCGCGCGCAGCAGCGTCGTCTTGCCGCAGCCGTTCGGCCCGAGAATCGCGAGGCTTTCCCCATCCGCCAGGGTGAAGCCCACGCCGTGGAGCACCTCGCGCCCGCCGTAGCCCGCGCAAAGCGCGCTGACCTCGATCATGCGTCCGCCTCCCTTCGCCTGCGCCCGAAGTACACGAGCAGGAAAAACGGCGCGCCAAAGAGCGCCGTGACGGCGCCGACCGGCAGCTCGCGCGGGCTGAGCACCGTGCGCGCCGCCAGATCCGCCAGCATCATGCAGATGCCGCCCAGCAGCGCGCAGGCCGGCAGCAGCGCGCGATGGCGCGGCCCGACGAGCCGGCGCGCCAGATGCGGCATGACCAGGTCGACAAACCCGATCGCGCCGCAGAAGGAGACGGCCGTGCCGGTCAGCAGCGTCGCAAGCAGGATCAGCGCCGCGCGCGTCCGTTTGGGCGAAAGGCCGCTCGTCCCGGCGAGCTCGTCGCCGAAGGTCAGGATATCCATCTCGCCGCAGAGGCGCAGCAGGCAGGGCAGCGAAAGCGCCAGCACGGCAAGGAGCAGCGCGCATTCCTCCATCGTCGCGCCAGAGAAGCTGCCCAGCTGCCAGAAATAGAGCCGCTCGAGGCTCTCGCGGTTGAGCGAGCAGAGCAGCGAGAGCATCGCCGAGACAAACAGGCTGATGACCATGCCGGTCAGGACGATCGTATCGCTGCGCAGGCCGGGGTCAAAGCGCGCGCTCAGCGCCATCGCGGCCAGCACGGTCAGCAGGCCGAAGGCAAACCCCGCCGCGGGCAGCATCGCCGCGCCGGGCAGCGGCAGGCGAAGCCCCAGCAGCAGCACGAGCGCCGCGCCCAGCGACGCGCCGGAGGAGACGCCCAGCGTATAGCCCGAGGCAAGCGGGTTGCGCAGCACGCTCTGCATTACCGCGCCCGCCAGGGAAAGCGATGCACCGCAAAGGAGCGAGAGCAGCGCGCGCGGCAGGCGCAGCTTCGTGAGGATCGAGACGTGCAGCGCGGGAATGGCTTCAGGCGTTGGCGCGCCGGTCAGCGCCGCGCGCGCGACGGCGAGCGTCTCCCGCACGGGGATGGCGACCGAGCCGACGCCCACGGCGAGCAGAAAGACCGCCGCGCAAAAGCACGCGAGGAGCAGCAGGACACCCGCCCTGCCGCTCCTCCTTTTGCTTGAAATGGCGTTACTCATACAGCGCCGCGTAGACCTCGGGATAGACCGCCGCGAGCATCTCCCGCAGCGCGACCACGATGTTCTGGCTCGGCTGGTTGCTGGCGTTGGCGTCAATCGCGTAGACGTCGCCGTTTTGTATCGCCGTGACGCTCTCCCAGCCCGCGCGAGCGAGGATTTCGCCGACCGGATCGTCGATGTAATTGACGCTGGTGAGGATCACGTCGGGGTTCGCGGCGATGGCGTCCTCCTCCGCGACGGGCAGCCAGCCCGCCTGATCGCCGAAGACGTTCCTGGCGCCGATGCGCGTGATCATCTCGTCAAGGAACGTGCCGCTGCCAAAGGAATACAGATACGGCAGCGCGCTGATCTCAAAAAACACGGTCTTCTTCGGCTCGATGGCGGCGGTCGCCTCGCTGACGCGGTCAAGCTCGGCATTCAGATTGTCCACCAGCGCCTCGGCCTCCTGCGCGCGATCCACGACGTCGCCGATGAAGGCGATGTCCTCCTCGATCGCGGCGATGGAGCTCGCGGACGGGATGTCGACGACGGCGATGCCCAGGTCGATCAGCGCGCGGTAGGGGTCGCCGCTGATATAGGCCATGCCGGAGGTGAAGACGACGTCCGGCGCAAGCGCCGCGATGGCCTCGCAGTCCGGCGCCATCATGTCAAACGCGGGCAGCGCCTGCGCGCTCTCCATCTGCGCGGCGGTATTCGTGTCCACCGCGACGAGGCAGTCCGCCATGCCGAGGCCCTCGAGGATTTCCGCCGTGCTCGGGGCCAGGCAGACGATGCGCTCGACGGTATCCGGCAGGGCGATGGGGTTGCCCGCGCGGTCGGTATCGGGTTTTTCGGCCAGCGCGCACGCGGCGAGCATCAGCGCGGCCAGCACAAGCAGAGCGAGAATTCGTTTTTTCATGCTGCATTTCTCCTTGCGTTTGTTTTTTTGCGGCGCTCCTGTCGTCTTCCTCACAGCCGGAGGGCCCGGCGCGCGCGGATCGGTCTTCTGGCTTGGGTCTGCGTCCTCCCGCCTTCCCGGCCCCTCCGCCCGCTCGCAGGGCGTAGAAGCCAGTGACTGCCTGTTTGGCCTGGGAGGCCGCGTTTTCCCTTACAGCAGCGGCTACTGCCGGAGACTTGCACTCCGTTCCCGGGGCTTACGCCCATCCGCGCGCCTTTTGGCGCTCACGGCCTTGATTATAGCATGAAAAGCAAAAAAAGCAAGCGGGAAGACCCGCCTGCATGCCTTCAAAGCGTCTCCTCGCTCAAGGCGACGAGCCCATCCTGCGCCCCCTCGCGCAGCGCGCCGCGCCGGCCGGGCACCTGGCGGCTGCGCATGAAATAGCTGAATTCCTCGGGCTGGTCGTCGCCGCATTCGCTGTGCATGGTCATGGAGTGCGCCTTTGCCCCGCTGAAGATCAGATGGTCGACGACGCCGATGCCCACCGGGCGCAGCGCGGCGACGAGCGCGCGCGTCGCCTGATAGTCCTCCTGCGAGGGCTCGCCGATGCCGCCGGGGTGGTTATGCGCCAGCAGGACGGCATGCGCGTGGTGGCGCAGCGCGATCTCCACGACAGGCCGGGGATAGACGGCGACCTCGTCGATCGTCCCGCGGTGGAGCATCTGCGTGTGGATGACCCGCGCGCTCTTGTCCAGGCAGACGATGTAGAAGCGCTCGTCGTGCGCGCCGAAAAAGAGCGCGCCGCAGAAGGTCTTCGCCTGCGCGAAGTTGCTCAGAATCGGCCGCTCGCCCATGGCGCTCTTCTGGTAGCGGCCCAGCAGCGCGGGCATCAGGCTCAGCAGCACGGCGGCGTTTTCGCCGATGCCGCTGACCTGGCGCAGCTCGGCGGCGTCCGCCTCCAGCGCGCCGGCAAGCGAGCCGAAGCGCGCGATGAGCGCATGCGCGAGCGGGTTGACGTCCCGCTGGGGAATGGCAAAGGTCAGCAGCAGCTCGAGCACCTCGTGCTCGGAAAAGCCCTCGAGGCCCTCGCGCAAAAACCGCTCCCGCAGCCGGGCGCGATGGCCCGCATGGATGTTTTCGGGCATGGGATTCCCCTCCCTTCGCCGGGCGTCCTTCCGGCGTCATTTCATGGAAAGCAGCAGTTCCTCCAGCGCCTCAAAGCTGTGCGCGACGGGGCAGCGCGTCCGCTCAAGCCGCGCCAGGTCGTTATGGCCCCAGGGCACGAGCACGCAGGCAACGCCCAGCGCATGGGCAAGCTCCGCGTCGGCGACCATGTCGCCCACCAGCACGGTCCTGGCCGGATCAAGCGCCAGACGCGCCATCTGCCGCCGGCCGATATCGGTCTTGCGCGCGGCGCTCTCATCCTCCAGGCCGTCGACGGCGCGCATATACGGCGTCAGCCCCAGCGCGTCGCACTGGCTGCGCACCGAGGGCTCGTAGCTCGCCGAGAGCACGGACTGCGTCAGGCCCTGCTTGCCCAGGCGGCGGATGGTCTCAAGCGCGCCCGGCACCAGACCCGCGCCGACGGCGCCCGCGTTGAAGCGGTCGAGCCACAGCCGCGCGATCGTCTCATAGGGGTGGACGTCGTAGTCGATGCCCAGCGCGAGGTAAAAGTCGCGCACGGGCATGGTCATCCTTTCGCGGTAGGTCTCAAGCGTGATGCGCGGCAGGCCGAGCATGTCAAAGACGGCGTTGTCCGTGTCGACGGAGAGCTGCGCGTCGCACAGCAGCGTGCCGTTGAAATCCCAGATGATGTGCGTCATGGTTGCTCCTTGTCGGATTATGCAAAAGGAAAATGAGGATTGGGTTTGTTGGTTTTCCTGGTTGGCGAAAGGAATCCGTCTCAATCGTAGACCGCTTCGCGGTCTGCTCTGAGACTGCATCTTTTTCTCTTTGGGAACGGTTAGGGCTGCCGCCCTAATACCTGCCTGAGGGACGAAGTCCCTCAGACTCCCCTTTTCGCTTCGCGGCTGGTAAAGCCATTATATGTCCTGTCCGTTCGGGGCGTCAAGGCGCGCTTTATTCAAACAGCGCGCGGATATCCTCCTGCGTCAGCTGGGTGGGCATCGTCTCGCCCGCGGTGATCATCTGGTCAAAGAGCGCGCGCTTGCGCTCGCCCAGCTTCACGACCTGCTCCTCGATGGTGCCGCGCGTGATCAGGCGAATGACGTTGACCGTGTTCTTCTGCCCGATGCGGTGGGCGCGGTCGGTCGCCTGGTCCTCCGCCGCCGGGTTCCACCAGGGGTCAAAGTGAATGACCGTGTCCGCGCCGACGAGGTTGAGGCCCGAGCCGCCCGCCTTGAGCGAGATCAGGAAGACCTGGCCCTGCCCGCCGTTGAACTGCCCGACCATTTCCATGCGCCGCTTGGAGGGCGTCTCGCCGTCCAGATACAGGCATTCGATGCCCGCGGCCTCGAGCCTTCGCTGCAAGATGCGCAGCATCCGCGTGAACTGCGAGAAGATCAGCGCGCGATGCCCCGCCTCCAGCGCGCCGGGCAGGATATCCAGCAGCAGGTCGAGCTTGCCGCTGGAGGCCGCGTAGTCCTTGAGCACGAGCGAGGGATGGCCGCAGATCTGGCGCAGCTCCGTGATCGCCGCGAGCACCTCCATGCGCCCCTTGCCACCGAGCATGCCCTCGACCTGCGAGCGCAGGCGCATGAGGCTCGCCTGATAGACGCGCCGCTGCTCCTCGGTCATGTCGGCCATCATCTGAATTTCGTTTTTCTCCGGCAGCTCGCGCAGCACGTCGCCCTTGAGCCTGCGCAGCAGGAAGGGGCGGATGCGCCGCCGCAGCACCTCCGTCTCCTCGCCCGCGCCAAAGCGATGCATGAACTGCGCAAAGGAGAGCAGATAGCCCGGCAGCACAAAATCGAAGATCGACCAGAGCTCGCCGGGGTGATTCTCCATCGGCGTGCCGGTCAGCGCGAAGCGCGTTTGCGCCCTGAGCTGCTTGACGGCGCCCGCGCCCACGCTCATCGCGTTTTTGATATACTGCGCCTCATCGAGGATCGCGAAGCGGAAGGTCAGCTGCGAGAGCTGGCCAATGTCGCGGCGGATGAGCGGGTAGCTCGTGATGTAGACGTCGACGTCGCAGCTCTGGGCGGCGAGCCGCGCGATCATCTGCGCGCGCTGGGCCTGCGTGCCCTCGCCCACGACGACGCGCAGCGACGGCGCAAAGCGCCCGATCTCCGCCATCCAGTTGTAGACGAGCGAGGTCGGCGCGACGACGATGGAGGGGCGCCTCTCCTCCACGCCGCCCGCGCTCGCCCAGAGCAGCAGCGCGATGACCTGCAGCGTCTTACCCAGGCCCATGTCGTCGGCGAGGATGCCGCCCATGCGCAGCCGGTCCAGAGCCTGCATCCACATGAAGCCGCGCTTCTGATAGGGGCGCAGCATGCCGTAGAGCGGCTCCGGGCAGGGCTCGCCCTCGGCGTCCATGCTTGAAACCACGCCGCGCACGCCGTCGTCCGCGGTGACGGGCAGGGCGCCGCCCTCGAGCAGGCTGAGCATGTAGGCCGCGCGGTAGGAGGCGATCTCCACGACGCCGCGGCCGTCGTCCGTCTCCGGCGCGGCGTTTTCCCCACCGGCGGCCGCCTCGGCCAGCTCGCGCCATTCCTCCATGTCCGTCAGGTCAAGGAAGGAGCCGTCCCTGAGGCGGAAGTAGCGCTTGCGGTCGCGCAGCGCCTGCAAAATCGCCATGAGCTCCGGCGCGGGCTCGCCGTTCTCCTCCATCTCCAGGCGCAGCGCGCCGTCCTGCATGCGCAGCATGCCGGAGAAATGCGGCTTGCGCGGGGTCATGCGCTTGAACTCGTCGGAGCAGTAGACCTCCGCCGCGCCCTGCATCTGATAGATGCCCTCGGTCAAAAAGCGGTAGACCTTCTCCTGCCCGCGCAGCAGGACGCGTCCCTTCTGCATACAGAAGCCCGCGCCCGCCAGCAGGTCAAGCGCCCTTCTCTCCCCCGCCGCGTCGCGCAGCATCAGCAGGTTTTCCCCCTCCTGCCCGCCGGCGCGCTCCGGTGCGAAGGGATCGATCTCCTCGTCCCCGTAGACGAACGCCATCCGGCAGAGGATGCTCTTCTCCTCGCGGTCAAAATACGCGCGCACACGGAGCGGACGGCGGATGATGCGCTCGGCCAGCGCGCCGTCAAGCGTCACCGCGCCCGCCCGTTCCAGCGCGGGCAGCAGCTCGGAGATGACGCGCGGCGTCTGCGCCGCGTCGAAGCGGAAGGCCGCCTGGCCCTCCCGGCCCGACGCCGCCATCACGCGCACGATCTCGCGCTGGGCCTGCGGCAGGCGCAGCACGTCGCCCTCGCAGTAGACGAACTCCGCGCCCGGCTCCAGCAGCCGCAGGGTTTTGGGCATCTGCGCGCGGATTTCGAGCTCGCGCCCGCTCGCCGCGACGCCAAAGAGCAGCTCCGCCTGCCCGTCGAAGACGGAGGGAATGGGCACGACCTCCTCGCCGAAGGACAGCCTGAACGGCTTGGCCATCAGCAGCTGCATCAGCCGGCGGCAGAAGCGATCCGGCAGCGCCAGATACTTGGCGTCAAGCCCGGTCTGCACGAGCCGCCCCTCCAGCGAGACGACGTAGGCCGCGTCCTGCAAAAGAGCGATGATCTTCGCGTCGACGCCGGCAAAGCCCATCCACTGCGGCTCCAGCACGAAGCCCTTTCCAAAGGACAGGCTCTCGCCATTTGAAAGCGCCTGCAAAAACTGCGCCATCGACTTGACGACGTACATCCGCTCCTGCCCCACGCGCAGCGACACGCGGATGGGCTCCCGCTCGCCAATCACGCGCAGCGTGACCTCCAGCGACAGCGGCGTCTCCATCGGCAGCGCGCTTTGCAGCGTCGCCATCAGCGCCCCGGCGTTCTCCCGCGCGCGGCGGCGGCGCATCTCCTCGATCGCGCCCGTCGCCACCGCCATCATCATCGCCGCGGCGAGGTGGCGGCAGGGCTTGTGCACGTTCCCGAAAAAGTCGCAGGAGCAGCGCCCGCTCAGCCGGCTGCCCGAGCCCACGCGCACGACGCGCCGGGGCTCGCCGTCCACGGCATAGCGCAGCAGGCCGTTCTCCTCCTCCAGAGGATGCACGCCGCCCGCGCGGTAAATCGCCAGCCCTGCGTTATATTCCTCCTCCGGCGTGATGCGCCGGAGCAGCTCCATCTCTTCAGCCACAGAATCTCCCCATCTGCCCCCACGATTGCTTGCAGGCGCAGTCCTGCGCCCGGAAAGGGTAACTTAGTTTTAATTCTGCGCGCTTTGGCGGATTCCTGCCTCGCCTGCGCCAATCAGATCGATTTTGAAGGGCTCTCCTGCTCAAGCAGCCTGGGCGCGCTGCGGTCGATGGCGATGGCGCCCAGCGGCGCGGTCAGCAGGATGGAGAGCACGGCGACAGAGAGCACGAGGTCGCCGCAGGGCATCCCCAGCGCGAGCGGCACGCCGCCGATGGCCGCCTGCACGGTCGCCTTGGGCAGGTAGGCGAGCACGCAGAAGAGCCGCTCCCGGCCCGTAAACGGCGTGCCCGCCGTACAGAGGCAGACGCCGAGGCTGCGCACCGCCAGCGCCCCGAGGATCAGCGCCACGGCGCCCGCGCCCGCCCCGAGCATATAGCGCACGTCGACCGCCGCGCCGACGAGCACGAAGAGCAGCGCCTCCGCGGCGATCCAGAGCTCGCCAAGCTGCGCGCAAAGCCGCTGCGTTTGCGCTTCGCTCAGGCGGATGCGCAGGGCCGCGGCCATGCCCATGACGGCGAGCAGGCCCGAGAAGGGGGCAACGCCCTCGAGCGCGGTCTCCGCCGCCATCAGCAGCAGCGCCAGACCCAGGACGAGCACGGTGCGCTCGCCCGGGCGGACGGCCTCGCCCCGGCGCGCGAGGAACGCACCCAGCAGCATGCCCGCTCCCGCGCCCGCCGCGACGCCCAGCGCGACGGAGACGGGGATGCGCGCAAGGCTCAGCACAGAGGCCGCCTCGCCGCGCGCCATCGCGACAAAGGAGGAAAAGAGCACGATGACGAACACGTCGTCAAGCGACGCGCCAGCCAGAATCATCTGCGGCACGCCCTGCTTCGTGCCGCGCCGGGTTTCGATCAATTCGACCATCCGCGGCACGACGACGGCGGGGGACACGGCGCCCAGCACCGCGCCCAAAACGGCCGCCTCCGCGCGGGAGACGCCGAAGATCGCCGGGGCGAGCAGCACGCAGGCGCCGATTTCAAAGAGCGCGGGCAGGAACGCCATCAGCACGGCGGGCCGGCCGACGCGGCGCAGGTCACGAAGGTCGAGCGTCAGCCCGGCGCGCAGCAGGATGATGACCAGCGCCATGCGCCGCAGCTCCGCGGAGACGGCGAGGATGCTCCCGCCCAGCCAGCCCAGGACATGCGGCCCGAGCAGAATGCCGCACAGCAGCATGCCGATGATGCGCGGCAGGCCGAGCTTCCCCGAAAGCGCCGCCGCCGCCAGACCGAGCAGAAGGATCAGGCCGATAGATGCGAGCATGGTGGTTTCCTCCCATTGATTCATCGTTTGTGCCGCGCGAAGCGAAGAAGGGAGCCCGAGGGACGATTCCCCTCAGACTCCCTCCCCTGTTGCGCGCCTGCGGCGCGTTTTTCAATCCGGAATCTGCCTCAGTATTCTGTCAGCCACTGCGTCGGATAGCTCTCCACCGCGATGACGCCGGTGGATTGATAGGTCTTCTCGAAGTCCGCGTTCAGCTCATAGAGCCGCTCGACGACGGCCTGCGCCGCTTCGCCCTCCTTGGGCGTGGGCTTGAAGTCGTTGACGTCCTCCTGCGAGGAGATCGAGCAGGGGATGATCCGGAAGCCCTCGTTTTGCGCCGTGCCATCCGGCCAGACGCGGAAGCGCTGCTGGAAGATGAAGGTATCCATGTCGTCCGGGCGGATGTTGCCCGCGAAGGAGAAGTTGCCCAGCGAGTAGCAGATGTACTTGCCGTTGTAGACCTCGATCGGGTTCATCCTGTGGCTGTGATGGCCCAGCACCAGATCCGCGCCCGCGTCGATCGTCGCGCGGCCCAGCGGCACCTGGCGCTCGTTGGGGATGTAGTCCTTCTCCTCGCCCCAGTGATAGGAGACGATCACGATCTGACAGCCCTGCGCCCGCAGCGCGGCGATGTCGCTCTCGATGGAGGCGTAGATGTTGGCGTAGTTGCCGTTGAAGGTCTGATAGGAGAGCATGCCGATGGTGACGCCGGTATCCGTCACAAACGTCGAGGCGCCCAGATGGCCGCTGTAGCGGATGCCCGCGGCGTCAAGCGTCTCGCAGGTCTGCGTATAGCCTGCCGCGCCGTGATCGAGGATGTGGTTGTTCTCAAGCGACACGGCCTCGACGCTGCCCGAGGTCAGCACCTGCACATACTCCGGCGGCGCGGCGAAGGAATAGGTGTTCTTCGTGGCGCTTTTGGTCGTCGTGAGCGTGCCCTCGAAGTTGACGATCGTCATGTCGTCCTGCTCAAAGAGGCCGCGCACGTTCTCCAGCGGGAAGCTCAGCCCGGAGGGCTCCTGTGCCAGCTGCTTGTCAAAGATGCTCGTGCCGCTCTTGCGCGTGTCGCCGCCGATGGTGACGTCGCCCGTCGCGGAGATGGTCACGATCACGGAGCCGTCGTCCTGCACGCGCCAGTCGGTGCCGTCGGCGCGCTCATACCAGGGGCGCGTCTCAAAGACGGCGTCCTCCCAGGTCGCGGCGGCGGACGGCTCCTCCTCGTCAAAGAGCGACAGGTCGAGCCTCTCCTCCGCCGGCGCGCAGGACGCGCCCAGCAGGGTCAAAAGCAAGGCGGCGGACAGGATTCGCAGGTTTTTCATCGGTTTCTTCCTCGCAGATTCGTGTGTCGTTGCTGTCTTTCGCGCTCAGGAGGCCGCGTCCGTCTCTTCCTCCTCGGGCGCGTTGTCCAGCAGCTCGTGAAAGAGGGTCATGTTCGTCTTCCAGCGCACGTTTAGCGCGGAGGAGCCGTTGACCGTGGTGTAGGCGTAGGTGCCGTCCTGCGGAATGCGGAATTCGACGAAATCCGCCTGGCCGGCGATCAGCCCATAGCCGGAGGAGATCACGCCCAGAATGTCCATCGCGGAAAGATCCATCCTGAGCCCCGGCGAGATCTGGTTGTAGATGCTAACCAGCTCCGGCAGGGACAGGTCGCGGCACTTGTCAAAGAGCTGACTGACGACCTTGCGCTGGCGCTGCGTTCGGCTAAAATCGCCGCCCTCGCCCGTCGCGCGCGTGCGCATGTAGGCCAGCGCGATGCGCCCGGTCATGTGCACGAGGCCGGGCCCCTCGGGCATGTTCGGGTCCTGCCCAAGCAGGATCTTCTTGATGGCGATGTATTCGCTCTCGTCAATCTCGATATCCACACCGCCCAGCGCGTCGATCACCGGCTTGACATGCTCGAAATTGACGAGCACAGTGCCCTCTATCTCGATGCCCAGCTCCCGCTCCAGGCAGGCCGTGACGCCCTCAAAGCCGTAATACTTGTAGAGCAGGTTGATCTTCGTGGCGTTGCCGCGCGGATTGTTGATCTGGCTATCGCGCAGCACGGAGGTCATGATCACGCGGTTGTATCTGGAATCCAGCGAGACGATGACGATCGTGTCCGTTCGGGCATCCTCGGTGATGTCCTCCGCGTAGCCGTCCTCGCCCAGGAGCAGATAGTGCCTGACCTGCGTGTTCTCGGCCAGGGCGGGCGCGGCGGCCAGCATCAGAGAAAGCGCCGCGAGCAGCGCCGCGAAAAAGCGATGGATCATGGTGTTCTCCTCGTCACAGGCGCGCGGGCCTGCCGTTCTATCGGTCATTTGGGGCAAGCTGCCTGCGCCCTCCCGTAACAGGACGCGGCAGCGACCGGTTTTCTTCCCCTGTTCCGGCAAAAACTGCTTCGGCGTCAGTCCTGCTCAAAGAGCGCGCGCAGGAGCATCGGCCCCTCGGCGAGGAAATCGCCGGTCTCCCTGGCATGCGCCTCGTCAAATTTGCGCGGCGCGCCCGGATGGCGGCTGTCGTAGATCGCAAACGGCACGGCGTTTCCGTCGTGGCCGCGCGTGCGCAGCAGCGTCGGATGGTCGGAGAGCAGCAGCATGCGGAAATCGGGATCGACCTGCGGCAGGCGCTCAAGCAGCGCCCCGACGACGCGCGTGTCAAGGCGGCGGATCGCCTCGCACTTGCCCTCCACGTCGCCCGCGTGGGCGCACTCGTCCGGCGCCTCGATGTGGATGCAGCAGAAATCCGCGCCGCCCTCAAGCGCGTCGAGCACGGCCTGCACCTTGCCCTCGTAATTCGTCTCCAGCTCGGCCGTCGCGCCCGGCACGCGCGGCGTGTCGACGCCGCACAGCCCCGCGATGCCCCAGACCAGCGGCACGGCCGAGACCGCGCTGCCGCGCTTGTGGTACTTCTGCTCAAAGCTGTCAAGCGCCATCGCGCTGCCCGGGCCCCAGGGCCAGATGCAGTTCGCCGGCAGCTTGCCCGCCGCGATGCGCGCGCGGTTGACGGGATGCTCGCGCAGCACCTCGTAGGAGGCGCGCATCAGCGCCGTGATCGCCGGGCCCATCGCGCCCTCGGGCAGCAGCGGGGCGATGGCCTCGCCCAGATGGTTGTGCGGCTCGGCAAAGCGCGTTTCGCCCTGCGGCTGATGCGCCGCGTCGATCACGCCGATGTGGCGGAAGGTCGGCGTGATGTGTACCGTGAAGCCAAACGCCGCGGCCAGCGACGCAAAGCGCGGGTCATGCACAAGGTCCTGCATCAGCTCGACGGCCTCCTCGCCCTCGATGCTCCCGCCGTTGTGGGAAAGAATGCGGGCCGCCTCAAACGTTTCGCCCTCAAGGGCGCAGAGGTTGACGCGCAGGCTCGTCTCGCCAGGGCGCAGCATGACGCCCATGCCCGCCGCCTCCAGCGCAGAGCGCCCGGTGTAGCAGGTGCGCGGATCGTAACCAAAAATCGAGAGGATGGCGGTATCGCTGCCCGCCGGAACGCCCGCAGGCACGGTCTGGCAAAGGCCGAGACGGCCCCCCGCCAGGCGGTCGATCTGCTCAAGCGTGAGCGCCGCAAGCGGCGTTTTGCCGCCAAGCTCCGAAACGGGTTCGTCGGCGATGCCGTCCCCGATCACCAGCACATATTTCATGATACAATCCTCCCTCTCTGCTTGAAGCGGCAGCCCCTCATGGCCGCGCATGCCCGGCGCGCCGCAGCGCTTCCAAGCGTCACTCCTGCTTATTATAGCGCATTTTGGAAAGTGTAGCAATGCTTTTGCGCCATAGCCGCTGCATGCCGGGACATAAAGAGTCATAGACTGTATTGTCGGCGGGCAAGCCGCCGCCTGCGCGAGCGCGCAGCATCACGCCCGATTGATGAGCAGCCAGGGGACAACCGCTTTTCCTTCCTTTGTCAAAGGGGAGCACGATGACGCGGCCCGCGCCCGGAATCCCGAGGGGCCGCATAAATTCTGACAGGCATGCACATGCTGTCATGCAAAGGCGTCTCTCCCGCGCGGAGGGCTGCCCGCCTCCTCGCGCATGCGGGGAGAATCCATCAAAACAGGAGGGACAAACATCATGGAAATGCCCTTGGAAGCCGCCGGCACGCCGCGCGCATCCCGCCCCGTCCGCGGCCCGCACGGCGGATGGCAGGCGCAGGAAATCGAGGCGCTGCGCGAGAGCGTCGAGCAGGCCGGGCAATCGGGCGAGTCGCTGCGCAGCGTCTTTGAGAAGATGGGCAAGACGCTGGGCAGGCGCCCCAACAGCATCCGCAACTTCTATTACGCGCAGCTTCGCGCGCAGGAGGGCGAGGGCGCGGCGAGGAGCCTGCCCTTTGAGACCTTCGCGCCCGACGAGGTCGAGGCGCTGCTCGAGCGCGTGCTCACGGCCCGGGCGAAGGGCATGAGCGTGCGCGCCTGCGTGCGCGAGCTCGCGCAGGGCGACCGCACGAAGATGCTCCGCTATCAGAACAAATACCGCTCGATCATCCGCACGCGGCCGGAGCTGGTGCAGCGCGTGATGGAGCGGCTGCGCGAGCGCGGCGTGCCGTTCGTCAGCCCCTACGCGGAGCCCGGGGAGGAGCATCCGCCGCTCGCCCCGCTGCGCGAGAAGGCCCAAGGAAGCGGCGACGCGCAGCTCATGCAGCTATTTTCCGCGCTGGATCACCTGCTTGATCTCGCGCTCGCGCATGCGGCCCCGGCTGCGCAGGAGAATGCCCCCGCGCAGGACGGCGAGGCCCTGCGCCGGGCTGACCGCCTGAGCGCGCGCTGCGACGTGCTGCGCATCGCGCTTGACGACGAGCAGGGGCGCTTCCGCCGCCTGCGCGGCGAGGCCGAGGGCATGGTCACGCTGCTCAAGGAATACATCGCGCTGCCCGAGGCGGACAGGATGAGCCATTGCGGCGATTTCTGCCAGCAGGCCGCCGCGCGCCTGAGCGCCGTCGAATGCGCGATGATGGCGGGTGAGGCACAGTAGGACAGAAAAGCAGGGGCTGCCCCGTTCGGGACAGCCCCTGCCTGCTGCATGCCGGAAAAATTACTTGGCGATATACGCCGCCGCGCTCTGCGCCGCGATGCGGCCGAAGACGACGATGTCCGCCACGGCGTTGCCGCCCAGACGGTTCGCGCCATGCACGCCGCCGGTGACCTCGCCCGCCGCGAACAGGCCCGGGATGGCCTCGCCGGCTTCGTTGAGCACCTGCGCCTGCGTGTCAATCACGATGCCGCCCATCGTGTGATGGATGCCCGGAGCGACCTTGATCGCGTAGAAGGGCGCGGTATCCAGCGGCTGCGCGAAGGACAGACGGCCAAAGGCCTCGTCGCTCTGCGCGGCCACGGCCGCGTTCCAATCCTCCATCGTCTTGGCGAAGACGGCCGGATCGGCGCCGATTGCCTCGGCCAGCGCCTCATAGCTGTCGCCGGAGACGGCGTAGCCCTTGGTCGCATAGCCCGCGTAGGTGGAGGAGGCGTCCATCATCTTCTGGTCGACGATCGTGTAGGCGTAGCCGCCCTCCTGCGCCAGCTCGGCGGCAGAGACGACGTCGCGGGTCTCCAGCTCGTTGATGAAGCGCTCGCCCTTCTGGTTGACGAGGATCGCGCCGTCGCCGCGGATGCCCTCGGTGATCAGCGCCGCGGTCTCCGGATAGACGGACGGATGAATCTGAATCTGCTCCAGGTCAACGGTCGCCGCGCCGATGGCCACGGCCATGTCGATGCCGTCGCCGGTCGCGCCCGGCGCGTTGGTGGTCACGAAGCCCTTGAGGTTCGGGGCATACGCCGCCACGCGCTCAAGGTCTGCGCCGAAGCCGCCGGTCGCGAGAATGACGGCCTTCGCGGTGATGGTGTAGTCGCCGTTTTCGGAGGCCACCTTCACGCCGGTCACCTTGCCGTCCTCCACGACGAGCTCGGTCGCCGCGGTGTTCAGGCGCAGGTCGATCTTCTCCTCCTCGCCCACGTCCGCGGTCAGCACCTTGACCAGATACGCGCCCACCGGCGTGGTCTTGCCCTCGTCGGTCAGCGCGCGGTGGATGCGCATGACGCTCGCGCCGCCGAACGCGCCGACGCTGGTCAGTTTCGCGTTCTTGGTCGCCAGCCAGTCGATGGCGTCGGCAGAGCCGTTCACCAGGGTCATGACCAGATCAAGGTTGTTGATGCCCTTGCCGCCGACCATCGTGTCCAGCGCGAAGAGCTCGGGAGAATCGAAGTAGCCCTCGGGATTGGTCTTGTAGGCCTCAAACTGCGCCTCGACAGTCGCGATGAGGTCGGCGAGCTGCTCGCCGTATTTTTCCTTCGCGCCCGCGATGGTCTTCTCCACGGCGGTGGTCGTCGCGTCCTTCCACTCGTTGGCATCCTGGAAGACGGTCTTCGCCGCGTTCATGCCGCCCGTCGCGCGGGAGGTGTTGCCGCCGGTGGAGCCGGTCTTTTCCACGACGATGACCTTCTCCGCGCCCGCGTCGACGGCCTGCAGCGCCGCGGTCATGCCCGCGCCGCCCGCGCCGACGATCACGATGTCGCACTCGGCGTCGCCGACCTCAACGACGTCGGCCTCCATCAGGCCGGCGGCCTGCAGCGCGGCGGCGGTCGCCTTGTGCACGGCGTCACTGGTCACGGTCGCGCCCGCAATGCCGTCAATTTCAGCGCCCTGCGCCTCGACGATCTGCGCGGCAAAGGTGCCGTCCTGGCAGGCCTCGATGCCGCCAAAGCCGGGGGTCTCGCCGTCGCCCTTGACCTCGGCCGCGGTGATCTTGCCATCCTCGACGGTCAGGGTCACGACGACCTCGCCGATGCCGTTTGCGGCGCCGGTGCAGGTCTCCGCGCACGCGCCGGCGGCCATCATGAGCACCAGCAGCGCGCACAGCAGAATGGAACCAAGCTTTTTCATAAAAAAGCTCCTCCTTGATTAAGAGATAAACCTATTATAAAACTATGTGAATCGGTTGTCAATTATGGAGACCAATTTCCCACAGTTTGATTTTTTCCATCAGTTTTTCAACACGCTCTGCATCGGGATGCGCGATTTTTCCGGCATACGGGCGCAGCGGCCTCCCCCTCGCGGCGGCCCTCTCCATACAGGCAGGGGGCCGCTGCGCCCTTGCAGCGGCCCCCGCCGTGTGAAGAGAGAGGGAGATATTCTGTATATCAAAGGGGCTTTCACCCTGAGTGCAGCGTCGATCCCTGCGGCGGCTTACGCCGCCTCGCGGCGCAGGCCGAAAAGCCGGGTGAGCATGTCGCGCACGTCGTCCATGCTCGTCTCGCCCTTGCGCGCCGTCATCAGGATGCCGTAGAGGCCGATGTTCACGATCCTGTGCGCGGCCGCCTCATTGCCGCCGCGCTCGCGCAGCGCCTGCGCGGCAATGCGCTCCAACGCGGGAGCCATGTGCGCGACCATCCGGTCGCAGGTGTCCATGTACAGCGCCGCATGCTGTGGCAGGCAGAGGTCCCGCGTCAGCGGGGCCGTGAAGCACTGCTGCCAGGCCTCATGCCCCAGCAGCGCGTCGAATTTCTCCTCCGCCGTGCCGCTTCCATCCGCGATCTGCTCCGCAATGGAACCCAGATAACTGCAATAGCCCTCGACGACGGCCTTCACCATGTCGTCCTTCGTCGTGAAATAGTAGTAAAACAGGCCCTTGGCCACGTCCACCGCCGAGACGATCTCCGCCACGGAGGTTCTGACAAAGCCCTGCTCGGCGAAGAGCTTTGAAGCGGCGGCCACCATTTCCGCCTTGCGTTCCTCAGGTTTCTTGACGACGCGCATCGCTGATTCCTCCTTGTGGTCCTGCGGCGGGGCTCCGGCCCCGGCGTCTTTGTGCTTCGTTTGAATGGCTGCATTGTACCATCCGCCCGAGGCCCACGCAACAGAAAACCGCCCAACGATACAACGCGTCTGCCTCAAATGTCAGTTTTTCCGTTTCTTCTCATACTGTGAGATAATTTCCTGCGCGGGCGTCAGCTGCTCAGGCTCTCCAGATAGCCTTCCAGCGCCTGCACGTCGTCAAACACCAGCCCGCCCGCGAGCAGCTGCGCCCTGTCCTCCTGCGGGACGAGGGCGAGCGGCACGTCGCTGCCGCGCACGGCGGTGAGCGTGTCGCCCGAGCGGTTCTGCATGACGCAAAGCATGCCGTCCTCCCCGGCGCGCAGCACCCAATGCAGCGGGCAGGGGATGTCAAGGCTCAGCGAGACATCGACCTCCGAGGCGGAGAAGCCCGTGACCGCCGCGCCCGGGATCACGCCGCCGATCTCCTTTTCAAGCGCCTGGCGGCTCAGCCCGACGAGCGCGGCGGGCAGCGCGACGCGATGCTGCACGCTGTGGCCGCAGGGGGCGTAGCAGAGCGTCTGATGGAGCATGCAGCCTGAGGCCGTGCGCTCGGAGAGATCCGCGCCCGCGGGCACGCCCAAAAGCGCCTCCGGCGTTGGCGCGGCGGCGCGCAGCGCGGGGTCGCCCGCCTCCGGGGCGTCGGCGCTCACGGGGAACAGGCAAAGCAGCGTGGCCAGCACGGCCGCCAGCACAAAGAGCCCATAGGGGCGGCGAAAGAACGCAGAAAACAAAATCCCCTCATCTCCTTTTGCAGACAGTGTTTGCCGTTTGCACAAAAGACATGAGGGGGAGTTTTTGGTTTTGGGAGGATCCTTTTGGGCAGATGGAAAATTCTGCATTCCACGCTTCGCCTGCGGATGAGGTTCCCTTGCTCACATGCCCAGCGGCTTCTTGCCGGGCGTTCCGGCCTTGCGCGGATAGGCCTTCGGCGTTTTGCCGGTCTTGTCCGTCAGCAGCAGCACATGCTGCCAGTCCGCCCGTCCGGGAACGGGCGCGGGCACGACGCCGCGCACCGTGCCGCCCAGCACGAAGGCCGCGCGGCGGGCGGCGGTCAGCTCCTCCTGCACGCCCGGGCCCTTCCAGGCGATGGCCAGTCCGCCCTCGCGCAGAAACGGCAGTGTCAGCTCCTCGAGCACGGCGGCGTTGGCCACGGCGCGGGAGACCGCCGCGTCGTAGCCCTCGCGATGCTCCGGCATGCGCGCCGCGTCCTCCGCGCGCGCATGCAGCGTCTGCGCCGTCAGGCCCAGCCGGGACAGCGCATCCTGCAAAAAGGCGATGCGCTTTTGCAGCGCATCCAGAAACGTCATCCGCAGGTCGGGCCGCAGGATCAGCAGCGGCATGCCCGGAAAGCCCGCGCCCGTGCCCACGTCGATCACGCGGGCCTGCTGCGCGAGCAGCCCCTGCGCCAGCGGCGCGGCGCTGTCCAGGTCGTGCCGGTCGACGCGCTCGTCCTCCTCGAGCACGGCGGTCAGATCCATCCGCGCGTTGTATTCGTCCAAAATGGCGTGAAACGCCTCAAAGCGCTCCAGCGCCGTCTGATCAAAGGCGATGCCCATCGCCGTGAGCCCGCCCGCCAGTCTTTCCCTGTTCATCACATGCTTTCGAGCCAGAATTTGATCCAGCTCAGACCCTCCCTCAGGTGGTTTTTGATGAAGTATTCGGGCTTGGAGGGGCTCCCCTTGCCCGTCGCCTCGATACCGGTCTGCGCGCACAGGCGCAGCGCCCGCGCGACGTGGTAGTCGCTGGTGACGATCAGCGCGCGGGAAAGGCCCCTGTGCTCCATGATCGCCTTCGCGTATTCAAGATTCTGGCGCGTATTGAAGGAGGCTGTCTCCGCGACAATATCCTCCTCATGCACGCCCTGCGCGATCAGCCAGTCGCGCATGACGTCGCCCTCGGCGCGCGGCTCGTTGCTCCCCTGCGCGCCGCAGACGATGATCGTCTGCCGCTTCTCCTGGTAGACCTCCAGCGCGGCGATCATCCGCCGGCGCAGCGCCTCGGAGGGCGTGCCATCCTCCTTGACCTGCGCGCCCAGCACGATGATCACGTCGGATTCCTGCCACTGGGGCAGGTGAGTCTCCTTGTAATAGACAAAGCCGATCAGCCCCGCGCAGAACAGCGCGGCCATCAGCGCAAGCGCCAAAACCGCCATCAGCAGCCTCCTCGCCAGGGTCGTCATGGTTGACATGCTCCTTTTTTCCGGCCTCATGCCGGGATGTGTTTTTTCTGCCGCCGCGCGGGCGGCTCCAGCAGCGCCGCCGCACACAGCAGCAGCATCTCAAACTGGAAGAAGTAGCGCGCGCGCGTCTCCCACAGGCTCAAAAAGAGGAACGCGCCCAGCAGCGCGATCATGATCGCCGCCGCCTTTTCCTCCTTCCTGCGCACGGCCTGGGCGCAGGCGGCGCAGGCGAGCAGCATCTGCGCGCAGAAAAGCGCCGTCGTCAGATGGTAATACGCGCCGTAGAGCGCGCCGCCCTCGAAGATGACCTGCTTGACGGGGTTGTCCGGCTCGTGCGCGTCCGCCTCGATGATCTCGTTGAGGCCAAAGGTTCCGTTGCCGAAGGTCGAGAGATTCTTGCGCGAGAGCAGGCTCAGCAGCCGCGAGGGATAGCGCACGTAGTAGATTCGGTCGATGACCTCCTCAAGCAGCGCCGCGTCGCGCGCCTTGGGATCGTCAAAGGAGGTCGAGAAGAGCAGCCAGCCGCCGCTCTCGTACTGCCCGTAGCCCTCGTCCTCCTGCACGGGCAGCCCCATCGCGATGTAATGCAGCTTGGGCAGCTCGTTTTGCTCGAGCTGCGCATCGCTCAGGTGGCGCGCCGTCTCGGCGTCCATCCCCGCGCCGCCCACAGCAAACGCGCAGGCGAGCGCGAGCGCGCAGGCGGCCGTCAGCCTTGGCCGCTTTTGCAGCAGCAGCGCGATCAGGCAGGCGATGGCCGCGATGATCGAGGTGAAGCGCAGCTGCGCGCCCACAAACGACGACGCCGCGAACGCGAGCGCCCAGAGCGCGCGGCCTCTGCGCGAAGCCGCCTCCCGCGCGCGCACGGCGCACAGCACGATCACAGGCGGGAACGCGAGCGAAAACGCGTCGGTATACAGCTCCGAGGACGCATACAGAAACGGCAGGCAGGAGGCAAAAAGCAGCAGCACGCGCAGCTCGGCGCGCACGCCGCCCAGACGCCGGCACAGCCGCGCGCTGCAAAGCAGCCCCATCAAAAAGAGCAGCGAGGCGACGAGAACCGACGGAAAGAAGACATCCGTCACGCCGAAGAGGCGGCAAACGCGCAAAATCGCCGCAAACGCGTAGACGAGACCGAGGTTATGCGGATAGCGCGAAAAATAGACGACGGAGCGCTCGTTCTGGCCAAACGTGCCCTGCTCGACGATCAGCCGCGCCGCCGTCACGCATTGCTCCAGGTCGGTCTTGGGCGTGTAGCGCAGCGCGCAGGCAAGGCCCAGCTGCACGGCCAGATAAAAAAGCGCGGCCAGCGCGAGGCATGCGCGCTCCCGGCGGGCAAACGCCGCCTCCAGACGCCCCGCCGCCCGCAGCGCCGCCAGCAGCGCGAGCAGGCCAAGCGCCGTCAGCAGCGCCAGCAGGGGCCGGTTTCTGCCATAGAGCGGCCATGGAGAGAGCAGCGTGTTGAGCGCCGTGAACAGAAAACAGGGAATCATCAGCGCCATGCCCATAAGCAGCAGCGCGCGCATCCATCCGCCGCGCGGGCGCGAAAGCCTCATGTTCCCGCCTCCTTCAGCCGCAGGAGCTGATATTGCCCGCGCGCGTCCACAAATTCATAGTCGCTTTTGAAAATCGCCGCGACGCGCGCGTCGTAGGGCGGGCCGAACTCGCGGTTGTAGTAGATGACCAGCCAGCGCGGCGGGTCGCTCTCAAACTCCTCCACGATCTCCTCCATCACGGCGGGGTCGGCCTGCGCGAGGATCTCCTGCAGGAAGTAAAAGCGCATGCAGGGCAGCGCCCTCGCCGCGACATACCAGCGCGGCTCGACGCGGTAGGCCATGAAGCTCTCCCGCTCCTGCTCGGGCACCTGCGCGTAGAGCGCCTGCGCGTCGGCGGTGAACGCGTCAAAATCCTCCCCGCGCCAGACTAGGCGGCTTTCGTTTGCCTGCACGCCGCTCACGGCGAGGACGGCGGCGCACAGCGCGACGCACAGCGCGCATCCCGCGCCGCAGAGGCGCTTCCCCCGCCGCTTCGCCGCCGCCAGCAGCAGCGCGACGCCCGTCACGGCGCACGGCGCGCCCAGCACCAGATAATGCACATAGTATTTGTGGGAGATCAGCGCCGCCAGCCCCGCGCCCGCCGCGCCCGCGATCAGCGAGAGCGTCATCGCCGGGGCGCGACGCCAAAGCGTCAGCGCGCCCAGGCAGGAAAGCGCCGCCAGCAGCAGCGCGATATGCCCGTAGCGGTCAAAGAGCAACATGTGCAGCCGGCCTGCGCCGTCCGTCTCCGCATACATCATGTTGTGCAGAATCGAGCCGTAGATGGCCTCGCCCAGCGCGCCTTGCGCGGCCAGCCAGAGCACGACCGGCAGCCCCGCAAGCAGCAGCCCGGCGGCAAACCCGCCCGCGCAGCGCCCAAGCGGCGCAAGCTCCCGCCGCGCGAGCAGACAAAGCGCCAGCACGGCCGTCATCGCGCACAGCGGCAGCGCGTTGTTCGCGCGCATCAGGAAGGCGAGCATCGTCATCGCGCCCATGCCCAGCGCGCGGGCAAAGAGCCGCTCCCCCTGTGCCCGCTCCCCCGCAAACGCGCGCAGCGCGAAGAGAATGCCAAGCAGCGTAAAGAGATTGCTGTATTCCTCCGTGAGGTTGCCCCCGTCGGTCAGCGCGCAGATCAGCGCCAAATAGGCGATCTGCGCGGGCAGGCGCGGCGCGCCCACCTCCCCGGCAATCGCGCAGACCGCGCGCAGGCAGGCAAGGAGGAACAGCATCTCCATCACAAACACGGCCAGCGTCGAATAGCCGCCCGCGACGGCCTGTGGCAGCGCCTGAAGCAGGAAGAGCAGCGGGCCCTTGTGGTCGAAAACTTCGGTATAGGGCGCATAGCCCTGCGCGATGGCCGTGCCCATCGTCAGATAGATCGCGTTGTCGCTGCCGATGGCGGGGCCAAGCGGCGTGTTGCTGTACGCGAAGATCAGGCAAAACCCCACCGCCAGCAGCAGCGACAGAGACAGGCTTGCACATCGCGAACGCTTCATGGTTGGCTCCTTTCCTCCGCACAGGGCGGAAACTGCAAACATTCCGGTAAACATGCTTTTCGCACGTGAAGCGAAGAGGGGAGTCTGAGGGACGATGTCCCTCAGGCGGAGTGCGGGGCGGCAGCCCCGCCGTATCCCATCAAGTCTCCAAAACGCAGTCTCAGAGCAGGCTGCGCAGCAGCCTACGATTGAGACGGGTTGAATGCACCCGGCGTGCTTCAGGCGCAAACCCCGCTCACGGCTGCGGAATGACCACATCCGGGAAGAATTCGCGCACAAACGGCACATCCCTCACCTGGAACGTCCGCCCTCCGAGGCCCTCGAGCACGCCGCCGCCGTCCTCAAAGGCGAAGTGCAGCCGGTAGGCGCAAAGCGCCTGACCATTCACGCCGAAGGGCGCGTTGCGCTTGGCGCTGCCATACTGGTTGTCCCCCAGCAGCGGATGGCCGATGGCGGCGAACTGCGCGCGGATCTGATGCGTGCGCCCCGTGCCCAGCAGGCATTCGCACAGCGTCAGCCCTCCGCGCTCGTCGACGGCGCGGTAATAGGTGACGGCCTCCTTCGCGCCGGGCTCGCCGCTGCGCGCGACGGCGACCTTCTTTTCCCCCGGGCGATGGATGAGCAGGTGGGCAAGCGTCCCCTCCGGGTGCTTCATGCGCCCGTGCACGATGCACAGGTAGTATTTCTCGACCTCGCGCGTGCGGATTTTTGCGTCCATCGCGCGCAGCGCCTCCGGCGTTTTGGCGAGGATCACGATGCCGCAGGTCATCCGGTCGATGCGGTTGCACAGCGCCGGGGCAAAGCCCGCGCCCGGCCTCCACTCGCCCTTCTGGTAGAGATACGCCTGCGCATGGGTCAGCAGCGTATGCACCTTCTCGCCCTCGTCCGGATGGCAGACGAGGCCCGCGCGCTTGTCAAGCAGCATGACCTGCGCGTCCTCATAGAGAATGGAGAGCTTCGGATGTATCTTCGAGTAGAACGGGTCCTCGCGCTCGGGCGCTTCAAAGAAGCTGTCCTCGACGTAGAGCTCCACGCGCTGCCCGGCGGCGAGGACGAAATCCTCCCCCGGGCGCTTTCCGTCGACCTTCACGCGCCCCAGGCGCAGGAATTTGCGAATCTGCCCCATGCCCGCGGCGGGCAGCGTCTTTTGCAAAAAGCGGGTCAGCCGGCGGCCGTCCCAGCCTTGATCCACGACGATGCTCTTCATGTCAGGTCAAACCGCTCCCTCAGCACGCGCATGACGCCGTCCTCGTCGTTGCTGGGCGCGATGTATTTGGCGATGCGCTTGAGCGCCGGATGCGCGTTTTCCATCGCGTAGCTCTCGCCGACGGCGCCGAGCAGCTCGCAGTCGTTGAGGTAATCGCCAAAGGCCATGCATTCCTCGGGCCGGATGCCCAGCATCCGCTGGACGCCGCGCAGCGCCTCGCCCTTGTTGACGCCGGGCTTCATGACGTCGACCCAGTGCTCGCCGGAGAGAATGACGGAAAGCCTGTCCCCCAGCTCGCGCTTTAGCGTGGGCAGCTCATGGGTCTGCGCGTCGCCCTCGTCATAAAAGGCGACCTTGCAGACATCCGGGCTGCCTGTGTGGGCCATGAGGTCGGGCACAACGCGCTGGGCCGGGTAATAGCGCAGCGTCTCCGCGCGAAAATCCGGCGCGGCGGTCTGCTCGATGAGGCCCGTCTGCGCGCGGCAGAGCACGGGATAGACGCCCTCCAGCGTTCGCGCGGCGCGCACGATATCGGATAGCATCGCGGGATCGATAGGGTCGATGAGCAGCTGCTCGTCCCGCCGCATGACGAGCGCGCCGTTTTCGCAGATGAAGAGGATATCCTGCGCAAGCGGCTCAAGGTCGCGGCGCAGCGCGGCATACTGGCGGCCGCTGGCGACGGCGAAGAGGACGCCCTGCCTCCGCAGCTTTTGAATCGCGGGCAAAAGCCCGTCGGGCAGGCGCTTCTGGCTGTCCAGGAGCGTGCCGTCCATATCGCAGGCGATGAGTTTGATCATGGGACTCCTTTGCATGGATGCAATGGTTGTTTAAAGATTTCAGGCTTGCTTTTTTCCTGAATAAAGAGGTTTCAAAGAAGGCTTTGAAATTCTCAGTGCTTTCACGCGCTGGGAGACGCGCTCCGCTGGGCGTTTGACGATGGACTCAGTATTTTCCCTTCATCGGCCGGGGATCGCCGCGCAGGATCGCGTACAGCGCCACATCGACGAACTTGCCCTTGTTGTAGAGCCGCTGGCGCAGCACGCCCTCGCGCTGCATGCCGCATTTCTCCATCACGCGGCCGGAGGCGGGGTTGTCGAGCTCATGCTGCGCCTCGATGCGGTTGACGTCCATCGCGTCGAACGTGTAATCGATCACGCGGGCGAGCGCCTCGGTCATGTAGCCGCCGTTCCAGAGCCAGCGCGCCAGCGAATAGCCGACCTCGACACTGCCGTTGTCCTCGCTGTAGGCCATGTAGCCGATCGTGCCGACGAGCTTGCCCGTGCGCTTCTCCTCGATGCCCCAGCTCGAGGGCTCGTCCGCGCGGTAGCGGCGCAGCATGTAGCGCAGATAGTCCTTCGCCTCGGAGATGTCCTTCTGCGCTGACCAGAGCACATGGCGCGCGACCTCCTCGTCGCGGCTGTATGCAAAGACGTCCCGGGCGTCGCGCATCGTCATGCGGCGCAGGCGCAGCCGCTGCGTCTCCAGCGGCGGCATCGAGAACAGGCCATAGGGATTGGGCGTGAACATGGGAAAGCACTTCCTTCCGATGACCCATTATACACGATACGCGGGGAAAACGGAACCCCTTCGTCTACCGGCGGCGCAGCCCCTTGGGATAGTGGTTCTTCATCAGGCCGCCCGCCTGCTTGCCAAAGCCCAGCGGCACGCCGCGGCAGGTCATCAGCGTATAGCCGCTCTCCCGCTCGCCCAGCGCAAGCGCCTCGCCCGCCTGGTAGAGGAGCGCCTGCTCGATCGTCAGCTCCGCCGTGCGCGCGGCCTGCTCCGGGAAAAGCGCCATCGCCAGCGCATGGTCGGGCTCCATGCGCCGTCCCTCGGCATGGGCGAGCAGCAGCCCCGTGCGCAGCACGCGCAGGCCGTCAAGCCGCGCAATGTCGATCCCCTCCGGCAGCGACCAGAGCGCGCCGCCCGCCAGATGCAGCCGCGGGAAGACGACCCCCGGGCGCAGGACGCCCTGCGGGAGCGCGGCCTCGCCGGGCGCATCCTTCCCCGGCTTGCGCGCGGGCAGGGCCTTTTTGCCGCGCGGCGCCGGGGCCCTTTCCGGCATGAACGCCTCTGGCACGAGTGTCTCCGGCACGAATGTCTCCGGCGCGAGTGTCTCCGGCGCGCCGGGCGCGTCCGCGTTTTTGCGCAGGAGCGAGACGAAATGCCCCTCGCCGCGTATCTCGTGCGGATAGAGATGGACATAGCCGCCCTTCGCCTCGGGCAGACCCGGCAGCGCGAAGGCTACTGGCGACAGCTCGGGGTGCGCGTCCAGCAGCCGGGTCAGCACGCCCTCGTTCTCCGTGTCGTTGAAGGTGCAGGTCGAGTAGACCATTGTGCCGCCGGGCGCGAGCATCCGGCAGGCGCTTTCAAGGATCTTAAGCTGCCTGTCGGCACAGCCGCGCGGCGCGTTTTCGCTCCACTCGTCCCGCGCCTCGATCTGGCGGCGGAACATGCCCTCGCCGGAGCAGGGCGCGTCGACGAGAATCCTGTCAAAGAACACCGGAAAGCGCGCGGCGAGCGCATCCGGCAGCGCGCTGGTGACGACGGCGTTGGCAACGCCCATCCGCTCGACGTTGCGGGAGAGCACCTGCGCGCGCGAGGGCACGGGCTCGTTGCACACGAGCAGCCCCTGTCCGCCCATCAGCGCGGCGATCTGCGTGCTCTTGCCGCCGGGCGCGGCGCACAGGTCAAGGATGCGCTCGCCGGGGCGCGGGTCAAGCGCCGTGACGGCAGAGAGGGCGCTGGGCTCCTGGAGATAATACAGCCCGCCCTCGTGCAGGGGCGAAAGGCCGGGGCGCGCGTCTCCTTCCACGAAATACGCGCCCTTCGCCCAGGGCACGGGCGCGCCCAACCCCTCGATTTCGCAGGGCGGCACGCCATCCGGGCAGCGCAGCAGGTTGACGCGCAGCGCGCGCGTCACGGGCGAACAAAGCGCCCTTTCATACGCAAAAAAGCCTGCTTCACCGAGCAGGCGTTTCATCTGATCCACATAAGCGGGGGGCAGGGTGTTCATAGGGCCTCTTTCATTCCGCCGCGCAGGCTTCCCGCTCATCCCCTTCGCGAAGGAGGATGGCGCAGAGCTTGCGCCGCTCGTCAATGCCGGATTCGACGACATACACGCGCCCGATCTCGCAGGCGGAATTGAAGACGCTTTCGGTCGTCGTCAGATAGCAGAACATGTTTCGGGACGCGCGGGAGAGCATCGCGCGGAACTGCACATTGGGCGGCTCCAGCCCGGCGCGCCGGATCTTCTGGGCGAAGCGCCTGTAGGCCGTGTTGGCCTTGGCCGCGTTGTGGAATACCTCCGGCGAGAGCAGCAGCCGGCAGACGCCCTTCTCGATCTGGCTGGACGTCTGGTAGCGGCCCTCCCAGGGCCTGTCTTCCGGCCAGGCGACGATGTCAACCACGGCCCGGCCCGTTTCAATCGTGCGCAATAAATATTCCCCCTCCCTTCGCGAGACGGCAACTGGCAACAATTCTATATTGATTATATCACAATTTTCATCCGGCAGGCAAGAAAAAGGTTATTTTTCCCACCACTTTCGGTATTTTACCCATGCCTGAATTGTGCGCAGGGGGATTTCATACGGAGATTTCTCCAAGCGCGGCGCCGTGCCCGCGCCGGGGACGGCCCTCTCAGAGCCGCTGCGCGGCGGAGAGCCCCGCGACGCAGCCCTCGCCGACGGCCTTGGCGACCTGCAGCGGCAGGCCGGTGCAGTCCCCCGCGGCATAGACGCGCGGCACGCTCGTGCGCATCATGCGGTCGACGCGGATGAACGCGCCCTCGGTCTCAAGCCCGGGCAACAGCGAGGAGAGGGCCATCGCCTCGCGGAAGATGAAGACGCCGTCAAAGGGCAGCTCCAGAGCGCCGCAGAGCAGGCCGGTCGCGTGGGCATCGCCGAGGATCGCCTCCGGCTTCTCCTCGCGCACCTCAACGCGCGGATCGAGCGCCGGGTCGGGCGCGCCGAAATAGGCGACCTGCTCGCAGATTGATGCCAGGAAGTTCGCCTCGTGCAGCGCCTCCGGGCCCTGAGCGATGACGGCGACGCGCTTGCCGCGGTAGAGCATGCCGTCGCAGGTGCCGCAATAGCTGACACCGCGGCCGAGCAGCTCGCCTTCGCCGGGGAGCAGCCGGGGCTGCTTTGCGCCGGTGCAGAGCACGACGGTGGCGGCCTCGACGAAATCCGCGCCCAGCGACAGGCCGAAGGAATCGCCCATCGGGACGACCTGATGGACGACGCCGGGGCGCGTCTTCGCGCCGAGGGCTCTGGCCTGATCGCGCATGGCCGCAAGCAGCGCCGGGCCGGAGATATTCGGCAGGCCGGGATAATTGGCGATTTCCTGCGCGCGGGCGAGCCAGCCCGTGTGCTGGCCGATGACGAGGACGGACTTGTCGCGCTTTCTCGCGCTGATGGCGGCGGAATAGCCCGCGGGGCCCGCGCCGATGACCGCAATGTCCAGCATGATTGCCTCCTGAAAGAATGATAAGGCCGGCTTCTGAAACAGAAGCAGACCGAGAAGTGCATTGAAGGCTGCACAGCAAAGCCTTGGCTTTCTTCACCTTAACCGAAGCATACCCTGTTCCGGTTTCAAGGCAAAATGCATTTGTTTGCAAATCAGGGATACAGCCCCGGGTCCAGGGCCACAGCCCTGGTCGTTTCAAGGGGGTTATAGGGAGTCAAGAGGGATCTAAGGAGGACCGAAGCCTGCCGCCCGCTGTGCGGGAAACAGGCAGGCAAAGCGTCCCGAGCGAACCCCGTTCGCAA